>CAZLXI010000004.1:0-61468 GCA_964563435.1 uncultured Lacihabitans sp.
TACTTGGATCAAACCCGGGAGAGTAGGTAGATGCCGGATATTTATTGAGAAGCCTGTCAGCTAACGCTGACGGGCTTTTTTAGTTTGCGGGAGAGAGGGCAGACGGCGGGTCTGGATAAGCAGGCACTTCCGCGGGTATATTTAATAAGAAATCAGAGTTCGACAAAGCCGAAACTCTGTTTCAGGGAGAACGGGGAAGGAGTGTGGATACTAATTTTTTTTGGCCGCCTCCCAAGCTTTGTCATAGGCCTCTTGCTTCATTAATTTATCTTCGCTGGGGAAAAGATTAAAGACCCCTATTGGAGGGTTGTATTTTCCTTTCTTTTGATCCTCCACAGCTCTCTCGGTCGTAATTTTTACAACTTCTCTTTCAATTTGTTCTTTAGTGTTTTTACTCATAGTTTTAATTAATTTTACAGAACAAATTTAATATTGGTGCAGGTTAGCCATTTTAGATATTCTATTTGATTTTTTGTCAAAAAAAATGCCTTTTCGTGATGAGTAATAAATATAGGATCTCGTCTAAGAAATTTGAGAAGTATCCGGCAGATTTGAAGGAGTCTATCATAGGGGAATTTGAGAAACTAAGTTCGGAAAAGAATATTGAACTGTTAACTACAGCAAACAACTTTGACCATATAAGTGATTTTATTAATGAAAAAACGAATAGCAAAATAAATCCTGAATGGTTAAGGAATTTTTATTTTAACTATAGGGAGGTAAGAAGTAAACCGCTGAAAATAGCAACATTCGGCCCAATTTTAGAAGCATTTACCTATATATATAATTATAGTAGTAAAACTTGGGAAAAACTTAAAGATGAAAGACTTTTATTTTATTCTGGTTACAATAAATTTAAGGATCAACTTGACTTCTCAGAATCAATCAGTGGCTATATAGGGGAATATAATTACTTTCTGCATTACAAAAACAATCCTTTATATAAAGATCCTTACGAAAACAGATTAGAAATCTTTGCTGACAATTCCGTTAAAATATATAATCCATTTCTTAATAAATACTATTTTGGTTTTGCAATTATAAGAAACCATATTCTACAAATCATTTCTCCTGATATAGAAAACAAAATTAGAGGAATAGGCAATATACTTAATTTTAGAATAAATGAATATAAACGAAGAGCCATACTATTGCCGGGTTTGGCAATGACATTTGATAGCGAAAATAATCCGGTTGTTGTTCCTTCCCTCCTATGTTCCGATCCTGTAATCAAAAAAGACAGTAAGATAGTTTTAGCTTATTTTGAAAGATTCAGGGAAAATAATGAATTATCATGCCCATCTCCAGAACAAATTGTTAATCTCATATATGAAATTGGGTTATTATAAGGTATTTGTGAGCCCACTGAACTTTTTGTAAAGAGGTACTCCTGGTTTTTCAGATGTTCTCCACGGTCAGTCATCCGTGCGAAAAGGCGATGCCGGCAGACCCTCCCGATTGTATACGTTCGGGTTGACAGGATTATCCGCCCAGGCATAACGCACATACTTTGGCTCGGGGATTTCGTCGTGCCATACCACGATCTTATCCCCTTCGATCCGGGCCCGGGCCCAGCGGAATTTTTTGTCTTCACCGGCGATGGCAAATCCTGCGGGAGCCTCCCGGTCAGAAGTGACCAACCCGCTGCCCGTATGGTCAAATGAAAGCAGGATCCGGCTACCTTCGATGCTCGACGATCGGTAGACAGGCCCGGAATAGACCAGATCTTCGCCGTAGGCCAGCTTAGCGGCCGCCAGCGCCATTCTTTCACCCACATCCTTCTTGTTGTCGGGGTGAACGTCATTCCATTCACCGAGGTCAATGTTGACCGTCATGGCCGTGTAAGGAATTTTCAACGCTTTCAGCGTGGCTTCGCGGTGGCGGGCCCAGTTACTTTCTGAAGGCAGGTAATTATAATCCATAAAGCCGGGAAGTTGAGCGAAAATGACAGGGAGTTCCCGTTTTTCCCAGTGGTTTCTCCAATCGTTGATCAGGGCAGTTAACAGCGATTCGTACCGCTCAGCTCTTCCCGTATTGCTTTCCCCCTGGTACCAAAGCACTCCTTTTATTCCGTAATGAATCAGCGGATGGACCATTGCGTTATACAATGCTGTGGGCTGGTTTTGCAGCGCAATTGCCGGAGGGCCGGGAGCAGCCGGCTCAAATACCTCTCCCACTTTGTAATGCCAGGTGCCTTTTAAGTCGATGGTGTCTTTTCCGGCAAATAAACAGTAGGGTTTGTCGGGTACAAACCCGCCCTTGCCTCCATGGTTGGTTATACGTACCACAAAGATATTTTTACCTGTTTTTAAGACATCATTTGCCACCTTGTATCTTCTTTGCGGGTACATATACCCGAAACCGCCCACCCGTTTCCCGTTAATGTACAGTTCATCGGCATCTACAATTCTGCCTAACCAGACCCCGGCCTCTTTCCCGGTCATGGAAGCAGGCACATCGATCTCCTTTCTGTACCACATCACACCGTTCAGGTCACGTACGCCCTGGTCTTCCCAGTAGCCCGGTACATTTATGGGTTTCCAACCCGTGGGCTGATAAGCCGTTTCGAACCATTGGGGAGTGGATTTTAGGCCCAGGTCATTGGCCGGACGCGGACGGTTGGCCAGGGCTGCGATACGGTTGGTTTGATTAACGTAGGAGGTATCCTTGTTTTTAAGGAGGGTGGCCAGGATATCGTCAAAATTCTTTAAGCCTTCTTCACTGGTCCACGCTTCGATGGGAGTGCCGCCCCAGCTGGCATTGATGATACCTACCGGTACATTATATTTCCGGTGCAGAGTTCGCGCAAAGAAATAGGCTACAGCAGAAAACGGCCGAACCTTATCCCCTATGGCCGGCACCCATTCGCCGGAAGGCAGTTCCTCCGCCGGGGCAATGAGGTTGGTGGTATTGGGTACCCAGAATTGTCTGATCTGAGGGAAGTCGGCCTCTGCGATATCTTTGGCGTAGGTTACATCATGGATGTTCATCTGATGCACCATGTTACTCTGCCCGGAGCAGAACCATACGTCGCCCAGAAGAACATCGTTTATAATGCTGGTGTTTTTCCCTTTGATGTTAATGGTGTGAGCGATTCCGTCGGCTGGCATGGGTGGAAATTCTACCTGCCATTTTCCATCGGCACCAGCTTTTGTATTGTACTTCTTTTTGTCAAACTGCACCGTCACTTTTTCGCCGGGGTGAGCCCAGCCCCAGATTTTAAGGGGGGTGTCGCGCTGAAGGATCATTCCGTCACTGACAATCGCCGGGAGTCTTACCTGGGCAAGGCAGGGGAATGTGGACAACCATACGAGAAGCAATACAATCTTTTTCATAGGTATAAAAATTTAGCTGTTAGCAATTAGTAGTGAGGGCAGCCTGTTTTATTCATCTTCGGCCGGTGAAACGTCACCCGGAGGACGCTTCTAAAAGTGGTCCGCCACCCGGCTAATAGCTAACGACTTATGGAGATAAAAGTTTCATTCGTCCGGCAAGTAAGGATCAAGCGTTCGGATAAAACCGTTTTGATCGTACTCAATTTCAGCCATTTTGATGCTCCTTAAGTGGGTTACTCCCTGGCTTAAACTGCTGTCATGATAGAACAGGTACCATTTTCCGTCAAATTCGGCAATGGAATGATGGGAGGTCCAGCCCACTACGGGGTTGAGAATTCTGCCGGCATAGCGGAAAGGCCCGTAAGGGCTGTCACCGATGGCATAACACAAAAAGTGGGTGTCTCCGGTGGAGTAAGAGAAATAATATCTGCCCTTGTATTTATGCATCCAGGCCGCTTCAAAAAAGCGGCGGTTGGTATCTCCCTGTAACAGCAGATTTCCATCTTCATCCAGTATGACCAGATCTCTGGCACGTTCGGCAAACTCCAGCAGATCGCCGCTTAGTCTGGCTACTTTAGCACATAGGGCGGGTTCATTATTTTCAGGCAAATGGGCTAACGGACTTTCGGGTTGTTCTCCATTAAACGTGCCGGTACGCCAGCGCTGTAACTGCCCGCCCCAGATACCACCAAAATACATATAATAACTGCCGTCATCGTCTTTAAAAACAGCAGGGTCAATGGAAAAACTGTCTTTTATGGCTTCGGGCTGTGGCAAAAATGGCCCTGAAGGGGAGTCGCCGATGGCTACTCCTATTTTAAAAATGCCTTCGTAGTCTTTTGCAGGGAAAAAGAGATAATACTTTCCATCTTTTTCGGCGGCATCCGGCGCCCACATTTGTTTTTCGGCCCAGGGCACATCGTTTACATGCAGGACCTGACCATGATCGGTAACTTCCGCACCGGGTTTATCCATTGAAAACACATGATAGTCTTCCATGCAGAAATGGCCGCCGAGGTCGTCAAATGCCTCACCACCATCTACGTCATGAGAGGGGTAAATATAAATTCTTCCGTTAAAAACATGGGCGGAAGGGTCGGCCGTATAAAGATGACGGATGAGAGGCTGAGAAATAGCCCTCCGGTTGAGGTCGTCGAAATTGATATGGTCGATGCTGTCTTCGGGCATTATCTTTAATGATTAATTGTTAATGGTTAATTGGGTTTATGAGGGTGCCTAAAAGTGTTAGTTAAGTTTATGGCCGGGGAAGATGTTCAAAAAATACGCAAAATGCAAGGCGTTGAGGATGAGGCCGAAGGAGCATACTAACAGTATGTGACTAAGGCCGAATTCCGAAAACAACGCAGCAGTTTGTATATTTTTTAACATCTTCACGAACGGCGTGATTTTAAATCGTGTTCAATTTGTACCTCGGTCTTTTTGTTGATCTCATAGAAAAACAAAAGACCCACGGCTAACAGGAAAGGAATGGCAGCAAAGATGCTCACTGTCAGCTTTATGCCCTGCACGGTTTCTTCCGATTGTACGGCATTGGGCACATAATGAAAGAGGTCGAGCAGGCCGGTGATGAAGCTTTGCCCGAGAGTAAGTCCGGCTTTCAATCCGACCATCATAGCGGAAAAGATGATGGCCGTGGCCCGCCGGTGGTTTTTCCATTCGCTGTAGTCGGCCACATCGGCGATCATGGCCCATAAGATAGGGGTTGAAATGCCGTAAAATAATCCGTGGATGATCTGCGACGCGAATATCAGCTCAACAGACCCGGGGGCATATACGTAAAACATCAGGATAGGCAGGGTCGATAAGAACAGGGCCGCCATGAAGGTATCGCGCTTGCCGTATTTATCCGCAAATCTTTTGGACAGCGTAATGCCGATGATCATAAAGATAATGCCCAGGCCGTTAAACAGGCTGAAACCTGTAGCCGCAGGATTTTCCAACTGATTCAACCCGAAGGCAGAAAGAAAACGGGATAGAGCCTCCTTGCTGACATAGTTCTCAAAATAGTACAGGTAGGTACCGCCTTTCATCGCCAGGGTGATAAATACCAGGATGGTAGCTATGAGCATGATCAGCCAGGGGCGGTTCCGGCTAAGGTCTTTGAGGTCCTGACCCAGGCTGGAGCGCTGTTCCCGTGCGGGCACGATCCTCTCTTTGGTCGTGAAAAAAGTGATCAGCATCAGAACGGCCCCTATGATGGCCAGGTAGATCATTACCTTGGAGAAACCGGCCGCCTTATCGCCGTTGCCCACATATTCGATCACGGGGTACATCAGTGCCTGCACTGAGAACTGCGCTACCATGACTGCTACAAAGCGATAGGACGAAAGGCTGTTTCGCTCGCCCATATCGCCGGTGATCACTCCGCTTAGTGCGGCGTAGGGAAGGTTATTGGCGGCATAGAGAAAAAGCAGAACAGAATACGTGATAACCGCGTAGATCACCTTGCCTTTTTCATCAAAATCAGGGGTAGTGAAAGCCATCAGGGCGGCCAGGCTTAAAGGTACAGCCGTGAACAGGATCCAGGGTCTGAACTTTCCCCAGCGAGTGTGGGTACGGTCAGCCAGCGCCCCGATAACGGGGTTAAAAGTAAAGGCAGCCACCATACCCACCGTAAAGATCACGGGAGTGGCCACTTCGGGCGCCAGGCCGTAAACGTCGGTATAGAAGTAGGCGAGGTAGGTCATCAGGGTTTGAAAGACCAGGTTGGCGGATAAGTCGCCCAGGCTATAGCCTACTTTCTCCAGCACCGATAATTTCTGATTCATTTTAATCTTTTTTGAGGTCAATTACTTTGTAATAAGCTGGTTTAGGCTGATAGTTCCGGTCAAACAGCAGGGGGTGGTTGGTTCTTCCCGGAAGCGGCCAGCCGTTCAGCCAGCTCTGGCCGTCATTCACGCCCCAGAAAGTTACCCGGGTGATTTTGTCTTTATGCTTCAGAAACAGCCTGAAGAGCGCCTCATAATCGCTGGCCAGCTGATCCTGAACACTGTCGGGCAGCCCGGCTGTATAGGGGTTCAGTGCAGGGTCATTCCGGGCGTTCATCCGCTGGCTGACCTCCGCTCCGGTAAAATCGCGGGGCAGCACTTCCACGTCAAGTTCGGTGATCATGACCTGGATACCCAGGGCCGCGTATTCCAGGATGCTGTCTTCAATCTCTTTTAACGGCACTTTGCCTACCTGCCAGTGCCCCTGGATGCCCACACCGTCAATTCTGACACCTGCTTCCTGGATTTGCCGGATCAGGCGGATGGTGCCGGCTCTTTTGGCAGGCTGCTCAATGTTATAATCGTTATAGTACAGCTCGGTATTGGGGGCGGCTTTTTGAGCCAGGCGGAAGGCTTCCGTAACGTAGTCGTCACCCAGTAGGCGGTGAAAAACGCTGTTACGCAGGGTGCCGTCCTCGTTCAGGGCTTCATTCACCACATCCCATCCCAGGATCTTCCGGTCATAATGCGCCGCCACCGTCTGAATATGACCGGTGAAAAAGGTTTCCAGAGAGTCTTTGCTTTTTATTTGCTGTGCGTAGGGTGGTAGCTGGCTGTGCCAGATCAGGGTATGGCCTATGACCGGCATGTCATTCTTCCGGGCGTACTCCACGAGCTGATCGCCCAGGCCAAAATCAAATTTCTCCCATTGCGGCTGAAGAAACATGCTTTTCATGCTGTTTTCCGCGGTCAGCACATTGAACTGTTTCCTGACCAGCGAGTCGGCCCGGGGATCCTTACCTTCGATCTGATCCGCACTCAGCGCAGTTCCGATCAGAAAATGGTTGCTGAAAACCTCCTTTAAGACAGGTTGGTCTGTTGAAGGGTTCTGGCCGCCGGCGCATCCTGTCATAATGAAGGCGACGGTCAGGGTGCCGGGATAATACTTTATTTTTTTCATATCTGTAAAAAACTACTTTTTATGTAATGTTTCGGGCGGGCCAAGATAGCTCGGTTTCACACCGCCGAAATCGGCTACGATCTTTTGCAGCACCACGCCGTTATTGACCATCCAGTATTTGAGGGTATGCTTACCCGGCTGGGCAATGGAATGCTTACTTGTTTTTTTGATGACCCCTTCCGCCACCCACCGGTTCCAGATGCCGCTGATGCTGTCTTTGTCTTCTTTGTTCAGGCTGATGATCTGCGGTGCTTCATCATCAATGGAGACGGCATATTGCAGGCCTTCTTCCGTAAAATGAAAATTAAGGGACGGGGAGAAGTAAGCGGTGATCTCAAACTCTCCTTCACTATACGTATAAAAATCGTATTCGAGGTGGGGCGCATTACCTCCGGGAGTCTGCACCGGGGCGGTGACGGGAAGCGGGGTTACCGCATCCTCAAATTTACCCAGATCGGGCAAAACCTGCCAGGTGATACCGTTTGAATTTATGGCTCTGCTGAAGTTTTGAGCATGAATAGAAACCTGCTTATCCTGTTCCCGGAAGGCACGCACATTTTCAGGAACAATTGCCCTTTGAGGGTCACCGGTTGCTTCTGCTGTCAGTAAAATATCCTCTCCGGACTTTTCAATATACTTTAGTTCCGGCATAATATTGAATGGGGGCTGTTGCCAGGAGGTGTACCCGATGTGCGTCTGGCTCATCATGTGATTCCATTTCCCGTTATTGAGGGTATGGTAGGCCACGGTGATCAAAGAATCTTTCAGGAAAGCGGCTTTCGCCGAATCGGCATACACGTTAGCGATGGGTTCATTACGATCAAAGGCCTTTCTGTTCCGGGCCACATGGTAGTACAGATCGTAGAGGTTGGCCATGGCCTTTACCGGGTGGAGCGCCAGCTGGAAGTAAGCATCGTGGTATTTTCCGGGAAGGTTTGAGCCTATGTTTTCCGCTTTTTCCAGCAGTTCATTGTATTCTTTGGTAACCTGTTCAAATTCATTGTAATGATCCAGGCTATACGTATTGGCATCCAGCAGCTCAGGTTTTCTGCGGCTGTTGTATTTCGTATACCGGGTTAGGATATCGGCTATTTCTCCGGCCTGCTCTTTGCCAAACTGTTCGGCGGCCCAGCTTTCGGTGTATTTTCTTACGTCACCGGCCCCGATCCTGTCCGGATCCCAGGCAAAATCACACCAAAACGAAATAGGAAGCTCCATCGGCTTAATATCGCCTACATTCACGATCCAGATGTCTTTTACCCCATGCCGGTAAGCCAGGTTCATCTGCTCCCACACCCGGATGATCTGGGTAGTGTTGATCCATTTGTGGTTTCGCGGCCCGCCCACATAATCGTAATGATAGTAGATGCCGTAACCGCCTTTTCTCGGTGCGGCGTCCAAAGCCGGAAGCTTACGGATATTCCCCCAGTTGTCATCGCAGAGCAGCAGCGTTACGTCATCCGGAACCCGCATGCCTTTATCGTAATATTCCTGAACCTCTTTGTATAAGGCCCACAATTGCGGGGTTTCAGAGGCCGGTTTTCCGCTTACTTCTTCCATGATCTGCCGCTGATCACGCACAATCCGCTCAAGAAGCCCGGTAGCCGTCTCCCGGGTCATGGGCTCATCGCCGTCGCCCCGCATACCCACCGTTGTTATTTTTTCGTTCCACGCCCTCTGAAAGCCCTCTCTCCAGAAGGCCTGCAGGCTGTCTTTATTACGTTCGTAGTTCCAGGCGCCTTTGCCGTATCTGCGCCACTCGTCATGAGCCCGGTTCATGGGTTCATGATGGCTGGTGCCTATTACGATGGCGTAATCATCCGCTACCCCGATGCTCTCCTGGTCATCATCATAAAAAGCGCTGCCCCACATGGCCGGCCAGAGGTAATTGGCCTTGAGGCGCAGCATGAGCTCGAATACATGTGTATAAAATTTATGATTGAAGCCTCCGAACTTTTCCCGGCTCCAGCCGCTGAGAGCAGGCGCTTCGTCATTGATGAAGATACCCCGGTATTTTACTTTTGGCACGTCGGAGATATCCAGGGCCGGATTCAGGTACAAATGTTTTTTTTCTTTCACCGGCACGTCGGCCCACCAGTACCAGGGGGAAACTCCGATCTGCCGCGATACCTCAAAAACCCCGAAAGCGGTGCCCCGGCGGTCGCTTCCGACAATGACCAGTTGGTCTTCAAGGGCTTTTATCCGGTACTCTTCCCAGGCTTTGACCAGGGAGATCTGCCCGTTGGCTACCAGGTCTTTGATCATGGCTGACTTTTCTGATGAACCCACCACGATAAGTTTTCCCTTTACCGGGGAATGAACCACAGGAACCTTCCTGCCGGTCACTTTTTCGATGTCCTGGCTGAGCAATTCAGCCGATTTTTTGACGACCGTGTAGTCATCCTTATCCACGTAAATAGCAGCCTCTGCCAGGTCGAAGCCGGTTTTGCTTTCGGAAAGGACCTGGGCCTGAGCGGGGAATGAAAAACATAAAATAAACAGGCTTAATAACCTTACCGGGGAGGCAAACAAGCCCAACCGCTTTCCGGAAGAGGCCGGAGCTCCGAAGAAGGTCTTATAATTGTTTGTTGCTCTCATGATCTTAACCGGTTAAAACCCTATGGCGTTTCCGCCGTCTACGCGCAGCGATACGCCGGTGATGTAAGCGGCTGCCTCGGATGCTAAAAATACCACAGACCACCCGATATCTTCAGGCTTACCGAATTTGCCCATAGGGGTTCTGCTCAGCGCCCTGTTCATACGGTCGGGATCGGAACCGAAAGCCGTTTTCATCATGTTGGTTTCAATAAAACCCGGTGCTACGGCATTTACCCGGACGTTGAATTTTGACAGGTCGGATGCCAGCACTTTCACCATCCCTTCCACCCCGGACTTGGAGGCGGCATAAGCCACTACCCGGTCGATCCCGTAGTAAGCCGCCATTGACGAGATCATGATGATGGAACCGCGTTGCCTTTCCACCATTCGTTTAGCTACCGTACGTGTTATGGAAAATACGGCGGTAAGGTTGGTGTCCATGATCCGGGTAAACTCTTCATCGCTTACTTCCAGCGCCGGCTTTTTCTGGTTGATGCCGGCATTGTTCACCAAAATATCGATGGGTCCGTAAAGCGATTCCACTTCCGTGATCAGTCCTTCCAAAGTATTGAGTGCCGTTACATCGTTAACGGCATAACGGGCGTTTTCTCCGAGTTCGGCAACGGCTTGTTGCAATCGTGATTCGGTACGGCCGGTAATGACCACGGTGGCACCGGCGCTGATCAGGCAACGGGCTATCTCAAGCCCTATTCCTGCCCCACCACCGGTGATCAGGGCCAATTGGTTTTCAAGGGAGAAAACGACAGGGCGGTTATTCGTATTTTGTATCATCTTATATGATAAGTATCCACTAATTTTTTCACTTCTTCCAGGGTCCTTTCGGGGGCCTTGTAGGGGGAGGGTACCGGCATTTTACTGAAGGTCTGAAAATACAGCACGCAGGCATCCCGCCACCAGAGAGCCTCTTTGTATTGGGTTTTGAGGCGGTTTTCTACGTTCCGGAACGTTTCTGCCGGTATAGAGCTTTCCACAGACGCCCATTCGCTCTGCAGCTCCCTGACCTGCTCCGCACCGTCATAAAAGCTTTTCACAAACTCGTCCCAGAAGATCTTTCCGTTACTCAGTTTTTTATCCCAGGCCACATGATGGAACCAAAGCAGGAACGGCAGCGGGCAGCTGTCTTGATTGGCATATACCTGAGCCAGCTTTTCAGGGTATTGCGCCAGCGCATTGCTTCCTTTTGAGGTCCGGTCAAAGCCTATTCCTTTTTCATCGGCCCGGTGGTAGTAAAGGGCTGTCCAGTCGGGGCGCGGTGCTTTTTCCACCCAGGGTTCGGGTCCGAAATGATGTCCTTCACCCATAACGTGATGCAATCCGAACGGTGAAGTATAGTTCACATAGATCTCCCGTGAGCGCATCATGCTGTTGGTAATGATCTTTACGGCTGCGGGGTTCCGGGTAAGTGTTTGACGGACCCATTCCCCGGCTATTTTTTCAGAAGATATCTCCGTATCCCATGCCAGCCGCCCCAGCGCATACCAGTTGGACTGAGCCATGGGATGGCCGGTCCAGTTGCGGTCGGAGCCCGTGTTGGCTACCCCGGCCATGGCGGTCAGCGGGTAGTCAAAGGTTTTGCCTTTGATCGTGTTGGCAACGGTAGAGCCTTCTCCCTTTACGTACGTATCGGTATCAAGACATTCTTTGAATAAAGGGGCTTCGTAAACCCAGTGGGTAGCCCACCCCAGGTATTCCTGGGTCAGTTGAAACTCCATAGAAACCGGTGTTTTCTCCATGTTGGAAAATAGGGGTGATACCGGTTCGCGGGGCATGAAGTCGATCGGGCCGTTTTTGACCTGGATGATCACGTTACCGGCAAATCTACCGTCATACGGTTTGAACTCTTCATACGCCGCTTTAAAACGGTCACCTTTGGGGTCGAACGCATATACAAAGGCCCGCCACAGGATCACCCCGCCATAAGGTTTTACCGCTTCGGCCAGCATGTTGGCCCCGTCCACGTGTGTTCTGCCGTAGTCCATAGGGCCCGGTTCTCCTTCCGAATTGGCCTTCACCAGGAAGCCGCCGAAATCCGGGATCAGCGCATAAATTTCTTTGGTTTTATCCTTCCACCATTGCCCGACCTCCGGGTTCAGCGGGTCGGCATCTTTAAGGCCGCCTGAGATTTTCGGGGAAGCAAAATTGACGGACAAGTAAACTTTTATGCCGTACGGCCGGAAGATGTCAGCCAGGGCCTTTACTTTTCCCAGGTATTCCGGCGTCAGGAAACGGGCGCTGGCATTCACGTTATTGAGTACGGTAGCGTTGATGCCGATCGAGGCATTGGCCCTTGCGTAGTCGATGTAGCGCGGGTCGATGCGTTCCGGAAGCTCGTACCATTTCCACAGCGACATGCCGGCATACCCTCGCTCAATGGTGCCGTTATTGTTGTCCCAATGGTTTAACATACGGAGCTGAATGGCCGGAGAGGTCACTACGTTATTAGCTTCGCCGGTCTGCATATTTCGTAATAAGTGAAACACTCCGTACAGCACCCCGGCCCCGGTTTTTCCGCGGATGGTGATGCGCTTTCCTTCCGAAGCGATCCGGTATCCTTCGCGATTAATATCCGGGGTGGAGGTGTCGGTTATCAATACTAAACCTGTGGTACCGGCTGGAAGGGGCTTCAGGACCGGAGTAAAGCCTAAAAGGCTGTTTACTGCCTTTTGCAGCTCTTCTACGGCCACTTTCACTGAAGGGTCACGGGTATCGGCATAAATGGTTTTCAGGCGGGTGCTGTAATACGATCGCTGCGCCTTATCGGCAATTTTATCGTATTTCAGCCACAGTTTGTAGCCGTCATCGGCATGGGCGAATAATGGGGTCAGAAAAAGAAAAAGCAGGGATGCCCACCTCAGCGTAAAGCCTGTGAGGATGAATTTCTTCCCTAAAAAGTTGTCGATAAATTTCATGTTGAAGCCAGGGTTAATGCATACTCTATTCCGCGTAATTCAGCCAGACCTTTCAGCCGCCCGATAGCGGTGTAGCCCGGATAGGTTTTCTTAGTTAAATCGTCTAAAATGGCGTGGCCGTGGTCGGGGCGCATCGGAATCCGGTAGTCGGCTAAGCCGGCCTCTTTCCGCCGGTTATGCTCGTGCCTGATCACCGACAAAACCTCGTACATATTTACATCGCCTTCCAGGTGCCGGGCTTCATGAAAGCTTCCGAAACGGGTATTTTCTCTTTTGGTGGTACGTAAGTGCAAAAAATGAATACGGGTAGCGAAGCGTTTCGCCATAGCCGCCACATCGTTGTCTTCTCTTACTCCTAAAGAACCCGTGCAGAAGGTAAGTCCGTTAGCCCGGACATTGCAGGCGGCCAGGATCTGCACGAGGTCGTCCGCTGTACTGACGATCCGGGGTAATCCCATCAGCGGAAAGGGGGGATCATCCGGATGAATGGCCAGCTTCACCCCCAGCTCCTCAGCAAACGGGGCCACCTCCCGCAGGAAGTAGTACAGGTTTTCCCGCAGGCCCTGCTCCCCCACCTCTTTATAGGCATCCAGCAGGCTTTGAAAAGTATCCAGCTCAAAGGCATCGTCGGAGCCCGGCAGGCCCATCAATACATTGGAAGATATGCGGTGTAATTCGGCTTCCGGAAGGGTAGCAAACTGCTCTGCAGCGGCTGCCACCAGTGCGGGAGAATAGCTCTCTTCCGCCCCGCGCCTTTTCAGGATATGCAGGTCAAAAACGGCAAATTCCAGCCAGTCGAAACGGAGAGCTTTTCCACCGTCCGGCATTTCGTATCGGGTGTGGGTCCTTGACCAGTCGAGCACGGGCATAAAGTTATAACAAACTGTACGGATGCCGCATTCCGCCAGGTTTTTCAGAGACGTTTTATAATTTGCTATCCATTTTTCTCTTTCCGGGAGTCCTTTTTTGATATCCTCGTGTACGGGCAGGCTTTCCACTACATCCCAGTGAAGAGGGGTATAGGTATTATTCCCTGCTTCGATATGATCTTTATACCGGGTGATCTCCGGGAGGGTCCAAACTTCTCCTACCGGGGTGTGGTGGAGGGCCGATACCACTACGGAGGCTCCGGACTGGCGGATGTCCATGAGAGAAACCGGATCTTTGGGTCCGTACCAGCGCATTGCGTGTCGGGTGATCATCTGAATTTGTTTTTTTCCTTAAAGATCGATCAAAACGGTGATCAGATCATCGTATTTCTTCAGTTTCCTGACGGGAAAGTATAAAAGGTCAATAAAGCTGGCCTCTCGGGAAAGTGCTATTAACCAGGTGCGGTTCCCGACAGGCGTTCCTGTCGGGATGCACAGGTTTATTTTGCGGCTTTCAACACACCCCCGTAAGCTGCCTTTTTTGAGAAATCGGCATGATACAGCAGCGGAAAGTCGGACCCGTTCCTATAGAGCCAGCTGGTATCATCGGATATACCCCAAATGGTAATTCCGTGCTGCTGGTTTGAAGGAACATTTGTCAGATAAGATTTAATGATATATTCGTACATCTCTGCCTGGTACCCCTCATATTGGGGTGTAAGGACAAACCCCTGTTTGCTGTTCTGGTTCACCCGTACATCCAATTCAGATACCCGGATCAAAAGCCCTGTGGCCGCCAGCTTACGGAACATGTTGTCTATTCCGGCCCGTGGAGTGCTCAGCAGTACGTGCATCTGGGTACCGATACCGTCTATTTTGGCCCCTTTTCCTTTGAGCTCGTTGACAAAGGCGATCAGGGAATCGAGCTTGGAGGGACTTGACTCCAGGTTGTATTCATTGATAAATAACTGGGCACCCGGATCGGCTTCTGAGGCATATTTGAATGCTTTCAGAGCATAGTCTCTGCCCAGGTATTGCGACCAGAAGAAGATGTCGGTAGCGTTGGTAGGCACGGTCGTGTTGGCGTTGGTTCTCAAAGCGCCGGATTCCACGAGAGGTTCATTCACCACATCCCAGGCTTTTACCGTGCCTTTGTAGCGTGTAACCGATGCTGTGATGAAGGCTTTCATAGCCTCATCCACTTTTTCAGCCAGGTCAGCGCCCGAAGTCGGTGGTGCTATTGAATTGTCTACCACTTCCATGTCATCGATAAGGTAAGTGTTAGCCCTCAGGCCCATGTCGAGCAGGATACGGGTCTCGGGTTCATTAGCTGTGAATACCCAGGTCACCGGCGACCAGTCGGTAGAGGTGGTCCAGTCACCCTGGTAAAGGGCGGAAGGTTGGGTCGACATCCTTCCGGATCCTCCGGCAGCCGTCGATTTCACCCACAGGGTAACACGGTAGGCTGTACCCACTGAAGTTTTAAACGGTGCACTGGCGATCTGTACCCGCCAATGTCCACCCGGATTATCCTGGGGGTTAACGATCTTTAAGGAACGGGTTCCTGTGCGTACTTCTGCAGCACCGGAGCCTGCAGATACCGCGGCACCATTCTGCGCATTAAATACCGACCAGCTTGCGGGCAGGTTGGCCGGCCCATCCTCAAATCCGCCGTTGGTCAGGAGAGGATCGGGTGCGGGAGCTTCGGGGTCGAATACCTTGAAGTCATCGATATAATACGTGTTTCCCCGTAACCCCATATCAAAAAGGATCCGTGTCTGGGGCTCATTGGCGGTGAAGATCCAGGTGATCGGCGTCCAGTCAGTGGAAGTGGTCCAGCCGCCCTGGTACATGGCCGATGGCTGGGTGGAGAGCCTGCCTGATCCGCCGGCGGTAGCTGACTTCACCCAAAACGTTACGTGGTAGGTGCGGCCCACTACTGTTGTCACAGGGTCACTGGCGATCTGTACGCGCCATTCTCCGCCGGGGTTGTCCTGGGGATTGACAATTTTCATGGAGCCGTTTCCGGTTCTCACTTCATTGGCCCCGGAGCCGGCAGTTACCGTGGCGCCGTTTTGTGCATTATAAGTACTCCAACCGGTCAGACCGTTTTCAAATCCGCCGTTATTGGCCAGGTTGACCACCTCCGGCTCATTGCTGCCCGCCGTAAGCGATGACAGGTAAGCTGCGTTCTGGTTCTGGTGCCATACCAGGGTGTGGCCAAATATGTCCAGGCCGTTTTGGGTGGCCAGGTTGGCCATTTGATCCGTTCTGGAAAAATCGAAGCTTCCGTCATCTTTTACAATGGCTCCATGCTTCATGTGATAGCCGAAAGTAACCAGGTCGAAATCGGATTTGGCTACATTGAGATAAGCGGCATTGGAGGTAAACGGGGTAAAATCAACGGCTGTTCCTATCGGTATATTAAAGACATCTTTCAGCCCGGCGGTACGGTCTCCGTAGTCTCCTTCCCGCAGCACTCCCGTCAGCAGTTCATCTTTGCACGAACCCAGCAGTAAGGAGACCGCGAGGAGTAACGGCATATATTTAGAATATTTTTTCATAATCCGGATATTTTAACAAGTTAATAATTAGGGTTCTGATACTTATGGGTCTCTGACTCCGCCACCCGGTCGAGTTGCGACTGGGGGATAGGCCTTAATTCATGCTTACCGGTGGTGATGGTACCGGCGGCGTCGGCGTTATATAGTTTTACCCTTTCTATCAGCTTTCCTCTTACGGCCAGGTCGGGCCAGCGGGTGCTTTCTCCGCAAAGCTCTCTTGTACGCTCATCCAGTATAAAATCGATGGTCACCTGGTTGGCGGAGGTCAGCCGGATAGCATTGTAGCGGGCCTCGCGTTGCGCCTGGGTCAGAGAGGGTCGGTTGACCGCTCTGCGCTTCAGAACATTGATGAGGTTCAGGGCCTCAGCACCGTTCCCCAGCTTAAATGCAGCCTCGGCGGCCAGCAGATAGGTCTCACCCAGCTTTGCTACAGGAAACGGCCGTGCGCCGGGGTAGTTGGGAACTCCTCTCTCGGGATCTTCGTATTTAATGAGCGAAGGATACATGTTGGATGTCCCTTCCGTAGCGGAGCCGTTGACTGATCCCCCAATCAGGTAAAACTCCCTGGGGGCGATCACACGGTAGGGCTTGGGAAGGGCATTGAGAGAGTCGGCCTGGCGGTTGGTCAGTGCCATCACAAAGGCGGTATCCACATCTGCGGTAAACCCGCCACCGGTGCGCGAGGCAATATATACGGTCCGGAAGGTGCCTTCATAACGGCTGTCGTTGGTTTTGTCCGCAAATGCGGTTTCAAATAACCAGGGGGTGGGGCAGAATCTCCGGATCGGACGACCATATTGCACCGTTCTGTCACCCGCAGGCTGGGTAGCCGAGGTCTTGAGGGGTGATCTTACCGCCGTATAGTCTCCGCAGAAATCGTTGGATGCATCCATTCCTTTTGTACCACCTATTCCCTGGGGGTTAGGCACTTCGCTGGCGGCATAATTCCCTGGTATCCTTTCTATAGAAAACAGAACTTCGCTGTTATAGTCATTGTCGGGAGCATGAATGTCACCGTAATAGGTCTGAAGAGCGGTTCCGTATTTGCCCTGGTTGTTGATCACTTCCATAGCAGCATCGTAAGCTTTCTGAAAGTCGTCTGATTGAGCTACGGAAGAGTAGCCGCGATGAATATACGCTTTTGCCAGCAGGTGATAAGCGGCACCTTTGGAGAGACGAAAAGCCCCGGTGGGTCGCTGATCAGGCAGGTTTTGGGTAGCAAAGATCAGGTCGCTGATGATCGCTTCGTAGTCTTTGGTAAACACTTCGTTAATGGGCAGTCTGTTAAAGCCCTGGAACGGCGACTGGTTGAATTTCAGTTCGCCGGCGCCCAGGTCTACCGGAACCGCCCCGAAATACTGGACAAGGTTCAGGTAATACAGGGCTCTCAGAAAGTGGATCTCTCCCAGGGCCACATTACGCTCAGCTTCTGAGATCGGAGCCTCCAAAGCAAAGTCAAGCAGTCCGTTGGCCAGGTTGATGTTGCTGAAGCTCCTGTTCCAGGGGGTCAGAAGAGCACCTGTGGTGGGGCCCAGAGAGTAATTGCACATGGCGGTCATATCGCCGGCAGCTCCGGCCCGGGCCTGGTCGCCCATGGTCCACTCATCGGTACCGGCCACACCCATACCTACGGCTCCTTCCGGCCCGAACAGGTATCGGAACCCGGAGTACAGGGAGGCTATCCCGGCCTGAAGCCCTTCAGGAGTTTTAAAGTAATCTGTTGAAAAAACCGTATAGGGACGTTCTTCCAGCACATCGGTACACCCCGGCGTGACAAGAAGGAAGAAGGCAAAAACGGATATTAATAATTTATTGAACGATTTCATGTTTCTCAGCAGGTTTAAAGTGTAATGTTAAGACCAAAGGTAAACGTTTGTCTCGGAGGAGTTCCCAGCGTAACCACCAGGGCCCCGTTACCGGCAGTATTTTGCCTTATGTTGCCGTAAGATCCTCCTACTCCCCGCTCACCGGCGGCGGTGGCCTGAGGGTCAATACCGGTCTGCTTATAGAAAGGTGACCAAAGCAGGGCTACATTATCTACTGTAAAATAGAGGCGGGCATTTTGCAATCCGGCCTTTTGGATGAGTGTATTGCTGAAGGTATACCCGAGGTTGACGCTCCGGAGACGGACGAAGCTAGCGTCGTAGTAACCCAGGGTTCTCCAGCCGTCAGGCAGAGAAGAAAGAGAGGCATGCTCTCCGGCAGGCTGAGGGAACCAGTCAGTCGGGTTGGTAGGAGTCCAGAAATCTACTTTTACAGAGTTTCTCCTTCCGCTTAACTGGGAAATGTAAGAGGCTCCGGGACCGTGGATCTGGCTGAGCAGGAGCCCGCCAAACCGTCCGTGCATAACGAAGCCCAGGTCAAATCCTTTGTAAGAGAACCGGTTGGTAAGTCCGCCCTGGAAATCGGCATCCATATTGCCAATAATGGTTCTGTCAAAGTCGGCATCTATTCTTCCGTCCGGAACGCCGTCGGGGCCACTGATATCAGCCAGCTTTATCTGGCCGGGCACCGAGCCCAGGGCTGCGGCTTCTGCAGCTTCATGGATCTGCCATATTCCCAGCTTCTTGTAATCATAGATGGAGGTCATGGAGTATCCCACAAAAAGCTGGCTTCCGATCTCGCGGTCTACTTCGTTGCTCAGCTTCAGCAACTTGTTTTTGTTCCTGAAAATATTAAAATCCGTACTCCAGGTGAAGCCTTTCGGCGATTTGTAGTTCAGTGACGTAAGCGTTAGCTCAAAGCCTTTGTTGGACATTTCACCGATGTTGGTGGTAAAGGCTCCTGCTATCCCGGATGTTACCGGCAGGTTTACATTATACAGGATTCTGTCGGTTTTGGAATTATAAATGTCAAGGGTACCGGTAAGCCGGTCATTGAAAAGGCCGAAATCGATACCTACGTTAACCGTGCTGGTAAATTCCCAGGAGAGGTTAGGGTTAGGCAGTGTAACCACATCATAACCCGTTACGATGGTAGGGCCGAAATTATAGCGGATCACCGCCCCGGCAGCTCCGATGTCTCCGCCTGTAGGGAGCCCGTTGGAGTTATTCACCAGGCCCTTGGAAGCATAGGGGTTAATGGCCTGGTTGGAGGTAACTCCCCAGCCCGCCCTTAATTTCAGGTGGTTCACGGTAGTGTTGTTCTGCAGGAAGTTTTCATCGGAAACGGTCCAGCCGGCGGATACCGCAGGATAATCAAACCATTGATTGCCGGGAGCCAGCCTGGAGGACCCGTCGCGCCGGTAAGTGAGGGTCAGAACGTATTTGTCGCGGAAGGCATAATTCAGCCTCGCCATATAGGAGAGGAGGCCCCAGCGGGTTTCTCCTCCACCCAGCCCGGTATTGGAACCATCGATGGGAGTGGAAAGCGCCAGGTTATAATAGCTTACAAAGTCTTCCGTAATATCCTGTTTCTGGACAAAGCTGTCGAATGACTGGCTCTCCTGTGCACCAAAGAGGCCGGTAAAGCTTATCCGGTGATCATTGCGAATGGTTTTATCATAGAATAAGAGGTTTTCCACGGTATAGCCCCATGTTTCCCCGTTGCTTACCCGGGCGATGTTGCCCTGGCCTACCCGGAAGTAGCTGGGGGCATCGGGCCGGTCTGCAGGGCGGAACTGCCCTCCGAACTGCTGGGCATAGTTCAGACCCAGGTTGATCCGGTAGCTCAGGCCGTCCAGTATCCTGTATTCGGCGTAAAGGGAATTGAACGTTCTGAGGCGGCGAACCTTGTCGTCCCAGTTTCTGACCCCTTCTTTCAGGAGGAGCGGTGTATATCCGCTGGAGGGCGGGTTACCCCCGTCGAGACTGTTATCCCAAGGGATATAATTCAGGCTGCCGTCGGCATTATACGGCGATAAAAGCGGGTTCAGCGCCAGTAAATTGTAAATGGCGCTTCCGGAAACAAACTGGGAGCCGTTGGCCACGCTGACCGAGTTCTGAGTGCTCAGACCTATCTTGATCCTGCTGCCCACTTTCGAATCAATGCTGGCCCGCAGGGAGTAGCGGGTAAAATCTTCTCCCGGCATCAGGGTATTTTCCTTGTAGTAACCTCCGCCCAGAGAGAACGAATTCCCGTTGGCGCCTCCTGAAACGTTCAGGTTATGGTCGGTCCGGTAAGAATTCTGGTAGATGAGGTCCTGCCAGTCGGTGTTTCTTCCGGTAGCAATTCCCGCCAGCTCATCCGGGCCGTATCCTTCGGTCCAGGTAGAGAGGTCCCGCATCACCCGGAACTCATCGGAGTTTAGAACGGGGTATTTATAAGACGGTGTACCTACCCCGTAGTAGCCGTTGTACGACAGGCGGGCTTCTCCGCTTTTCCCTTTTTTAGTGGTTACCAGAATTACCCCGTTCGCACCCCGCGAGCCGTAAATGGCAGTAGCGGAGGCATCTTTCAGGATATCTACCGAAGCGATTTCGTCGGGGTTGATATCATTGAGAGTACCTTCAAAGGGTATGCCATCTACCACAAACAGGGGCTCGTTGGAGCCACTGATCGACCTTACTCCCCGGATCCTGATCTGGGCACCGGCGCCGGGCTGGTTACCTACCTGGTTGATCTCAAGGCCGGCAGCACGACCGATCAGCGCCTGTTGCAGGTTGGGTACCGGCACGTCTCTTAATGCCTGTTCGCCGACCGATACAATGGAGCCCGTAACATCTTTTTTACGCATGGTTCCGTAACCCACCACGATCACTTCATCGAGTGAGGTTTGCGTAGCGCTCAACCTGATCGTAATGGCGGTCTGGGATTCGGTGACGGTGTATTCTGTGGTAACATACCCTACCATGGTAAAAGCAAGGATGTCGCCGGGGTTAACACTCAGGGAGAATTCCCCGTTTTCATTGGAGAATGTACCTTTCGTTTGATTTTTGACGGAGACGGTTACTCCCGGAAGTGCCTCTCCGTTATCGTCAGTAACTTTTCCGGTAATTCTCTTTTCCTGCGCAAAGGAAGCCTGTATCAGCAGGAGAGAGAATAGCAGGGACAAAAAGCTTTTTCCGGCTTTATGACCCTTAATAACTGGGTAGAGTTTTAACAACATATATATTTAAGGTTTTGGTTGATGTGCTGTCCCGCAGAATACAGCATTACAAATATGAGAACAAATTTTTAAAATGCAATCGATTGCATAAAAAATTTTACAATTTTTCCTTTCATTAATTATATTTACAAAATGATCATTAGTGATTAAACGAAATTTTTACCGTTCCAGAGGCTGATTTTGTGCGAATAAACTTTAAGATGTATATTGAACTCTAATGAATATGAAGTATATTTGGAATATATTGAATGAAACAATTGTAATATACTTTAATGAAATCTGTTGCATTACCATTTGAATGAAAAAGGAAACCACGATCTATGATATTGCCCGTGAGCTTAATATTTCACCGGCTACGGTCAGCAGAGCGATCAACGGGCACCCGGCCATTAATATAAAGACCAGGGAACGGGTGGATAAGCTGGTCCGGGAGCTGGGATATCAGTCCAATAAGTTTGCAAGCAATCTCAGAAAACAGCGCAGCAATACTTTAGGGGTGATTGTGCCCCGGCTGAACTCTTTCGTGATGTCTTCCATTCTGGCCGGCATGGAGCGTGTGGCTAACGTGGGGGGCTATAACCTGATCATCAGCCAGTCGCTGGAGCTGGAAAAGAAGGAGATCGAAAATGCCCGTACCATGTTTAACAGCCGGGTGGATGCGTTGCTGATCTCCCTGGCGTTTGATACGGAAACCTTTGACCATATTGTGCCTTTTATACGGAAGAAGATTCCGGTGGTGTTTTTTGACCGCGTACTGGATCACCCTTCCTGCACCAGCGTGGTGATCGATAACTTCAGGGACGGGTACGAAGCCACACGGCACCTGATCAGACAGGGCTGCAGGCGTCTGCTGCATGTTACGGGAAGCCTCAAACGAAATGTGTACCGCGACCGGCTGAAAGGCTTTGAGACGGCTGTGCGGGAATTCGGTTTACCTTATGCGGAAGACTCCCTCCTGATCACCCAATTTGACGCGGAAGCACCGAATGCGGTCATGGAGAGGATCGCAGCCCTGCCGGACCCGCCCGACGGGATATTTTTTACGAATGATGCCTGCGCCGCAGCTACCATTATCTTACTGAAGAAGGCGGGTCACCGCATACCGGAAGATATGGCTGTAGTGGGCTTTAATGACGACCCCATTTCGAAGGTAGTGGAGCCTAACCTCACCACGGTTCATTACCCGGCCATAGAAATGGGGGAAATAGCGGTACAGACCATCATCAGCCACCTGGAAGGCAATCTTAATGTGAACCAGGGGAGCGCGATTGTGCTGCGGTCGGAGATGGTTATCCGGGAGTCGTCGCTGCGGGAGGAGGTGATTGTGGAAAGCGAAAAGGAGTTAAAAACTAAAAGTTAAAAGTTGCGGAACATTCTTCTATTTATATACTAAATGTACCTTAACTTTTAACTTTTAGTTTTTAACTTTTAACTTAAACCTACCTGTGTTCATTCGGTTTCACATCCGCTTATTGTTCCTCTTATTATATAGCAGCTTCTTGCCCTTTTCTTCCGATTTACGAAATTCCTGTGTGTTCTGGTCGTCTACCCTTTGCGGGAAAAGGATACCGTAAAGATGATCGATCTCGTGCTGGAAGATAATAGCCGTGAAGCCTTCGATCACTTCGGTGAAGTAGCCGCCTTCCAGGGTATTGTAAGAGATCTGGATGGCATAGCTCCGGATCACGTTGTCGCGCATATCCGGGATGGAGAGGCAGCCTTCAGCGCCCATCTGAAGAAGCTCGGATTTCCAGGAGATCTTAGGGTTAACATAAAATTCAAAAGGCTCGCCGGTTTTGTCAAACCGCTTTACCCAAACCAGGTTCCGGTTAATGCCCACCTGGGGCGCTGCGATGCCCACCCCGTTCGTACTGGTATCGGTGACCGACAGGTACATCCGTCTGGCCAGCAGGGGGAGGAGCGGGTCGTCGAAAGCGATATCATCGGATACGGCAGTAAGTATTTTGAAATCGTCCGGGTTCGTGGTTTGAGTGACCCGCAGCATTTGGGTGGTGTCTCCGCCGGATATTAAGGCTTTTTCCGCCTCAGAAAACCGGGATTTATTTTCCAGCTTCGGGAAAGAGGTTTGGGCGATAACCTGGAGGGAGAGCAGGAGGAGGATGAGAATTCTTAACATATATCTTATATACAAGTTACCGGATGCGGTTGTTTTGTTTCAGTATCCGGGTTATCTTTTCTTCACTCTCACCTGTAATTTTACGGATAATGGGTATACCAATACCTGTATCGAAAGCATTCAGAACCGTTTTTTGCATTAATTCAGCAATCCCCTGCTCTTTGCCCATTTGCATGCCTTCGGCCATCAATTCATCATATGCTGTCATCTTTTTGGTGCTCATATCGTCGGATAGATTTTTAATCGATTCTTTAATAAACCCTGAGTTAAGGTGAGGGCTTTGTAACATATAAACAAAAATAGAATACGTAATGTTCAATCTCGAATACGGGATGAGATTTTCAAGGATAGTCCGGAAGTGTGCTTTAAGACTCTTCGGATCAAAATAATACTTTTGATATAGGGTCGCGCTTATAAGTAAGCCATTCGTTAAAGCAAGTATTTGTTCTGCCGAAATCTGTTGCAGGTTGACAAATTCGGCAGTAAATGTGGGGAGGTAGGATTGCACTAAATCGGGATAGTCTGAAAAGTAGGCATCCAGGGTTTTGAATTTCCATCCCTTTTTGCCATGGTAATACAGTATCGGAATGATCGGTTCCACTTTTTTATGCTCCTTAAGGTCTTCACTGATATAGGAAGTGTCCTGAGGGGTTAGTGTTTCAAAATCTATCATCTTCACGAGTGGACCGGGAAGATATTCTCTCATGAAATCTACTGCTAACTCTTTGTGAGAAAGTAGTTACTTGATGAAATTATCATGGGTGTTAATGATTTCTTTCGGCATGTGATTTTGTGTGGACCTGGTGGCAAGATAGGGCTTATATTTGCAATGGGCAATAAGTCAGCTTTAATCCTTAGCATTTATTATCCGTATTTCATAAATCGGGACTTTTTTCGCCACTTGCTTATCAACACCAGCATTGGCGTCACCACACCCGTCAGACGCAAAACCCGGCCTCTCTACAACTGATCGATCGACACCCTTTTCTGCTCCGCTATCCTTTTAAAATAAGAAGGCGTAAACCCGGTGACCTTTTTGAACTGGTTGCTCAGGTAAGCCTCGCTGCTGTAGCCCGTTTGGAAGGCGATCTCCTTGAGCGAAAGCTGGTCATATACGATCAGCTCTTTCACCCGCTCTATTTTGTGCCGGATCTGGAATTTTTCAATGGTGGTGCCCGTGATCTCGCTGAATACCGTACTGATGTGCTTGTAATCGAGGCCCAGCTCTTCGCTGAGGATGTCCGACAGGTTTCTTTTCTGAAAGGCATCGGGCGTATGGTGCACCGACCGGACGATAGTGTTTTTTACCTGCTCTACCAGCTGCTTCCTCTTGTCGTCGAGCAGCTCAAAGCCTAATTTTTTTAGTCCCGCTTCCACTTTTAAAACCTGCCCGTCGGTCAGTTCTGCTGATAAGACCGCATGCCCCAGATCCACTTTAATAAAAGGAATATCCTGCCCTTGAAGCAGTTCTTCCACGGCGGCAATGCATCGGGGGCATACCATATTCTTAATATATAGATCCATAGTAACTATTCCATAGAGTGCTTAAAACCTGTGAGGCCGGTTATTTTGCCTTTTAGTGGCCGACCGCTCCGCACTGACGCTACAGAGCTGTCGACACTAAGGCATTTTACACCATTACTAAATGATATATCTATATAAACAAGTAATCCGGGCAAAGCATTCCGGAAGATCTACAGTCCGGCACCTAATAGGGCCAGGCCGCCGCCCAGAATCAGGAATACAAACATCAGGGCATACAGCGAAATGATCACCAGGGTCATGATGCCGACAAAGCGGAAGAAATTTTTGAGCTTATCAAACGCCAGGGTCAGTTCTTCACTGTTGCCGCTCTGCAGGGCGAGGGTCAGCTTTTGAGAAGACTGTAACAGAAAAAGGCAGGGGAAAAAGTAAATACCCGCTACAAAGAGGTAAAGTATGGTGATACCTGCCGTTGGGAAAAAGGCCAGTTCCGGTGTGGTTGCCGACAGGGCGCTGATGAGTGAACCGGCAAAAATTGCGGCAAGGACTATAAAGCCCGTCATAACAAAACCCACAATGGCCAGGAATTTTGCCCACCGGGCGGTTTCTTTCAGGTACTGTTGCCCCGTGCCGTCTACATGGAGAGTATTTTCGAAATCGGATAAATGATTCATATAAAATGAGTTTTCGTGAAATCAAATATACTACCGGATCAAACTCCTTTATACACCTTGCGGGTAAAAAAACTTACTACCCGCCGAGCATGGCGAGCAATACGCCGTTGGTCCAGCCGAAGCCGTCCTGGTTGGGGTATTCGCCACCCGAAGCCTCGATATTGCCGGCATTCATCACATTATACTTTTCCGTGAGCTTCCCGCACTTATTGAAAAATGACAGATTGGTGTTAACCCATCGTTTTTTGATCTCAGCGGCCAGGTTACCGGTTTCATAGTTCAGCAATCCTTTATAAGCTATCCATTGAAGGGGCGCCCAGCCGTTAGGAGCGTCCCATTGCTGCCCGGAAGATTCCAGGGTCGTGATCAGTCCGCCTGTTTTGAGAAATTGTTTTTTGAGTGTGTCGGCCACCTGCCGGGCCTGTGAAGGGGAAGCAATTTTAAAATACAGCGGAAAGCAGGCCCCCAGATGCCGAGAGGGGGTGTTGGCTCCGGTCATAAAATCATAGTCGAGATAGAAGCCTTCCTTTGCGAAGTATTTTTGAATGGCGTCTTTCCGGTTTTCTGCCAGTCGGATATATTCCTTCGCTGTATCAGGGGAGGTTCGGCAGGCCCGTGCCAGGGTCAGCTCCAGGTGATAAAGCAGGGTGTTAAGGTCTACCGGCAGGATGTCTGTGGTATGGATCGTCTCTAAGCGGAGCGGATCTCTCAGCCACCGGCTGCTGAAATCCCAGCCGGATTCGGCAGCGGCCCGCAGGTGCCGGAACAAGCCGGCCGGGTCCTGCTCAGATCTTTCGCTGAGCTCCACATCTTCCCGGTAGGATTCGGGCCGGGGAGTGGACTCTTCGTCCCAGTACCGGTTCAGCACTTCGCCGTCAGGCAGGCGTACGGTCCTCTTCTGCGCATTTTCCCCGCCGGTCTCATCCCGCTTCATCCAGAACCGGTATTCGCGTTCGAGTTGCGACAAATACCGGTGGAATACCTCTTCGCCTTTTTGAATACTTAGGATCTCCAGCATCAGCGAAAAGAAGGGCGGCTGGGACCTGCCGAGGTAATAGGCCCGGTTGGCATTGGGGATATGGCCCACGGTATCCAGCAGGTACGCGAAATTATTGATCATGCTCTCCACCAGATCGAATCTTCCGGAGGCGGCCAGTCCCAGCATGGTAAAGTAACTGTCCCAGTAGTAGACTTCCCTGAAGCGGCCTCCGGGCACTACGTAGGGATATTTTAGCGGAATAAGCGAGGTGTTTTCCGATTCCGGAGAACGGCTGAGTACGGCCCACAAATCTTCTATGTGCCGGCAGACCGACTCCGGGTGCTGCGTTTGAAACGAGAAGTGAAATTCAGCAGGCAAATCAAAGTGCTGAAAGACAAAACTGGGGAGGTCAAAGTCCGGCTTTTCTTTGGATTCCTCGTACCGCCGGATAATTTCGGCCAGGGGAAGAAGCGGAATACAGTCGGGAAAGGTCTTCCCGTCTTCAAAAATACGTTGGAGCTGTACATTATGGAAAAGATCTCCCGTTTGGTGAATATAGTCTTTCATGTTGTGCTTTCTTTCTTACGGATGAAAAAGTTGAGGATGATCAGGCAAGCGATCAGTACAGCCAGGGGAATAAGGGAGAAATAGAAGGCTTTGGCGCCCCCGATATTCCGGAACAGATAACCCACCAGCCGGGAGCCTCCGGTGCCTCCTATGGCAGAGAAAAACACCAGCAATGAAGCCATGGGGCTGTGGTAAATCTTTTCCGTGCTGCTTAACACCACCGAATTTACCAACGGATAAATGGGCGCCAGGAAAAAGCCGATCAGCGGAAATACGTAAGCGATGACCGGTATATCCGATAAGGTTTTTATCTCTTTTACCGCCAGGTTTTCGGTTTGGGGAAGGATGATGATCACCATAAGACCAGCCGCTACAAGACAGATGATCAGTAAAACCAGCCAGTTCATTCTTTTTATAAGTAAGGAAGAAAGATACCGGCCCGCCGCTATAGACAGCATGAGGATCACGGCCATGCGCACGGCCATTGCCTCCGACAAATGCAGCACGCGCTCATTGAAGGTGGGCAGCCAGCTCATAATGCCCTGCTCGGTCATCACATACATAAATGCAGCGATAGCAAACACCAGGATTACCGGTCTCTTCAGCAGGTAGACCATTTGCCTGAAATCATCGGTCAGGTTGGTGCCGGGGATCTCCCGCGGAAGAGAAGAAAAATCGGCAGAAAGAAGAAAAACAAAGGAAAATGCCACCAGGAGGGCGATGACCGGGTAGATCCGCAGCCAGGCGTCGGGGTCGGTGTCGCTGTAAAACAGCGGAAACCCGATAAACGCAAAGGCGATCCCGATCATAAAGACACTTTCAATGGCACTTAAAAGACCTTTATGCTCCTTTTCATCGGCTGTCAGCATCCCTACCAGCGAGTAAACAGATATCTTGATGAAGGCGAAGGATATTCCGACACAGGCAAACAGCACCCTTACTGCTGTGAATGAATTTCCAAAATACATGATCAGGCATCCGCCGAATACCAGCACCAGAGAGAGGAGCATAGCCCGCTTATACCCCAGACGGGGCAGAAAAGACCCCACAAAAAAAGAAACCAGTGCGATGGAAAGGTCTTTGAAGGCTTCCAGGGAGCTGGCACTGATCTCATCTACGCCATACTGGTTCATGGACCGCTGGATCAGGATCCCCACGCTGTTCAGCAGGATGGCAAAAACAAAGTAATTGATAAAGAGCGAGGTCTTGATTTTCCAGTTTTTCATAGGGCAGGCATAAAAGGTAAGAGGGGCCGGAACTTCAACAAAAGTAGCCTGGGAGAGGCAAAAAAAATATTACTTGATTTAGCTTTTTTTGTATTATATTAATATTTTTGTATTACTATCCTCATTAAATTATGATCATGAAAACAGGAGCATTCCACTCGAAGACCCCTCTTGAAATTATCCAGTTGGATGAAGGCAGTTCATTCAAGCTGCTGCACCATAGAGTCACGGCCGATAATTTCCTGTGGGATTACCATTGCCACCCCGAGCTTGAGCTGGTTTATGTATGCGATGGGGTAGGCCGGCGCCATGTGGGTAATCATTTAAGCTATTACCAGGACGGCGATCTGGTGCTGATCGGATCGCAATTACCGCATTCCGGCTTCGGATACGGCTCGGAGGGGGTGCATGAGGAGATCGTGGTCCAGTTTAAGAGTGAAACGTTCAGTCACGGATCTTCCGGCATGCCCGAGATCGACTTCATTGAAACGCTCTTTGATCAGGCGCAGTGCGGAATGTGCTTTTACGGGCAGACCAAGAAGGAGATCGGCGAAAAGATTCGGGTGCTTCCCGGGTTAGGGTCCTTCGACCGCTTCCTGGCGATGATGGAAGTCCTTAAAAAGCTGGCGGCTTCCGAAGAATACATTATACTTAACGAACCGGCCCGCACTTATGGTTTTACAGATAAAGATCAGAACCGGCTTAAAAAAATCTATCAACACCTCGAACAAAACTATCACCAAAATATTGATATTGAGCAGGTAGCTGACCTGGTCAATCTTTCGGTACCGGCGTTTTGTAACTACTTTAAAAAAATGGTAAGCATGACTTATACCGACTTCGTAAACGATTACCGTATCCGAAAGGCCTGTCAGATGCTGGTCACCCATAAAAGTATGCTGGACATCAGCTTCGAATGCGGGTTCTCCAGCCAGTCGTATTTCAGTAAAGTATTTAAGAAGGTCAAGGGGAAGACCCCCATGGAATTCAGGAATGAGCTGATTATGAAGGTATAGCTTATACTCCGTTGCACCACCGACGGGGAGAATAGTTATATTTTTACTAAAAATATTAATAGAGAACAAAAAGCAATTAATAGGGAGATAAGCTCTCTACGTAAAAGTGTTCAATTTTGCTATACATAATAATTTTTAACGTAACCTTAAATAAAAGAGAATGAAAGGAAATCTATTTTTTCTTCACTCAGGATTTCGTGTAAAAACGGAAGTCTGGAGGGCATTGACCATGGTGCTTTTTTCCCTGTTGCTCGGCAGCAGCGCATTTGCACAAAGAACGGTTACCGGTACTATTTTAGATGCGGCAGACAACTCGGTGATGCCGGGTGTTAACGTTGCCGTGAAGGGTACTACCACTGCTGTCATGACCGGCATAGATGGTAAGTATTCCATTACGGTGCCTGGTGATCAGGCGATACTGGTCTTCAGCTTTATCGGGAAGATCAGCAGAGAAGTAACAGTGGGGCAGCAGAGTATTATTGACGTAAGCCTGGAAGATGAGACCACCAGCCTTGCAGAAGTGGTAGTGGTAGGATACGGTACAGCGAAAAGAAAGGACCTGACGGGGTCGGTGGCTTCTATTGCCGCCAAAGACATGAACCCCGGTATCAACCCCAATCCGCTTCAGGCTATTCAGGGTAAGGTGGCCGGGTTGGTGATTACCCAGCCTTCCGGAGACCCCAACCAGAACCCTACGGTAAGGCTCAGGGGATATACCTCACTGGCCGGCGGAAGTGACCCGCTGTATGTGGTGGACGGAATGATCGGTGTACCTATCAACTCCGTATCGCCCAACGATATTGAGACCATGGATGTTTTGAAAGATGCTTCTGCAGCGGCCATTTACGGTTCAAGGGCGGCTAACGGGGTGATCCTGATCACCACCAAAAGAGGAAAGGCGGGTAAGCCGACCATTTCGTTTGATAACTACATAGGAACTTCGACGATTTCCAGGAGATTTGACCTGCTGGATGGTCCGGGGTATGTGGAGGCCGTTTCAAGAATTATGGGTGCGAATGCTCTGAGTGACGGTCTGCGGTTTCCGAAAGATGCCAGCGGGAATTATCATAACACCGACTGGATCAAAGAGGTCACTCAGAATGCATTTGTTCACAATCATGACCTGAGTATTTCCGGCGGCTCTCAGGGCCTTACGTACCGGGGTTCCGTAAACTATCTGGATCAGGAAGGCCTGGTGAAGAATACAGGGCTGAACCGGGTAACTGCCCGGATCAACCTGGACCAGAAGGCATTTGATAACCGGCTGAACATCGCCTACAATTTAGTATACACCGAAAGTGTGAACAAATACGATATCGGAGCCATTGAACGGGCCACCACTTTCCTCCCCACACTTCCGGTAAGGAACGCCGATGGCAGCTACTACGAAGTGTTGGGTAACTTCAGTCTGTTTAATCCGGTAGCGATGATCGAAAACTACACCAATGAGCAGAACCGCAAGCTGGTTCAGGGCGGGTTGAACCTGCGTTACGAGATCGTGGACGGGCTGACGTTGGGGGTAAGCGGTCAGCTTCAGCGGGAAAACGGGGTAGCCGACTTTTGGACGGACCCTACCATCAAGGCTTTCCAGGGCAACAACGGCCGGGCCAGCCGGCGGTACTGGGAAGCACAAAGCAAGCTGATGGAATTGACCGCCAATTATTTTAAGGCGCTTTCACAGGAGAGCAACATGGCATTTTTGGTGGGATATTCCTACCAGCAGAATGATAATCACGGTTTCCAGGCGGCCAATAACGGCTTCGTGACCGACTTCGTGACCATCGATAACCTGGGCCTGGGCTCCGGTACGCTGATCAACCCCAGTAACAACTACGCTACCTCGTACCGTAACCAGACCAAGCTGATCTCTTTCTTCGGAAGAGCCACGCTGAACCTGCTGGACAAATATAACCTGACCGCTACTGTGAGACAGGACGGCAGCTCCAAGTTCGGGCAGAATAACAAATGGGGTGTTTTCCCTTCCTTTGGCGCCGGCTGGATCATCTCTAACGAGGAATTCTTCGGCCGGCCCAGCGGTCTGAATTACCTGAAATTAAGAGTGGGCTGGGGACAAACCGGAAACTCCGAAGGGGTAAACCCGTATAACTCTGTTATGTTGTATGGTCCGAGCGGTACGTATTATGACGGTTCGGTGGGCGACTTCCTGCCCGGCTATGCTATTACCCAGAATGCCAACCCTAACCTGAAATGGGAAGTGCTGGAAACCACCAATGTGGGTCTTGACTTCCAGCTGGCGTCCGGCAGATATTCGGGTACCATAGAATGGTACAACAAGATGACCAGAGATATGCTTTACAACTACAGTGTGCCGGCTAACGGGGTAGATTATTTTACCGGTTCTATTCTGGCGAACGTGGGAACCATGAAAAACTCAGGGATAGAGTTTAGCTTCGGGGGCGCGGTGATTGAAAAAAGTAAGTTCTCCTGGACGCCGCAACTGGTGATCTCGTATAACAAGAACGAGGTGGTGTCACTTTCCAACGATCAGTTTGAGACCGGACAGGTTCGTTTTAACCCGTTCGGCGGACGCGGTCTGAGCGATGTGTTCGCTTCTTACCTGACCCCCGGCAGGCCTTTGGGCGAGTTTAACAACGTGCCTACCTACCTGGAGTTTAACAGCGCCGGAGAGGTGGTCATGGTAGGCGGCGACGGAAACGGTACCACGGATGTGTCCAAATCGGATGCTTATGCTGCCGTGGAAGCGGGTAACCCCATTTCGGCGGGCAATCCCCAGCCTTTCCTGACCGGTGCATTGAGCAACACCTTCCGGTACGGTAATTTTGACCTTAGCTTCCAGTTGAGAGGGACTTTCGGCAACAGCATCCTGAACAACATCCGGAATAACCTGATGATTCCGGGCTCTATCCTGGAAACCAACATGTTGGAAGATGTGAACACACTGCCGAATAATTACAACACCAACCGCCTTACTTCCATGTGGGTTGAGAACGGGTCCTTCGTGCGACTGGATAACTGGCAGCTGGGATACAACATCCCGGTTAGCGGCAAAGCGGTTTCGAATGCCCGGGTGTATTTCGGAGGAAATAATTTGCTTCTCTTCACCAAATATAAAGGTATAGATCCTGAACTGCAAACCAAAGGTGACCTGGAGTCAAACACCTCGCAGCGTCCGAACGCTTTGGGACTTGACTACGCGTCGGTATATCCGAAAACACGGTCATTCCAACTGGGGCTTAACCTTACATTTTAAATGAATAAAAAGATTTTGAAGAAGATGAAAAGAATTTATAAATTTTTAACCGTCGGTCTTCTGGTAGCGTCTCAATCTTGTACAGACCTTACCGAGAATACCTATGATGTAATTCCTACGGATAGTTTTGGCGGTACTCCTGCCCAACAGGCGGCTTTGATCGGCCCGCTTTATAACCAGGTGGGAAACTACTGGCCTAACCTGTTCTGGGTACAGCCCAGCACCGATGAGATGATGATCCCTACCCGTGGTGGTGACTGGGGCGATGGCGGTCAGCATGTGCGGATGTACACGCATGCCTGGGATCCGGTACAGGACAACGGCCGGTTTAACGGGATCTGGAACTGGTGTTACAATGCCATTACGGCCATTAACCTGCAGATGGCATCTGTTACAGAGCCCTCTACCGTGGCAGAGCTGAAAGCGCTACGGGCATTCTTCCATTATGTGGCGCTGGACAATTTCGGCAATGCGATCATCGCCGACGGGGTGTCGTCGGGTAATCCGCCGCAAAGCACCAGCAAGCAGATGTATGATTTTGTGGAGAAAGAGCTGCTGGAGGCTTATCCTAACCTGAGCGAGACCGTGGGCGGAGCGTATTACACCCGCTTCAACAAGTTTGTGGTAGACATGCTGCTGGCCAAGCTTTACCTGAATGCCGAAACCTACACCGGTGCGGCGCAATGGAACAAAGTAGTAGAGCATACTTCAAAAATTATCGATTCAGGAAAGTATACACTGCCGTCGAATTTTTTCAGTTCGTTTACCATCAATAACCATAATTCTCCGGAGATCATCCTGGCTACGGCCTTCGACAGAACCAAACGCACCGGCTTTAACATCCAGATGCCTGTGCTTCACTACCGCCAGCAGCTGGAGTTCAATATCGGTAACAGCCCGTGGAATGGCCCTTGTGCCGTTCCGGAGTTCTACTACTCCTTTACCGATGGCGATGTGCGTAAAAACATGTGGATGGTGGGACAGCGCTACGCCGCTGACGGAACGCCCCTGACAGACGATGACATTCCGCTGGTGCTGAACCCGGAAATACCCGCTTTGGTGATGCCCGGAGGGGCAGACACGCGGGTAAGAGGGGCGCGGGCCGCGAAATACGAGATCCAGCGGAACAACCCTATCGCCAATCAGGACAATGACTTTGTGATCTTCCGCCTGGGAGACGCTATCCTGATGCGGGGCGAAGCTAACCTGCGGCTGGGAAATACGGCCGCCGCCCTGGCAGATGTAAACATCATCCGCGAAAGAGCAGGCGTGCCTGCCTACACGGCAGCCCAGCTTACTTTAGATGAGTTGCTGGCGGAAAGAGGCCGGGAGATGGCATGGGAGCTGCACCGCCGCCAGGACCTGATCCGCTTCGGCAAGTTCAATAATGCATGGAGATTTAAACCGGCATCCCCTGTGCATACCCGCTTATTCCCGATTCCCAACGACCAGCTGAGGCTGAACCCCAATCTCAAGCAGAATCCGGGCTATCCGGGCTAAGCATAATCTGCATTCCTGGGCTTAATTAGGATACTCATGAAGTGCCGCTTTTAAAAGCGGCACTTTTGTTTTTATAACAGGCTCATTTTCAATAAAATATCATAATACAATTTTTTATTCAAATTGTGCAAGGCGGGGCGACCCATAGGACCTGAGCGTCGTATCTTTGCCACAGAATTTTCATATTTTCTATGTATATCTTTCAATAAGAGCAGGGGTGTGAGAATCTGTAATTAACCATTTTATTGAACAATTCATATGCAAAAACACGTACGATTGAGGAAGTGGGATTTCGCGCTCAGAAATGCGGCAGCTTTGCTTGTATTCCTGATGACGGTTTCCACGGCTTGGGCACAGAAGACAATTACCGGAAAAGTGACCGACGCCGGTGACAATTCTGAAATAATAGGTGCCACGATTTTGGTGAAAGGAACTACTACGGCCACCGTGACCGACGTAGACGGAAACTACCGGGTCAATGTGTCGGATAACAATGCCGTTCTGGTTTTCTCCTATGTGGGAAAGATCGCCCAGGAAATAACGGTGGGTAATCAGAGCGTTATCAACATAAGGCTGGCCGATGACGGCCGTTTGCTGGATGAAGTGGTGGTAGTAGCTTACGGAACCCGCAAAAAAGCAGATCTGACCGGTTCGGTGACCGCGGTTAACGCCAAGGATTTTCAGCAGGGGAACATTCAGTCATCTGAACAGTTGCTTCAGGGAAAAGTAGCAGGGCTTCAGGTTACTCCGGGCGGCGGTTCAGCCGGTGGCGGAAGTACCATTCGTATCCGTGGGGCAGCGTCGCTGAATGCTTCTAATGATCCGCTGATCGTAATTGACGGTATTCCGGTAGAAGGTAACGGCATAAAAGGGTCGGAGAACCTGCTGAACACCATTAACCCGAACGATATTGAGAGTATGTCGGTACTGAAAGATGCTTCAGCAGCTGCGCTGTACGGTTCAAGGGCTTCTAACGGGGTGATTATCATCACGACCAAGAAGGGAGCATCCGGTAAACCGCGGTTTAATTTCAATACCCAGTTCTCTTCCGGGGTGATCACTAAAAAAGTAGATATGCTGAATGGCGACCAGGTACGAGATCTGATCAACACGCATGCGGCGGCTACCGGAAACAACACCTACAAAAACATGCTGGGAACGGAAAATACCGATTGGCAGGATGTGATTTTCCGGAATTCTACAGGTACAGACAATAACCTGAGTGCCAGCGGCTCGGTGAAGAACATTCCGATCCGGGTATCTTTCGGGTATTCTAACCAAAACGGACTTTTGAAAACCGATAATTTCCGGAGAACCTCCGGAGCTATTAATTTAAGCCCTAAGTTTCTGGACAACTCACTTTCGGTAAATATCAATGCCCGTGTAGCCGGTACGCAAAACCGCAAGGCAGACGAAGGAGCTGTGGGTGCATCACTGAGAATGGACCCTACCCAGCCGGTGTATGCCAATAATGAATTTGGCGGGTACTTTGAGTGGTTAACGTCTACCGGAGACTGGAACAATCTGGCCGGAAGAAACCCGCTGGCCATTCTGGATCTGAAAAATGATCAGAGAAAAGCCAACCGGTTTATCGGAAACATAGAGTTGGATTACAAATTACCATGGGTAGAGGGGCTGAGCGTTCGTACTAACCTCGCCTTAGACCAGACCAGCGGTAACCGTACCGAAACCATCAGCGCACTGGCCGCTTCCAACTACCTTACCGGGGGATATTACCGGAATGAAGACGAGAAAAAGTCCAACAAGCTTTGGGATGTTTCGGCGTTCTATGAGAAAGACCTTCCCGAGATCAAAAGTAAAATAGATGTGCTGGCGCTGCACTCGTACCAGGATTTCCTGACCGAAGTTTTCATGAATCCGGCGTACAAGGCTGACCAGTCGTCGATTATTCCGAATAGCGCACCGCCGTTTGCTACCGACAGACCGCAATACCGTTTAGACTCCTACCTTGGAAGAGTAAACTATTCCTTTGATGACACGTATTTATTGACGGCTTCGTTAAGAAGAGACGCCTCTTCGAAATTCTCTCCTGAGAACAGGGTGGGGTACTTCCCCGCACTGGCCGCCGCATGGAAAATCAAAGAGGGGCTGTTTGCCCATTCAAAGGCAGTTTCGGAAATGAAGCTGAGAGTGGGCTGGGGTGTTACCGGGCAGCAGGATTTTAACAACTATTATCCGTATATGGCACGCTATGCTTACGGTTCAAATACGGCTCAGTACCAGTTTGGTGACCAGTTTTACCAGTTCCTGCGTCCTGCAGCCGTGGATGCTAACATTAAGTGGGAAACGACCACTACCACCAACGTAGGTTTGGATTTCGGCTTTGCAAATAACCGGATCACCGGTACGGTAGAGTGGTTTAGCAAAGACACCCGCGACCTTTTGGCGGTGGCTCCGGTAGCTTACGGGTCTACGTTTGACATCAGCGTATTTACTAACGTGGGCAATCTTACCAACAAAGGGATGGAGTTTGTGTTAAATACCACCCCGGTACTGAACGACAATTTTCGCTGGGATATAGGGTTTAACATTACCAGCACCAACACAAAAATTGTTTCTTTGAGAAAACAGGATGACCCTAACTTTACAGGTATTCCGGTGAGTGGAATTGCTGGTGGTACCGGTAATAACATTGGCCTTCACATGATCGGTCAGTGGCCTTATGCCTACAATGTTTTTCAACAGGTGTATGATCATAACGGCAAACCGCTTGAAGGGGTTTATGTGGACAGGAACGGGGACGGACAGATCTCAGACGCTGACCGCTACCTTTACCAGAGACCAGCTCCAAGCACACTGCTGGGTTTGAACACAGCGATTAATTACAAAAAATGGACGGCAAGAGCCTCCGGCCACGGTATGTTCGGAAACTACCTGTATAACAACTTCCGTTCCGAGCGTTCGGTGATGCGTAATTTGTTAGACCCTGTGCTGACCATTAACAATGCCTCCACCGAGTTACTGACTACCGGCTTCTATAATAACCAGTATCAGTCTGATCTTTATATAGAAAATGCCTCATTCTTCCGGTTAGACAATATCAATGTGGGGTACTATGTTGGAAAAGTGTTTGGAAACGCCTCACTTAGCCTGAATGCAGGAATAAACAATGTGTTGGTTATTACCAAATACAAAGGGTTGGATCCTGAGAATGCTTCAAGTTCGGGTGTAGATAATACCATTTATCCACGTCCGAGAATTTATACTTTCGGATTAAACTTTGATTTTTAAGACGAGCAAAAGAGATAAAATATGAAAAATATCATTAAGAATATAGCGATAGCATTCATAACCATGAGCATCGTGACATCCTGTTCCGGTAAACTGGACCTTTTCCCACAGAATGACATGACTCCGAATAATGCATACGTTGATATAAACGGTTATACCTCTGTTTTGGCTAAAATCTACGGTAGTCTTGCACTGGGAGGAAACGAAGGCGATGGTGCTCCGGATATTTCCGGGCTGGACGGCGGATCACAGATCTCGTTTATACGTCCGTTCTTCAATCTTCAGGAGCTTCCTACCGATGAAGCGGTTTGCGCATGGAATGATCAGACCATTAAGGATTTTCATAATCTGGTATGGACCAGCGCTGATCCGTTTATTAAAGGAATGTACGCCCGGCCTATATGGAATATCGGGTTGATCAATGCTTTCCTCAGAGAAACTACTGAGGCAAAAATCTCAGAGAGAGGCTTTTCCGGTGCTGATGCCACCAACATCAAAAACATGGCGGCCGAGGCAAGATTTTTGAGAGCGTTTAACTACTGGGCTGCCATGGATCTGTTTGGCAAATATTCGTTCCTGACCGAAGCAGACCAAACCGGAACTACACCTGTGGAAAAGCCCGCAACCGAGATCTTTGCTTACATTGAATCTGAACTGAAGGCTGTCGAAGAGCTGCTTCCGGCAGCGAGGTCAAACGTGTACGGACGGGTAGACAGAGCGGCGGCACAAGCCCTTCTCGCCCGCTTGTATCTGAATGCCGAAACCTATACCGGCTCCGGGAAATACAATGAGGCTGCTACGTATGCTAAAAAGGTGATTGACGCAGGATATTCGTTGAGTGCAACTTATACCCGCTTATTCCAGGCCGATAACCATACGCAGACCAATGAGATTATCTGGGCCATTAACTGTGACGGCCTTATGACTCAGGGACATGGCAACACCACTTTCCTGATACACGCTTCTTCCGGAGAAGACGCTCCCGATTACAATGTGGGTAGCGGCTGGGCCGGTTACAGAGCTACAAAAGGCCTTTCCAGCAAGTTTTATTCAGGAAACACTACCACTACGAACGACAGGAGAGCGCTGTTTACTACCTCCCGGTATAAAATTGACCCGGTAGAAAACGAAATAGACGACATCACCAATTTCCATAACGGAGTTCACATTAAAAAATGGACCAATAACTACGTGGACGGAAGAGTGGGTAATGACCCGGGAAGAAACTTTACAGATACGGATTTCCCCGTTTTCAGGTTGGCAGAAATGCATCTGATTTATGCGGAGGCCGTTTTGAGAGGAGCCAGTGCCGGCGATAGAGGTACTGCTTTGAGCTATGTGAACACCGTAAGGGCAAGAGCTTACGGAGATGCCTCAGGAAACATTACAGACGCGACCCTTAATTTACAGTTTATACTGGATGAGCGGGCGCGGGAGCTGTACTGGGAAGGGCACCGGAGAACCGACCTGATCCGTTTTAACCAGCTGGTAACCGACACCTACCTGTGGGCCTGGAAAGGCGGTGTACAGGGAGGAAGAGCTGTAGATGCCAAGTACAATCTGTATCCGGTACCTGCAGAGGCGATCATGGTTAACCCAAACCTTACCCAGACTGCGGGTTATTAAAAAACACTAAAATGAATGTTGAAATGAAAAGAATATTAATCATACTTTTTGCCGTAGCAGGCCTCTGGTCGTGTGAAAAAGATGAGATCAGAGCCGTGATGAATGAGGGGACAGGTACAAATGTCACGCTTTCAGCCCCGACATTGGTTCTTAGCAAAGATGAAGCCGATAACCAGGTGTTAACCATTTCCTGGAGCGCACCGGACTTCGGTTATGCGGCAGCCCCGTCTTATCTGCTTCAGATAGATACGAAAGGCGGAGATTTTTCAAAAGCCTACAGCACATCGACCGGCTCTGCTTTAAAAAGAGAATTTAAAGGCTCTGAACTGAATGCCATTTTGTTAAACCTGGGCCTGAAACCCGATGAAGTGCACCTGCTGGATGTGAGGGTAAGCATCGTACTTTCTTCGGCTACTTCTATCGTATCGCCGGTAGCGAGCCTGAGTGCTACACCTTATGCCAATGTATTGGATCTTTCCTCGCCCTGGGGGGTAGTAGGAAGCGCCTACAACGACTGGGGAGCCACGCCTGACGGACCCTTCTATCAAACGACCAATGCCAATGTATTTGTTGCGTATCTGACCCTGAAAGACGGTGAGATCAAATTCCGGAGAGATTCAGGATGGGATGTGAATTACGGAGATACCGGGTCGAACGGAACCCTAGATGCCGGCGGCGACAATATCCAGGTAACAGCCGGGACCTATAAAATTACGCTGGACCTGGGAGCGTTGACCTATAAGCTGGAGAAATATTCCTGGGGAATTGTTGGCAGCGCCTTTAACGACTGGGGAGCTACTCCGGATGGGAAGATGGTGTATGACCCGTATTCTGACCAATGGAGAACCATTATCACACTGAAAGCGGGTGAGATGAAGTTCCGCTTAAACTCAGACTGGGGGGTTAACTTAGGAGATAACGGCGCAAACGGCACTTTAGATGACGGTGGCGACAACATTCAGGTGGCTGCCGGGAAATACCTGGTGACCATGAACCTGAACGAGAACTCTTACAGCCTGCTGCCGGTGACCCATATCTGGGGTTTGGTAGGTGACGCCACCCCGAACAGCTGGGACGGGCCGGATGTGCCTATGGACCTGGATTATTCCCAGTATGCAGCCGATTTTGATACCAAAGGAATATGGATAGCCAAAGGTGTGGTGCTGAAAGCAGGAGAGATGAAGTTCCGGGCCGATAATGATTGGGGCGTTAACTACGGTGATAACGGAGCCGACGGCTCATTGGAAGCGGGTGGCGACAATATTAAAGTAACCGCCGGAACATATGACATTGTGTTGGATTTCTCCGGTTCAACACCTGCGTATAAGCTGACGAAGAAGTAAAATAGGAATAGCCCGGATAGAAAGTTAAAAGTTAAAAACTAAAAGTAAAAAGCTAAGGAAGAATTTCTTTTTTATATACTTATGTTTTCCATAACTTTTAGTTTTTAACTTTTAACTTTTCACTCATTCTTCCCCCGGCCCTTAAGTTATTCCCATGAAAAAAAGCCTCCGTCTCCTCTTCCTCCTTCTGAGTCTCACCGCCTGCAAAAACGGCAGCGAGCCGGGAGAGACCATCACGCACCCGGAAGACCTCGCTCAATACCTGCGGCCTGAAGGCGTGATGATGCAGGGATTTTACTGGGATGTGGAGCCCCGTCACGCCTGGTGGAATACGATTGACGCCCGGTTACAGGACTGGAAGGAAATGGGGGTAGACCGCCTTTGGCTGCCGCCGGTGTCCAAAGGGATGTCAGGCGGGTATTCTATGGGCTATGACCCCATGGATTACTTTGATTTCGGGGAATACGACCAGATGGGAACGGTGAAGACCCGCTTCGGTTCAAGGGCCGAGCTGGAATCCCTGATCGCCAGGGCGCATGGGCTGAATATGGAGGTCATTGCCGACATCGTGCTGAACCATAACAGCGGCGGGCAGCTGGAGTTCAACCCTTACCGGAGCAAGAATACCTACACCTTATTCCGGCCTGCATCCGGCCGGTTTAACCGCAATTATGAGGATTTTCACCCGAACCATATTCATGACCGGGATGCTGAAGCCCTGTTTTTTGAAGAGCAGGATCTTTGTCATGAAAGACCTAACGTTAGAAAATGGTTCTGGGAATCCGACTCTTCCGTAGCCCGCTACTATAAAAACACCATGAAGTTCGACGGCTGGCGCTTTGATTACGTAAAAGGCTTTGACCCGTTGGTGGTTAAATCATGGATGGACGCCGTGGGCGGTTTTGGCGTGCTGGAGGTATGGGACGGCAACACCGACTACCTGAAAAACTGGGTGGACAAAACCGGTATCCGGGCATTTGATTTTGCTAATTTTTATAACCTGGAACAGGCCATCGACGGGAATAACCTGAAAATTCTGGGGGAACGGAATGCTCTCTGGAAGGTTTACCCGGAAAAAGCGGTGACCTTTGTCAATAACCATGATACCGAGAAGGACACGAACCAGGGGAACCGCATCGGCTCGGCCGAAAACCGGATGCTGGCCTACGCTTATATCCTGACCCATCCGGGCTATCCCTGTATTTTTTATAGCGATTACGAAAGTATCCTGTCGAAACCGAAGCTGGAAAAGCTGATCCGGATCCACCGTTCGCTGGCTGCCGGAAACCTTACGGTACTGTATTCCGAAACCGACTTTTATGTGGCGCATCGGGGAGGCGACAGCACCACGCCCGGTTTGGTGCTTACCCTGAACAACGCCTCCCGGAATATGCAAAGAACCATCGTGACCCCCTGGAAGAACGCAGTGATCTATGATTATTCGGGGAATACGGATATAACCCTCACAACCGATGCCGGTGGCCGGGCAGAGATCAGTACACCCGCCAAGAGCTATACCGTTTGGTCATTAAAGAAATTCAAAAAATGAAAAAAATACTATTTCTTCTTTTCCTCTGCGTGTCGCTGTCGGCGCAGGAGATCCAACGCCTGGAACCTGCCGTCTGGTGGACGGGCATGCATAACCCGGAGCTCCAGGTACTGGTGTATGGGAAGAACATTTCGGAAACCCGGGTTTCCCTCAACCACCCGGGGGTAAAGTTGCTGAAAGTGCATAAGGCGGAAAGTCCGAATTACCTTTTTCTCGACCTGAAAATAGAGAAATCTGCCAAAGCGGGCGACGTGAAGATCAATTTTACTTCAACCGGCGGAAAAGTAATTTCCCATGCACTGAAGCTGGAAGCCCGGGCGGCCTATTCTGCTACCCGAAAAAGTTTTGATAATTCCGATGTGATTTATCTGATCACTCCCGACCGCTTTGTAAACGGTGACCTGAACAATGACAATACGCCGGATACAAAAGAGAAGCTGAACCGTTCCCATTATAATGGACGGCACGGAGGCGACATCCGGGGAATAACGGATCACCTCGCTTATATAAAAGACATGGGCTTTACCACCCTCTGGAGTATGCCTCTTCTTGAAAACGACTTAAAGCAGGTGACCTACCACGGCTACTCCATCACGGATTATTATAAGATCGACCCCCGTTACGGAACCAATGAGTTATTTAAGGAAATGGTCACCCGATCCAACGCCATGGGCCTGAAATGGATCATGGATGTGATCCCCAACCACTGCGGTATCGATCACTGGTGGATGGCCGACCTCCCTTTCCGTGATTGGATCAATAACGACGGGAAATTCCGGCCTGCAAATCACCGGCGGGAAGTACACCAGGATATCCATGCCTCTGAAAGGGATAAGGAAAACATGAAGGCCGGCTGGTTTGTGCCTTCCATGCCTGATCTCAACCAGAGAAACCCTTTTATGGCCCGGTATTTGACCCAGAATACCATCTGGTGGATAGAATATGCCGGCTTGTCGGGACTTCGGGTGGATACCTGGCCGTACTCGGAAAAGGGATTTCTGACCCAATGGATGAAAGACATCCTGGCGGAGTACCCGAACCTCAACGTAGTGGGCGAGGAGTGGACCACCAAAGCGAATACCATTGCTTACTGGCAAAAAGGGAAAAGCAACCCGGACGGTTACGAGACCTGGATCCCGTCTATGATGGACTTCCCGCTTCAGACCGCCCTGGTGCAGGCTCTTACCGAAAAGGAAGGCTTCCATAACGGGCTGGCCCGCTTATACCAGTCGCTTTCCGACGATTACCTGTACCCCGATCCGGATAACCTGGTGGTATTTGCCGACAATCACGACATGAACCGCTTCTTTACGCAGGTAAAGGAAGATCCGCACCTGTTCAAAATGGGGCTGGCCTTTCTGGCGACCGTGCGGGGAATTCCGCAGATCTATTACGGTACGGAAATAGGCATGGCCAACCCGGATTCGGAAGAACACGGTGTTTTACGGGCCGATATGCCCGGCGGCTGGCCCGGTGATCAGAAAAATGCCTTTACCGGAGAAAACCTTTCCCCCCTTCAGAAAGAGCTGCAGGATTTCACCCGCCGGCTCTTTAACTGGCGGAAAACCGCCACAGTGGTCCACCGGGGAAAACTTATTCATTTTGTCCCGGAGAACGGAATTTACTGCTATTTCCGGGTCGACGGACAGAAAAAACTGTGGGTGATCTTTAATAAGAATGCGGAAGAAACCGTGGTGAAAAGTAGTGATTATGCAGAAATGATTTCGGAGGAAGTGCGGATGACGGATGTATTAGACGGATCGACCTGGCAAAAAGAAGTGAAAGTTCCGGCCCGCGGTTTTAGGATACTGGAAATATAATGGATAAATTTGACCCCTTGTAAAGACGCAAAATTTTGCGTCTTTACATAAATATGTATATACATATATGTTAAATTTGTGTCCCGTTTAACCTGAGAAATGTTTTTAGAAGTAGAAACACACATAAAAGACAACCGGCCCGTATTCCTGACTGGAGATTTTTGCAACTGGAATCCTTCTGATCCTGATTTCATTATGGACAGGGTAGACGAGGGCCGATTCCGGATCAGCCTGGATAAAGTTCCGGACCTTGTGGAAAAATCCTATTATAAATATACCAAAGGAGGCTGGGATAACGTGGAGCTGGATGTGTTGGGGAATAGCCCCCGGAGCCGCCTTTTTGACCTGGAGGAAATCCAAAAACCGGATTTTGTGCCGCTGTGGAGACAAAACGGCTACACCCCGTTTTACAGGGAAACGATGCCCTTAGTGGAAATATTCTCAGAGGCATTTGAGATCCCTCAATTGAAAAGGAAAAGAAAAATATCGGTTCTTCTCCCGCATGATTATCATACCAATACCGAAAAGCGATACCCCGTTTTATACATGAACGATGCCCAAAACCTGTTTGGGAACGGTTCGGCGTACGGGAACTGGGAGGTCGACAAGCGTATCTCGCTTCTGAAGAGGCAGGGTGAAACCGACGTGATCATCGTGGCCATAGACCATGGCGATAAGACCAGGAATTCGGAATATTCACCCTATAAAACCCCGAAGGAAAATCAGAAAGGTGAAGGCATGCGTTACGCCACGTTTATTGTACGTACGCTGAAGCCTTTGATCGATGAGCAATACCGTACCCTCCCCGAACGCCAGTTCACCGGCATCGGCGGAAGTTCCATGGGCGGTCTGATCAGTATTTACACCGGAATGATGTATCCGGAGAAAATAGGCCGGCTGATGGTATTCTCCCCGGCCCTGTGGACAAGCCCCAAGATCTATTTTGACGCCGTGGAATTCTTTAACCCGATGGATACCCGGATCTATATCTACGGAGGTGGTAAAGAAAGCACCACCATGTTCAGTAACATTGAAAAACTGATCTCCACCATTGAAGGGCAGGGATTCTCTTCGGAAAAGGTGCAGATCAAGGCCGAACTGGATCCTGAAGGCCTGCATAATGAAAAGCGTTGGGGGCAGGAGTTTCCGAAGGCACTGAAGTGGCTTTTTTGATAGTGAAAAGATAAAAGCGATTGCGGAATATTATTAAATGGTTAATTGTCAATGGTTAATGATCAATGGGTCTTGGCAATCTATCATTAATAATTAACCATTAATCATTAACCATTCTTCCCCTCCCTGCTAGAACAACGTCAGCACCCCATTCGCTTTTTCCAGCTCCAACAGGAACCGCTTATTGTCGAGTCCGCCCGCGTAGCCGGTCAGGCTACCGTCCGAACCGATTACCCGGTGGCAGGGAATAACGATGGCGATAGGGTTTTTGCCGTTGGCGGAAGCCGCAGCGCGGATCACTTTGGAATCGCCCAACCTGTCGGCCATCCGGGCATAAGTAGAGGTTTTCCCGAACGGAATGGTCTGAAGCAGTTCCCATACCTTCTTCTGAAAATCCGTGCCGTCGGGGTCTAAGTTCAGATCAAAGGCTTCCCGCCGGCCCTGCAGGTATTCCTCCAGTTGAGCGGCCGCCTTCCAGAGTATATCCGGTGCTTCACCGGCCGACTGACGCGCCTCCCGGACAAAGCTGATCTCCTTTACACTTTCCGTGTCGGTGACGATCCTCAGCACCTTCCCTGAAGCGGAGACATAAGTTTCGAAAGTTTCTTCCATATCCAATGGCTAAGTTATGAAAAATAGTGAAATTTGAGGGGTTTTTAGGAAAACAATACATGTCGACAGAAGAATTATACCGGATCTGCAAAGCGTCTGCCGGAATAACCACCGATACCCGGAATATCACCGAAGGGTGCGTGTTTTTTGCTTTGAAAGGGGAGAAATTTAACGGCAATACCTTTGCAGAGGAGGCTTTGGCCAGAGGTGCGGCCTGGTCGGTGGTGGATGAAGCGGAATGGGGTAGAAGCGAAAGATGCATCCGGGTGGAAGATGTGCTTACCACGCTTCAGCAGCTGGCCAAGTATCACCGGAGACAGTTTGATATCCCGGTGATCGCACTGACCGGCTCCAACGGAAAAACCACCAATAAGGAGCTGCTTACCCGTGTTCTTGCTCAAAAATATAAGGTTCACGCCACCCGCGGAAACCTGAACAACCACATCGGGGTGCCGTTGACCCTTCTCTCTATGCCGGATGACACCCAAGTGGCGGTAATAGAAATGGGCGCTAATCACCAAAAAGAAATTGAGCTGCTTTGTTCTGTGGCCGAACCTACCCACGGGTTGATCACCAACCTCGGTAAGGCTCACCTCGAAGGCTTCGGAGGCGAAGAGGGGATCCGGAAAGGCAAAGGCGAGCTGTTTGACTTCCTGAAGCAATCAGGCGGAATTGTGTTTGCCAATGCCACCGACAGCAAGATCACGGAGATGATCAGGGAAAGGAACATCCTGGCCGTGGTATATTACGGAAACGATGAAAATGCGTTGCAAATGACGGCCGAAAGCCCGGTGGTGGAATTTACGGCGCCGCATAACGGGCAGAAATATATTACGCATATCGGCGGGAAATACAATTTTGATAACATGCAGACAGCCTTTAACGTGGGGATGTATTTCAACGTAGAGGAAGCTGCGGCCGCTGCGGCCATTGCCGGGTACAATCCGGATAACAACCGCTCACAGACGGTGGAGGCGGGCTCCAATTCCTTCCTGATGGATGCTTACAATGCCAACCCCTCCTCTATGGAAGCCTCTTTAAGGAGCTTTGCTCACCTGTCCACTTCTAAAAAGAAAGTGGTCATCCTCGGCGATATGTTTGAGCTCGGTGAATATTCCGAAAAGGAGCATGCCGGGTTAGGAAAGCTGGTGAGCAGCCTGGGCTTTGATTATGTGGTATTATACGGTGAGAATATGCAGTATGCGTTGCCATATTTACCCAAAGCGTATTATTTCACCGATAAGTTCTCGATGCATAACTGGCTGCTCGACATGAAATTTGAGAATACTTTTTTCCTGGTAAAAGGCTCGCGGAGTACAGGTTTGGAGAGTGTGCTGAAGGTTTTTCAGGCGGTGGGGTGAGGGTTACTTCTTTTGCCTTCTTTGGGCAATCAAATCTTCAAGCTGCTTGAAGTCAACGGTCTTCAAGAACTCCCTGGCTTCATTATGCTTGGCCTCTGCAGCATTTTCCCTTGTTTTATAAATGTAGGGATCTTCCTGTTTTTTTTTGGTATTCATTGTTGCAATTGTTTTAACAAAATGGTGAACCTGTCGTAATTTCTCCCTTTTGTAAAATTCTCGAGTCTAGCTTCAAAAAAACCAAAAATATGAAATTTAAGTTCTAATTCATGCAGGTATTTGGATATGGCCATTTGGTAAAGCCGTGTCCTGGGACGGGTACTCCCCGTTATAAGAACTTTTGCATAAGGATTGAACTTAAAGAATTGGTCCAAAATCCGGAATACGGTAGCTAATACTTTGGGCATATCCGAATTATTACTGACTGTTAAATCACTCGAGTTTTATTGGGCAGAACATCTAAAAGAGCTACATTGAAGATCTGATGTTCATGATCAACTAACGAAATTTCTACCCGCTTTTTGATTGTTTTGTTAGGACCGGTGCTCTCAAATTCAAAAACAAAGGTTTGATTAATAAAATTGAATGGATAACTTTCTTCGTTCATTATAAGTTGTTATGGTAGTCCAAAAGTAAGAAAAATTCTATCTTTGGAGATATATGATGAAGATTTTTTATACCCTAGCACGCTAACCCATGAAAACACGGATATTTTTATTATTCCTTCTCTTCCCCCTCCTGGCGTCTGCCCAGGATAAAAGACCCTTACGATTAGGTGTGATCAGCCTTACTCATACGCATGTGCACATGGTTTTCTCCAGCGAAAAACGGGGCGACTTTGAAATAGTGGGTATTGTGGAACAGGACCAGGAAGTGATTGCTAAATATGCCAAATGGTACGGCTTTTCTTCCGACAAGGTTTATAATTCCATAGAGGAGCTGATCGCCGCTCAAAAGCCGGAAGCAGTAGCCGCGTTCGGCATGATCTCCGAACACCTGGAAGTGGTGGAAAAGGCAGCGCCGCACGGCATTCATGTGATGGTGGAAAAACCACTGGCCCTTAACCTGAGGCAGGCCCGGAAAATGGAGGCGCTCGCCAAAAAGCACGGTATTCATTTACTGACCAACTACGAAACTACCTGGTACCCTACCAACACAAAAGCCTGGGAAATGGTGAAAGACGGAACCATCGGCGATGTCCGGAAAGTAGTAGTAAGAGACGGTCACAGAGGCCCTAAAAAGATAGGTATAGACCGGGAGTTTCTCGACTGGCTGATCGATCCGCAGTACAATGGCGGAGGTGCCAGCACCGACTTCGGATGTTACGGTGCCAACCTGATGACCTGGCTGATGAACGGACAAAAGCCGCGGAGTGTGCTGGCCGCTTTTCAGCAGCTTCAGCCGGAGAATAACCCGAAAGCGGATGATGACGCCACCATCGTTCTTACTTACGACAAAGCCAATGCGGTGCTCCAGCCCTCCTGGAACTGGCCCATAGGCCGGAAAGACATGGAGATCTACGGGCTCACGGGGGCGATCTTCGCCGACAACAGGCATGATCTGCGTTTACGAATGGCCAAAGGCTATGACGGCTTTGAGGAAACTCATCAGAAGCTGCCGGAAAGAGAAAAGCCCTTCGATGACCCGTTTTCGATGTTTAAGGCGGTGATCCGGAACGAAATTCAACTTCCACCCTATGATCTCAGCTCCCTGGAAAACAATATGATCGTAACGGAGATTCTGGATGCTGCCATAAAAAGTGCCAAAAGTGGGAAGGCAGTGAAGTTGAAATAGTGATTATAAATAAGGGAGCCGCAATGCAGCTCCCTATTCTTTCCGGATTAATTTAGCAATTGTATCTTTAACCCTAATTTCTAATGCGTAGTTTGGGTTAAAACTTGTACCCCAAAGTCACTATCCCCTGTCTGGGTCTCTGCGGGATCATATTGGTCCAGCCCATCCAGTACTTTTCGTTGGTCAGATTATTCACCTTGAGGCCCAGCTTCCATTTCGGGGTATCATAGGTAATGTGCGTGCCTATGAGGGTATAGGCAGGTACCACCAGGTCACCGTCCGGTGCCAGGCTTACGGCCAGGGCCTCGCTGGCATAGTTGGCGCTGATCCCTGCACCAAGACCTTTCAGGACGGTAGAGGTAAAGGTATAGTTGGTCCAGAAATTCAGGGTATGCTCCGGTCCTGAGCCCTGAGGTCTCCTGCCTTCCACATCGGGGGTGGATCGTACAAACTTACTGTCGTTATACCCGTATCCGCCCATGATGGTCCAGCCCTGTACCGGGTTGGCCAGCACCTCCAGCTCGATACCCTTGCTGGCCTGCTCTCCGTCCTGGATGTTGTACAGCGGATCGTTCACATCCGAACGGACAATATTTTTTACCAGGATGTCATAATAGCTGATGCTACCGGTCACCTTATCATTCCACAGGTTGTATTTCAGGCCGGCCTCCCACTGGTTGGCTTCTTCCGGAACAAACGCCTTGCCGGTTGCATCCTGCCCGTTTTTATTGGTAAACCCGTTCTGGTAATTGGCAAAAAGAGCCAGTTTATCTTTTAAAGGAGAAACGATAGCGCCGAATTTCGGGGCAAGCTTGGTTTGCTTGTAGGCGTAGGTGTCTGAAGCAGGATTCGTATAAGAAAAATGGTCGAGTCGCAGCCCGGCGTTCAGGATAATGTAATCGTTGATATTAAAGATATCGTTGACATAAGCGCTGTAAATGTTATTGGTATAACGGTAATCCAGGGTACCGGAAGGATTGTTTGCATAGGCCTTTTCCACATTGGCAAGGTTGAAGAAATCGTAATTCGGTACCTCTCCGTGCGAAGGAACGATATCAAACAGGTCGGGGTAAGGAATACCGGCCAGCGAGCCGTAAAAGCGATTGTAGGTAATGTCTGATACAAAGTTGGAGTAATCGAGGCCCGCTACCGCCCTGTTTCTCATCCGGTTTCCGAAAGAGTAGTCCGATACGAAGTTTTGCTGGACCTCAAAGTTCGAGGCGTTTCCTGTAGGGCTCCACACCATTCTCGCCAGGTAATCGTGCCCGGGAGTACCAAAGGTCGGGTTACCCGTAACTGCCGATTGCGCAAAGCTTATCAGGTAGTTGGGTAGCAGGTACTGGTATCCCATATAGCCTTTGTTGGTGGTATTGCTGAAGGTAACGGTCGTTTGGGAGCTCCAGTGCTCATTGATGCGGTAGGAGGCGTTTCCGAACACGGATGCGGTATTGGACCTGAATTTAATGTCATCGCTCAGGTAAGACCGGTCGTAGCTTACCTTAAGCTCATCGATGCTGTCGGTGCCATAGGCGTCTTTGAACGTTTTGGGTGCCATGGCCATCAGGAAATCCACGTTGGCCTGGGGAATCCCCTGAGCGGTCAGAAAAGCGGCGATGTTGGAATTAATGAACGAAGGCGTAAGGAAAAAGATATGACTTCCGCCGCTGGAATTACCGTTGGATCCCAGGAATTCACCTTCGAGGTCGAGTTGGAATTTTTCGTTAGGCCGGAAAGTAAAAGAAGGCGCCACCAGGTAGGTTTTCTGGGCTCCTATATCCTGCCAGGAATCCTGGTTTTGCCAGGCGGCATTCAGACGGGCGGCAATGGTATTGCTTAGCTTTTTGTTGATATCCAGGGATCCCCTGTAGAAACCCTGTGTGCCTGCTGCTATGCTGACCGAAGACTTATCCACAAAAAGCGGCTTTTTAGTAATGCGGTTGATGACACCCCCATAAGAAGTGATAACGCTTCCGAAAAGGGTGGCCGAAGGACCTTTGATCACTTCGATACGCTCAATATTGGCCATATCGAGGTTGGTAGAGGCGATGTTGGCCACACCGTCACGGGCCCGGGTGGAGGTATAGAACCCGCGGCTGGTAAAGAAAGAGCCGCCGTCGGTACGTCCGGTAGCGTCCCATAGCTTGGTTACGCCGGGAATGTTGTGCATTGCATCTTCAATGGTGGTGGCGATCTGCTTTTCCAGGACCACACGCGAAACGCTGTTGTACACCTGTGGAGTTTCGAGGTAGCCTACAGGCATTTTATTGGCGTCGGTACTGGTTTTGTTCAGTATGCTTTTGGCCTGGATCTTTACCTCTTCCAACGTATATGTTTTAACGGTATCCGCCTGTTGGGCATGTCCCGGTTGGATCGGCCCGCACAGAATAAGGAAAGATAGTATGATTTTCTTCATAACGATTTGTAAATGTTTATTGTGCAAAATTATTAATTATAATTAGTCTAAATAAAAAGTAAAGGATAGTTTCCTCTTAAAGTTTAGAGAATAATTCAAACGGGTATTTGAAAAATTATATTTTTAGAGGTAGCCGGGACAAGAAAACAGATTTTTAATTTGAATTAATCTAAATTAAAATAATATTTGCGAAAAAAATGGAAGGAAGATGTTAGGACTTTTGGCCGCCATGCTCGGAGGGTTCGCTTTTTATTCGGGGTCAAAGTATTTCCCGGCGGAATACAGCCGCCTGAAAGGGGGATTCCCGGTCCGGAACTCCGGGCCGGATCAGGGCAGTGCAGTAAAATACCCCCTGAAAGGGCGACTTCCAGCCTGGTCAGGAGTTGTCTTTCTGCTCCTTTCGCAGGTGATCTATGTCGTGCAAATGGGCCTGGTCGCCGGTCTTTTGGCCGGTTTTCTGGCCTTTACCCTGGCGTATTCCCTCCTGGTTTTTGCCTCTCATCTTCCACGGAAATATTTTCGGCTGTTTTGGGGGGTAATGGTTATTTTCTTAATTCTTGACCTGGTCTTTTAAAATGCCTGCTCAAACCAAATATCTCAGTTCAAGGGGGCAAAGAGCCCTTAAGATCACCGCCGCCATCCTGGGGGGCTACCTGGTATCGGCCAGTTTTCACCTGATGCTGGGGGTAATGCCTTTTGCCCGGGAGATCGTGGTGGTATTATCCGGCATTTCTTTCTTTTTGCTGTGGGCGGGCCTTATGGTCACAGGTTTTCTGGTCCGTAACGGATGGAAGCTGTGGGGGCTTTACCTGGTATTGACCCTGTTTTTCGGAGGGATAACCTGGATCTTAAAATAACCAAGCGGTATGAAATTAAAAGGCTTCGGCAACAGGGCGTACAATATCTTTTTTCATCTTCATACGGTAAGCGGGATCGTTCTGGCCGTAGCCCTGTTTGTCATTTTTTTTGCCGGAGCTTTTACGCTGTTTAAATCGGAGTTTTACCTGTGGGAGAACCCGTCGGCACGGAAAATAAAGACGGAAGATGCCGATCTTAAGGAAATGGTCGCCCGCCTGCAGGAGGCTCTTCCCGATTTTGATCTGGATGATGATACCTATTTTACCTTTGCCAGCCCGCAAAACCCGGTGATCGGGATTTACGGACATATCAAACCGGAAGGAGCGGAAGGCGAGATCCACTATGCCGGAAAAATGAATCCCGTGACCTATGCCGTAAGCGATAAGGCGGAAAGTACGGTAGGGGAGACCCTGTATAAGCTGCACTATTTTGCCCAGATCCCTTTTGCCGGCATGTGGATAGCCGGCTTTGTTTCCCTGTTTTTCATTTTTGCTACGGTTACGGGAGTTCTGGTGCATTGGAAAAATATGCTGAGCAAATTCTGGGCATTTTCGTTTCAGGGAACCTGGAAGCAGGTCTGGACCAACGGCCACACGGTGTTTGGCCTTTTGGGCCTGCCTTATCAATTCATGTACGCTGTTACAGGGGCTTTCTATCTGCTGTTGTTGCTGGTGCTGTTGCCCGCTGTGATGGTCTTTTACGAAGGGAAACCGGAAAAAGTATATGCTATGGCGTACCCCATGTACGGGGTGGAATACGATGAGCAGGCTCCTGCTTTTGATCATACGGAAAACCTGGTTTCCCTCTACAGAAAAGTCCGGGAGCAATATGGGGCCGCCTATGAGATCCCGGCTGTTCAGACCCATCACGTTTATAAAGAAGACGGGGTGGCCAACTTCCGGCTGGTGAGTAAAGATAAAAGCATTTTTGCTTCGAACGGCTACATCGGGTACCGGCTGAAAGACGGGAAAGAGCTGTACAACGCGTTGCCCGGCAAAAATAAGAAATGGACATACGCCATTGTGGAGACCATTATGCACCTCCATTTTGCTTCGTTTGGCGGCCTGGTGGTGAAGGGGATCTATTTTGTGATGGCCCTGTTCTCCTGCTTTGTTTTTGTGAGCGGGATCCTCATCTGGAAGGAGGCCCGGAACAACGCCCGTTACTCGACGAAACAGAAACGTTTTCACCGGCGGGTGACCCGGATATTCCTGGCCATTTGCTTCACCTTATTTCCGGCTACAGCCCTCCTGTTTTCGGCGGAGCTTCTGCTGCCTGCTGAAGACCATGCTTTCCGGGTGAATACGGTCTTCTTCCTGGCCTGGCTGCTGCTGGCGCTGGTCGCGGTGCTGCTGTCATCCGAAAGGCGTATCACCCGTTTCAGCTTAGGGTTGGGAGGTTTGTTCTCTTTGCTGGTTCCGTTGGTAAACGGCTTTGCCACGGGCGACTGGCTCTGGAAAACCCCGGTTACGCAGGTGTGGGCTACCGACGTCTTCTGGCTGGTGACCGGGTTGCTCAGCTTTTCCGTTTATGGCTTTACAAAATTACGCGACCTGCCTGAGGCAAAAGTCTTTGCCTTGGGCAGGCGTCCGCTGAGGTTCATTAAGAAAGCACGAAAAGAAGGGTCTACGGTGTAATGCCTTGTCAGGTATATTCCTGAGGGGATACCGGTGCCCCCGGTGTTTTTGCCTAATCAGGGTCCAAAATTAAGTACGGCAGCAGGTTTTTGCACCCGACACTACACCCTGAAAGCCGCCCGCAGCTCTTCTCGGTCGTCGAAATGGCTTTTCACCCCCCTGATCTCCTGGTAGGTTTCATGGCCTTTTCCGGCAATGAGGATGATGTCTTCCGGTCCGGCCAGTGAAACGGCGCGGCGGATGGCTTCGCGACGGTCGGTGATCTGTTCCGTTTTCCGACGTTTGGTAAGCGACACGCCGGCCTGCATATCGGCCAGGATATCCTCCGGGTCTTCGTTTCGCGGGTTATCGGAGGTGAGTATGACCGTGTCGGAGAGTTCGCAGGCGATGGCGGCCATCTGCGGGCGCTTGCCCTTATCGCGGTTCCCGCCGCACCCTACCACCGTAATGATCCGCTCGTGGCCCTGGCGCAGGTCATTAATGGTCTCCAGCACATTTTTCAGGGCGTCGGGGGTGTGGGCGTAATCTACGATCCCTACGATATGCTCCGGCGAGATCACCTGCTCGAACCGGCCGGGGGGCGGGGTAAGCTGAGAGAGTTCCGTCAGGATATTTTCCGGGTTTTCTTCCAGCAGAACGGCCGCACCGTATACGGCCAGCAGGTTATAGGCATTGAATTTCCCGATCAGTTTGAACCAGACCTCCTGTCCGTCAATATCCATCTGAAGGCCGAAGAGGCCGCAATCCAGCACTTTCCCCTTGAAACCGGCGATGTTTTTGAGCGAGTAGGAGTGTTTCTCCGCTTTGGTGTTCTGGAGCATCACTTTCCCGTTCCGGTCGTCGACATTAGTGAGAGCAAAGGCAGAGGCCTGCAAAGCGTCAAAGAAGCCTTTTTTGGCTTTGATGTATTCATCAAAGGTATGATGGAAGTCGAGGTGATCCTGGGTGATGTTGGTAAAGATCCCGCCAGAAAAATGCAGGCCGGCTATCCTTTCCTGCACGACGGAGTGGGAGCTCACTTCCATAAATACAAAAGCACACCCTCTGCTGTGCATAAGGTGGAGAAGCTCGTTGAGGCGGACAGAATCGGGCGTGGTATGGGTAGAAGGAATGACCTCTTCTTCGACCTGGTTCTGTACCGTGGAAAGCAGCCCGCATTTGTATCCCAGCCTTCTGAACAGGCTGAACAGCAGGGTGGCCACGGAGGTCTTTCCGTTGGTTCCGGTCACCCCCACCAGGCTTAATCTCCGGGATGGGTTGCCGTAGAAATTCCCGGCCGCTATGCCCATGGCCCGGGCCGAATTCTCTACCTGGATATAGGTAACGTTGGGTGCCGGCTCATCGGGTAAAACCTCGCAAAGCACGGCCGATGCTCCTGCTTCAATGGCTCTTCCGATAAAGTTGTGCCCGTCTGATTGAGTACCGGGAATAGCCGCAAAGAGGGTTCCGGCTTCTATTTTCCGGGAATCAAATTCGATTTTGGAGATCTCCACATCGGTCTTTCCGGAAACCGATTTTAGGGAAACATTGTAAAGGATATCGCTGAGAAGCATCGTCAAATGATTTTCGTGTAAAGATAAAGGGAGGTTGGGAGGAAAGTTAAAAACTAAAAGTTAAAAGTTGCGGTACATTAATTTTTAGTTTTTCATATAATACTAATGTTCCGTAACTTGTAACCGCAGCGGCGGACCGTTTTTAGTTTTTAACTTTTCACTAAAACTTATATGACTAATATGCCTTTATGGTTCAAACCTGTACCCCCGTAAAAACTCCTCCGCCGTCATCCTTTTCTTGCCCTCCAGCTGAAGAGAGAGGAGGTTCAGGAAGCCGTGGCCAGTGGCGGCTACGAGGTTTTTTTTATGGTCGGTGTACAGCTTTTCGGTCACTTGCTCCAGGCCGGCCGGCAATGCAGGAAGTACCCGGGTTTCAAAGATCTTCAGTTGCTTATCTTTAAGGGTGGTCCAGGCTGCAGGATACGGACTAAGGCCCCGCACGAAATTGTGGAGCGAAGCCGCGTCTTTTGACCAGTCGATCTCCGTGGTTTCCTTAAAGATCTTGGGAGCGGCCTTCAGTTCGCCGCTGAAGTGCTGGGGCTGCCCGGGATAGTTGCCGGCTTCAATGGCTCTTACCGTTTTTACCACGAGGTCTGCGCCGATCCACATCATTTTGTCGTGGAGATCACCGGCCGAGTCATTTTCCCCGATGGCTATGGTGTCGGTAAAAATGATCTTACCGGTGTCGATCTCTTTCTCGATAAAGAAGGTGGTTACACCAGTGGTTTTTTCGCCGTTGATGACCGCCCAGTTGATCGGTGCAGCACCCCGGTATTGGGGCAGCAGGGAGCCGTGCAGGTTAATAGTGCCTTTGGGTGGCATGGCCCATACGGCCTCCGGCAACATCCGGAAAGCCACTACCACCTGAAGGTCGGCTTTGTAAGCAGCCAGCTCTTCCAGGAATGCCCTGCTTTTCAGCCTTTCGGGTTGAAGCACGGGGATATTTTGGGAAACGGCATATTTCTTTACCGGTGACTCACTCATTTTGAGCCCCCGGCCTACAGGCTTATCCGGCGCCGTGATCACGGCTACCACTTCAAAATTATTTTCAACCAGTCTTTGCAGTGTGGCCACGGCAAAGTCGGGCGTTCCCATAAACACGATCCTCATACTATCTCATGCGGTCGGCCGAGCGAACCAGCTTCTCGTCTTTTTTGATAAAATAGTTGGCCAGCGAGTTGCTTACCATCGCTGCGATCAAAGCAAAAATTCCTACTTCATAGGTCTCATCGCCTCCCGTGCCTGTCTGCTTAGCATCTCTCATGATGTGATATACCGTTACGGCCAGCGTGGACCCCATCATTAAGGCATTAAAGGCCACAAACAGGATCTGCCGCAGACGGTTGCGGTATTGAAAAAGGGCGATGAGGGTCACCAGGATAGCTATGCAAGCCATTACAGCCACATAATATATAGGTTTTTCGGTGCCCAGCGTTCCTACTTTGTGCAAGACATGATAGGGATTTACAATAACCGACTCCGACGCGGAGAGCGTCCGCGTATAGGCGTTGGTGCCCAGAAATACAGCCAGGGCCATGGCGGTAATCAATAAAAATACGGATTGAATTCTCTGGATCATAAATAATTGAAATGTTTGTGCAAAAGTAACACTATAGCGCATGTTTAACAAAAGCAAGATTTAAACATACGCTGATCCGGGTTTAGAATGTATACAGGCTGCTTAAGAAGCGGAAGGAGAAATAAGCATATTTTATCGTATTTTTGTAATTCATTTAGGGATTGAATATGGGTAAACGGGCGGTGATTATCGGAGGGATACTCCTCCTGAATCTTCTGAGTTTTTATATGTATTTCCGGTGGGACCTCACGGAAGACAAGCGATATTCCCTGTCGGAAGCCACCCGGAACCTGCTGGAAGGGTTACCGGCTCCGGTAGAAATTACGGTCTACCTGGAAGGAAGCGGTCTGCCGGGCGGGTTTGAACGCCTGAGAAGGGCTGTGAAGGAGACTTTGGGGGAATTCCGGTATTATACAGGAAAGAATATTGTCGTACGCTATGTTGACCCCGAAAAGGGAAGTGATGCCGAAAAGAAGGCCCGCTTTGCCGATTTTGAGAAAAAGGGGATCCTGCCCACCCATGTATTTGATCAGAAGGGAGGGCGTAAGTCGGAGATCGCAGTTTTTCCGTACGCGGTAGTTAAGGCCGACGGGAAGGAAGATGTGGTATTGCTTCTGAAATCGAATCAGATCACTTCCGTAACACCGGAAGAAAAGCTGAACCGTTCGTATGAAAATGTGGAATATGAGCTGGCTTCTTCCATCCAGAAGCTTACGGCTAAGGAAAAAAAGAATATCGGGTTGCTCCCGGAATTTATGTCACGGAGTCCCCTGGAGTTCAGGGGCATGATTGACGCGCTGAAAGACCGCTACAATCTCTTTATTATTGATGCAAAGGCTTCCCGGAGCTTTGACGGGCTGGATGCGCTCATTATTCCGTCTCCGGATAAGCCGCTCGACGACAGCACCAAGTTTAAGATCGACCAGTTTATTATGACCGGAGGAGCGGTACTTTTCTTTGTAGACGGGCTGAAAGTAGATTCTATCGGCCTGGAAGGAACCTATGCGCAGCCGCTCGACGTGAACATCGATGACCTTCTGTTCAATTACGGCCTGAGAATCAACAAAAACATCGTCAAAGACGGGCTGAACGCGGCCGTTATCCCTTTAGTGGTGGGACAAATGGGGGATGAACCTAATATCCAGCCGGTGGTTTACCGGTATTTTCCACTTATCAATAACTTCGGCAACAGCCTGATCACCAAAAATATAGGTATGGTACTGACCCGGTATACGGCTACGATCGATACCGTTAATGCCGGTGACGGGCTCACCAAAACCCCCCTGTTACTGACCTCGCCGCATACCCAGGTGCTGAATGCACCGGCGCTGATCACTTTTAACGAGGCCCGGAAAGATACGGAAGAGACGGAGTACAACGGCGGGATCCGGGCGGTAGGCTACCTGGTAGAAGGGGAGTTCCGGTCGCTCTACAGGAACCGGTTTTCCGGTCGCCCTTCCTCAGGGGATGTCATCACGAAGTCAAAACCGGCGAAAATACTGGTAGTGGCGGATGGTGATGTGATCCGGAACGAGATCAATGAGGAAAAGGGGACATTTTATCCGTTAGGGTTTGACAAGTATTTTAAACACTGGTACGGCAACGAGGATTTTCTTCTGAATGCGCTGAATTATCTGACCGACGGGGAGGGGATTTTGCTTTCCAGGACAAAGACGGTGGGTATGCGCCCCCTGGATGCGCTTAAAATAAGAGATAATCGTATGCAGATCCGGCTTTTTAATATTGTATTGCCGCTTGCGATGTTATTGGTGTTCGGGGTGATCCGTTATGTATGGACACGGAAGAAATATACGGCTATATAAAACAAAGGGCCGGCCAACGGCCAGCCCATGTCTCATTCTAACTAAATAACAATTTTTAACTCTTCTTTCTGCTCTTTTTCAAGCCGGATTTCTTTGGAGAAAGTGGAGGTTTTGTCCGACAACTGGAGGGTGTAATCTCCTGAGTCAAGATTAGACAGATTAAGGGTCAGTCCCATCCTGTTCTTGTTCTTTCCAATACTTTCCGACTGAATAATTCTTCCTTTGGCATCCTTGATCTCGAGGAGCAGGGCATCGGAAGATTCCTTGTTTACGAATACTTTCAGGGTATGCGTATTCTGAACGTTGTACATACCTACTTTAAAGGAAGTAGGGTTTACGTTAGCGAAGGCCAAAGTGCTGCTTACCGCCAGTACGGCGAATGTTTTAAATAGCTTTTTCATAATTTTAAGTAATTTTAATTGCTTTTTCGTTTTCAAAATTAGCGCCTCACACCTTACCAGAAAAGCATTTCTGTTTGAATGGTCGGTTTTCGTTTTTGAATGGATAAAAACAGGTTTTTTGTAATAGCTTCGGTTAAAAGATGCAAGGCAAAGCTTCAAAGTTGCATCCTGTAATAAAAACTTTTTAAAAGACGAAAAGTTACAAAAAGGGAGCTCTTTTTTTGCGAGAGGGCAATGGGGATTAGTTAAAAACTAAAAGTTAAAAGTGAAAAGTTGCGGAACATTAGTATTTAATATGAAAGCAATGTTCCGCAACTTTTAGTTTTTAGTTTTTAACTTTTCACTTAATAAAAAAGGCCGCCCGGTTTCCCGGGCAGCCCTTCCTGTTTCTAATATAAAGATTATTGTAGTTTCTCTACCTGCAGGTATCCCAGCTCTACCGGGGTGCTTCTTCCGAAGATCTTTACACTTACGCTGAGCTTTTTCTTCTCATCGTATATTTCTTCCACGGTTCCTTCAAAGCCGTTGAAGGGCCCGTCGATCACTTTTACGGTCTCGCCGGTTACAAATGACATGCCGGAATCGATAGCCTCTTCCTGGGAAGTTTCCTGTACCCCCAGGATACGGTTAACCTCCGACTGTCTCAAAGGCTCGGGCTCAATGGAAGCTCCTCCGTTTTTACCCAGGAAACCGATCACTCCGGGAATGCTCTTGATCAGGTGAAGAACCTCACCATTATTCAGGTCGGCGTTCACCAATATGTATCCGGGGAAGAAGTTCTTTTCCCGTACCCGTTTTTTACCGTTTCTTACCTCAATTATTTTTTCTGTGGGGATAAGTACTTCCGGAATGAAGTCGGTGAGTTTTCTTCTTGCGGCTTCATTCTCAATGTAGTTTTTTATCTTTTTTTCCTGCTGTGAAACAGCCCTGACCACATACCAGTTATAATCACTCATGACAGATGATTTATCAGATGGATTCTAGCAAAAACTCCAGCGCATTCGTGATCAGGAAATCAATACCTCCCACCACCAGGGCGAAGATAATAGATGCCACAAGCACTAAGGTAGCGCTTGACTGAAGCGAACTCCATGACGGCCACGTAACTTCGTTCGTGATCTCATTCCAGGAGTCTTTGAAGAATTGAATAACACTATTCATATATATCCTTATTTTGCACAGGTACTAGGACTCGAACCCAGACCGACGGTTTTGGAGACCGCAGTTCTACCTTTAAACTATACCTGTTTGATCGGGGTGCAAATGTAGCAAATTTAATTATCCTGTACAACTTTCGGAATATTTTTCTTATAGATTATCCTGAAAGTAAGAATAATACTGACGGTGCTCAGGAGACATCCCGCGAGGAAAGGCATACCCGGAAAGTAGACCGGGGCATTTTCGCGGGTGAATGCCCGGAAGAGCCCCAGCATCAGCGGCTGACCGACGATGGCGGCGATACTCATCAGGCTGGTGAGACCGCCCTGGAGCTCACCCTGTTCGTTAGGCGGTACACGGCTGGAGATTATCCCCTGAAAGGCGGGGTTGGCTAATCCGCTGAGGGCGTTAAAGACCATCACTGCATAGAGTACCCAGCCCTGTGAGGCCAGACCAAACCCCAGGAGGCCGATGCTGTTCATTGCCAAACCCAGGAACAGGGACTTCTCAGGCCCGATTTTCGGTATTGTATAACGGATCAGCCCACCCTGGACCACTGCTGCCAGGAGGCCGAGGAAAGCCAGGGAAAGGCCGATCTCCCCTTCGCTCCAGCCGAATTTTTCAATGGTATAAAAAGACCAGGTGCCCTGGGTAGCAAAACCGGAGACATAGACGAGAAACAAGGCGGTAGTGAGGGAGAAAACGAACGGATTTTTCCGCAGGTTGATTACACTTCCGATGGGATTGGCCCGACGGATGTTGAACTCCCGCCGTTTGTCAGGAGCAAGAGATTCCGGAAGGAAGAAATACCCGTAGAGCCAGTTGGCGAGCGAAAGGCCGGCTGCGATATAAAACGGCATACGGGTGCCTATCTCACCCAGCACACCGCCCAGGGCAGGCCCGATGATAAAGCCCAGACCAAACATGGCACCTACCAGACCGAAGCTTTGGGCGCGTTTTTCAAAGGGGGTGATATCGGCAATGTAGGCATTGGCAGTGGAAAAGCTCGCCCCGGTAATTCCGGCGATCACCCGCCCCACAAACAGCCAGCCGATGGTGGGAGACAAGGCCATGAAAATATAGTTGACCCCAAAGCCGAACAGGGAGAAGAGGAGTACCGGCCGTCGCCCGTACTTGTCACTTAGCCCCCCCATAATGGGTGAAAATACAAACTGCATCAGCCCGTATACAAACACCAGGTATGCGGAATAGGTGGAAGACTCACTGACTGTTCCACCGGTTAGCTCCCGGAAGAGGGCCGGCATGATAGGAATGATCAGACCGATCCCGATGACATCGATGAGAACCGTGATCAGGATGAATATTAATCCTTTGGACGAGTTTTTCAAGGGCGGTACTTTTTAAGCCGGGCAAAGTTAAAGGTTTCCGGGGGAGAATGTTCTGTAGAGACGCAAGATTTTGCGTCTCTTACGTTTCCCGGATCCTTGAGCGTT
>CAZLXI010000004.1:61568-112984 GCA_964563435.1 uncultured Lacihabitans sp.
TTCTGTAGAGACGCAAGATTTTGCGTCTCTTACGTTTCCCGGATCCTTGAGCGTTCGATGGCCAGATGCGCAAGATTTTGCGTCTATACGTTTTCCGGATCCTTGAGCGTTGGATGGCCAGATGCGCAAGATTTTGCGTCTATACGTTTCCCGGATCCTTGAGCGTTGGATGGCCAGAGACGCAAGATTTTGCGTCAATACGTTTCCCAGTTCCGTGAACGCTCAATCGCCTTTTGCCACCCTTCCGTATGCTTTTTGCGTGTTTCCTGCGGCATACCGGGCTGCCACTCCTTGTCTTTTCCCCAGTTCTCTTTCAGCTCTTCCTGGTTTTCCCAGAACCCGGTGGACAGACCGGCGGCATAGGCAGCGCCCAGCGCGGTGGTTTCTATCATCACAGGCCGGATCACAGGCACATGAAGCATATCGGCCTGGAACTGCATCAGCAGTTCATTGACCACCATGCCGCCGTCTACTTTCAGCGACTGCAGGGTAATGCCAGCATCTTTTTCCATGGCCTGAAGTACATCCAACGTCTGGTAGGCGGTGGCTTCGAGCACTGCCCGGGCTATATGGCCTTTATTAACAAATCGGGTGAGGCCGGCAATAACCCCGCGGGCGGACGATTCCCAGTAGGGAGCATATAGCCCGGAAAAGGCGGGTACAAAATAGGCACCGCCGTTATCTTCCACGGTTTGGGCAAGGGTTTCAATGTCTTTACTGTTTTTGATGATACCGAGGTTATCCCGCAGCCATTGCACCAGTGAGCCGGTCACGGCCACGGAGCCCTCCAAGGCATAACGGGCTTTCCGGTCTCCGAAGCGGTAGGCCACTGTGGTGAGAAGCCCGTGCGTGGAGGGCACGATCTTCTCACCGGTATTCAGGAGCATAAAGCAGCCTGTGCCGTAGGTATTTTTGGCCTCGCCCGGTTGAAAGCAGGTCTGCCCTACCAGCGCCGCCTGCTGGTCGCCCAGGATGCCCGAAAGCGGAACTCCCGCCAGCGGCTCCGCCGTGATTTGGGTATAGACCTCTGAGCTCGACCGTATGGAGGGCAGGATAGATTCCGGAATATTCAGCTTTGCGAGGATGTCGGGGTCCCAGTCCAGGGTTTCGAGGTTCATCAGCTGGGTACGGGAGGCGTTAGTGACATCAGTGATATGGAGGGCGCCGCCCGTCAGGTGCCAGACCGTGTAAGTATCCATATTGCCGAAGAGCGCCAGGCCCTGTTCGGCATCTTCCCTTAGGCCCGGAACATTGTCGAGAAGCCAGCAGATCTTCAGGCTGCTGAAATAGGTAGAAACGGGCAGGCCGGTCTTATCCCTGAAATACCCGGAACCTGTGCTTTTTTCCAGCTCTTCGGCCTTGGCGGCGACCCGGGTATCCTGCCATACCAGCGCATTGTAATAGGGCTTCCCTGTTCTCTTATTCCATATCACGGTGGTTTCCCGCTGGTTGGTAATGCCGCAGGCCACGATCTGAGGCAGGCTTATGTTTTTACTTATCCGGGCCTGCGCTATAACCTCCAGCGTGTTTTTGGCGATCTCCACCGGGTCATGCTCCACCCAGCCGGGCCGGGGAAAGATCTGTCTGTGCTCCTTCTGTGCCATGGAGACGATCTCCCCCTTTTTATTGAAAAATATACACCGGGTGCTGGTAGTTCCCTGGTCGATGGCTGCTATTACTTTCATTTATTTAAGGTCTGATTGGGTAAATATAAATATTTTTTTGATCGGAGAGGAAGAGTTATTAAAAACAAATTAGAAAGAAACGGGAAAATTGTGTATCTTGTGGAGTTCGGCAAATTATGAAACATTGAACCATAAAAGATGACCACTCACAGGGAAAAATACCTGACTTTTGAACATATCCGGGGCGATTTTTTTGGCGGGATAACAGCGGGTATAGTAGCCCTGCCGCTGGCGTTGGCTTTTGGCGAACAGTCGGGTTTAGGGGCGGCAGCCGGGCTTATCGGGGCCATTTTTATCGGCTTTTTCGCTTCGCTTTTTTGTTCTACCCAGCCGCAGATCAGCGGCCCTACGGCGCCGATGACAGCGGTAAGTGTGGTGGTGATCTCGCAGGTGATACAGGGATTTGACGGAGACGTACAGCGTGCCCTGCCTTCCATCTTCTTTATTTTCTTTATGGCTGGGCTGCTCCAGGTGGCTCTGGGGATCGTAGGGGTGGGTAAGTATATTAAGTATATTCCTTATCCCGTGGTTTCGGGTTTCATGACCGGCATCGGGGTGATCATCATTATAACACAGATTTTCCCGCTGCTGGGCTATGTGGCATCGGAAGACCCTCTCCTGCTGGAGAAGAACCGGATCCGGGCGGAATCCAAGCTGATGGGGCAGATCTTCCAGGAGCTGAAGTCGGCAGAGCACCTGACCAAGACCGACCTGGCCGTTATAGAAGAGAAGGTACGGCAGGCCCGGCATATTACGGAAGAAGACATTGTGCGGGAAGCCAAGGCCATATCCAAGGCTCAGGTGAAGTCTACCTGGGGGGTGATCCGGAATATTAACCGCGGGGTTCAGAATATCAACTGGATGGAGTTCCTGTTTGTGAGCATGACGGTGGCCGTTATCTATGGTTTCCGAAAGGTGCTGGGGTTCCTACCGGAAAGGATAGTGGTGTTCCGGGCGCTGAAGCAGATCGCTTCCAGCCTGCCCAATACGCTGGTTGCATTGATAGTGGTGACGCTGATCGCCGTTTTGACAGGGGTAAAGCTGAACACCATTTCCGAGATCCCGCAGGGATTCCCGGGATTCCATACCTCTATATTTACGGACTTCAGCTTTCAGGCGATCCGGCCCCATCTGATCGCCATTTTTTCACTGGCCCTGCTGGGTTCCATCGACTCCCTGCTGACTTCGGTGATCGTAGATAATATGACACATACCCGGCATAACAGCAGCCGGGAGCTGATCTCCCAGGGTGTGGGCAACAGCATGGCGGCTCTGTTTGGCGGCATACCAGGGGCCAGCGCCACCATCCGTACCCTGTTGAATATGAAAACCGGGGGCAAAACCCGCCTTTCCGGCATTGTTGCGGCTCTTCTTCTTCTCAGCATACTACTGTTTCTGGCACCTGTGGCTTCGCGGATCCCTTACGCAGTGCTGGCGGGGGTTCTGATCACGGTAGGTATTGGAATACTGGACTATAAAGGACTCCGTGCAATTACCAGGATGCCCGCGGGCGACGTCTTCGTCATGTTCCTGGTGATGTTCCTGACCATCTTCTGGGATCTGGTGATTGCGGTGGGTGTAGGGCTGATCATTTCCGCATTAATATTTATGAAGAAGATGGGTGAGATCTCCGCCGATAAATCCCAGATCAAAAGTCTGGACCAGTTTGAGAATGAGGAGCTTCCGTGGCCTGATGAAGCGGGATTGTCGGTAGGACTACTGAAAAAAGTGTACGTTAAACGATTGGAGGGGCCTATTTTCTTTGGTTACACCAACGACCTGAAAAACCTGTATAACCAGATTCCCGATAATTCGGAATACATCATTATCCGGATGGACCGGGTTCCCTACATCGATCAGAGTGGACTCTATGCCCTGGAAGATATTTTTGCAGACCTCAAACGGCAGGGGAAAGAGGTTTTACTCATCGGGTTGCAGGAACAACCCCGTTACATGATCTCCAGGATCGAGATCATTCCGAATGTTATTCCGCGGGAGCGGGTATTCAAAACATTTAATGAGTCGCTCCGGTGGTTGAATGAGAAGATCGGGAAACGAGCTGAATGACATACTAAAAACAAGAAGAAGTTAAGGTAAATTAAAAATCAACGAGCCGTCCTTCAATTTACCTTCTCCGGTGTCAAACCCTGATTCGTATATCTATACTTAACTCCTTCATGTTTAGAATATACTTCCATTGCGTAATATCAGTTAATATTTGCAAAGGATATTGTCTTCTTTCACGAAGTATGACCGGTAGTTTTTGGCTTTAGGGTCCATGCAGCCTTTCAGGTTGAGTAATTCCACCTTTCGGAATTCCACGGGATGGCTTTCACTTTGCAGCGAGATGCTTCCTTCTTTCAGAAGCATACCGTCTGTTTTTACCGAAGGGTCAAAGGGTGATACGTTGCCGCCGCCTATCTGCGGTTGCGTGTATTCCAGCACTTTTTCACCATTGACATAATGCCGGATCAGGGAATCGCCGAAAACTTCTACTTCTGCGGTCACCCACTGGTCACCGTAATAGGTTTTGGAGGTGGAGTTGATGCAATGCCGGGTATCAAGCTTCCCGTTGAAAACCACGTTGGTACCCGGAGTACAGAGGTTGCAGGTGCTTCGTTCGCCCTTTGTCCCGCCGAGCAGCTGAACTTCGATGGAAATGGGAAAATCCTGGTCTTTGAGCATAGTACCTGCCGGCTGACCGTGCACCATGATGCCGCTGTTTCGGAATGCCCAGCCCTCGCCTCCTTTCACCTGGTCGCCTACAAAACGATACTCCGCTCTTACCACATAATAGGAATAAGGGGTTTTGTAGAAAATATGGCCGTAGTTCTGTTTAAATTCTTCGTACCCGTCATAATTCACCACCAGCTTTTTATCTTTGACCGAGAAGGTGTTGGCATAGTTGTCGTTCAGTTCGTAGCCTTTGATCTTGATGTCCCAGTCTTTCAGGTCTTTCTGATTGAAAAGGGGTTTCCATTCCTTTTGCGGAGCCGTGATCTGGGCCGAAGCCTGGAAACAAAGGAACATGAGAAGAAGAGAATATCGGATCATTCGGTATTAAAAGTTTAACAGGACCTGAATATAATGTACACCAGCCCGGAACGGGCGGCTAAAAATAGTAATAATTGGCCGGGATTGTATAAAATTTCCTATATTTCCACCCTCAATACCATTTTATAGATATGAAAAGAAGAAATTTTGTAGGTAACCTGGCCCTGTCGGGAGCTGGTCTGACCGCCCTTCAGGCCTGTAAAAAAGAGAATGACATGCCTGAAATTAAAGGAATCGTTCATTATGTGCTCTTCTGGTTAAGAGAAGACCTGACCGAACAGGAAAAGGAGAGTTTTGCAGCTTTTTTTGAAGAGCTGAAGCGTATTCCGGGGATCAAATCGTTGAGTTACGGAAAACCGGCAGCTACCAACCCCCGGCCGGTAGTGGATAACTCCTTCTCCTACAATCTCATCGTTATATTTGATTCGCTCAAGGATGTGGGGGTTTACGAAAATCACCCTATTCACCTCGAAGCCATTAAGAACTTTTCAAGCTTCTGGACGAAGGTGGTGGTGCACGATAGCACTTTTTAAACTAACAGTGAATAACGGCTTTGCCTTCTCTTCTTAAACCATATAAGGCGCATTAGACATATTAGATTAACATATATATAAGTTTTTACTTTCCTGTATGGTATCTCTTATATGTCTAATGTGCCTTATATGGTTCAAATAAAAAAGGCAAAGCCGCTTCTGTTCACTATTAGTTTACATCCGCACCCGGAACGTCAACCGGTGGTAAGGCGTGTAGCCGTGCTCGAGTATGGCTTTCCGGTGAAAGATGGTGGGGTATCCTGCGTTTTCTTCCCATCGGTAATGGGGGTATTCGAGGGCCAGATTTTCCATGATCTCGTCGCGGTGGGTTTTGGCCAGCACGGATGCCGCTGCAATTGCCATAAACCTGGAGTCGCCTTTCACCATACAGGTATGAGGGATCATTGGGTAGGGCGAGAAGCGGTTACCGTCTATCAGCAGATGTTCCGGCCGGCATACCGGCAGTACGGAGTCTATGGCCCGGTGCATGGCCAGAAAGCTGGCCTGCAGGATGTTGATCCGGTCGATTTCCCCGCTACTGGCGGAGGCTACGGCCCAGGCCACAGCTACCTGCTCAATTTCTTTGCGAAGTATGTTCCGCTCCTCTTTGGTAAGCTGTTTGGAGTCATTGAGCAGCTCATTCTCATAATCTTTCGGCAGAATAACGGCAGAAGCTACCACGGGTCCGGCCAGGCAGCCCCGGCCGGCTTCGTCAAGTCCGGCCTCCACACAGGCGTTATTGTAACAGCGAAGCAGCATATTTACAGTTCAGCGATCACGGTTTCGCCACCGGTAGGCCGGTCGTCGAGTTTAACCCTGATTTTCGCCGTAAGGGGGAGGAAAAGATCAATCCGTGACCCGAATTTGATAAATCCGAATTCCTGGCCCTGCGTAACTTTTGAGTCTTTGTCTACATACCAGCACAGTCTTCGGGCCAGGGCGCCGGCAATCTGCCGGAACAGCACTTCGGTACCGTTCTCGTGCCGGGTGACAATGGTCGTTCTTTCATTTTCCGTGCTGCTCTTGGGATGCCAGGCCACCAGGTACTTCCCGGGGTGATATTTGAAATAGGAAACGATCCCTGAAAGCGGGTTATAGTTGATGTGTACGTTCAGGGGCGACATGAAAATGGAGACCTGTATCCGTCGGTCATGGAAATATTCGCTTTCCGTTACTTCTTCTATCACCACTACTTTTCCGTCGGCAGGGGCAATGATGTGCTGTGGGTTTATTGGGGTTTTTCTCGTAGGTTTACGAAAAAATTGTAATACGATCAGAAATAATACAGCGCTGGCGATCCACAGGAAGGTATGGAGTACCGTGTTGTCGGGAGCAAAGTAGCAAGCCGCTCCGTTGATAAGGGCCAGTGTCAAAACGGTGACGAGAAGTGTACCCGTACCCTCTTTATGTATAGTCATATTGATATATTAAATTAGCAGTCCCGGCGTTTTACACGACAAATATAGTAACAGATTTGATGAAAGAAGACCGGTTTTTCTGGAGAACATGGACAAAGCGGGAAAAGACCCTGTTTTTTCCGGGGGTATTACTCGTGACAGCGCTCTCGGGGTATGCCTTTTGGGGCTGGATAAGCGGGCCGGAGAATATATTCTCCTGGGATGTGGTCACCGAGCTGAAAGAGAAAGCGGTTCATACCCCGGCGCTGTATTTCGATAAATTTTCCTTTTCTGCCACCACGCCGCTGTGGTACGTGACCGAATCGTACGCACCCTCACCTCTTAAGGTGAGCGGTGTGGCTTATACTCTCCTTTTAGGAGGAATGCTGGCCGGCATTTCGCTGATCCTGGCCGGGCTCTCCAGGCTTAGGGGCGTCTGGTTCCTGGCCGGGGCCCTTCTGTTGGGGGGCGTGCTGTCGTCTTTCCGGCTGGAAAGCATTTTCCTGGCAAACCGAAACTGGCCTTTCCTGGTGGCGTTTGCCCTGGCCGGAGGAGCTTACTTCCTCACCAACCTGTACGCCAGGAAGCTCGACATCGTGAAAACGAGCCTTATCTGGCTGGCGGTCTGGATCGTTTTTTTAGTGGGGGTAAAAGGGCTGTCGGTCATTAATGAGCCTTTCCTGTCGGTTTCGGCCTTCGGGGTGACCGGCGCCCTGGTCATTGGATTTATTTTTATTTTCCTGATCTCACATGAGATCCTGGCGGCCCTGTACGGGCTGGTATCGCTCAATAGCGAGAAAGGGAAAAGCAGTTTAGCCCAGGTGCTGGTGGTAACGGCGGTTTTCCTGGTCAATGCCGTGCTTATCTACCTCGAAAATGCCAGACGCATCGACAAAAGCAGCTTTGTGATAGCACCGTTGCTTCTTTATATCCTCAGCCTGATCCTGGGCTTATGGGGGTTCAGAAACCTGTCGGGCCAGCGAAGTTGGTTTAGCTTTCATGGGGTGGGGGTATGGGTCTATCTCGGGATGGCGCTGGTGACTACTGCCGTGACTGGAATGGCCTACGCTACGGCCAACACACCGTTGACGGAGTTGCTGGAAGATTATATCAGTATTGCATTTCTATCGGTGGGGCTATGTTTTTTTGTTCATGTGGTCCTTAACTTCTGGCCCATGATCAAAGCCGGTCTGCCGTTTCACAGGGTGATCTATAAGCCGCCGTTCAGCCACTTTCTCCTGGCCCGCGTGGCAGCCGTGTTTGTGATCTTCTTTCTTTTTTCCATGAAGAACCGCTTTTCCTGGTTCCAGCTGCGGTCGGGAATCAGTAATGCTGTGGGTGATTTTTATCTGAAAGAAGGCGACCTGAAGTCGGCAGAAGCCTATTATAAAAGCGGAGCGAACTATGATCTGAATAACCTGCGTTCGAACCTGTCGCTGGCCTCCATGGCGGAGCAGGCCGGGGACCGGCTCAGTGCAACGTATTTTTACCAGCAGGCCGGGTTGAAGATCCCCAATACCGTTTCAGTGATTGGGAAAAGCAGGAGCCTCGAGCAGCAGGATATGTTCTTTGATGCCGTTTTTGTGTTAAAGGAAGGGATCCGGCAGTTTCCGGATGACCACCGGCTGTATACCAACCTGGTCCGCTTACAGACCAGGGCCGGGCTCACCGACAGCGTACTGCTGAATCTCGACAGGGCGCTACAGCTCTGTAAGAACTGCGGCCCGGAGAATGTGAACTTCCTGGCCTTCTGGATCGACAACGCCCGACCGGAAAAGCTGACGGAAATGCGGGATCTGGCCGGGAAGCCGGAAGGCTACAGCTTCTTGGCCAACCGGGCGGCCATCGACCGCCTGACCGGTGCGGAAACGGTATTGGAGAAGTTCGGGGTAGCCCCTGACTCGTCACTGGATATGGGCAGGGCCGCCTACCTGCTGAATGCCATGAGTAATGCCTACACACGCAATGAAGCCGGAATCTCTTCAGGGGCCTTACGGTCATTTCAGGAGAACCGGCTGAACGACCCGCTTTACGAGCAACTGAGCTGGGCCTATGCCCATCAGAAATACTACCGGGAAAATAAAACTGACGGAATCCGGCAGTTGGCCTCCCTGGCGGAGTCATCGTCTAAACTGGCGCCTTTGTATAATCAGAACCTGGGACTCTGGCTGATGCAGGAGGGCGCATACTCGGAAGCGCTGAAAAGGCTGGAGAAGGCCGGAGATACCGCTTCTGTCCGGCTGCTCTCCGGGGCTGGTCTTAAAGCACAGATCGATGAAAAGCTGAAAACGCAGGCGGAGGACCTTGCCAGTAGTCTTACCCTCGAAAACCGGGAGGAATTACGGAATAAGGCCCCGCTTAATCCCTGGTTCCTGGTGAAGGAAGCCGACTTCCTGAGTAAAAACGGCAAAGGTCTGGAAGCCTACAACACCTTATTTTATGCCCTGGAATTTCTTCCGGACTCACCTGTACTATTGGCGGCCTACATCCGGAAAGCCCTGGATCTCTCCATGACAGAATATGCTGAAGACGCTCTGGTCAGGGCCCGGATGGTGATGAGCGATGCGGAGTTCTGGCCCCTGGAGAACCAGGTGGAGGCGGCGAAAAAGCGGGTATCTGATTTTAATTAAGAAAGCCTTAACAAAGCTTTAACTATAATCATCGAGACTTCTACCGGTTTTCGGGGTCTAAATTCCTGAAAACCATAAATGATTATTTCGATGAAAAATTTCTTCAGAACCGCTGTATTGGTCGTATTTTCTTTTCAAATGGCCGCTGCCCAGGATATCCGGCTGGGCGTAAAAGGAAGCCTGAATTTTACCAACATTCCCAACTTTACCGTGGTAGAGGCCCTGGGCCAGGATTTAAAATACATGGCTACCGGCGGAGCCGCTCTTTTTGCCGAGATCCCTATTGATCAGAATTTTACATTCAGGCCCGAGGTAGCCTATAACCGCAGAGGCGGGAAGCTCGACCAACTGAACCTGGGAAGCGGTACCGTAGGAACCATTATCGGCAGCCTGGTCAACGCCCGTCTGAACATCGATTACGTCGATGTCCCCCTCCTCCTGAAGTATAAATTTTCAGCGGGAGAAGAAGGAAGCGCCTACCTGATAGCCGGGCCTTCCTTGGGTTTTCTGGTGGATAACAGCATGAGCAATGACCTCCTGGGGATCATCAGGCCGCGCTATAACCTGGACCTCAACTATAATAGCGTAGACTTCGGCGGAGTGGCCGGTTTAGGATATGAAATACCTGTAAGAGGCAGAGTAAAAGGCTTTGTAGAGGCCACCTATCGCCACAGCTTTACCAATGCTGTGGGCGACCTGGGTATTTTAAGGGTAGATTCCAAAACCAGTAATTTCGGGTTTTCGGCGGGGCTGAGTATTCCGCTGGGGAGGTAAGGGAAAATAAAGAGGGGCTGTTTGAAAAGTTGTGGTGCCCGGCCTGTAGAAGGGTCCCCCTTTTTTAACAGCCCCTTCTTCCTGATAAAAGTCTCAGATATGCTTTCCTATTCGTGTGTCGGCGTATCTGAGAGTATTTTCCGCAGATCTTCCTTGTCAGGCAGATATAGCTGATATTTCTGCACAAACAATTGACTGCTACTTTCATAAGTGGCATATTCGATCAGAAGTTCGTCTTTATGGCGAGCCAGGATGATCCCGATGGGCGGATTGTCACCTTCTACATTTTCCTCTTTGGCAAAATAGCCCATATACATATTCATTTGCCCTACATCTTCATAGCCAGCTTCGGTAGCTTTCAAATCTATCAACACAAAGCATTTCAGGATCCGGTGATAGAAAACCATATCCACGTAGTGATGACGATTACCGAGCGTAATGCGATATTGTCTGCCGATAAACGCGAAGCCTTTACCCAGTTCCAACAGAAAATGCTGAAGATTGTCAATGATATGCTGCTCGAGGTCGGTTTCCGACAACTGGTAAGGTTCGGGGATTTTCAGAAATTCCAATACATAAGGTTAGCGGAGCAGATCAACAGGGCTTTCGGTTATCTTGCCCCTTTCGGCGAGCTTCATGATACCCTGCTTATCCTGAGAGGCGGCGAGCCGGAAGAAAAGAGAGGATTTCTTTTGGCGTATCAGTTCTCTGACATTCCAATTTTCCAGTAAGCTTTGCTTTTCATAAAAACAACGCTCCAGTTCATCGTCAATCTTTAACAGCTCTAAATAATGTGACCAACTCAATTGGTGCGACACTGTCGCACTTTTTTGATAAGTAAGATAAAACTGTCGGAAGCGCTTTACATTACTTAGGCTGAATCCCTTGCCGTAAAGGTAACTCAAATCCCTCGAGAGCCTTTCCAGCAATCTTCTCCCGTATTCTGCCGTGGCCTTTCCTGCCTGTTCAAATTCTACAATGTGTCGGCCAATCTCCCAATAGGTTAGTAACAAGCTTGTGTTTACCGCGTTTGCCGCCCGTTTTTGCCCGGCTGCATAGCTATCTGAGATTCTGCTGACAAGCCCCCGGTATTTTCCGGTTTCGTTTGGTGTAGTCATGTGTAGTTGCGTATTTATCGGTTATAAAAGCACCAAATTAAGTGAATATCCGTATTCTGTTTATTCAAATGGAATAATAAAGAGCATCAACGGTAAAAATTTACTCAAAATGACATAAAATTCGAGGGGGAAATATATTTTCCCTGTTATGAAACCTTATTTTAAGTATTACTTTCGTTCTATACTTTATACTTTTGCAGTGTAAAGCCGTAGCATGACCAGAAAAATCCTCAGTAAATCCCTGAAAATACTGGCAATAGTTTTTATTGCTGTGGTGGTTACGCTTTTGGCATTACTATTCTACTTTAACTCAGCGCCCGGGCAGAAGCAGCTCAGTAATCTGATCTTCAACCGGCTCGCTAAGCAGATCGGAACACCGGTGCAGGGCAGGCTTAGCTTCTCTATTCCCGATTGGGTGCGGCTGGAAGATCTGCTGATAATGGATCAGAAAAAAGATACACTCCTGTATTCGCAAAGAGCTCACCTCGATGTGGTCCTGTTCCGTTTATTCCGAAATGAGCTGCTGATCGAACAGGTGGAGCTGGAAAATACGGTGGCGAAGATCGACCGGAAAGACGGGGTTTTCAATTTCGATTATATCGTGGAGGCCTTTTCCTCCGCTACTCCGGCACCTGTGGATACCACATCTGTGCCCATGAAGATCACGCTGAAAGGAATCGACGTGAAAAACCTGCGGGTGAAGTATGAAGATACGGATGCCGGCCAGCTGTTCAGGATAAAGCTGGGCGAACTGGTTTCAGGCTTTAACCGGCTGGACCTTGCTAAGGCCGTGTACGATCTGAAAGATACTAAGATCAGCTCTCTCTATGTGAACGGGAAGTTGGCAACGTCACCGGAAGACACCACTTCTTCGGGGCCGCTGCCGGATGTCCGCTTAAAGGGGTTGACAGCTAAAAATATTAACTGGGACCTGGACCTCGGGGAACAACACACCTCCGGAAGCGGGGCCGACCTGAGCGCCGACCTGCGCGAGTTCGATCTGCCACGGATGAGGTTTGATTTAACCCGGCTGACGTCTTCTTTTGAGCAGGTTACGTTCAAAGATAAAAAGGTACAGCAGCCGTCGGTGCCCGGAGAGATCAACTTCAGCGACCTGGTAATAAATGAGCTGAAGCTTTCCGCAGAAGATTTCCTGATGAAAGACAGCCTGATGGCGGGGAAGGTTACGGAATTCAGTTTTCGGGAGAAGAGCGGACTGGAACTGAGGAAGCTGAACGTTCAGGCTTCCCTGAAAGGAAATACGCTCCTGCTGGAAGGTGTGGATATTGCCACGGCAGCATCTGAACTAAAGGCAAACCTGACGGCCGACCTGGATACGGCCCATTATTCCCGAACCCGGTTTGATGCGGTCATTAAGGGTTTGAAACTGGCTCCTTCAGAAGCGTCTTTCTTTGACAAAAGCCTGGTTCAGACCCTTGCTCCGGTTCGTAACGACATCATTACAGGTAGAGGCAGGATAAAGGGGACGGTCGAAGAAATGAACCTGGAGAATATTTATCTGACCGCTACTTCCAACACCCGGCTGACCCTGAACGGAAAGCTCTTTAACCGGAATGTATTCGGTATGGATCTGCAGATAAGAGACCTCTCCACTACCCGCCACGACCTGGCGAAGTTTGCAGGCGGTCAGCTGCCCGAAAGTATTGAATTGCCTGAGAATCTGGTATTGAACGGTTCGGTAAAGGGAAATATGGAAGACCTGACAGCCGATGTTTTTCTCAATTCCAGCCAGGGCGGGGCCAGGCTGACCGGAAATCTGAAAAACCTTTCCAAAATTCCTGCCTACTCCGGCACACTGACCGTAGAAGACTTTGCCGTAGGCCAACTGATCCGCAATCCCGAAGTAGGGAACCTGCAGGGAACCGTGACATTTGAAGGCCGGAGTTTTGACAACCCTACCGTAAAGTTTGACGTGGTAGTTATCGAAGCGGGCTACGCCGGAGAGGTGTACAGGAATATAGCCCTCAACGGAAACCTGGAGGACCAACGGGTGACCACCACCGGATCTGTTAATGATCTCAAGGCGCAATTGAAGCTGGATGCGGAGGTGGATATGCGTGGTGAAACGATCACCGTAACCGGAAATACCCGGATTGCGCAGGCAGATCTGAAGGCGCTGGGAGTGACTAAGGAAAATCTTGTATTGAAAGGTGACTTTGACATCAACCGGCTGGTGGCCGACCTTAAAAAGCCGTTTATCGACTTCAAAGGGCGAAATATCGTCGTCCTGAAAGATTCAGCCAGCTATCCTATAGGCGATCTGACCGTGCTGACCGAGTATGGCGAAGTGCTGAAAAGGCTGGATCTTACCACCCGGTTTATGAACCTGTCGCTATCCGGTAATTTTGAATATGACAAGCTGCAGAGTATCCTGATGACCGAGGTGAATAAATACTTTAAGCTCCCCGATTTTCAGCCGGCCAGCGACACCCTGGATTATTATTTCGATATTAACGGAACCATCAGTTATGATCCGGTCTTCACGGCGTTTGTTCCTTCACTGAGGAATTTTAAGCCTGTTACCATTAATTCAGGGCTGAAAAGCGAGGGGGAGATCCCCTTCTCCGGTCACATTGCCGTCCCTTACCTGCTATACGACTCGATCCAGGTGGTGAATACCACTTTTGATTTTACGGGAGACGGTACCCGCATAACGTACGGGCTGCTTTCTGACCAGGTATCTACCCCTGCATTCCGGCTCCGGAAAGCCGACCTGCACGGAAAACTGCAGGATAACGTGGCCTCATTTGACCTCTCCGTAAAGGACAGCGTAGACAAGGAGATCCATTCGCTGGCAGGATTCCTGGAAAGCGACGGTTCCCGGGTAAGGATCAGCTTTGACGAGACCGGAAGTATGCTCTTTTATGAAGACTGGGGCGGAAACCCCTACGGGTATATTGACTACTCGCCTGCCGGATTGCATGTGAATAACGTAGTGTTCTCCTCCGGAGAACAGGTCTTACGGGTCAATAGTGTGAATGACGAACCGAACGGCCCCCTGACGGTTTTTGCCGAAAAGCTGGATCTGAACTTTCTTTCCCGGGCAATATTACAGGACTCTGCCCTGACCTCCGGTTACCTGGATCTTGACCTGCAACTGGTGAATTATATGGGTGAGGGTAACCTGGCCTTCACCGGCGAAGTGGATATTGATGAGTTTCATTTTAACCAGGTGGCTTTGGGGGACCTGCGGGCCAGGGCCGAAAGCGATAACCTGGAGGAGATCAGGGTTTACGCCACCCTGAACGGGTTGAATAATGACTTTGAGCTCAAAGGCGCGTATTTTACACAAAAGGAAGAATCGCTCGATTTTACGCTCGACATCGGCAGCCTCGACATCAAAGCGCTCGAACCCTTCCTCAAAGAAGTGGCTTACGAAATGAAGGGCAGCATTAAAGGCGATGTGAATATAAAGGGATCACCGGAAAAACCACGGATCAACGGGTCGGCCGTATTCGATAGTACGGCATTCAGGATCAAAGAAACAGCGGCCCTGCTCCGGATCAATGATCAAAGCCTGAAAATTGATCAGTCGAAGATCCTTTTTGAAAAGCTGCTGGTGAAAGATGCGAACGGCCGCGATATGGTCATCAACGGGGCGGTCGATCTATCGGGGCTTCCCAACTTCCGGTATGAGCTGGATATCAGCACCGACAATTTCCTGATCGCCGACTCCGAGCGCGGACAAAGCGAGCTCTTTTACGGTACGGCTTACCTCGACAGTAAGCTGAATATACGGGGAACAAACGGAGAGTTCCGGCTCACCGGGGATATCACGGCCAAAGAGAGAACCAACCTTACCCTGCTTTTGCCGGATGAAAGCGTAGGCGAGGACCTGAATGCGGTAGTAACCTTCGTGGACCTCCGGGACCCCGGGAAGGTGATCCGGCGGGAAGTCCAAAGCACCCTTTCGCTGGCCAATGCCGTCAATATCAATGTGGTGGTGGATGATAAGTCGACCATTAACATGCTTATGAACCCGATCACGGGCGACATGCTCTCGGCCTCCGGGAATGCCCGCCTGAACCTGGGATTCGATAATGCCGGGGATCTGTTTATCATCGGCGAGATGAATATCATACGCGGAAGCTATGAACTTACTTTCCAGACCATTAAAAAGCGTTTTGAGATCACGGAAAGCAGCAAAAGCAGTATCTCTTTTGCGGGAGATCCCCTGAAAGGCGTGATGGATATCACGGCGGAATATAAAGTGCCGGGCCGGAAAGATGTGAATACCTATCCGGGACTGGAGCAGAATACAGTTACCACAGGCGATGCTTCTTCTTCCGGTGAGCAGGTGCAGCAGACTCAGCGCCCGGAAAAAGTCTTTGCGGATATCCGTGTAGACCTCGTGCTGAAAGGAGAGGTAATGAGCCTGTCAGAGGTAGATTTCCAGATTGTAGCCAAAGAAACAGAAGTGGGAAGTGTGGCTACCCAGCTCCAGAAACTTGGCTGGAACATAGAGAATGACCGGGGAGAAAAGAAAGGGGGAGCGGAAGGAGCGGAAACCAGCGCTAATCGCGAAATGCTGAAACAAAACGCCATCATGCTGCTGGTGGCGGGAAACTTCTCGGCCGCCCAGATCTTTGACAGCTTCACTTCTTCCGGTGGTGCGGGCTATGAAGACCTGGCCCGGAGGAACGTCAGCCAGATGATCTCCTCCCAGCTGGAAAGGTATACTTCCGGACTGATCAAAGGTGTGGATGTGAATGTAGGGCTTCAATCTTCGGGCGGAGTGGCAGAAGGCGGAAGTGACCGCAGTACTAATCTGAACCTGGGGGTAAGCAAGCGGCTGGCCAATGACCGGCTGATATTTTCGGTAGGTAAAAACTTTGAGCTGGAAAATAAGGACCTGCAGTCGGACGAGATATTCGATAACGTGGAAGCCAACTGGCTGATGACCACCGACGGCAGGTACCGGTTGAAGGTCTTCCGCAAAAACCGTAACCAGAGTGCTATTGAAGGGTCGGTGATAGAAACGGGCCTGGGTTTCATCATTGCCATCGATTATGACACCTGGAAAGAACTGATGAAAAGAAAGAAATGAGGAAATTACTGATGCTGGTATTGATGAGCCAGGCGATCTTCTCCTGCAAGGTGGCAGACAAGATCCCGCCACAGAAGCGTTTATACGGGGGAGCGTCAGTTTCGGTGATCCGGCATGATAGTCTGGCGGGGGGCGAGGTGCCGGAATTTAAAACCCTGCTGGAAGATGCCACGCGGCCCGTTCCGAACACCATGCTTTTCGGATACCCCTATAAAGTGGCGTTCAACTATTTCCTCGGGAAGAAAAAGAAAGAGACCGGGCTGAAGGAATGGCTCCGGAAACGGCTGGGCGAGGAGCCGGTATTTGTAGATGTCTTTATGGTGGATCAGAACGTCACAAACCTCAAATCTATTCTCAATTCTTACGGGTATTTTAACGGAACGGTCAAAGGTGAGCTGAAGGAAAATAAGGTGCTGGGCTTTGCGCGGTACCAGGTGGAACCCCATCAGCGGTTTCGCATCGATTCGGTCCTGGTCGATCCGCCGGGGGAAGGGGAATTTAATGAAGATTTCCTGAGCTTTTCGCAACATTTTAACCTGCCCCGTTATTTTAACCTGGAGAGTATCAAGGAAGAACGGCAGAAAATGTACACTTCCATGCGGAATATAGGATACTATTATTTTCGCCCGGAGTATGTCAATATCCTCCTTGACTCCACCCAGCGACCGACCCGTCTCATTGCCAAGGTCACTCCACGCGAAGACGTTCCGGCCCAGGCCAAAAGAAGGTACCAGATCAACAATATTTATGTGAATATTGACAAGCCTTCGCGGGTGGAGCAACTGGATGAAAGCAGCTCCTCCTTTGACTTTTTCCGCGGGCTGGTGCTCGATGATCCGGCTGAGAAATACAGGGATAAGATCTTTCTCGATGCCATTGCTTTCCGCCCCGGGGTTTTATACAATAACGATGCGGTGGCCATTACCAGCAACCGCCTGCTTAGCCTGCGTAATTTCCGCTCCATCCAAAGCCAGTTCCAGGTGGTCAACCGCCTCGACTCCACCCTCATTGATGTGTATTATAACCTGCAAACCAATAAACGGAAGAGTATCAATGTAGAAGCCAATGCGCTGACACGCTCCAGCGGCCTGGCCGGTACACAGTTGAGCCTGAGCTGGAGAAACAGCAACACCTTCCGGGGAGCAGAACGGTTCGAGGTGGGGGTAAACGGTAACTTTGAGTTTCAGCTGGGCGGAAGGCGTGAAAATACGGGATACAACGAAAACTACCGGACAGGGGCCTGGACCTCGCTGGAATTCCCCCGTTTTATCGCTCCGTTTGTCCGCATAGACCCGGAGGTCAGTAATGTTCTTCCCAAAACAGTGCTTAAGCTTTCCTACGAAAACTTTATTAAGCGCGGACTCTACGATCTGAACTCGGCCAATGCCGAATGGGGCTATGCCTGGACGCGGGTAAAGGGAGTAGAGCATGCCTTCAAGCCGTTTAAGTTTACTTTTGTGAAGTCGTCTAACATCACCACAGCTTTCATTGATGAAATATTCAGCCGCCCGGAATTGATAACCATACTCGACAATAACCTGATCCTTGGGTCGGGTTATGAAATCGTCATCACCCCGACCCGGAGCAAAAAGGGAATTTTCAGCTACAGGGGCGGGATTGATGCGGCGGGGTCACTGCTCTCCTTATTTGATGCGGTCAATAAAGGGCGGGAGAACAGTGGCCGGATATTCGGTGAGCTATACACCCAGTTCGTAAGGCTGGAAAACGATGTGCGATACCGCCATGATTTCAGCCGGGATGTTTCCTGGGCCAACCGGGCTTTTGTGGGGGTAGGTGTTCCGTACGGGAACCAAAGGGTACTGCCTTTCGTAAGCCAGTTTTTTGTGGGAGGCAATAACTCGCTGCGGGCGTTCCGTGCCCGTGGCGTGGGACCGGGAACTTACACCCTCGAAGGGCAATCCGCTGCGGAAAAGTTTCTCGCTACCAATACAGGAGATATTAAAATAGAATTCAATACCGAGCTCCGGTACAAGCTGAACTCCCTGTTGAGCACGGCTTTGTTTGTGGATGCCGGAAACGTATGGATGTATAAAGACCCTTTCATTTATGACGACGGGGCGGTTTTCTCCAAAAGCTTTATGAAGGAACTGGCCGTAGGCGGGGGGATCGGATTCCGCCTCGACTTCAGCATATTTATTTTCAGGATCGATGTGGCTACCCCGTTCCGAAAGCCCTGGCTGGAAGAGAAGGAGCGGTGGGTGTTTGACCAGATCAACCTGAAAAGCAAAGACTGGCGCAGGGATAACATCATCTGGAATTTTGCAGTGGGATTACCTTTCTAAGGTATCTTTAAGGGTAATTTAATGCGGTTTTAAGTAGTTTAATGTTGTTTTGGACGTTGATTCTGTGTTAAACCAAAACAATCATAAAGCTATGAAAAATCGCATTATTGCCGTAGTATGCTGTTTGACCCTTCTTTCCTGTGAAAGTAATGATGTTCAAAAGCAAAATGACATCAATGATCCCAGTGCCGTAAAAGGAAACCTCTCAGTGAGCATCACCGATGCACCGATTGACCAGGCCGGAGTAACCGGAGCGTTTATTACGGTCACTGAAGTAAAGGTGGATGGTAAAACCTTTAATGGCTTTTCAGGCCCCAAGACCTTCAATCTCCTGGAACTGCAGAACGGGAATACCCTGAATTTAGGCAAACAGGAGGTAGCCGCCAACAGCTACTCTACCCTGACCCTGGTGCTGGATATTGAAAAGGATGCCGCCGGAACTGGCCCGGGGTGTTATGTGACCAAAACAGGCGGTGTTAAAGAAAAGCTGGAGCTTGCCGGTAAAAGTGCAGCCAGCATTGATATTAAGCCGTCAGATTTTAGAATCACGGAAGGAGGCGAGACCGAAATGGTGATCGACTTCGATCTCCGGAAGGCCGTTAGTCACAAGGAAAGCGATTTCACCTTTGTTACCGAAAATGAGCTGAAAGCCGCTTTGCGTGCGGAAAACAAAGTGAGAACCGGCACCATAAAGGGTAAAATCGACAATTTTGCCATGCTGGGATCGTCTGTGGTGGTCTATGCCTATAAGAAGGGAACCTTTGACAGCAGCAAGGAGATCAATGGCCAGGGCAGCAGTGAAATTAAATTTGCAAATGCCGTTTCCAGTACTAAAACGGATGCCTCCGGAAACTTTACCCTGGCTTTTCTGCCTTCGGAAGAATATGAGATCCATGTAGACAAGCCGTCAGGCTCCGGACTGGGGCTGGGCCTGAATACCCTGCTTCAGACCAGCAGCTCCGTTGACCTGAAATCCATTAACGTAGCGGCCGGCGCGCAGGTGAATCTTTCGCTTTCGGTTACTGCGAAATAAGGGAGAGGATAAGTTAAAAACTAACAGCTAAAAGTGAAAAGTTGTGGTACATTAGTATTTTATATAGAAAAATGTACCGCAACTTTTAGTTTTTAACTGTTAACTTTTAGTTTAATTAAAAGTCTTCATCCAGCGAGAAGTTCATTTTCTCCTTATCCGCCGTAACGCCGGCTTTCTGGTATTCACCCACCCGCTTCTCAAAGAAGTTGGTTTTCCCCTGCAGGGAGATCAGGTCCATGAAGTCAAACGGGTTGCTGGCATGATATACCTTCTGAAGGTTAAGTGACTCCAGCAGGTGATCGGCCACAAACTCAATGTACTGGCACATCTGGGGCGCATTCATACCAATCAGGGATACCGGCAGGGCATCAGATACAAATTCCTTTTCGATCTCCACGGCATCCTTGATGATAGTGTATACCTGCTCTTCGGGAAGCTTATTGATAATGTATTTGGTATATAGCAGGCAGGCGAAGTCGCGGTGAAGCCCCTCATCACGCGAGATCAACTCGTTAGAAAAAGTAAGTCCGGGCATGAGTCCGCGTTTCTTCAGCCAGAAAATGGAGCAGAAAGATCCGGAGAAGAAAATACCTTCTACGGCCGCAAAAGCGATCAGGCGTTCAATGAACGATCCCTGCTCGATCCAGCGAATAGCCCATTCCGCTTTTTTCTTTACGCAATCGATAGTCTCCATGGCGTTGAGCATGCGTTGCCTTTCAACGGTATCTTTGATGTACGTATCAATCAGCAGGGAGTAGGTTTCCGCATGAATATTTTCGATCATAATCTGGAAGCCGTAGAAACATTTCGCTTCGGCATACTGTACATTCGACAGGAAGCCTACGGCCAGGTTTTCGTTAACTATACCGTCGGAAGCGGCAAAGAAAGCCAGCACATGCGATATGAAATGCCTTTCACCATCATTGAGGGAAGCCCAGTCTTTATGGTCCTGCGAGAGATCCAACTCTTCGGCCGTCCAAAAGGAAGCCTCAGCTTTTTTATAGAACTCCCAGATATCATCATGCTTGATGGGAAATATTACAAAACGCGTAGGATCGTCCATCAGAAGAGGCTCGCTCTTCCTTAGTTCGTCATCTGTCATGGGGCGAAAATTTTTAGGTTTAAGAAAATAATCCGTATCCGGATTTTGGAAATTAAAAGTAGGAAGTTTGAGTCAGAATCAAAAATTATATTTCATCAAAAGTTGGGGTCTCCCGGTAAAATGGGAGAATATCGGTCCTTTTATTGCATTTCAATAAATTTATATCCTACTTTGGAAATTATTCGAAATCATAACGGTTATGCAGAGAGGAAATGGTTTAAAGTTCCGGCTGATCATCGGTTTGGTGATGGCTGCTATTGCCTATTTCAGCTATATGGGAAAGTCTCAGGATAATCCGCTGACGGGTGAAAGTCAGAAGGTTAGCCTGTCGCCGGAAGAGGAGGTGGCCCTGGGACTTCAGTCAGCACCACAGATGGCGCAGGAGTACGGGGGCCTATACCCCGACCAGCAGGTGCAGAGCCAGGTGAGCGGTGTGGGGAATAAGCTGGTGCGGGTTTTCAACGAGGAACTTGCCGCCAGAGGGATCACCAATCCCTACAGATTCAACTTCTATGTTTTAAGAGACGGGCGGACGGTGAATGCATTTGCGCTTCCCGGAGGACAGATATTTATAACAGCCGGTCTGCTGGGCAGGCTGAAGTCAGAAGACCAGCTGGCCGGAGTGCTGGGGCACGAGATCGCCCATGTGATCCACCGGCATTCTTCGGAGCAGATGGCCAAGACGGAGTTTTACCAGGGACTGGCGGGAGCGGCAACTGCATCGGCAGGTGACCTGGGTGCCGGACAGATCGCCTCCTATGTAGCCAATATGAAGCTGATGCAGTACGGAAGAGACGACGAGCTGGAGTCGGATGAGTTCGGCGTGAAATATATGATCAGTGCCGGGTATAACCCCGAAGCTATGGTGGAAGTGATGGAGATCCTTGCGGAAGCATCAGGCGGAGGTATGGAAAGAGACGATTTTAACAGCTCACACCCCAGTCCGGCCAACCGGGTGGCGCGGATCCGGGAGCATATTTCGAAGCACCGGAGATAGGTAGCCGGCTTGTTCGTAGTATTTTCTGCAACCTGTCATGGAAAAATGGCAGGTTGTTGTGTTTAATAGCAACTTTCGGCCTAAATTTGCGGAAAATTTGAACGAATGAGAAAGGTAGTACTGGCTTTCAGTGGTGGTTTGGACACTTCTTTTTGTGTGAAATATCTAAGCGAGGAGAAAGGAATGGAGGTGCATTCCGTTCTGGTGGATACCGGAGGGTTTACAGAGGCGGAGATCGCTGATATTGAGAAAAAAGCCTATGATCTTGGTGTTAAAACACATTATACCGCACGGGTGGCCGACAAGTATTACAAGGAGTGTATCCGTTTTCTCATTTTCGGGAATGTATTGAAGAACAACACCTACCCGCTGTCGGTCAGTGCGGAAAGGATATTTCAGGCGGTGGCCGTGGCCGAATACGCCCGGTCTGTAGGAGCAAATGCCATTGCCCACGGAAGTACCGGCGCGGGAAATGACCAGGTGCGTTTTGACATGGCGTTCCGGATCATTGTTCCGGACGCGGAGATTATCACGCCCATCCGCGACCTTCGTCTGTCAAGAGAGGCCGAGATCGATTATCTGAAGAAAAAGGGGGTTGAACGTGAATGGCATAAATCTACTTACTCCATTAACCAGGGGCTTTGGGGAACTTCGGTAGGCGGAAAGGAAACGCTTAACTCCTGGGATGCGCTTCCCGAAGAAGCTTATCCTACCCAATTATCGAAGAAAAAACCGGCAGAGATCACACTGGATTTTGTAAAAGGGGAACTGAAAGCGGTCAATAACCGGAAATTCAGAAACCCCGTAGAGGCTATCCGGAGGGTTCACGAACTGGCCGCGCCTTACGCTATCGGGCGTGACACCCACGTGGGCGATACCATTATCGGCATTAAAGGCCGGGTGGGTTTCGAAGCGCCGGCCCCGCTAATCATCATCAAGGCGCATCATCTCCTCGAAAAGCATGTGCTGAGCAAATGGCAGCAGTACTGGAAGCAGAATCTAGCCGAATGGTACGGCATGCTGCTGCATGAAGGTCATTTTAACGAGCCCGTTCTGCGGGATATTGAAGCCTATTTCATCAACAGCCAGAACACGGTGACTGGTACCGTACGGGTAAAGCTTGCGCCATATAATTTCACGGTGCTGGGTATCCGGTCGGAATACGACCTGATGTCGGATGTGTTCGGAAGCTACGGTGAAATGAACAACGCCTGGTCAGGCGATGACGTGCGGGGGTTTTCAAAAATAGCTTCGAACCAGGTAATGATCCATCAGAAAATCCGGGAGCTGGCCGATAAGAAATAAGGTATGGTAAGCCGTAAAGAAAAGATAGCTATCGGGGTGCTCATACTGATGGCGGTTGTTATTCACCTGTTTCTCCTGGGGAAATATGCCGTTAATCTTCCGTTTAAGGATGATTACAGGGTTTTTGTAAATTACCTGTATTATTTCTTTAATTACGACGATACGTTCAAGGCCATTTTTTTGCCCGATAATGAAAGCCACCCCGTACTGATGCGGTTGATCACGCTGGCGCAGTATTCTCTTGACGGGTATCTCGACTTCAGGCACATCCTTTGGTTTTGTAATCTCTTTCTCCTGCTTATCTTAGCTACTTTAAGCGCTCATTTTTACCGTCGGAAGGAATACTGGAATATTGCCTTCGTGTTTCTCCTGGTACTGAATGTCATGCATCACGAGCTCTATTTCCGGACCGATGTGGGCACTTACCAGACGCTCTCCTTCGCGCTTTCGCTGTTTTTATTCTATGGCGCTGCGTACTATAATTCGATCTCCCGGCTGATCCGGGTTTTGTTTTACGTTGCTTTTATTCTGACCCCCTTCGGAAGTGTGAACGGCATGCTGGCCAATGTACTGGTAGTGACGTATTTTCTTGTCAACCGGGAAAACAAGAAAGGTCTCGTGGTGACCTCCGTACTTTTAGTGATAGAGCTCGTTTTTACGGCGGTATTTCTGAGCGGTGACGGAAAGTCGTTTAACGTATGGGAAAATATAAGCAGGTATAATTTTCAATTGATTTACGCTTACTTCCTTTCGCTGGGCGGGATTCTGAACGTGATCAGTAACCCGGTAAGCTGGGTGATACTGGCCCTGGGGAGTGCCGCTATTTTCGGATATACGTTTTATCGTCTCTTTTTCCCCTTTCAGTTCCGGTTGAATTTTGAGAAGCTGCTCTTCATTTTTTGTGCGGGCTCTCTGGCACTGATCGTTATACTGAGGTATAACTACTGGATGGAGGGCTATGTCAGCGTTCTGGAGTCGAGGTATAAGATCTATGGCGCATTGGTTATTCTGCTGTTTTTCTCGGCCCTGATACGGCAGTTCTCTTTTATCCGGCCGCTTATCGCACTGTTTCTTCTGGGGCTTTTTGCTGCCGGTTTATATAAAGGCCTGGCGATGTTGAAAATTCAGCAGCTCGAACAGTTTACCAAAGCGTATAATGTGGATCAGGATATTTATGAGCAGTCTTATGCCCGGACCTTTTATCTCAGTAAAAAACGAAAGGAAAAACTGGACGAGCTGGGAGTCTACTCCTTTCAACCGGTCAGAAAAGTAGCCGACCGTATCCTGGTGGAAGAGAATCGTCTGAATGATATATTCCGGGTGAAGATCGGTAATGCAGAAGATGATCCGCTCTCGAAAGGAGACTGGAATCCGGATGTTTTTCCGATGAGACGGCTGGAAGTAGACGGGGTATTCCCGGACAGGAAGTATTATTTTATCCGGTTCCGGGGGAAAGACGGGAAGTCATCGCTTCATTTTCTTGATCCGCCGCCGCTGTCACTTTTGAAAGGGCCGCGCCGTTCGGCTATCCAGGTGCTGAGCAGGGATTTTTATCCGCAGGCTGTAGCGGGGGTCGATTTCACCGAATATGAGATTTACGGAACCGACGACCTGGGCTTATAATCCAAAGGAAGAAGGTCGGCGGTTTTGTTGGACCAACCCCAGTAATCACCGCTGAAGAGGTTGAGGGGTGGGAAATAGTTTCCGTTTTCCTGAATCTCTAAGGCCTCATCTTCAAGCATGCGCAGGATAGAAGTTTGAAAAGTAATGGCCCTGTTTTCTCTTTTATATTCCAGGTACAGAGGCTCTTCTTTATGAAGCGTATTGACTACGTAGAGGTAATCTTTAAAGTAAAGTTTTTTAGTCCCGGCAGAATCTGTCCGCACCAGTTGCCGGGTAGGAATGGTATCATTGATCAGGGAGAATTTTGAATCCGGCTGACTCAGAACACTACTGAAATAGGCCAGGGAGTCGGGGGTATACTGCGCGGGATAGACCGGAGCGGAGATCACTACCCAATTACCTGAAGAGGCTTGTTCGCGGAGAGTATATTTGTCACGCAACGCCCTCACCCGGTCCTTTTCCCGGTTTCGGGTCTCTATCATTTTTCTGACAGTATAGCCGTCTTCCTGCACACGATTATGGTACAGGCTACGCATGAATTTCAAAAGCGATGCATTGTAGGTGTCTTCCCGGTTCCGGAGATTCCTTTTGGAAACGGACCTTTGTTCACGGAAGTAGGGGTAGCCGGCATAGACGTGTGTATTGTTCCGGAAATCGATGCGAAAAAGCTCCAGGTGGTATTCGAGGTCATAGCCAAGTGACCGGTTCTGTATTCTTAAGGGGGCTATGGCAAATACTTCCAGGGTGTTATCCTGTTTATTATGCCGGAATCTCAGATCCCGGGGATTTTTCAGGACGGTACGCCGGGCATTGAAAGTGGTGCCGATAAAGCTTTCCGTAAAGAGGGTTCCCCAGGTATTCCAGCCGTCTTTATCAAATGCCCTGACAGTGACAGGGTCCAGCTGGGTGCTTTTTTCCCGGAGTACGATGGCCAGCGGATTATCCAGTGGCACGCTGATAACGGCAAAGAATTTTTCATAGCCCAGTACGGATACCACCAGTTCGTGCTTTCCCGGTGTAAGCCGGCTGATGCTGAAATGGCCGTTTTCGTCGGTGGTAGTGCCGAGCGTGGAATTGTTTATAAATACGCTGGCAAAGGGTACGGGCCGGTTGTCGGCTTGTGAAACCACCGTTCCTTTTACCTGAGCGAATGCCCAGTAAGGCGAAAGCAAAAGGAGTAATAACTTTTTCATGAAACAAAACTACGAAAACTTCGTAGTATGTCAATATCTCCGGCGGAATAAAAAAAATCCCCGAAATAAAATATCGGGGATTTTCATTCTAACTAAACTAAATGTGAACCAAGTTAATTGTTTTCAGGCCTTAAGCTACGTACGGTCTTTCCTGCCTTCCACATTTCAGAATCACGAAGCTCTGCCAGCTCTTTTTCCAGTTTTTCACGATAATCGGCCTGAGAGTTACGCTCGATGGAAATGGCAGCCTCGTTTTGTGATTTTACGCTGTTATACAATTTTTCGAAAACGGGTTTGGTGGCATCGCGGAAAGGCTTCCACCAGTCCAGCGCCCCTCTTTGGGCAGTGGTGGAGCAGTTGGCGTACATCCAGTCCATGCCGTTTTCCGCCACCAGGGGCATCAGCGACTGGGTAAGTTCTTCCACCGTTTCATTGAAGGCTTCAGAAGGCGAATGGCCGTTTTCTCTTAAAACTTCATACTGAGCGGCAAAGATCCCCTGGATAGCCCCCATCAGGGTGCCTCTCTCGCCGGTCAGGTCAGAAGTTACTTCTTTGTAAAAGTCTGTTTCAAAGAGGTATCCTGAACCCACACCGATGGCCATGGCGATACACTTCTCTCTTGCTTTTCCGGATGCATCCTGGTAGATAGCAAACGAAGAGTTCAGTCCTTTTCCTTCCACAAACAACCGGCGGAGTGAAGTACCGGATCCTTTAGGCGCGGCAAGGAAAACATCTACATCGGCTGGCGGCACGATGCCGGTCTTATCCTTATAGGTAATGCCGAATCCGTGGGAGAAGTACAGCGATTTTCCGGCCGTAAGGTATTTCTTCACGGTAGGCCAAAGCTCAATCTGTGCGGCGTCAGAAAGCAGGTAACAGATGATCGTACCTTTGGAGAGAGCCTCTTCGATCTCAAAAAGTGTTTCACCGGGAACCCATCCGTCTGCTACGGCTTTGTCATACGTTTTACCTTTACGTTGCCCTACGATCACGTTCAGTCCGTTGTCACGCATGTTAAGCGCCTGTCCCGGCCCCTGAACACCGTATCCGATCACGGCGATGGTATCGCCGGCCAGTACTTCTCTTGCTTTTTCTAACGGAAACTCTTCGCGGGTTACTACTTCTTCCTCTATACCTCCGAAATTTAACTTTGCCATTTTTTTATTTTTTCGTTTATTTAATTACTTGAATGATTTTATACGGAATATTCCCATTCCATTTCTTCCGGAATATATTCTACCAGGCCCTGCGGTGTCTTGCCCACGGCTACGCGTCCGGAACGGACAAACTCCGTAATCCCGTGCGGCTTGAGGTAGCGGAAGAATTCGAATATTTCTTCTTCGGTACCGGTCTTTTCGATCACCACATAATCCAGCTCCCAATACACCACCCAGGCCTTATAGACCTTGTTGATGGTGTCGATGTCGATAGGCTTGGCGTTGACAGGCGTAGGGATCTTGAACAGGGCGATCTCGTTATAGACGATATCATGGTTCAGGTAACCGAAAACCGCCAGCACTTCCACTACTTTCCGGATCTGGCGTACCAGCTTTTCCACTTCCTCCCGTTTTTCATGCTTGATCACGATGGTAAATCGGGACACTCCCTTTCTTACGGTTTCAGAAACGGTAAGGGAGTCGATATTGACCCGTCTGCGGGTAAAAATGATGGTAATCTTATTTAACAGACCCACCGCATTTTCGCCGTAAACACATATAGTATATTGCGTCATTGTTTTAGTTTTTAACCTCACCCCTGGTGCTCTTAACCCTTCGATCTTTCGACAGGCCGGGCCGCGTAGGCTCAGGATAAACCGGGCTCAGGGGGCAGGTGTACTCGTAAAATTTTATTTCAACCGGATCTCCGATACACTGGTACCTGCCGGAACCATCGGGAATACATTCTCTTCTTTTTCGACCACCACTTCCAGCACATAACCTTTATGAGAGGCCAGCATTTTGTCGATCGCTGCACTCAGGTCTTCACGCTCGGTCACCTGGTCGGCCTCTAAGCCAAAGCCCCTGGAAATGGTAATAAAATCGGGATTTTGAAGCTCAACGAAAGAGTATCTCTTTTCAAAGAACAGCTGCTGCCACTGGCGTACCATTCCGAGGAAGTTGTTATTCAGGATCACCAGCTTCACCGGTAAGCCCGACTGGGCGATGGTTCCCAGCTCCTGGATGGTCATCTGAAAGCAACCGTCACCGATGAAGGCCACCACTTCTCTGTCCGGAGCACCGAATTTGGCACCTAAAGCTGCAGGGATAGCGTATCCCATCGTTCCGAGTCCGCCCGAAGCAATGTAGGAGTGGGGCTTCCGGTAATCGTAATACCGGGCTGAAACCATCTGGTGCTGTCCCACGTCTACCACGATACAGGCTTCGCCTTTGGTTTTTTCGGATACGAGTTTCACTACTTCCGCCATTTTTATCTGGCCTTCTCCTTTCAGGTCCCTGTCGGTGACCAGCTCCTTCTCAGGTATCTCCAGCTTCCTGAATTCGTTTTTCCACGCCGTAAAATCCCCTTGCTTTACCAGGGGCATCAGGAGCTTTAACGCCTCTTTGGCATCGCCCACTACCGGGGCATCGGCGTGTTTGATCTTATTGATCTCGGCCGGGTCAATTTCAATGTGAACGATTTTGGCTTGTCTGACAAAACGGCTCGCATCGCCCGTTACACGGTCGTCAAAACGCATCCCTATGGCAATGACCACATCGCACTTGTCGGTCATTACGTTAGGCGCGTACATGCCGTGCATCCCCAGCCAGCCCATGTAGTTAGGGTGGTCAACAGAGATCCCCGAAATGCCTAAAAGAGTACTGGCGCAGGGAATATCCGTTTTTTCAACAAAGGCTCTGAACTCCTCCATGGCCCGGGAGATGAGAATTCCGTGACCGAAGAGGATATAGGGTCTTTTCGCCTTATTGATCAGCTCGGCCGCTTTTTCGATCTGGTCGGTTTTAGGCGTAACCCGCGGGTTGTAAGAGATGAGTTTTTCAACTTTTTGATAAGTGAATGGCTTTGTCATCGGCTTCACCTGGGCGTCTTTGGTGATGTCGATCAATACCGGTCCGGGTTTGCCGGACCGGGCAATGAAAAATGCTTTGGCCATCACTTCCGGGATTTCGTCCGGATCGGTCACCTGGTAATTCCATTTGCAGATGGGCATGGTTACGCCGATCACATCGGTTTCCTGGAAGGCGTCGGTGCCCAGTAATCCGGAAAATACCTGCCCTGTAATGGCCACAAGCGGTGTACAGTCGATAATGGCATCGGCGATGGGAGTTACCAGATTGGTAGCTCCGGGACCGGAAGTGGCCATACAAACCCCTACCTTACCGCTTACCCGGGCGAAGCCCTCGGCTGCATGACCGGCTCCCTGCTCGTGCCTGACGAGGACGTGGTTAATCCTGTCGGTGTAGTCATAGAGCGCATCATATATGGGCATGATCGCTCCGCCGGGGTATCCGAAAATAAGGTCTACCCCCTCCTGAAGGAAGGATTCCATCAGAGCTTGTCCGCCGGAAAGAAATTTAGCCGGCTCAACCGCTTCCAGAACTTCTGTTTCTTCGCTTGTTTTCATATTATTTATCGGTTACACAGCCTTCATCGGCTGCGGATACGTTCTTAAAGTATTTCCTCAATACCCCTTTCTCTATAAACGGCGGGGTCAGCGGCTTCCAGCTTTTGCGCCTTTCGGCCAGCTCTTCTTCGGATACATGCAGGGTCAGCTCCCGGGTTTCGGCGTCTATAGTGATCCTGTCGCCGTCTTTCACCAGGGCGATGGCGCCGCCTTCATAGGCTTCCGGGGCGATGTGCCCTACCACAAACCCGTGGGTACCTCCGGAGAAGCGGCCGTCGGTGATCAGGGCCACCTTATCGCCGAGACCGGCGCCCATTACGGCGGAGGTCGGCTTCAGCATTTCCGGCATTCCGGGGCCTCCGCGGGGGCCTTCGTAGCGGATCACGATCACCTGGCCTTCTTTGATCTCGCCGTTGGCGATGGCCGCCAGCATTTCTTCTTCCTTATCACAAACTTTGGCAGGGCCTTCAAACTTCAGTCCTTCTTTACCGGTGATCTTGGCCACGCCACCCCGTTCGGCCAGGTTCCCGTAAAGGATCTGGATGTGTCCGCTGGGTTTGATCGGGTCACTCAGCGGATGAACGATCTTCTGAGCCCCGAAATCAAGCGCGGGAATATTTTCCAGGTTTTCGGCCACGGTTTTCCCTGAAATGGTCAGGCAGTCGCCATGAATGAGTCCTTCGTTCAACAGATATTTCATGATGGCCGGAACCCCGCCTATGGCCAGAACATCCTCCATGTAATATTTGCCTGAAGGTTTAAGGTCGGCTAAAAACGGCGTCCTGTCTGAAATGTCCTGAATGTCTTTATAGGTCAGCGGCACATCTGCCGCATGGGCTATCGCAAGGTAGTGCAATACAGCGTTAGTGGACCCCCCCAGGGCCATGACGATAGTGAGCGCGTTTTCGATGGCCTTACGGGTGATGATATCCCTGGGCAGAATATTCTTTTCCAGCAGGTTTTTCATGGCGGCCCCTATGGCGACGCACTCGGCTATTTTTCCCTCATGGGTGGCCGGGTAGGAGGAAGTATCGGGAAGCGTGACCCCCAGTGCTTCGAGTGAGGAGGCCATGGTATTGGCGGTGTACATTCCGCCGCAGGCGCCCTGTCCGGGAATAGAGTTCTGGATGACCCCTTTGTAGTCTTCGTCCGAAATGGCATTATTGATCTTTTGTCCGTAGGCTTCAAAGGCGGATACGATATCCAGCTTTCTGCCTTTATAGGAACCCGAGCGTACGGTGCCGCCGTAGACCATGATGGCGGGGCGGTTGATCCGGGCCATGGCCATGACCGCACCCGGCATGTTTTTGTCGCAGCCTACTACGGTGATGACGCCGTCGTACCACTGGGCCGAAACCACGTTTTCAATGGAGTCGGCAATAATGTCACGGCTGGGAAGTGAAAAGCTCATTCCGTCGTTTCCATTGGTCATTCCGTCTGATACCCCGATGGTGTGAAAGATCAGTCCTACCATGTCATTGGCCTGGATCCCTTTCTTCACGTGAACCGACAATCCGTTCAGGTGGATATTACAGGGATTTCCTTCGTACCCTGTGCTGGCAATTCCGATCTGGGGTTTGCTCATGTCTTCTTCCCGGAGGCCGATGGCGTAAAGCATGGCCTGAGCCGCGGGGTTACTGACTTCCTGGGTTAATGTTCTACTGAATTTATTGAGTTTTTCTGCCACGGTTTTTGTTGTTTTCGCTATTAGCGAATATTCGCTAATTTTCTATTTTGCACTCTACAAGTGTAAATGAGGGGAGACGATTATCAAAGAAAATGGAAGAGAAATTTGCGTTATGACTTAGAATTGCAAGGAATTATTGGAAAAGTACAAAATAGAGGAGTGCGCTGCAGGAGCCTTTTTATGTATTCCGGATTTTCAATACGGAATGCACCAATTCCTCACGGTATTCGCGGATCCCGCCGGATAATACTTCCTGGAGCAGTTCTCCCGCCTTAAAGCCTATCTTATACGGAAATTGTTCTACCGATGCTATCGGGCCGTTTTCCATATAGTCGGTGATCGGAAGATTTCCGAAACTTAAAAAAGTAATATCCTTATTGGGTATGAGGCCTTTATTCTTCACCACTTTCAGGGCGTCTAAAGCCACGTAATCGTTGAATGCAATGACCGCCTCCGGCCGGTTTTCCAGCTGCAGGATCTCTTCCATCTGTGCCATCGTGTCTTCTTTGGAGAGGTTGGTAGACCGGATATAGCTCGGCGAAGTTTCCAGCTTCAGTTCGTACATTCCCTGAAGATAGGTATTGAGGCGTTCGTCGGCCGATAAAAGATAACACGGCCCGTTTAGAAGTGCGATTTTTCGGACTCCCTTGTTATAAAGATATTCCAGCCCCGACTTCAGCCCGGTTTCTACGACCGACCGTACCCGGAATGACGGGAAGCCTTTGGGGGTGCGGTCACAAAAAACAATCGGTATGCCGTAGCGTTCCAGCTTCTGGAAATGATCATATTCGTTGGTGGTGGCCGATAAGGAAACCAGCAGGCCGTCGACCCGCGCCCTTAAGAAGTGTTCAACAGCTTTCTTTTCCCTGTCCATATCGTCGCGTGACTGGCTGATGATGGCCTGAAACCCATTTTGTCCCAACACGTCTTCAATCCCTGCGATCATTAAGGAAAAGTACTCTTCGTGAAGATTAGGTACCACCACACCCACCGTACAGGTTGTGTGCTTTTTAAGCATCTGTGCTGCCGAATTACTAACGTAATTCAGGCTGCTGGCCAGCGCCGATACTCTCTCCCGTGTTCTGAGGCCGATCCGCGGGTTACCCTGCAAAGCCCTCGACACCGTAGACGGTGAGACCCCAAGCAGGGAAGCTATGGTCTTTATGGTAACAGTTTCGGCCATCTTCAATTGGTATTATTGCACGTGAGTTGCTGCAAAAGCAATTTGCGCACACGTTTGCAATTGCAAAATACATCAAATTTTGGCTCAAATCAACCCTTTCATCGGGTTACATGACGCGGTCGGTATTTTCTTCGCTTTTTATGTGGCAGGCGAACACATAATTTTGAAATGCGAAGAAAGCCGGAATTAAATTCAGCGACCGGTCATTAGCATCATCTGTAAAGATGTCTCCGCACCGTATCGAAACATATGTACAACCTTAGAATTAATCAATCAATCAGTTACATCTAAACAATTAAGCAAACTATGAAAGTAAAAGTTTTCCTTTTAAGTTTCATGTTTCTGTTCTTTCATGAGATGATGGCCCAGCGGTCGATCATCAAAGGAAAAGTAACGGAGCGAAACGGAGATCCGGTCATCGGAGCCAGTGTGGTGGAAATAGGAACGAGTAACGGTACCATGACCAATGTTTCCGGTGAGTTTACACTGGAAACCGGTAAAGCCAACCCAAAGATCAGGGTCTCTTCCATAGGTTACAAAACGGAGGAAACAGAAGTGACGTCATCGACGGTAACAATCATAATGACGTATGAAGACAGCCACCTTGATGAACTGGTAGTTACGGGATATTCTACCCAGAAGCAGGGAGAAATATCGGCTTCCATTGTCAAAGTAAGCCAAAAGGAGCTGAAGGATGTAAAGTCTCCCAATGTTTCCAACCTCTTACAGGGAAAGATAGCGGGAGTAAATGTAGTCAATAGTACAGGCCGGCCCGGGGATAACGCAACCATCCGGATCCGCGGCCGGAGTTCCATTTCATCGAGTTCAGATCCGTTGTGGGTGGTAGACGGAGTAGTTGCCCACGGCGCGCCGAATATCAACCCTAATGATATTGAAACGGTTTCCGTTCTTAAAGATGCCGCCGCCACCACGCAGTACGGTTCACGGGGAGCCAACGGGGTAATTGTGCTCACCACGAAAAGAGCGGCTACCAGCGGTACCGGTACTTTTTCGGTGAATATAGCTTCGGGCGCCAGCCATTATAACCAGGGGAATTTCCGGTTAATGAATTCTCAGCAAATGTGGGATTATTACCAGACGTTCACCAATCCGAACGCCATTCCGGGCGGTATCACTTCGGATGTTTTAAATACGAATAACGACTGGCTGTCTTACGGCACACAGGCGGGGGCATTCCGAGATATCAGCGGGAGTTATGTGGGAAAAACGGATAAAACCTCGTTTTATGCCAGTGGTAACTACTACAAGGAAGAAGGTTCGGTAAAAGGGTATGTATACGACCGGATGACGGGCAGAATCAATATAGATCATAAGCTCACGGAAAAGCTCACTTTCAAGCCTAAGCTTAATGCATCGTATACTACCTCCGACAGCCGCCAGCATTCACTGTATGATATGTACCTGAATCTGCCATGGGACGCCCCTTATGATGCCAACGGCAATATCCGGAACCCCCAGGCGGGCGGCATTACGTGGTACGGCAGAGACAACCGGAATTATCTGTACGATCAGCAGTTCAATTACGGCAAAGGGGATATTTTTGATATTCAGGCCAACTTTGATTTTTCTTATAAGATAAACGACCGCTTGTCTTTTGAATCCATGAATAACCTGGCGTATTATACCAATACAAGCATGTCTTACACGGACCCCCAGTCGAATTCGGGACTGGCCAATGTGGGTTCCGTAAGCCAGTTTTCCAACAAGAGAATTGTGCGGTTCTTCAACCAGATGCTAAGGTATGGAAATTCCTTTGGTAAGCACGATGTCTCAGCGTTTCTGGCGTATGAATATTCCGATTACCTCTATTCAAGTGTAGGGGCTACCGGGAAGGGAATTGCCCCGGGCTCCCAGATCATTGATAACGCCGCCGACTTTTTAGGAATAGAAGGTACGAAAAACGATTACGCTTTCCAGTCGGGTATTTTCCAGGTAAATTACGGATTTGGCAATCGTTACAATCTGCAGGCTTCGTATCGGTTAGACGGGAGCTCACGATTCGGAGAAAGCAAACGTTATGGTAGCTTTTATGCTGTAAGCGGTGCATGGAATGTTCATAATGAGGCCTTTTTCAAAGCAGATGCAGTCGATAATCTCCGGTTGAGGCTGTCTTACGGTGAAGTGGGGAACGTGCCCACCGGCCTTTACTCTTCTTACTCGCTGTATTCGCTGAGCGGTCAGTATAACGGACAGCCCGCGGCTATTCCGGGCCAGTATCAGAACCCGCTGGTCAGCTGGGAAAAATCAAAAGATGCCAACCTCGGCCTGGAGGTCGGGCTGTTTAACCGGCTGGATTTTACGTTGGATCTGTACAATAAGAATACCGATGGTCTGCTCACCTATATCACTTTGCCTTCTACGGCAGGCTGGTCGGGGTATTATCAGAACGTAGGATCTGTTCAGAATAAGGGGATAGAGTTCGCCGTAAACGTCTCCCTGCTGGGCAAAGAGAGCCCCGTAAGCTGGGATGCAGGATTCAATATAGCGCATAACCGGAACCGGATCAACGCTTTAAAAGACGGCGTAGACATTCCGGCAGGAAATAAGCGATATTCCGAAGGGCGGGACATTGACTCGTGGTATATGCGAACCTGGGCGGGGGTTAATCCTGAAAACGGGAGCCCGCAATGGGAAGTGATCAACGCCTCTACGGGGGAAGTGAGCCTGACCACCAACTATAATGCGGCATCGCTGCAATTTGCGGGAACTTCCACACCGAAATTCCAGGGGGGCTTTAATACACAGATAGGTTTTAAAGGATTTAGCCTGGGTGCTAACCTGGCTTTCCTGAAAGGTGCCTATGCCTATCATTCTGCCCGCGAGCTTTTTGACTCGGACGGGGCCTATCCTACCTACAACCAGATCGTGTTTATGGACGGGTGGTCGAGGTGGTCTGCGTCAAATCCGGATGCCACACACCCTGTGGCGGCCTATAATAACACCAATAACTCCAACAAAACCTCTTCCCGCTACCTGGAAGACGCATCGTTCCTGCGTTTAAGAAACGTGACTTTATCGTATGATATAGCCGCCAGCCTGGTTCAGAAGCTGAAGCTGAAATCTGCCAACCTGTATGTTTCCGGTGATAACTTATGGATATCTACTCCATTCTCGGGGATTGACCCTGAAGCCGCATTGTTTGGAGATGCTACCTCACAGTACCCGTCACCCAAAAGATTTTCATTCGGACTAAACGTATCCTTTTAATCAATCATGAAGAAGAAAATAGTATATACACTGATATGCGGAGTTTTAGCGGTTTCGTGTTCGATAGACCGGACTCCGTACAGCGCACTGACCAATGAGTCGATTAAAAACACGCCGGGCGCACTGGAAGTATTAAACCTGGGCAATTACCACACGCTGAAAAGCTGGGTGGAAAACTGGCACCGGGTAACCGAATATCCGGGCGATAACGTAGCCCTGAGCGGTACCACCACGGATAACCTGTTTTTCAACTATACCTATCAGCGCCTGGTGACCAATTCAAGGGTTAATAATTACTGGTCAAATTCGTACAAGATCATTGCAGGTACCAATGCTATTTTAGGTCAGCTCGCGGAAGGGGAGAGCCCCGTTTCGGACCAGATCATCGCTGAAAACCTGTACCTGAGAAGCTTAATGTATTTTTACCTGGTGAATGTTTTCGGGAAGCCGTACAATCAAAACCCGGCTCAGAGTCCGGCCGTACCTTTACAATTAAGCGATGATCCGTTCGAGGTTCTGCCCCGGAATACGGTTAAGGAAGTATACGATCAGATAGAGGCAGACCTGCTCAAAGCCGAAAAGTTGTTTAACCAATATAAAAGCAGTATTTATGGCAATGTATATGCCGCTCAGGCGCTGCTGGCCCGGCTGTATATTTATACCGGGAACAATCAGAAGGCCATTGAATATGCGAATAAGGTGATCGACTCCGGGAAGTTTTCATTACTGACCACCGCCAATTATACACAAATTGCCACCGGCGTGCCTGAGAACAACCCGGAGAATATTTTCGCTATCCGGTTTGTGAAAGATGTGGATTACGAGAGTAACGGCTGGTATACGATAGGCTCGCTCTACGCCAGCATCAGCGGTTCGGGATGGGGAGAAATGTACGCCTCCCGCACTTATCTTGAGGAGGTGAGGAAATACCCTGAAGATGTGCGATACAAATTCATTGCTCCGAAAATTCTGAACAACAGCACTGTGCTGAATGCCTATTACGTTACCGATGATTACAAGTATAGCAATGTGGTGGTGCAGAAAGAGGGGGATGATTATGTTTATTCAGAAGACGGCGCTTCCAAAAAGCTGATCCGGCGGCCTAACGGAGCCGGCGCTTACCTCTACTATATTAATACGGGAGGTAAGGAAAGATCTGCACTGGTCGATTATACGCTGGAAAACAGGAACGGGTACCTGAAATACTTTATCACCAAATGTTCCGGACAGGAAGGACAGGCCCATTTGTGGTCGCCGCCTATTTCCCGGCTGGCTGAGCTTTACCTGATCCGTGCGGAAGCCCATGCGAAGCTGGGCAATACCCAGGGCGCCCTGGCCGATGTTAACCTGATCCGTTCGCGGGCGGGAATTCCGCAGGCGGGCTTGTGGACGGTGGATAACCTGGATAAGAAATCGGCCCTGGATGTGGTGATGGAAGAAAGAAAGCTGGAGCTGGCCTGGGAAGGGCACCGTAAGTTTGACGTATTCAGGAACGGCTACACCCTTGACCGGAGGTACCCGGGTACCCATTTGAGTGTGACCACCCCGTTTTACAGTGTGGATCCGTCTTCGAACGCAATCGTAGAGTTTATTCCCGAGCAACAAATCGTTTTAAGTAAAAATGTGCTGACACAGAATGACTAAAAGTGAGCACTTAAGCCGGGGCGGTTGCGGGAAAGACTGCCCCGGCTTCAGCCTTTTTCGCTACTTTATCCGTTACAATTAAGAAGGTTAGCATAAGTCCAATTCGGTCAGCATAAGTGGCGGAGAGCTGGTAATCCGTGACAACAGCTTTGTTTACAATCTGTCTGATCCGCCTCGGGCAGGCTGATGGATGCAAAAATGTAAGTTTATGTGAAAATAATGAAGATTTTTTTTGCAGAACAGAAAGCAGGCCTTAACTTTGAAAAACAAAGTACTTTTAATTTGACTATGATAAAAATTGCAAATTCACGGACCGTGCTTCTGAAGACGGCCGCCGGAGGCTGGATAACCGGCCTGTGCCTTATCTCTTTGTTTGTGTTTACCGTTAAATATCCTGACCCGCAGTGGGGGAGCTACTGGCAGATCAGGCCTTTGCTGATGACCCCGTTGATAGCAGGAATGGGTGCTGTTTTTGCCTGTTTTCTCTTTAAAAGGGGTTCGGAAAGCGGTTTGCCTAAAATACTCTTTACAGTACTGGCCATGGGGTCATTTCTGGTAAGCTTATGGATAGGGATCATACTGGGGCTTGACGGCACGCTTTGGGATTGACGGCCCTGTTTTTCCCGGTGAAATCACGGGATCAAATACCTTTTTTTACCGGCATTGAAAAGAAGGGAGGTCGTAGGAGCGTGCGCAATAATGCCGTAACTTTGCGGCATGAGTAAGACGTTTAAAGACTTAGATCTTAACAAACAGCTGGTTACTGCTGTGGAAGAACTGAGCTATACCGAGCCTACCGCGATCCAGGAAAAAGCCATCCCCCTGATCATGGCCGGGCATGACGTGTTGGGGATCGCGCAGACGGGCACCGGCAAAACCGCCGCCTACCTGCTGCCGGTATTAATGAAGATCAAATATGCGCAGGGGAGTCATATGCGGGCGCTGGTGCTGGCCCCCACGCGTGAGCTGGTAATGCAGATCCACCAGGCCGCTACATCGCTGGGGAAATATACTGACCTCCGGATGGTGGCCCTCTATGGCGGGCTGGGGCCGAAGACGCAGATCGAAAACCTGAAACAGGGGGTAGATATCATCGTGGCCACACCAGGGCGCTTTCTCGACCTCTACCGGATGGGGGAGATTACGGTGAAGAGCCTGCAGTACCTGGTGCTGGACGAGGCCGATAAAATGATGGATATGGGCTTTATGCCCCAGATCCGGAAAATACTGGAGGTGATCCCGAGGAAGCGGAAGAACCTGCTTTTTTCTGCCACCTTTCAACCGCGGGTGGAGGCGCTTTCCGAAGAGTTTTTGGAAGCTCCCGTGAAGATCGAAGTGACGCCGTCGGCTACTGCTGCAAGCACGGTAGAGCATAGTCTTTATCGTCTTCCTAACTTTAAAACGAAAATTAACCTTTTGGGCTATCTTTTTGAAAATGCACAGATACCCAGAGCTATCATTTTTTGCAGAACAAAAGGAGTAGCCGATAACGTATTTAAGTTTCTGGAAAGAAAAGTAGTGGGCGCAAAAAACATAAGAGTGCTCCATGCCAACAAGGGGCAGAATACCCGGATCAATTCGATAGAAGATTTCAAGTCGGGAGAGGTGCAGGTGCTGGTGGCAACCGATGTGGCGGCAAGGGGAATAGACGTGTCAGGGGTTAGCCATGTGATTAACTTTGATGTGCCATTAATTTATGAAGACTATGTGCACCGTATCGGGAGAACCGGCAGGGCAAAAGCCGAAGGGGTAGCCTGGACGTTTGTGCTTAAACACGAAGAATATCATTTGGAAAAGATCGAAAAACTGATCAGAACGCAGATTCCGGAACTGGAAATTCCCCGGGGTGTAAAAATCGAAGAAACGCCCTTCGAAGAAAACCAGGAGATGCTGAAGGCCATAGACAATCAGCGCAAGAAAGAAGACCCGACTTTCCAGGGGGCGTTTCATGAGAAGAAGGCAAAGAATGCGAGGGGTGATGTTAAGAAGAAAAAGCCGTCAGGCAGGAGGTAAAGCAAAAGCTCTTAACATGAAGAATACTAAATCCAAAGCAGGAGAAAATCACAGATTCTTAGATGAGGCAGGCGATACTACTTTTTTCGGAAAAGGTAAAAAAGTGATTTTGGGTGAAGCCGGTGTTTCAAAGTGCTTTATAATAGGAATGGTAAAGTTTAAAATGCCCTTGGAGGAGGTGCGGCAAAAAATGTTAATACTTCAAGATCAGATAGAAAACAATCCACTCTTTGAAACCCCGAGCCTGCTGAAAAGAAAGACGTCAAAAGGAGGGTTTTATATACATGCTACAGACGATATCCCGGAAATAAGGCTAAGAGTGTTTGAGTTTATAGCTGACTTGAAATGTACTTTCGAAGCCGTAGTTGGACGAAAAGATGTAGTCAGGTATCTCGACAAACACAAAGGGAAAGAAGAATACTTTTACGCTGACCTGTTATCGCACTTGCTCAAGAATAAGTTTCAGAAAGCCGGAAAAATAGTCTTTCACATTTCTGAAAGAGGCAGGAGTACAAAAAATAACAACCTGGACCTGGCTTATAAAAAAGCATTGCAAAGGTTTCAAAAGAAAGGATTAGATAAGAACACGGAAAACCAGATTGTCTTTAATGTAAATTACCCAAGTAAAGATCCGTTACTTAGCATAGCAGATTATTTTTGCTGGAGCATTCAACGGGTATTTGAAAGGGGAGAACTTAGGTATTACAATTTTCTAAAAGACAAAATTTCTACGGTAGTTGATATCTATGATAAATCCAATTACGAAGACTTCAAGAATTATTATGGGCCTAAAAATCCTTTGACAGCTAAAAACAAAATATAAAAAGCCCGCTCATACACTAATTCCGAACATTCTTCGGAAAACGACATGGAGTCGACGTTCATGTACAGCAGACTTCAATACAAATATCGGTAGGTTTTCTTAAAAAACCAAGCAATTTGCCAACTACTATTCATCTGTAGCTCGTTACTAAAAACAATAAATCAGGTGCAGGTATTGGTAGCAACCGATACGGCGGCAAGGGGTGATTTTAAGAAGAAAATGGTAGCAAAAAGGAAAAAATCATAATTATATTTTTATATAATGAGATTTTTCTTGTATATTTAACTATCTTCTAACTAAAAACCATATATATTATGTTTAAAAATCAAATTGTAAGGGGGGGGTAGCTATTATTCTCGCCTTTTTTCTCACCTCAGCGTATGCAGCTCCTAAGTATTATGGCCACGATGAATTAAATGAGTTTAGTGATGTTCTGTCGAAGGATCCCTTGTTTATGGAATATGTTAATCTGAGGCAGCATCAGTTTCAAAAGCTTAAAAAGCTGGATCAGCAGGATTTGAAATCCATGCGTGAATTTACAGAGAGCAGGTCTTTGGAGAATATTTTAGGACTTTTCGAAAAGGCCGGTGTAGACGTGGAAAATTATTCCAAAAACATCAGTAACCTGTCGCAGAAAATAGAAGAAAAGTATCATCTGTCATTGCGGGAGAACCGGAACGAGGTGGTTGAGCATGCGCTTAAAAAAGCGGCTGTTTCACAAAACATGAGCCCGAATTGTCCATTAATTTGGGCATTTGCTTTGGCATATTGTCACCAAGAGTTTCCTAATTGGGAAGACGGCTATTTTGACTGCCTGATATGGGCAGATTTACAATACTTTCTCTGTCTTGTTCCTATTGAATAAAGTTGTTCAATTAAAAGGTCCCTGGCTGTATGGTCAGGGGCCTTTTCCATAAAAACGCAGTTATGCTAAGATACATTCTTATACTTTTCATTTTATCGGGTTGTGCTAATAAGCAGCATCGTAAAGCAGAAAGAAGCCTGGCTAATACAGAGCGCCGGCAGATAGACTCCCTTTATCTTGTGAAATCTATCCCTGTGGTGGTCATAGACTCCCTGCGAAATGAGACTTCCGGGTTTATATCTGTTTTTTCTCAACAACTCACATCCAATGGCTTCTCCGAGATCACAACAAGGGATCGCATTGTCCTTCATACGCAATATAGGGATCGTATAAAGCTATTTTCAAGAGATCCGAAGGAAAGGCAAAAAGCTATGGTTTTGGCAAGCCAAAACCCTAACTACTTAACAGATGAAATGAGAAGAGCCCGTCCCTATGCGCAAACCATTAAAATTCTGCCGTGCTATCCCGCACAGCCGGGGTGCGTGCAGATAAAACGAAATAACCACCCCTATGCCGTTAAAACCCGAAAATGGGTGTTCAATAAAACAGAAGAAATGACCGATGAGTCATTTATTTCGCACATTCTCTCTGTGGTTGCGCCTTCCGTGAAGTAATACAGAATAAAGAACTGCCCTTCGACAAAGCCGGTCCGCGTAGACTCAGGGTTACAGATTTAGGGCTAACAGAAACCCCTTTTTGACTAAGAGTCCAATTATGCTAAGATATCTATTTGTACTTTTCATTTTAACGGGTTGTGCCAACAAACAGCATCGTAAAGCAGAAAGAAGCCTGGCTGATACAGAGCGCCGGCAGATAGACTCCCTTTACCTTGTGAAATCTATCCCGGTGGTGGTCATAGACTCCCTGCGGAACGACGATTCGGGGTTTGTATCTGATTTTTCCCGGCAACTCTTTTCTAATGGCTACTCTCTGATAACAAGAAAAGATATAATCGCACTTGATAAGCAGGATAGAGAGCGTTCAATTTTGTCATCCAGAAACCCTAAAGACAGGGAGAAAGTAATGACTTTGATCAGCCAGAACCCTAATCACTTTATTGATGAAATGAAAAGAGCGCGGCCCTACGCACAAACCATTAAAATTCTGCCGTGCTATCCCGCACAGCCGGGGTGCGTGCAGATAAAACGAAATAACCACCCCTATGCCGTTAAAACCCGAAAATGGGTGTTCAATAAAACAGAAGAAATGACCGATGAGTCATTTATTGCACACATTATTTCGGCTATTGCTCCTTCTCTGCCTTAAGTGGTATAATTTAGCACAGGTACTCCTTCTCTCTTACTTCCTGAATGTTGCATCTGTGCATCCGTGGCCATTTCATTCAAAATTTAAAAAACTATTAATAAGGATTTTCTTTAAGAAAAGAGATTTTTTCTCTATTTTTGCAGCCCGAAAGAGAGTATTAAAAGTTTTTATCGAAAAATACAGGAGAGAGATCTCCGGAAAACATTAATAATTATTTAAATGGCTCGCGATTTAAAATTTACAAGAAACATTGGTATTGCGGCTCACATCGATGCCGGTAAGACCACAACTACTGAGCGTATTCTTTACTACTCGGGTATGAGTCACAAGATTGGTGAAGTACACGATGGGGGCGCTACTACTGACTGGATGGAGCAGGAGCAGGAAAGAGGTATCACCATTACTTCTGCCGCTGTTACTGTAGGCTGGCAATACAGGGATGATAACTACCACGTTAACATCATCGATACTCCGGGTCACGTAGACTTTACGGTTGAGGTAAACCGTTCGTTAAGAGTATTAGACGGCCTGGTGTTCCTTTTCTCTGCTGTAGATGGCGTGGAGCCGCAGTCAGAAACCAACTGGCGTCTGGCTAATAATTATAACGTGGCCCGTATCGGTTTTGTAAACAAAATGGACCGTTCGGGAGCCGACTTCCTTAACGTGGTAAACCAGGTGAAAGAAATGCTGGGCTCTTATGCCGTTCCGCTTCAGCTGCCTATCGGTTCTGAAGAAAACTTCAAAGGGGTGGTAGACCTGATCAATAACAGGGGTATCGTATGGAACGAGGACGATAAGGGGATGACCTTTACCGAAGTCCCTATTCCTGACGATATGCTGGATGAAGTAGCCGAGTGGAGAGAGAAACTTCTTGAAGCCGTAGCAGAATACGACGAGTCATTGATGGAGAAATTCTTTGATGATCCTGATTCGATTTCGGAAGATGAAATCCTTGCTGCGCTCAGAGCCGCGGTTATTGACCTGAAGATCGTACCCATGATGTGCGGTTCTTCTTTCAAAAACAAAGGAGTTCAGGCTATGCTTGATATGGTAATGGCACTGCTCCCTTCTCCGCTGGACAGAAAAGGAATTAAAGCCATTAATCCTAAAACCGACGAGGAAGTGTCTATCGTGGCCGATCCGACCGCTCCTTTTGCAGCGCTTGGATTTAAGATCGCTACTGACCCTTACGTAGGCCGTCTTTGTTTCGTACGTTCCTATCGCGGAGTTCTGGATTCAGGCTCTTATGTACTCAACAACCGGTCCGGAAACAAGGAGCGTATTTCCCGTATCTTCCAGATGCACGCCAACAAGCAAAATCAGATCGACCAGCTATATGCAGGGGATATTGCGGCTGTAGTGGGTTTTAAAGATATCAAAACAGGGGATACGCTTACCGATGAAAAGCACCCGCTGGTATTGGAATCCATGGTGTTCCCTGATCCGGTGATCGGGTACGCTATCGAGCCTAAGAAAACGGCCGACCAGGATAACTTCTCAAAGGCTATCGGTAAACTTATAGAGGAAGATCCTACCCTGCAGGTACATACTGACGAGGCTACAGGTCAAACTATCATGAGAGGTATGGGTGAACTTCACCTCGAGATCATCATCGACCGGATGCGTCGTGAGTTCAAGGTGGAAGTGAACCAGGGCGCTCCGCAGGTAGCCTACAAAGAAACCTTCACCAAGACCATCGAACACCGTGAGGTTTATAAGAAGCAAACGGGGGGTAGAGGTAAATTTGCGGATATCGTATTTGAATTTGGTCCGCGTGATCCGGAAGAAGATACCAATGTAGTGAAGGCAGGCCTTCAGTTTGATAACAAAATTGTGGGTGGCGTGATTCCGCGTGAATTCATTCCGTCTATTCAGAAAGGTTTTGAGGAAGCCATGAAAAATGGTCCTCTGGCCGGATACCCGGTAGATTCCTTCAAAGTGAAATTATTTCACGGATCGTTCCACGATGTGGATTCCGATGCCTTCTCTTTTGAAATGGCGGCCCGTTTAGGATTTAAAGAGGCCGGTCGGCTGGCAGGCGCCAAGCTTCTCGAGCCGATCATGGCGCTGGAAGTGATCACTCCGGATGAATACACCGGCCCGATCACGGGTGACCTGAACAGAAGAAGAGGTATGATGAAAGGGATGGATACCAAAGCCGGAGCCCAGGTGATCAAGGCCGATGTGCCTCTTTCCGAGATGTTTGGTTATGTAACCGACCTGAGAACCATTACTTCCGGTAGAGCTACGGCTAACCTGACGTTCTCCCACTATGATTTTGTGCCTCAAAACATAGCGGATGAAGTGATCAAGAAAGAGAATTCTTAATCGAAGGTTTTGTTAAAATATAAGCGCCCCGGCTCATATGAGCCGGGGCGCTTTGTTTAAAAAAAAGGGGAATACTCTAATTAATTTTCAAAGAGATCAATCGATGTCTGAATACATTACCGAGGGGGAGCTTGTTCTGTAACCCGATCCCATAAGGTCTGCTGAAAGTGTCATCAGCATTTTCTTTTTGGCAGACCCGTCCCAGGCTACGGTGGTGAATTGTGTGGTGTATATCCCGAGGGTGGTCAGATAACTGTTATAGCCACTGAAATTTTTGAATTCTGCATAAGAAAAAGTATCCCGGCTGCTGTTTTTACTGAGGCCGGCTGTAGTCCACCGGCCGTTTTTGTAAAAAAGCCCGTAGGTTTCGTTACTCTCTGCCAGGCCTCCTGCCTGCACAGTGACGGCCATTTCTCCTCCCGGCCCCTGATGGGCCTGAAACCCCTGAATTTTAATGCCTTGTTTTTTTACCGAAGCCAGGATATTGGTTTTTTGGGCAGACACATCAAAATCCCATATCTGCTCGCTTTCGAGGGTGTTGGCCGGTGGCAAAAAAATAATGTGGTCATTGCCCCGCTCATCCCGCAGCAATGTGGCGGGATTGTCAAATGTATTGAACGCCTGGTACTTCGGGTATTGATAGGCTTCATAATACTGTTTTCCGTCAAAATAGACCAGGTTTTCCACCCCGTCCAGTTTTATTTCAAATACCATACGCAGTCCGCCGGATGCATCGATGTAGCCGCGCAGGTTTTTGATACCGGCTTCTGTGGGCCTGCCATTGGGGTTGTTGGCCGGAGGCAGGGCCGGGGTAGTATAGGAGACCGGATGGGTGGCAGATGTACCGGAAAGGGTGATTCCCCGTAACCAGTCGGCCTGGTGGTTGGAAGCCCAGCCGTTTTGTTTGGAAAGCGGCGTAATCTGTGACCATATTACCTGTAGTTTGCCCTGAGGATCCACTGCCGGAAACCAGCTCACCTGCATGGCCTGATCCTCCGCCAGCATATAAGGCTTGCTGAAAGCGGTGCCGTTCAGTACCGCGAAAAACAGGGTTCCCACACCGTATCCTGCTACGCCCTCAATAGTTACCTGGGGTACCGGGTACGCCCGTTGGGTATCGCCAAACCGCTTCCAGAGGGCATAGATAGTACCGCTGCCGTCTTGTATCAGCCTTGCGTAACCTGAGCCGTTACCGGTACCGTCATTGCTGACAGCTACGGGATCGCTCCACGATTTTCCCTTATTGGAAGAATATGTATAATATACAAATATCGGTTTATTAATGTCGGGGCTTTCGAGAAACACCGCATGGTAAGTACCTGATTTGTCAATGAGCAGATCGGTATACCCGGCCCGTTCAAACCGTGAGAGTATGGTATCTCTGCCGGGTTCGGATTCATCCGGGTCAGCTTCGGGAATAAGCTTACATGAGCATAAGAATGCTGTACAATACAGGAATATTTTAAGGGTCAGTGCTTTCATCGTCGGCAGCAGGTTAATTTACCCTAAAATTCAGACTATTCGGAATGCCGGTCAATACGGCATTTGCCGTATTAATCAGTACTCCTGATCCCGGGCCAGGTATTTGCCCCCGTCCGCCCCCCCCGGTAATGAAAATTATTTCTTAACAATTTGAAAACATACGGAAGCTTCTGCTTAAAACTCAGGTAATACACCGGAAGTAGTTTTGCAGGGAATTTCAGAATATCAAATATGTATAAGAACGTTTTAAGCTGTTTAACTTTTTTATTGAGTGCGTTTTACGCGCAGGCTCAGACCGGTTCGGTTACCGGGATCATTACCGACTCCCAATCGCAGGAAACTCTCATCGGGGTGACGATACGGGTGGAAGGAGCCAACAAGGGGGTGGCTACGGATGTGGAAGGAAAATTCAATTTGCCCGGATTATCTGCTGGTACCCACACGCTGACGGTTTCCTATGTAGGCTATAAATCACTGAAGGTTGAAGATGTAAAGATAGAGACCGGAAGGATTACCGAGCTGAGTATTGCCCTGCAGGCGGCTTTCGGTTTGCTGGAAGAAGTGGTGGTAACGGCCAGAACCGACAAAAGCAGCAGTATGGCCCTGATCAACGACCGGAAACTTTCTTCCCTGGTGCTACAGAAAGTAGGCTCGGAAGAACTCACCCTGAAAGGGATCGGTAACGTGGGTGAAGGGTTGAAAAAGGTAGTGGGTGTGGCGATGGTGGGAGACAAATCTCTTTTTGTGCGGGGTCTGGGTGACCGCTATAATAACGCCACTCTGAACGGCCTGCCTATTCCTTCTACCAACCCCGACGTAAAACTTATCCCCCTGGATATTTTCCCCACTTCCATTGTAAAGAATATTGAGGTTCTTAAGTCGTACAGCCCGGTTTATTACGGAGATTTTTCCGGCGGAACCATTGACATTGTAACACGTGACTATCCCGAGAAGGGTTTTGCGAAACTTTCTCTCTCGGCAGGCTATAATTCTATTTCCACGGGCAAAGAATTCCTGGGAAAGAAAAGGGAGTTTTCGGATCTCCTGGGATTCTCCCGGAACGGTCGGAACATCCCTGACCTGGTGGGTAGTAGCATGGCTTACGATTCTTACTATAATGATAACGTGGATCCGGGCTTTAAGACACCGTTTTCACCGCATACCTATACGGCTCCGGTGAATACAGGTATTGCATTTTCTTCAGGAAACCGCTACCTGCTCAATAATAACCGGACCTTCGGCTACCTGCTTACCGTAAATAACAGCAACGAGTACGCTTATCAGCCCGGAAAATCGGCGTGGTTCAATGCCCAGCAGGATGCCATCTATGATTTTACCACGGAAGATTACTTCTATAAGACCAATACTTCCGCCCTCCTGAATTTATACCTGAAATCGAGCCCGAAAACCAACCTGTCGGTTACGGGGCTGTTTGTAAACGACTCACGTGACGGTATACAGGATAACTACGGGGATAATTGGGATCTGGGGTCTGTTTACGGTCGCAGAAATACACTAATCCAGAATACACTAGCTACCGGCCAGCTAAGTGTAAACCATCGTTTAAGTCAAAGCTGGACCCTTTCCGGCTCAGCAGGGTATACCAAAACCACAGGTAGTATTCCTGACCGGGCGCAGATCATGGTGGAAGCAAGGGGTGGAGAAGTGCCTCAATACCAGTTTTCACCTAACGGCATTACCGATATCAACCGCTTTTTCGCTGACCTGCATGACCACGATATGGCTACCCACATCAACTCGAATGTCAAACCGGGTCGAATCTTTAATGAAATTAATTTCGGCTTTGACGCCCGGTATAAGAAAAGAAAATTTGATGCAAGGCAGATCGATGCTGACGTAAAAAGTATCCGTACGCTGTTTACCCTGGATGAGCTGGGGGAAACCCTGTCGCCCTCCCGCCTGGGAATGGGCTCTTCCACTACCTGGAGATATAAGGAAGTACCGAATGAACAAAACCGTTATCGCTCCGAAATGCAGATTTATGCCCCTTACTTTAGCGCTAATTTTATATGGGCGGAGAAATGGAACTTAACAGCGGGCGTGAGATTCGAGAAATCTGTTCAAAGTACAGATTATAAGCTGGACCGTGATGTGATATCGGCTCCTTACAGAAATAACACCATCAACGGTAATGATCTGCTTCCCAGCATAACTTTAAAATATGCGGTTACTCCCGGCTCCAGCCTGATCCTGGCTGGTAGCAAAACCATTTCGCGTCCACTCTTTACGGAGGCAGCGCCTTTCCGCTACAACGAATCTGCCGGAACCGCTCAACGGCAGGGGAATCAGTACCTGAGAAACGGCTCGAACTATAATGCCGACCTGCGTTACGATATTTTCCCTAACCCGGGGGAGATCATCTCTTTCTCGGTGTTTGGAAAGCGACTGACAGACCCTATTGAGCTGGTGAGATTAAACGGTTCGGAACCGATGTTCTCTTTTGTTAACTCAGACAGGGCGATGGTGGCCGGAATTGAAGTAGAATTAAATAAAAACCTGGGAAGTCTTTTAGGGGCACAGGCCTTACGTGACTTCTCCGTAGGATTAAACGGTTCTTACCTGTATTCGCAGGTCGAATTTGACCTGGATAAGCTGGATGACAAAGGCGTACCTTTTTACCCTACAAACTTTAAGAGACCTCTTTTCGGAGCTTCCCCTTACCTGGTTAATGCTGACCTGATGTATCAGGCCCACTGGTCGGAGAAAAGCACTACCAGCTTCAGCTTAACCTATAATGTTTTCGGAAAGCGCCTGTTTATCGCCGGTGCCCAGGGCACAGGGGATATTTATGAAATGCCGGTAAACACCCTGAATTTCAATATTAACAATACCCTTAGCCGGAATGTAGAGCTAAGGCTCGGGTTCAATAACCTGCTGAATCCCGCTATGGTGTACAACCAGGAATTTGCCACCAATGATCTGGAGTACATGAACATCAGGAAAGGTGTTTCGGTTAACGCCACATTGAGTTATTCATTTTAGCAAACAAAGAAAGAATTAATTAAAACTAAATTTTATGAAACGTAAGAATTTGAGAGGATTAGCTTTTGCCGCTCTGGCAATGATCTCGGTCATCGCCTGTGATAACGATGATAATGACGGAAACGGAGTAGGCAGAGAAGGTGAACTGGCAGACGGAACCGAGATAGTGGGAGATATATCTAAAAATACGATCCTGGGCAAAGGCAATACATATACCCTGCGCGGAGGAGTTCATGTAACCGGAGGCGCCACTTTGACCATCGAAGAAGGAGTTACGGTGAAGGCGATCACCAACAGCAAGACAGATTATGCCAATACGGCGTATTTACTTGTGGAGCCGGGTTCTAAAATTGAGGCCGTGGGAACAGCCACAGCCCCCATTGTATTTACTTCCAACGCCGCTACTCCCGCTCCCCAGGACTGGGGCGGTATCATTCTCTGCGGCAGTGCGCCCATTAACCCGCAGGGGGGCAAAGCTCCCTCTGAAATGGGTGCCGGCGTTACTTACGGTGGTACAAATGCGGCAGATAACTCAGGTATTTTGAAATATGTGAGGGTGGAATATACCGGTAAAAAGCAGGATGCCGCTAAAGAGCACAATGGCTTTACCTTTGAAGGGGTAGGCAATGGTACTACCCTGGAATACCTTGCTGTATATAAAGGAGCCGATGACGGTATCGAATTTTTCGGAGGTACGGCTAACCTGAAGTATGCATTTGTGAATGGGGCACAGGATGACCTGTTCGACTGGACCTACGGGTGGTCGGGTAATGTTCAGTACCTGGTGGGTATACAGGGAAATGATGTGGCTGACAGGGGCATTGAAGCCGACAATAACGGAGATAACAACGGACTGGCTCCGCTTTCGTCGCCTACACTCTCCAACGTTACACTGGTGGGTTCAAAGGAAGCAAAAACAAATGATAACCCGGATGCGGCCACCGATGCCGATAAGGGAAAAACCATTGGATTAAAACTTCGTGCCGGTACAGGAGGTAAACTCTATAACTTTGTGGTATATGGGTTTAACAACGGGGTGGACATTCAGCATGATATCACGGTAGCCAATGCCCTTGACGGCAAACTGATCTTTACTAACTCGGATCTTTATGGCCCGAATCCGTTCAAGTCTTCGCTGGCAACACTGGTACAGAGTGCCTTCTTCAAGACTACCATTACCGTGAGTGCCGAAGATAAGCCTTCTTATATGAACGGTTATATCGGTACTACTGCTACCGGAGCCGTTAACCCGTCTACGCTGGGGTCTTTCTTCACTGGCGGTAACTTCAAAGGAGCTGTGGAAACCGGCAATAACTGGGTGGCTCAGGGGACGTGGGCAAGACTTTAATCGAGGATTCTTACAGAAGGGCGGCCGGTAATTAATCTGTACCCTTCAGACAGGCTCAGGGTGACAAATGCTACCGTTTAACGATGCAGAGATCACCCTGAGCTTTTTCTTTACAGAGAAGCACGGAACGTTGACCGGTCTATCCGGTTAATTCCCGATCTTCCACGCTTCCACCGTATTAGCAAAAAACGTAGGAATATACAGAATACCCTTTTCAGGATCAAGACCGATATCCGCCGTTTTGAACTTCTCGGTCTGATGGGTTTCGCGCAGGGTTTTCCGGCTGCCTTGCGCATCCACATGGTAGACATAGCCTGACCACGCGGTCACAAAGAAGCCGTCTTTAAAGGGCTCCACACCGTCACCACCATGTTCCAGCTTGCAGATCTCTCTTTGGGTGCGGGTTTCGGGAGAATATTCTATGAAGGCGTTGTTCCCGGTAATGTATAACTTGTTGTTATGCCATTTCAGTCCGTTTACACCCCTCAGGTTCTCCAGGTATACTTCAGCTTTTCCATCTTTATAGGCCAGGACTTTCCCGGTGCGTGAGTCAGACACATAAACAGTGCCCTTGCCGTCTGCCGTCACATCATTTAAGCCCTCAGCCCCTTCCGGCTTATCTTTTTTCAGGATTTTCCCGGTGCTGGCGTCAACAGACACTATTTCTGTAATGTCTGCCACATACAGTATATCGCCCACCAGTGCCATGCCTTTAGGAGCATTCAGTCCTGTGGCCCATTGGGGGTTTGTCACTTTTCCTTCCGTATTCAGCAAGGCTATGCCGCCCTTGCCGTCTGCTTCCCAGGGGCCTCCGTCTATCAGGCTGACGAAGAGCTGTTTACCTGCAAAAAGTACACTTTCCGGGGTGGCCAGCGTGCTGTCGGTTTGCCAGATCTTCGTGATCGTTTGTGCATGGGCTGCTGACAGCCCCAAAGCCAGTACAGTTGTCAGTAAATGTTTCATGTCTTTCGGTTTTAATGAAGTAAAATAAGGGCTTTTTTCCTAAAATCCCAATTATAGCGCGTCACATCGGGCTTATTTGTTAAGCCGTTTCAGGTGTTTTTTGATATACAAACCCGCAGGGGTGAGGTGTTTTTCCTCCCATTTCCCGTTTACCGGAGCTCCGGGATTAAGCAGGGCGGTGGTTT
>CAZLXI010000004.1:113084-172954 GCA_964563435.1 uncultured Lacihabitans sp.
TTTTCCTCCCATTTCCCGTTTACCGGAGCTCCGGGATTAAGCAGGGCGGTGGTTTCTTTTTTGTCGGTCACGTTCCAGTTGACCCAACTCAGCTGATACTTTTCCATCCAGTCCATCCACGTTTTGTTTTTCTCGAGGTCAAAGGCCCCGTCGCCGTTAGATTCTCCCACACCCCATTCGGTGACAAATACCGGCAGGCCTGCCTCAATGGCTCCTGTAGCGCGATTTCTGAGGCCCTCCTGATGATGGGGCTCGCTGGCGTAGAAATGAAAGGAATAGGCAATATTGTGAAAGCCCGTAAGGGGATCTCTGGCCACGATATCGATGTCCTGGTCCCAGGAAGATGAGCCCACTACGATCAGGTTTTCGGGATCATTTTTCCGGATCACCGGTATGAGGGCTTCCGCATAGGTCTTTATAATTTTCCAGTCGATCCGCTCCGGCTCATTCCATATTTCATAAACGATGAGAGGATTACCGGCATATTTGGCTGAAAACTGATCAAAAAAAGCAATCGCTTCCTTCACGTTTTTGTCGGCGTGGTGATCGTGCCAGTCCATAATCACGTAGGCACCCCGTTGCAAAGCCCGGTCAATGACCGGGGTGATGCGGCCCCACTGAAGTGCAGGGTTACGGAGATAGCCGTTTTCAGGTTCCACCGCCATAGACACCCGGATAACATTGCATTTAAAGGCGTCGATCAGCTCATCCACCACCTCTGCGTTATAGTATTTAGCACCGCCCCAGATGCTCCAGGAAAGACTGATGCCCCTGAGCTGGGCAGGTTGACCGTTTTCGAAGTAAACATTTCCTTTGCCCGCGATCAGCCGGCTTTTTTGACCATAAGCCACCTGGAACAGGCCGATGAAGCAGAAAATAAGTATTTTTTTCATATTTATTAAGGTTTCAGATGAGAGAGGCAAGGGCACAATTCCACTGGAACGGCGTCCCGGCGAAGGTAAATATTTTTTAGAAGATCCGGTGTATTCCCGAACCCGGAATGGAATAAAAAGGGTTATAAACAGACAAAATAGTATTATTGAACCATAAAAAAAGCCACGGCACTCCGTGGCTTTCGTATTTTTATCAAAAAACTTCTCAGGAATACGAATTCAGCATCACCGGCATCACCAGCATCAGAATATCTTCATGCTCCTGTTTCGAAGTAGGAACGATCAACCCGGCCCGGTTAGGCTGCGAAAGCTCCATCATCACGGTGGAGGAGGAGAGGTTACTCAGCATCTCGGAAAGGAACTTTGCGTTAAAGCCGATCTCCAGCGACTCGCCGTCAAACTCACAGGCGATCTTCTCCACCGCCTCGTTGGAATAATCCAAGTCTTCGGCTGAAATGGTCAGCTCGTTAGCTTCCATTTTCAGACGGATCTGGTGGGTGGTTTTATTGGAGAAAATAGAGATCCTTTTCAGGGTGGCCAGGAAGGTAGCCCGCTCTACGATCAGCTTGTACGGATTGGCCTTCGGTATCACATTGTCGTAATCAGGGTAACGTTCGTCGATCAGGCGACAGATCAGCTTGATATTCCCGAAGCTGAAGAAAGCATTGGAACTGCTGAATTCCGTGATGACAGGAACTGTTTCAGAAGGCAATGAAGTTTTGATAAGGTTAAGGGCCTTTCTGGGCAGGATCAGACGGTTTTCGGTTGATGACTGGATGTCGGATCTTCTGTACCGGATCAGACGATGGCCGTCGGTGGCCACAAACGTGGTGTTATCGCTCTGAATATCAATGAATACGCCGGTCATGGCCGGGCGAAGATCATCGGTGCTGGTAGCAAAAATAGTGTTGTTAATCGCTGCGGCCAGTACTTCGGAATTCAGTTCGATGTTGAAGTTCCGGTTGACCTGCGGAGGTTTCGGGAAGTCGAGCGGATTTTCACCCGCAATTTTGAAGCGGCCTGTGGAAGTCACGATCTCCAAACCGAACGTATCGGTATTAATATTGACCGTGATGGGTTGCTCGGGCAGGCTTTTGAGGGTATCCATGAAAAGCCGGGCCGGAATGGCAATGGATGCGGAGTCCGAAGAGCTTACCTCCAGTTCTGCCACCATAACCGTCTGCATGTCAGAGGCGGTCACTACCAGCCTGCTTTTATCGAGTTCGAAAAGAAAATTCTCTAATATAGGAACGATGGGATTGGGGGCGATCACCCCGCTTATATAGGAAAGATTTTTTAATAGTTCAGAACTTGAAACGATAAACTTCATTTTCGTAGTTGATAATGTGATCTTGAAAGAGAATCAGCAAAAATAGTAAAATCCTTTGATTTTGTATGTCTTGATATTCATATTTCATTGCTTTATCTTTAAGGGTTAAATCAAAGAATATATGCGTCTCATTTCTGTCCTGTTATTTCTGATGATCACTCATTTGTCTGTCGCCCAGAGTAAAGCGGAGGCCCACCGTACGGAAGACCGCCCCACGGAGGCCCGCCGCGTGGGAGCCCACCGCATAGTAGCCCACCGCGGAGCCTGGAAAAATACGGGCGCTCCCCAAAACTCACTGGAAGCGTTGAAGCATTCTTTTGAGCTGGGCTGCGGCGGAACGGAATTTGATATCAACATGACGCGTGACGGGGTGCTGGTGATCAATCATGATGCAGACTACTTCGGCTCAAAAATTGAAGAGCTAAGCTATGCAGAGCTCAACCAAACCAAGCTGAAGAACGGTGAAGGTCTGCCGCTGCTTGAGGATTTCTTCCAGTTGGCAAAGAAATATCCCGGAACCTTGCTTTTTGCAGAGGTTAAACCTTCTCCTTCCGGAGCAGAAAGGTCTGAAAAGATAGCAGCGGAGACCTACAAAATGGCGAAGAAATATAACCTGCTAAAACGTACGGTTTTTATCAGTTTCAGCTACGAAGCAGTACTGAAGCTTGTATCGGTCGATAAAAAAGCAAAAGTGCAATACCTCACCGGAGATAAGGACCCCGATGTTTTAAAGGCCGCGAAGGTACCGGGGCTGGATTATCATTTCTCGGTTTTTGAGAAAAACCCCGAATGGCTGAAAAAGGCAAAATCACTGGGGCTCAGCACCAATGCCTGGACGGTGAACAAACCGGAGCTGATGGAAGATCTCCTGAAGCAGGGGATCGATTTTCTGACCACGGATGAGCCGGAGAAGGCGTTGGAGTTGGTGAAGGGACTGAAATAACGCCCTGGAAGTTATATTTTCAGGGTACTTTTCTTAGGTATTAAAACATGTGCCGAAAAGTATAAAAGCGGGGAAAAGTAAAAACCCCTAAGAAAGTAGCAGTATATAAGTAGCCATTTAAACAGATTTGAAGGGGTTCCTGCGCCGGTCACCCCGCCCAGTTCTCCCGGTCCAGGCTCCGGTACTGGATAGCTTCCGCCAGGTGCTCAATCCGAATCTCGTCCGAGCCGGCGAGATCGGCGATAGTGCGGGATACCTTCAGGATGCGGTCATAAGCGCGGGCGGAAAGGCCTATCTTTTCAATAGCCTTTTTCAACAGCAGCCGGCCGGCGTCACCGATCTCACAGATGCTTTTAACCATTTCGGGGGGCATCATGGCATTGCAATAGACACCGGAGAGGTTTTTGTACCGTTCAATCTGGATCTGCCGGGCGCTAACTACGCGTTCGCGGATCACGGCTGAAGTTTCGTTCTCACGGGTGCTGGAGATTTGTTCAAAGTTTACAGGAGTAACTTCTACATGGAGGTCTATGCGATCCAGTAAAGGTCCTGATATCCTGTTCAGGTATTTCTCTACCGCTCCGGGCGGACAGGTGCACTCCCGGGACGGGTGGTTATAATAGCCACAGAGACAAGGGTTCATGCTTGCGATAAGCATGAAGCTGGCGGGGAACTCCACCGAGAGGCGGGTTCTGGAAATAACCACCTTCCTTTCCTCCAGGGGTTGGCGCATGACTTCCAGAACTGACCGCTTAAATTCCGGCAGCTCGTCAAGAAACAGTACGCCGTTATGCGCGAGGGAGATTTCGCCCGGCTGAGGGGAGCTTCCGCCGCCTACTAACGCGGCATCCGAAATGGTATGGTGGGGGTTCCGGAACGGACGGGTGGAGATGAGCGAGGAAGATTTGTTCAGCTTTCCGGCTACCGAATGGATCTTGGTGGTTTCCAATGCCTCCGTAAGGGTGAGCGGGGGTAGAATGCCCGGCAGACGTTTGGCCAGCATGGTTTTTCCTGCACCCGGCGGACCTATCATGATGGCGTTGTGCCCGCCGGCTGCGGCTATTTCCAGTGCTCTTTTGATATTCTCCTGCCCCTGAACGTGAGAGAAATCGGCCTCGTATTCGCTCATGGTGTGATAAAACAAATCACGGGTGTCGGTAACCTGCGGAATGACGTCTTTTTTCCCGCTCAGGAATTCTATGGCTTCCTGCAGGGTCTCCACTCCGATGATGTCGAGGTTATTGACAATGGAGGCCTCCGTGGCATTTTCTTTCGGCAGAATGAAGCCTTTCAGCTTTCTGGCCCGGGCTTCGATGGCGATGGGCAGCACGCCTTTTATGGGGCGGAGCTTTCCGTCCAGCGCCAGCTCCCCCAGGATGATATAATCTTTCAGGTCTTTCTCATAGATAATATTTCCGCCGGCAGACAAAAGACAGATCGCTATAGGAAGATCATAAGAGGATCCTTCTTTCCGAATGTCTGCGGGAGCAAGGTTTATGATGGTTTTATACCTCGATTGGTCGTAACCACCGTTCTTTAGGGCAGCATCTATACGTTGGAGACTTTCCCGAATGGCATTATCGGGTAACCCTATCACGCTGAGGCTAAATCCTCCTTTTAAGATGCTTATTTCTACAGTTATAAGGGTGGCGCTGACACCGTATACAGCCGCACCGTTAGTTGTGGATAACATATTTACAGGTATTGAAGTGTTTATTTTAACAAAAACAGACTTCGTTAAGTTCGTTAATCTTTTAAGTAGTTAAAAGATGAAGGAGTGAAGATTCATTAAAGAATGACGTGGTTGTACACCTTCATTAAATTTTACTTAAAGGGCATTGAAGTAACTTTTATCATGTAATTTCAGGTTAAACATCTCCCGTGAGCGGTTCCATGCAGTAAAAGAACAGAGTTGTAGTTATAACGAATTATAGGAATAATGTCGTTTGTACTCTACCGGGGTGCAACCCACAATATGCTTAAAATGTCTAAAGAAGTTCGACCGGTTACTGAAACCGGATTCAAAGCAAATGGCCTCGGTGGTACTATGCGTTTCTTCAATCAACATCCGTTTGGCATGGCTGATGCGTACCTCGATCAGAAAATCCTTGAAGGTCTTCTTGGTCATCATCTTGAAGTACCTGCAAAATGATGTCACGCTGAGATTAGCCACTGATGAAATTTCGGGCAGTGTTATGTCTTCCCGGTAATGGGTAAGAATATAGTGATATAAGTCGTTGATGCGGGTAGCCTCCTCCACATTAACGTGCCGGGTGGTCCAACCCATTGAAATCTGACTCAGTTCGTTACTTTTAGCCAAAACATGAACCATGTTCATCACATACATTAAGCGATCCAGCCCTTCCACAGCCACCGACTTCCGCATGAGGTCCACCACTTTCTCCTTCGTTTCGCCATGAACCACAAAACCATGCTTCGCCCGCTCGAACAAAGCATGGACAGCAGCGGCTTCCCGTTTCTGCATAAAATCCTTACCCATAAAATCGGGAAGAAATTGTACTACGATTGCTTCTGCAGTAATATCGGGGTTTCCCAGGAAATAGCGCGGGTTACATCGCCACATATGAGTCAGGTTCTCACCCAATAACAGCAATTCGCCCGCGTCGAAACTGCTTATGTTGTCCCCGACAAAACGTACACCCTCGCCCCGGATGATGTAATGTAACTCGAGCTCGGGATGGTAGTGCCATACCGTGCCCAGGTTAGGCAAGATATGCTGCCTGCATAAATACGGGAATTCCGCATTTCGTGGTACAAGATGAAAGTGAGGTTTCATGGAATATACTAAATTGGATATCACAATAATAATAAAAAGTGTATACAGATTCAACAGGCAGAAAGCGTCAAAATTGATTATTTAATCTATAAATAAATGAAAATAAATGATTTATGGTATTTGTGGCTATTTTTAAAATGATAAATTACTATACACAGATGCTAAACGGATGAACTGGAATCAGACTTTTCAGAATGAACTTTGCACAAAATACCACCGATAGAATAAGTATTTTAATAACCTTAAATAAAATGTATGGTAAACCTTGATTCAAATTTTGCTCAGGGAAAAGGAAGTGTGCGGCGTATTCTAAAATTTCCCTATACCACAGCAGCTGTTTTTACGGTATTGCTTAGTGGTTGCCTGACCGCCCATGCGGAGTTGTACGCATCATCTATATCCGGAAGCACAGTTATTCCGGAGATCCCTGGCGATCTTACGGGAAGGACCACGGAAGATCAACGGGTAGTGTCCGGAAAAGTAGTGGATGAGGAAGGAAACCCGTTAATCGCGGTGACTGTCCGCGTAAAAGGAACATCAATCGTAGCACAAACCAGTACAGATGGTACATACCAGATAACAGTACCAGGTGGTACGGGCGTTTTAGTGTTCACTCTTGTGGGCTACAATCTTACTGAGCGTAGTGTAGACAGTCAATCTGTTGTAGATGTGATAATGGCCACCTCAATAGCCAGCCTCGAAGAGGTGGTTGTAGTGGCTTACGGAAGACAGAAAAAACTAAATGTTACGGGGTCTGTATCGACTATATCTGCGGCAGATTTGTCCAGGACGCCGGTTGCCAGCACATCCAATCTATTGACGGGACGTATGCCCGGATTGGTTTCCGTGCAGCGTAGTGGCCAACCCGGATCTGACGCCGCGGCGTTGAATATACGTGGTTTTGGCGGGGCATTGATTATTGTAGACGGAGTTCAGGCCGATTTTAACAGTATCGATGCGAACCAGATCGAATCAGTGACTATCCTGAAAGATGGTGCCGCTTCTATATATGGTGCCAGAGCAGGAAACGGGGTTATTCTGGTCACAACAAAAAGGGGAAAACTGGGGAAGCCGGTTATTTCGCTCAACTCTTCCTATTCCTTTCAGGGAATAACCCGTGCTCCGCGACCGGTAAATGCAGGCCAATATGCAGAAATGGCCCGTGAACAGTGGCTTCAGAGTGGCAGGCCTGCGGCTACCGCACCCTATACAGAGGAGGAGGTACAGAAGTTCTATGCCGGTGGTGACCCTCAATATCCTGATACAGACTGGTACAGCATTCTGACGAGAAACCAGGCCCCACAGCAGCAGCACAACGTTTCCGTGCGCGGAGGTACCGAAAACATAAAATACTTCGGGCTTGTCGGCTTCCTGGATCAACGCACCATGTGGGTGGAGAGCGATGCGAAATACCAGCGTTACAACTTCCAGTCCAATATAGATGCAAGAATCTCGGATGAGCTGAACCTGCGTTTTGATTTGTCGGGCAGATTGGAAGATCGTGACTTTTCAGCCAGGGGCTGGGGAGCCGGTGCACAGAGTACAATCTGGGCAGACTTCTGGACAACCAGCCCGGCAAGCCCCAGCGCACTTCCCGATCCCGGTAAGTTGCCCAATACATCTGTAAACTCAGGCATTTCGCCTGCAAATATTACTTCCAGCAGGCAGCTATGGGGGTATAACGATAACGACCATGAAAACCTGAACGCCACGTTGTCGCTGGATTACAGATTTAAAGCGATCAAAGGCTTATCAGCAAAAGCATTCGTAAACTATCTGAAGGATAACGGTGCTGTGAGAACATTCAGCAAGACGTTTATGACCTACAATTATGACTACGCTTCGAATATATATACCCCGGCTGCGACCAAGGCTAATTCCAGTCTGAATATTCAGAAGGCTGACGGACGAACGGTCACCACCCAATTGTCAGCAAATTATGAAAATACGTTTGCTGAAGCACATAATATATCTGCACTGCTTCTCTATGAATCAATGGACATTAAGAGCGATTGGGTAAGAGCGCAGCGGGAAGGTTTTCTGACCAACGAAATCGACCAGCTATTCGCAGGCAGTCGTGAAAGCATGTTGAGTGACGGTGCTGCAGAGGAAATGGGACGGGCGAGTTACATAGGCAGGTTTACGTACGATTACCAAAACCGATACCTGTTTGAAACGACGTTCCGGGCTGATGCTTCTGCAAAATTTGCAGCCAATCAGCGATGGGGATTCTTTCCGAGTGTTTCGGCGGGATGGCGGATTTCACAAGAACCCTTTCTCAGGGAAAGTGCGATAGTCGACGATTTAAAAATTAGGGCGAGCTATGGCAAATCCGGAAATGACAATGTCGGAAACTTTCAATACCTTTCCGGATATGTATTCAGTGACACCTACATTTATGAAGGAACACGCATTGAACAAGGCATCCTAACGACCGGATTAGCAAATCCCAATCTGACATGGGAAGAGGTCGAAATTTCCAATATTGGTGTGGATTTCCGGCTATTCAACAACAAATTATATGGTGAGCTTGAAGGATTCTACAGGAACCGGACAGGAATTCCCGGCACCAGGCTGGCTACTTTACCCTCTACATTTGGTGCCGCCCTACCCCAGGAAAACATCAACAGCTTAACCAATCGCGGCTTTGAACTTTTATTGGGAACTTCAGGCAAAGCTTCGGGATTAAAATGGGATGTTTCAGGAAATATTTCATGGACGAGGTCTAAATGGGGCCATTTTGAGGAACCTGCATACACCGACCCGGATCAGATCAGGATCAATCAACGTTCAAACAGGTGGACAGACCTGGTATTTGGCTACCAATCTGATGGCCTGTTCACATCCATGGAAGAAATCGGGAACCTTGGGTTTGACCAGGATCAGCAAGGGAATGTCACATTACGCCCCGGGGACGTCAAATACATCGATACCAATCATGACGGAATCCTTGACTGGAGGGACCAGGTGGTCATCGGAAGGAGCGCAGACCCCCGGTGGATGCTGGGGATGAATACTAATCTCCAATATAAAGACTTCGATCTTTCACTTTTATTCCAGGGAGCACTGGATCACTATGTGGCAGTAAACCTGAATGCAATTGATGCTGTATCACCCGCTGTGCGTTATGAATTGCGCTGGACCGAACAAAACAACCGGGCTGACGCATTAGAGCCCCGTTTAGGCGGCTCGCCGTTAAACAACCAGATGTCGGATTATCGTTTGAAACCGGCAAGCTACGTTCGCTTGAAGCAGGCAGCTGTGGGATATTCAATACCCACCCAATTAACCTCCAGACTAGGGATTCAAGACCTGCGCCTGTACGTTTCGGGTACCAATTTGCTGACTTTTGATCAGTTGAAGAAATTCGAACTGGATCCGGAAATGCCTTCAGGAAATGCCGGTCTCTATTACCCGCAACAGCGCACCATTTCACTGGGTATCAATTTGTCATTGTAAGTCCGATCAATATACAACAATTAACATTGTAAATCAATTAATTATGAATAAGATCCTTGGCATACTGAGCTGTTTACTGTTTTCAGTATCGTGCTCAGAAAACATATTGGATAAAGTACCCCTGAATACAATTTCAGATGCGGTCGTCTGGAATGACGAGGTATTAATGGATGCCTACTTAACGGAGTCCTGGGCAAATACGTATGTTTTTGTACATGAAGTAAATGACAATATTGTACGTGACGGAAAAGGCTGGTTTCAGATCACTTATCCCAGTAAACTGGGTGGTGAAACCAAAACCAATTGGGGCAATAATGTAAATACATTCCGAAACGGGAACCTCACCATAAATGGCGGCATTTTTGAATGGTGGGAACGCGCCTACCGTATTATCCGTAACCTGAACGTTTTTATCGAAAAGGTTGAATCAAGTGGTGTTTCCGAAGAGTTTAAGCGATCCAGACAGGCCGAAGCCCGGTTTCTAAGGGCCTTTAATTACTTTTCAATGGTAAAACGATACGGAGGTGTTCCTTTAATTACAAAAGCACAGCAGATTACGGATACCGAAGACGAGCTTTTTTTAGCCCGTAATAAGGAGCATGAAATTTACGATTTCGTGATTGCCGAAATCGATGCCATCCTGAATGACCTGCCGCAAACCAAAGCACCTGTACGCTACGGAAAACCCACAAAATACTCAGCCCTGGCTTTGAAATGCAGGGCAGCACTTTACGCAGGCAGCATCGCCAGGTACGGTTCCGTACAATTGGAGGGAATCGTAGGTATAGATAACGGTAAGGCCAACGGTTATTTCCAAATCGCATATGATGCGGCAAAAGCTATCCAATCGGCCGGACAATTCAGGCTGTATAACGAGGATGAAGACAAAAGCATGAATTTCAGAAACGTATTCCTGAGAAAAAACAACTCAGAAGTCATTTTTGCTATTGTTCACGACAAAATCAATTCCCAGCAAGGCGGAAACGGATGGGCGTGGGACTGGATTGAGACCCCTATGCCCAACGGTGTGGGGGCAGGAAATGCGGATGGGGTCTACCTCGAAATGGTTGAGTCATTTGAATACACGGATGGCAGATCCGGGAAACTGGACCGCGCGTCGATTGTTCAGGGCCTATGGACGCCAGAAGAATTATGGGCCGGCAAAGACCCGCGGTTCTTTGCTTCTATTTATACCCAGGGAACTACCTGGAAGGGGGGCTCTTTAAATTGTCATAATGGAATTGTCCGGGCTGACGGTACCATACAAAACACAGGTTCTTACAACAATGTGCTTGCTATCGGCATTCACCAGCACGCCAATGGCTCCGGTTTTGGAATTCTGAAGCAACTGGATGAAAGCCATGATAACATGGTTGGCTGGGGTACGTCAAACAGCGACCTTATTGTATTTCGACTTGGAGAAGTATTGCTTAACCTTGCCGAGGCGGCCTTTGAACTCGGGCGGGCGGATGAAGCGTTGGAATCGGTAAACCTTATCAGAAACCGGGCAGGAATAACCTCATTGATATCGATAGACATGGAGAAGATACGTCATGAGCGAAAGGTGGAACTGGCCTTTGAAAACCATCGGTACTGGGATCTGAGACGGTGGAGAACGGCCGTAAGCGAATTGTCGAAAAACGGATCAGGCCTGAGGTATATACTGGATTACAATACCGGCAAATTCAAACTGAATATCATTGAAAAGATAGATGGTACGGTGAGTGAACCTCTATTCAGGGAACGTAACTACTATTTACCCATTGGATTAACACGAACGGGCAACAACCCGAAGTTGAAAGAGAACCCGGGGTATGAATAAATTCAAAAAAGGCATGATGATCATTCGCTGTCGATGGGCCGGCTTTGTCCTGTGTTTACTACCTTTGGGGGTAAGCTATTCACAAACGAAACCGGCCAATCCGGACCGATACATCGTTTTTTTCCTGACCAATACTACGGTACAGCAGGCGGGAGAACGCAGCACCGGTAAAGATGCAAACGGGGCCTGGTCGTTTGTGGGGGAGATCTCTCATCTGTTTGGTCCGCTCAAACCGGATAGCCCTATAAAGTATGCCTTTGGTTTGCCGGGGCCGATGCTGCTGACGCAATCGCCACAGCAGATGAGGGAACAGGTCAACCAGGCATTTGATCTGGCAGAGCAATATAACGTTCCTGTCTATTTCCAACTGGATGATATTAATAACTATACTTCCGAATTCGGCAACGATGCCCGGCCCAAATTTTATGAAGAGCCTGAATGGTGCGAATGGGTCCGGCAGCCTTCTGATGGGGATGCTTGGGGCGGTCAATCCTTCAGCAGGCTTCCACGTTATTGGTTCAATTGGGGTGCCTGGCGTTTCAGCCCGGCATTTCCCAACCTGGCATCTCCGGGATTTAACCGGTTTGTGAAAAAGCAGTTGGCTGACGGGATGCTGCAGGCGTTGATCCGTCGTTATGAACTTTTGAAGGAAGCCGGTAAGGAGTACCTCTTTGCGGGTGTGGCCATCGGATGGGAAACACATATACCCGATTATTCCGCTGATAACCCGATTTATGCGATCAAGTCCCATGCCCTGCCTTTCAGCAAGCATCAGAATGACAGTATGGCGGTTTGGGAAGCCTCTAAATATGGCTACGCGGCGCTTCACACTTTAGGCATCAACAGTTATGACAGGGAAGCTCTCTATCACGTTATCCAAAATTATTCGGCATCTCTCGCGAAGGTTGTATTCGAAGCGGGTATTCCAAAACACAAGATCTTTACCCATATTGTAGGTATCAGGTCAGCAAGGCCGGAATTGGAAACTACATTTGCTCCTCCTATATGGGTGGCCGTCAATCTGTACAGTACGCCCGGCTTCACGATGTCGCCAGAAACCTGCCCGTATGACCTTGAAGTTATTAAATCCGAGATCAGCCGGGCTGACAGCTCCCAGAAGTATTTCGCAAATGCAGAGGGCTATGCGAGGGGATTAGATAGGGACTTTGAAACAGCAAGCGCCTACCTGAACAGCATGTTTGATCAGGGCGCTCTGATTACCACCGTTTTTGGTTGGGGCAGGGAGTCTGCAACCTCCGCATTTGCCGTGTCACACAGCCCCGATAGCCCGTTTGTTATCGCGGCAAAGGAATTATTAAAAAAAGACAGGTAACAGTAATGAAATCAGTAAAAAGAATATCAGGATCAATAAGACGAATCATTTTCACAATTGTCTGGGTAATGTTGACGGCAGGAACACAGGCATTCAGTCAGCCCCAAAATCAACCACCTGTTCCGGTAATTTTTGAAACGGATATGGGCAATGACGTGGACGACGCATTAGCGCTGGCCATGCTCTATCAGTATAAAAAGCAAGGGCTTATTGACCTGAAACTCATCAGCGTCAATAAAAAAAGTCTGGCCTCGGTACAATACATCGATGTACTTAACCATCATTACGGCTATCCGTCTACATCGATAGCGATGGCAGCATTGGGCAAAGACGGTGAACCGGAACAGAAAAATTTTGCCAACAAAGTATTTTTGTTGCGCAAAGACGGGGTTCCCGCCTTTCGGTCTGCGATTCAGCGTCATGATCAGATCGAAAGTTCCGTAACCGCGTACCGGAGAATCCTGGCCAATAGCGCCGACACCAGTGTTGTTGTTATTTCGGTAGGATTTGCAACGAACTTAGCTGCATTGCTGCAAAGTGATCCGGATACTTTGTCGCCATTGTCCGGGCATGAACTCGTTCTCAGGAAAGTTAAATTTCTAAGTATCATGGCAGGGAACTTTGCTAACCCTCCGGTTACCGAATTCAATGTGGTAACGGATGTCCCTGCCTCCCGGATCGTTTTTGAAAAATGGCCCACTACGGTATACATCAGTCCCTTTGAGGTGGGAAGCAGCCTCCGCTTTCCGGCCTCCCATGTGGAGCGAAATTTCGGAGATCATAGGCTGAACCCGGTGGCCGAAGCCTACAAAGTATACATTCCTATGCCCTATCATCGCCAGACGTGGGATTTGACATCGGTTCTCTTCGCCGTTGAACCCGGGAATAACTACTTCCGATTGGGTGAAGCAGGCAGGTTTTCGGTGGATGACAACGGCATCACCAGGTTTAACCCGGCCAAACAGGGTAAACACTACTGCCTTTTAGAACCGGAACATACAGACGAAAGAAGCCGAATCATCGGCCGGTACATTGAACTTACAGAAGTCCGATAACATGGAGAGATCAAAAAAAATAAGTGTCCTGGTATGGGGTCTGTTTCTCGCACTGCCGCTTTCCATTCAGGCACAGGCGCTGATTGAACGGTTTACGAATCCTCCCGATTCCGTCCGGCCATATGTCTATTGGTACTGGCTTAATGACCACATCAATACCGCAGGTATCAAAAAAGACCTGGAAGCGATGAAGGCGGTGGGCATAGGAGGGGCGTTCATTGGCAACATCGGCCTGGCCGGAAATGAGGGTACATCTTTTGGCACTACCAGGTTTTTTTCGCCGGCGTGGTGGGATGCAGTCAAAGCGGCTGCTAAACACGGCGATTCCCTCGGACTCACGCTCGGCCTCTTTAACGGTCCGGGTTGGACGCAAAGCGGGGGGCCATGGGTGGAAGAAACCGATGCTATGTGCTATCTGGCAGTCGATACCTTTTGGGTAAGCAGCAAGGGTAAACCACAACGAAAAATATTCTCTACCAGCGGTAATGGAAGGCTCCAATATGTCTTGGCCGCTAAGGTTCCGGTAAACCACGGATTTTCATTGGCGAAAGTGGATGCAGAAGTCACATTCCCGGATAACGGAAAACAGATTAGCCTGGATAAACTGGTGGATGGAAATTTCGAAACTGCTGAGTTTCTCCCCACCGGCAGGGATTCTGTCTCCATAGATGTACATCTGAAATCCGCCATTACAGCCAACAGTCTGGTTATCCATGCAGGACCCCGGGCTTTCAAAGCAAAGGTAGAATTGCGTGCCCGGACAGACAGCGGCCTTGTCACAGTGAAAACGTTTTATATCGATAGGTCCAACGCGAAACTGAATGTAGGATTTATACCAAACCCGCCCATTACTATTGCATTTGACACGTTGACATCTGCGCACTATAATTTAATAATAAGTGATATAACCGGGAGTTGTTCTTTCCGGGAAATCAACATTACTCCCGCGGCATACATTGAACGCTTTCCGGAAAAGCAGCTGGCCAAGATGTTTCAGTCTTTCCTGCCCACCTGGGATTCTTACCGATGGAACGAACAACCCGAACCCCCTGATAAGAATTCAGTAATGCATCCGTCGGAGATGATTATATTGGAGCGGGCAGCGCCTGACCGTAACCGGATTGAGTGGGAGGCGCCTGCGGGAGAATGGATGGTTATGCTGTTTTCGCTAAAAACCACGGGCGTAAGCAATGCTCCTGCATCCGTGGAAGCACAGGGCAGGGAGGTTGACAAACTGGATGGGAAAAAGCTCCTGAAACATTTTGATGCTTTCGTTGGCCGGATTCTGGATAGTATTCCGGGAAAAAACCCGATCAGGTTTGTGGTGGCGGACAGTTACGAAACCGGATCTCAAAACTGGACAGATCAAATGGTGCCGGCATTCGAGTCCCGCTATGGATACAGCCCGATCCCGTGGCTCCCCACACTGGCAGGTTTCGTGGTAGAATCCCGCGACAAATCCGACAGATTTCTCTGGGATCTGCGCCGGTTGATTGCCGACCTGATCGCTTACGAATATGTTGGCGGTCTCAGAAAGCTGAGTAACGGAAAAGGAATGAAGCTATGGCTTGAAAATTACGGGCATTGGGGATTTCCGTCCGAATCGCTTACCTATGGCGGACAGGCAGATGAGGTGGCCGGGGAGTTTTGGAATGAAGGAGACCTGGGCAGTGTAGAAAATAAACTGGCGTCATCCGCAGCACACCTTTACGGTAAAAACCGGGTTTGGGCTGAATCCTATACTGCCGGAGGTAAAACGTTTGAGCGCTACCCGGCACTGCTGAAGCGCCGGGGGGACTGGTCTTATACGGAGGGAATCAACCAAACACTGCTTCACCTGTATATACACCAGCCTGATGATGATCCGGGGCCCGGGATCAATGCCTGGTTTGGTACCGAATTCAATCGTAAGAATACCTGGTTTTCGCTAGCCGATGGCTTTATAGATTATATCAGGCGAAATAATTTTATGCTCCAGCAGGGTGTATCGGTCAACGACATTGCCTATTTCATTGGTGAGGATGCTCCTTTGATGACCGGGATACGTGTGCCCGAACGTCCTGTCGGCTATGACTACGACTACATCAATGCAGATGCTATTCTGAACAAAGCTTCAGTGGAGCAGGGTTACATTGTCCTGCCGCATGGTGCGAAATACCGGTTGTTGGTTCTACCACCATCCGGGACAATGACCCCGGAGGTATTGGAAAAAATCAATGATCTGATCGAACAAGGGGCGGCAGTGTACGGAAGGGCACCGGAACGTTCGCCGAGCCTGGCCGGCTACCCTGTTGCCGACGATCGTATCCGAATGCTGGCTTCGAAGTGGAGGGGCTCTCCTGAAATTCAAGACGGAATCAGGCGGATTGGCGAGGGGGTTTTGATGGATAGCATTCATTTGAGAGAGGCACTTGCCTTTCTTGATCTTCCTGAAGACTGCTTTGTGAGCCATCCTGCGATCCTGTATACGCATCGGCGTACGTCAACCGGCGATAGTTATTTTTTAACCAATCAGTCCGACAGCACACTCGTGTTTGAAGCATCTTTCCGTGTAGATAAAGCCTCACCAGGCTGGTGGAATCCGGTCGACGGGCGCACAAGGGATTTACCCGCCTACAGGCAGGTAGACGGGCGGACTGTTGTACCGATAAAGCTGGCCCCTTTTGAAAGCGGGTATATCTATTTTGATCGCAAAAAAATCGGGCCGGCAACCCCGCCGCTCGACAGCAGGGATGTTAGTCTGAATTTCCCGCCGGTCAACTGGCTATTGGACCTGGACACAGACTGGACCGTTTCCTTCAGTAACCGATACCCCAACGCCCCTGCCGGAGATTTTATTTTTGATGAATTACTGTCGTGGGAACAGCACAAAGATGAAAGGATAAAATCTTATTCGGGTATTGCACATTATAGAAAGACGGTTTTCTGGAAGAACCCCAAAGATAGTGATGTTCGGGTAGTGCTGGGTATCGGGGCTTTGCAGGGTATCGCCCGGGTCAAAATCAATGGTGATACCGTGGGTACGATCTGGACAGCGCCCTGGCAAATAGATATTACGGATGCCATTTCTCAGGGCAAAAATACCGTGGAGCTGGAAGTAGCAAGCACGTGGGTCAATCACCTGACTAACAGAGATGCCCTGCCTGAAGCACAAAAAACGGCTGTCGAATTCTTGAAATTCAGTGATAACCGGGATCGCAGGTCAGGACTCACAAAAGGTATTCGAATAGGGGAATATCAGGAAGTCAAACCTTAAAATTCAATGACTATGAATAAGATGATAAATAAATCTCAGGAAATGATAGTAAGAATAATCGAAATCAGGCCTGCTATTGTGGTCTTTTTTAGTATGATCGTGGTTTTTATTCACCGGGATGCTGTAGCGATGCAAAGCAATTCTGCCGACACCCTGTATAACGGAATTATACTTCCGGCTGTCTGGCCACCCCAAAATCTGGACCCCGCTTCAACCGCCCCAATGCCTGTACCCTACCTCGAAGCACCACCGTCTGTCATTCCCATAAACGTGGGCAGACAGCTGTTTGTCGATGACTTCCTGGTTCAGGAAACCACCTTGAAGCGGGTATTCCATCAAGCGAAGAAACATCCTGAAAATCCTGTATTCAAACCCGAAACCACGCATGAGATCAAGCCTGAGTTCACGACGGAACCTGGTCAGCGGGATGTGGTTTATCTGGGGCATGGGGGGGTGTTTTATGATCCGGAAGATCGCCGTTTCAAGATGTTTTATACGGCTGGATGGCGAGGCGGACTGGCATTGGCCGTCAGTGATAATTTATTAGACTGGGAACGTCCGCGAATCAGGCAATCAGATAGCAGCAATATTATATTGCCTCCCGGGAAGTTATGGTCGGGAGGAGACAATTCGGTATGGCTGGACGTAAATGCAACCGATAAGCGACAACGATTTAAGTATCTCACGGATCGAACCACCTACCCGTTGGGCTATGCAAATAAGAACTTCCAACAGCACACGCTGCATGTGTCCGGTGACGGTATCGTTTGGTCTCAGGGAATAAACACCGGCAGATCCGAAGACTACTGCTCTTTTTTTTATAATCCCTTCCGAAAAGTATGGTGTTTCAGCATAAAACCAACATTTCCAATCAGGGTACGTCACTATCTTGAAAGCCGGGAATTTCTGAAGCCGGGTGATTGGGAGACGAGTACCTTTTGGGTCAGAGCCGACAGTCTCGATTTACCCGATCCGCTGATTGGTGATAAGGCACAACTCTATAGCCTGAATGCCGTGGCTTATGAAAGCATCATGATAGGGGAATTCTATATCCACCTGGGGCCCGACAACCAGAAGGCCAGCGCCGGCAAATTCCCGAAATTGACCGAAATCAAACTCGGGTACAGCCGGGACGGATTTCACTGGGACCGGCCTGGTCGGCGCGCGTTCATTGAAGCAACCCGAAAGGAGGGGGACTGGGACAGGGCCTATCTGCACGGTACAACAGGTGTATTTCTGGTAATGGGAGACGAGCTATGGTTTCCATACAACGGTTATTCCGGGATTGCTGCAGATGGAACAAGAGGTATGTATACCGGTGCCAGTGTCGGGATAGCCACATTACGCCGAGACGGATTTGCCTCGATGGAGGCAGGCGAAAAAACAGGACACCTGCTGACACGGCCGCTAACATTCACCGGCAAATACTTGTTTGTGAATGTGGATTGTCCTGACGGTGAGTTGCTGGTGGAAGTATTGGACATGGACGGAAATGTAATCAGGCCTTTCTCCCTGAAAAAATGCAAATCTGTGAAGTTCGATAAAACTTTGCATCAAATCGAATGGGAAGGACAACCAAATTTGTCTGCTCTGGCCGGACAGCCGGTACGCTTCCGGTTCCACCTGACAAACGGCAAACTATATTCCTTTTGGGTAAGCCCGGATCTTAACGGTGCCAGCTATGGATATCTGGCTGCGGGAAGCCCGGGTCATGAGAGTGTGTTAGACACAAAAGGTAGCGACGCGCGTTGATGCATACCTTGTCCGGCTTCGTATTAAATTAAACGATACAATTTATAATTTGCAGAATATATGAAACAAAAATGGATTTTAAGGATGAAAACGTTTTTTGTCCGAAAGGTAAGCTGCTCTATCCTTATCACATTGATATCCATAGCACTGCCTTACAGGGATCTTACGGCACAGGGTATCGGAAATTCTTCGGTGCTGTACAACGGTATCAAACTACCTGAGGTTTGGCCACCCGGCGACCTTGACCCGGCCTCCGTAACTCCCATGCGCGTTCCCTACCTGGACGCTCCCCCGGCGCTGATTCCCATTAACATCGGGCGCCAACTGTTCGTGGACGACTTCCTGGTACAGGAAACCACCTTAAAAAGGGTATTTCATCAGGCCCGTAAATATGAAGGTAACCCGGTACTGTTTCCTGAAACTCCTGAAGAATTAAGGATAGATTCCAAAGGTAACCAGGAAGCCGTTACCGCCACTCACCATGGCGGGGTGTTTTATGACCCGGCTGAGAAACTCTTCAAGATGTATTATTCCATTGGCTTCCACGGCGCATTAGGCCTGGCCCAAAGTGCCGATTTAGTAAACTGGACCAGACCCGTCCTGAATATGTTCGGAAAGAATAATATTGTCTTGCCTAAAGGGATAAACTGGGCCGGACTTGCCAATTCAGTCTGGCTGGACCTCAATACGAAGGATCCCAATGCGCGGTGGAAACTGATCACCAACAGGACAACCTATCCGTTTGGACATTCAGTCAAGGACTACCAGCAATATACACTCCATACCTCGCCTGATGGCCTGCATTGGTCACACGGAGTGAAAACCGGTAAAATCGAAGATTATTGTTCATTCTTTTTCAATCCCTTCCGTAATATGTGGACGTTTAGCTTAAAAGCAAATTACCCGATACGGATACGTAATTATGTAGAAAGCAAGGATTTCTTAACAACTCCGAATTGGGAAAATAGCACATTTTGGGTGGGAGCGGATGAACTGGATGAGCCTGATCCAAATATCGGAGATACCCCTCAGTTATACAGTCTGAATTCGGTGGCATACGAAAGTATTATGATCGGCGAATTTTATATACATCTTGGCCCTGACAACCAGAAATGCATTGAAGGGAAATTTCCGAAATTGACAGAAATCAAGCTGGGATTCAGCCGTGATGGGTTTCACTGGCATCGGCCTGATCGGCGTGCCTTTATTGAGGCAACCCGCAAAGAAGGAGATTGGGATCGCTATTATGTGTATGGCACAACCGGGATATTTTTAGTAAAGGATGACCTTTTGTGGTTTCCTTATACGGGTTACTCCGGCGTGAGTCCTAACGGCAGTAAAGGTATATATACCGGTGCAAGCGTCGGTATGGCCACATTACGCCGAGACGGATTTGCTTCGATGGAAGCAGGGGAAAAAACGGGGTACCTGGTGACACGGCCATTAACGTTCAACGGCAAATACCTTTTTGTGAATGTGGATTGTCCTGACGGTGAGTTACTGGTGGAGGCATTGGACGGGGAAGGAAATGTCATCAGGCCGTTTTCCCTGAAACAATGCAAATCTACGAAAGTCAATAAAACCCTGCATCAAATCGAATGGGAAGGACAACCGGATTTGTCTGCACTGGCCGGAAAACCGGTACGCTTCCGGTTCCACCTGACAAACGGCAAACTGTATTCCTTTTGGGTAAGCCCGGACCTTAACGGTGCCAGCTACGGATATCTGGCGGCGGGTAGCCCCGGTCATGATGGCGTAGTGGACACGAAGGGTAGTGACATCATCTCAACGAAACTTTAGGCCATGATAAACCGGACTTCACGCTATCTGGCAGGGGCAGTGGCTATCATCTGTACCGTATCATGGGTAGCTGGTATGGTATCGATAGCCATACCTTCCCTAATTGCCTGCTTTGTATTCTTGGCTATCGCTTTCCAGGGTTTCCCCAAACTAAAAGGTTTCAGTTACACCATGGTTATCCTGGCAAGCTTCGTAGCGGCCATCGCTTATCCCCAATATTTCATTAAATGGGGGAATTTCGACCTCTCGAAGTTGATCACACCATCCATTCAGCTGATTATGTTTGGCATGGGTACTACTATGGGTGTAGCTGACTTCGTGGGTGTAGTTAAAACACCTAAGGGCGTGTTCATTGGTGTGGTGAGCCACTTCATCATCATGCCCTTACTGGGTTTTACGTTAGCCAGCTTCAGTGGTCTGGAACCCGAGATTGCCGCGGGCATCATCCTTATCGGGTGCTCGCCAAACGGGATGGCCTCTAATGTTATTTCGTATCTGGCAAGGGCGAATGTGGCTTTATCGATCACCATCACGGCAGTATCCACCATGCTTGCGCCGTTTGTCACGCCGGTTTTGATGAAGCTGCTGGCAGGCGCATTCATCGCCATTGATGCGTGGGAGATGATGTGGGATATCCTCAAAATGGTGATCCTCCCCATAGCTGCCGGCCTCCTTTTTAACCGGATTTTTCATGGAAAAATGCGTTGGCTGGATCGGGTGATGCCCTATGTGTCCATGTTCGGAATTGCCTTCTCCATTGTTGTTATCGCAGCTGCAGGCCGCGATAACCTCCTCTCCATAGGCCCCTTACTGCTTGTATTGGTTCTCATTCATAATGTGATGGGGTACATTCTCGGATACTGGTCGGCACGTATGTTCAAAATGAGCGAGCGTGATTGTCGTACGGTCGCCATCGAGGTGGGTATGCAGAACGGCGGTCTGGCGTCAGGCCTTGCTAAGGAAATGGGTAAGCTGGCTACTGTTGGGTTGGCTCCTGCCATCTTCGGGCCATTAATGAACATTACCGGTTCTATTTTAGCATCCTGGTGGCACCGGAAAACACCGAAAGACTGATGAGGGGGCGCAGGAATATATATTACTGGAAATCGGACCGTGCCTTCACGGCAGAAAACACCCGGAAAACGGCTGACCCGTTTCTGGATAAAATCATTGAACAGGTAAGCGATTACCTTTGTGATCAGTTTAAAAGGGGATTATTCGGGGTTGAACCTGCAGGCGGACAGGGCAACCATATCACATTAATTGCTAAATATAGGGAAGGCGACTACTTCATCAGGTTGGAAAACGGCCCCGAAAAAGACAATTACATGGCCGTGGAGTCACATGTGATGGCGATGGTAAGCGACCTGGGTATCCCCTGCCCGAAGATTTACCTGACGGATGTATCACGGAGCACGGTACCATTCGCTATTCAGGTCATGGAACTTGTTGAATATACAGACTTAAATAAATGTGCCAAAGCAGGCCGATTAGATGCGGCCTCGATTGCCTTTGAGATTGGAAAATACGTTGCCCAATGGCAAAAGATCAGCCCCGATGGTTTTGGGTTGTTTGATATTGAAGTACTGTTGAACGATGGCCGGCTGCGGGGATACCATGAGCGGTACCCGGATTATTTCATGCTCAATTTTGATCAACATCTGGATTTTCTTACTAAAGAAGCATTTTTATCCAACAAACTGCGTGAGCAGATACGGTCCGCTGTTCGTGATTACGAATCACTGTTAAACCTCAACCAGGGTTTTTTAGTGCACAAAGACCTTGCCTTCTGGAATATTCTTGGTGATACAAACCGCATTTCCGCTTTTATCGACTGGGATGATGCTATCAGTGGCGATCCTATGGACGATCTTTCATTACTCGCCTGTTTCCACCCCGGGAACGTGGTATCCGCAGCCCTGGATGGCTACCTTACGATACAGCCGCCCCCGGAAAATTTCATTTCCCGCTTCTGGTTACACCTGCTCCGAAATATGTTATTCAAGGCAGTCATCCGGGTTCGGGGCAACTATTTCGATATGCCGGGCGATTTTTTTATGAATAACGGAGCAAGTAACCACCTGAGGCAGTTTACGCTGGAACGTATCCGATTGGCATGCAAAGGATTAACAGATAATAAAGAAATGCTGAGTTTATGAAAGCACTTACCATACGGAACGGCAAGCATGCTTGGGGTAGCTGGATCAGCACTGATTCGCCCGTTGTAGCTGAAATAGCCGGCCAATATCCATTTGACTGGCTGCTCATCGACTTTGAACACGGTGCGGCTTCGGAGGCTGTTTTACCAGAAATAGTACGTGGAATTTCACACTGCGGTGCTGCTATTATCATCCGTGTGCCGGAGCTCCTGCCAGGTATGATTGCCCGTGTACTTGACTGGGGAGCAGACGGTATCATGCTGCCGCATGTCCGCTCAGCGGAAGAAGCAGCAAGCTGCGTGGCGGCAATGCGTTATCCCCCGTACGGAACCCGGGGGTATTCGTCGTCTGTCCGCGCTTACGGCTATGGCACCGTACCACCAGTGGTACCATCGGATGTGCGGCCCTTATTTTTTGCACAGATCGAGGACCTCAAGGGAGTGGAACATGCAGAAGCGATTGCCGCCGTTGATGGCGTTGATGTCCTTTTTGTAGGACCCGCCGATTTGAAGCTGGGGCTATCCACCATTGATTCTAAAAACAAACCAACCTACGAACAGGCTTTGAAAAGGGTAGTCAACGCAGCAAAAAACCATGGAAAGCGTCCAGGTATTTTGGTACGCGACCATCAGGACATATCCGTATTACGGGAATCGGGATTCTCCTGTATGGCCATCGATTCTGACATTGCCATTTTACGGAAGGGTTATGAGAGGATAATGCAAACCCTGCCAAAATAACCCTCAACGCATGACCGAAGAATCAAGTACGTTCCAACTTATACGTTACCTTAACTATAGTCAGCAGAATATTGAACTCACCCGCATTTTGAGCTGCCGCAATCTTTGCAGGTCAGGCAGCCTTCCTGGTACATCAGGTTAGTGGAGTTGCAATTCTGGCATTTTTGGCCTTTTACTTCCGTTTCGTCGGGAACAAACTTCTTCAGGGCCCGCACTACGCCGTTTTTCCAGGTGTTGATCGATTCGCTGTCGAGCTGAAGGGAATTGATCAGCTCGACCACCTTTTCAGTGGGCATTCCGTGGCGCAGCACGCCTGAAATGAGCTTGGCATAATTCCAGAATACGGGGTCAAATTTATGGGAGAGCCCTTCGATGGTGGTTTTGTACCCGCGCTGGTTGGTAAACTGGAAGTCGTAACGCGAGCTTCCGTCTTCGGCCCGGTTTTTAATGATCAGGCCTTCGTTGACCCAGCGGGGCAGCAGGATGCCGTCTTCGTCATCGGCCAGCCCGGTGAAGATCTCATACGGCCGGTCATCTATTTTGCCGATAAAGGCGATCCATTTTTCTTTTTTGTTCTGGAACCGTACCACATCGGCATCGAGTACCTGCGGGCGTTTCAGGGGGAAAGGAAGAGTTGTTTCTTCTTTCGCGGGTTCTGTCGCGCTGACCAGTACGCCGGAGCGGGAACCGTCGCGGTATACAGTTACACCCTTACACCCCGCCTCCCAGGCCGTGATATACAGCTCATTGACCAACTCTTCGGAGGCCTCGTTGGGGATGTTGATGGTCACGGAAATGGAATGGTCTACCCATTTCTGAATCTGACCCTGCATTTTCACTTTATTTACCCAGTCGACGTCGTTGGAAGTAGCTTTGTAATAAGGAGATCGCCCGATCAGCTCATGGATCTCGCGGTCGGAAAAGTTTCGGGCGGTATCTATGCCATTCACTTCCATCCAGGTTTTGAATTTGTGGTGGAATACCACGTATTCTTCCCAGGAGTCGCCCACTTCATCCACAAAATCTACCCGTACGTTCTTGTCGTTGGGGTTTACTTTTCGCCGTCTTTTATACACTGGCATAAACACAGGTTCAATGCCCGATGTGGTCTGTGTCATGATCGACGTGCTGCCTGTGGGGGCAATGGTCAGCAATGCGATGTTGCGGCGGCCATATTCCTGGAGGTCATGATACAAGGCCGGATCGGCATCTTTTATTCTCAGCAGGAAGGGGTTATTTTTTTCTCTTTCGGCATTGTAAATCAGGAAGGCGCCCCGTTCACGGGCCATTTCTACCGAGGCACGGTAAGCAGCCAGGGCCAGGGTTTGCTGTACCTGCGTAGAAAAGGCGATACCTTCTTCGCTTCCGTAGCGGATACCCAGAGCGGCCAGCATATCTCCCTCTGCGGTGATCCCCACGCCGGTTCTTCTTCCTTCCCGGGCTTTGTTACGGATCTCCAGCCACAGATTTTTTTCTATTCTTTTTATTTCTTCATCCTCCGGATCTTCGTCTATTTTGGCCAGGATAGCATCTACTTTTTCCAGCTCCAGGTCAATGATATCGTCCATCATCCGCTGGGCGGCATTGACATGCTTCCTGAAAAGATCGAAATCAAACCGTGCATCGGAGGTAAACGGGTCGGCCACGTAAGAATACAGGTTGATGGCCAGCAGGCGGCAGGAGTCGTAAGGGCACAGCGGGATCTCACCACAGGGGTTGGTGGAAACCGTTTTATAGCCGAGGTCGGCATAACAGTCGGGAAGCGACTCCCGGATAATGGTATCCCAGAAAAGAATTCCCGGCTCTGCCGATTTCCAGGCATTATGAATGATCTTTTTCCAAAGTCTGTCTGCCTCAATTTCTTTCCAGCTGAGGGGTCTGGCACTGAAGACCGGGTATTTCTGGATATAGGTGCTGCTGTTTTTTACAGCGTGCATGAACCCGTCGTCGATCCGCACGGAAACATTGGCGCCTGTAATTTTTCCGGCTTCCAGCTTGGCGTCAATAAAATCTTCTGCATCGGGGTGATTGATGGAAACCGACAGCATAAGCGCCCCTCTGCGGCCGTCCTGGGCCACTTCGCGGGTAGAATTGGAATATCTTTCCATAAACGGAACCAGCCCTGTGGAGGTCAGCGCCGAGTTTTTTACGGGCGAACCTTTGGGCCGGATGTGGGAAAGATCATGGCCTACACCGCCGCGCCGCTTCATCAGCTGCACCTGCTCCTGGTCGATCTTCATGATACCCCCGTAGGAATCGCCGCCTTCGCCGTCGTTCCCGATCACAAAGCAGTTAGACAGGGAGGCGATCTGAAAAGGATTGCCGATGCCGGTCATGGGACTCCCCTGAGGGATGATATACCGGAAATCTTTGATGAGGTCATGCACCTCGTCATAACTCATGGGGTGGGGGTAGCGGGCCTCTATACGTGCTATTTCAGCGGCGATCCTTTTGTGCATATCTGCCGGCGATTTTTCGTAAATATTCCCTTGTGAATCTTTCAGTGCATACTTGGTGAGCCAGACCCGTGCGGCCAGGTCATCTCCGTTAAAGTAGTTCAATGCTTCGGCAAAAGCCTCTTCGCTGTTATATTTCTGTGTATAAGTTTCTTGTATCTGTGCATCCATGAGTAAGAAGTTTAAAGTCTGGAAAAGTTATAAAAATATAACGAGGAGGGGACCTTTAAAATTCAAAAAGTTGTCAGATATTTTTTTTATGTGATTTAAAATAAATAAGTTATATTTTTTGGAGAGGAAAAAAGTTGACAAATTTTGTAAATGTTTGATATTTTGTTTGTTATGAGAATGGGTTTCTTTTTACGTAAAAAAGGCGCGGTTCGTAGCCGCGCCCTGTCTGTATTTTAGCCCTGTCTGTGTTTTATTGAAGCTACGTCATTCTTCCCACTTCCATTCCTTCCCGATGATCAGCTCATTTTTTAAATTATGCCTGATCAGGAAATCGCGCGTTTCCGTGCTGCTTAGTTTTTTGACGGGAAGTGATTCGTCGTTCGCCAGGGCATAAAGCATCATGGCAGTAAAGCGTACGTTATTATTGATCTGGTTTTTATCGATGAGGTCGAAGCGGTCGCAGTTGGCATGATAACACCCGTAGGCTTTCAACGGGAAGGAACCCGACGGCGAGCAGATGGGCACTCCGCTTAGCATAAACGGCTGGTGGTCGCTGTGAAGCCCCGCGCCATTGCTGACCGCATTGGCATAGCTGCTGTCGACCTGCCGGATGATCCGGCCAATGTCTTCCATCCGTGTTTTGAGGCGATCATTCCCGCCGGCATTGAATCCGCGAACGTTGTTCACCATATCCAGGTTCATCATCAGCCCTACGTTCTGAATGCCTTTGGTCTTTTCCAACTCCCTGACCATGTATTTGGAGCCCAGAAGTCCCTGTTCCTCACCCATGAAGAGTACAAACTCCACCGGGCGTTTGGTCTTCAGGTCCAGGCTTTTGAAAACCCGTGCAATATCCATGATCGAAAAGGAGCCCACTCCGTTGTCAATGGCACCGGTGGCCAGATCCCAGGAGTCGAGGTGACCGCCGATCACGATCTTTTCATTCTTATGTTTTTTGGAAGTACCGGGCAGAGTAGCGATCACATTGCGGGCCTTGATCGGCCGGCTGAAGTTCATCATATCGATCACCGCCAGGATATTTTTCTCATCCTTTATCCATTTGCGGATGCTTTTGCCGGATTCTACCGATACGCAAACGGCCGGTATAGGGATCAGCTCGCCGGTGACGGAGGCGGTTCCGGTGAGCAGAACCCCGCCCTGTACGGCATTGGCTATGATCACTCCTTTGGCACCGTATTTAATGGCCAGCTCTGTTTTTTCCGAGCGGTGCAGGTTCTTTTTCCCCTTATTTTTTTCATCCTGAATATTGATGTTAAAAAGCGCTACTTTATCTTTCACTTCTTCTTTGACCGCCTCAAAATCGCTCTCCAGCCCATCGCCCACATCCACTATTTTAGCAGTAATGTGGGAGGAAACGGGCGAATGGGCCAGCGCCACTACTTCATAATCTACAAAGTTGTCACTGTTTTCCGGTACAAGGGTCAGGCTTACGGTATCCCTTGACCATGCTTCAACGTTAAACTCCTGGAAGCGGGCATGGGTGTAACCATAACTTTTAAGCAGGTTGAGGGCATATTCTTCGGCTTTTTTACCATTAGGACTTCCCGTAAGCCGGTGTCCGATCGTTTCCGAGGCTTCCCCGAGCGATTCATAGGCCCGGCCGTTCTGCAGAACATCGTTATTAATACGTTCAAAGACAAGGCGGAGGTCGTCATTTTTAAATGTAAATGCGCAGACCGTTGCAAGCAGAATGGTAACAGGGAGTAAGCGTCTCTTCATGTTATACTGATGATTTAGAAATTGTATCTTTATATAAAAATTGTGCCTAAAGATAAGTATTTTGTTTTTTCCAAACCTATTCTTACGCATATCTTTGGCGGAAAAACTAAAACAGGCATATATGGCAGAAACTATTTCCGCCCCGGCACCCCGGGCTGCACAGCGACCCCACAAGATCACTACCCACGGGCATACGCGCATCGATAAATATTACTGGCTGAATGAGCGGGAAAATCCCGAGGTCATTGCTTATCTGAATGCAGAAAATGATTATCTCGAAAAGGTAATGGCACCCATAAAGGGTCTCCGCGAAGAGCTATTCACCGAAATGAAGGGACGGATCAGGGAAGACGACGAGTCGGTTCCCTATAAAGAGGGCAGCTACCTCTATTACACCCGGTTTGTGAGCGGCGGAGAATACCCCGTGTATTGCAGGAAAAAAGCAGGAAGTGAAACGGAGGAGGTGATGCTGGACGGTAACGAAATGGCGGCCGGATCAGAGTATTTTCACGTGGGAGGCATGGAAGTGTCAGACAATGAGGAGCTTCTCATCTTTGCCACAGACACGACAGGCCGGCGGAATTATACCCTGAAGGTGAAAGATCTGAAAACGGGGGAGATCTTCGCGGATGAGATTTTGAATACGGAGGGTGGAAATTATGCCTGGGCGGCGGATAACATAACCCTGTATTACGTTTTGAAGGATCAGCAAACATTGCTGGGGGACAAGGTGTACCGGCATGTGCTGGGCACTCTCTCCGCGGAAGATGTGCTGGTGTATGAGGAGACCGACAAGCAGTATTATATGGGGATTTTCCGGATGAAATCCCGGAAATTCATCGCCATTGCCTCCGAGCATATCGGCGTAGCCAGTGAGTTTCAGCTGATCAGTGCTTCCGACAGTGAGGCGTGGCCGGTCACCTTCCTGGAAAGAGGAAACCGGCATGAATATGCTGTGGAGCACTTTGAAGATCGCTTTTACATCCGCACCAACCGGAGCGGAGCAGAAAACTTTCAATTAATGGAAGTGCAGGAGGCAGAAGCGCATGACACGTCGAAATGGAAAGTGGTCATCCCGCACCGGGAGGACGTGTTCCTGGAGGGACTGGAGATCTTTAGAGATTTCCTGGTGGTGCAGGAGCGGAAGGAGGGCCTTATCCACCTGCGGATCATGGACCAGCGGAGCGGTGAAGAGCATTACCTCGATTTCGGAGAACCCGCCTATACGGCTTTCATCAGCATCAACCCGGAGTTTGATACGCACCTGCTCCGGTTTGGGTACACCTCGCTGACTACTCCGCGGTCCACCTATGATTATAATATGCATACCCGGGAAAAAATTCTGCTCAAAGAACAGGAAGTGCTGGGCGGCTTTGATAAAAATAATTACCGGTCGGAGCGGATCTTTGTAACGGCCCGTGACGGCGCCCGTGTGCCGGTATCTTTGGTGTACCGGAAAGACACACCGGTCAACGGAACGGCCCCGCTGCTGCAATATGCCTACGGGTCGTACGGCGCTACGATGGATGCAGCCTTCAGTCCCAGTCGTTTAAGCCTGCTGGACCGTGGGTTTGTCTATGCCATTGCCCATATCCGGGGCGGCCTGGAGATGGGACGGCACTGGTACGAGGAGGGGCGCATGTTCAGGAAGAAGAACACCTTCCATGATTTTATAGATTGCTCGGAAGCCCTCATCCGGTTAAAATACGCGGCCGGCGACAAGCTCTTTGCCATGGGCGGGAGCGCCGGTGGTTTGCTGATGGGCGCCGTGATGAACGATTCACCACGGCTTTACCGGGGGGTGGTAGCGGCGGTTCCCTTTGTGGACGTGGTCACTACCATGCTCGACGAGTCTATTCCGTTGACCACCGGTGAATTTGAGGAGTGGGGAAATCCGAAGGATAAAGCGGCATATGACTATATGCTGTCTTATTCTCCCTACGATAATGTGGCGGAGAAGGCGTATCCAAACACCCTGGTGACCACCGGTCTTCACGACAGCCAGGTACAGTATTGGGAGCCGGCCAAGTGGGTTGCCAAACTACGGGAATTGAAGAAAGACGCTAACCTTTTGCTCCTTTATACCGATATGACCTCGGGACATGGCGGGGCTTCGGGAAGATTTGCTTCTTTGAAGACTTTGGCACTGGAGTACGCCTTTTTGCTGGATTTGACGAAATAATAAATTATAAATTTGAACAATAATTGCGTAAATAATTTTAATAAAAACTATTTTTGTTCTACTTTTGTGCAGAGCTTAGGAGAGGATAAAGCGGAAAAGTTGATATTTTAAATTAATTTTAATTCACAATATTTATATTACTTACTAACAAAATGAACAAGTTAAGAGGTTTAATTCTAGCTTTCTTTGCTTTCGGTACGTTTGCCGTAAATGCACAGGACTCTTGTCAGGTATGTAAGCCATATCCTTGGGAAATCGGTGTTACAGCAGGCGTTAACCAGTACTTTGGTGATATGCACTGTAGCAAGCCTTATGCTTCGCAAAACAGCTTTATGGGCGGGATTTTCGTCCGGAGGCATTTGAACGATTTCTTCTCTTTAAGACCACAGATTCTGATAGGTCGTCTGGCAGGCAGGGATCTGGACAGCCCTGTTGCTCGGTGGGACTACAGAAGATTACGCTTTAATTCATCACCTTTTGTGGAAGCGGCTTTGCTCGGGGAATACTATCCGTTTCGTGAACGCCGCTTTACCTGTGACGGCTTCCTGAAGAACGGTCTTGCACCGTATCTGTTTGCCGGGGTGGGCGTAGCTTACTCTAATCCTACCATCACCCAGGAGTCAGGGGCCACTTTCCCCGTTAATGCTTCGTTGCTGGCACAGGATCGTGAACATCTGGATAAATTCGGCAACCGCCTGGGGGTTATATTCCCGGTGGGTGTCGGTGTAAAATACAATGTATCCAACCGTTGGACCTTAGGGGTTGAAGGGGGATACCGCTTCTCCACATCCGATTACCTCGACGGCCTTTCACTGGCCGGTAACCCGGACCGGAAAGACGGTTATTTCCTGGGTAACGTATTGGCTTCTTACCGTTTCGGCGACAAAGACAGCGATGGTGACGGGGTAGTTGATAAATGTGATATGTGTCCTGATGAAATCGGCCTTCCCAAGTTCCAGGGCTGTCCTGACCGCGATGGTGACGGTATCATTGACAAGTTTGACCTTTGTCCTGATGTAGCCGGTTCACACGGGCTGCAGGGATGTCCGGATACGGATGGCGACGGTATCGCGGATAAAGATGACCTTTGTCCGGATGTGGCCGGCCTCGCTTCTCTGCAGGGATGCCCCGACAGCGACGGCGATGGCGTAGCGGATAAAGATGATGCCTGCCCTGACCAGGCAGGAACGGCCAACGGCTGTCCTGACTCAGACGGAGACGGTATTGCTGATAAAGATGATGCCTGCCCTTATTCTGCCGGAACGGCCGAGTTGAACGGTTGTCCTGATGCAGACGGTGACGGTGTGGCGGATAATGCCGATAACTGTCTCAACCGTGTAGGATCGGCCGCTGCTGCGGGCTGTCCTGATGCTGATGGCGACGGTGTGCCGGATGTAGCGGATAAATGTCCGAATCTGGCCGGCCTGACCACTAACGACGGTTGTCCTGAAGATTATATTGACGGGGTTCAATTGCTGAAAGGATTCAAATCTGCCAGCGGATGTGCTATTACCAAGGATGAGCTGGATATTCTCAGCTACGCAGCGCAGAGTATCGAATTCCATCCGGGCACCAGCCGGATCAAGGCCGCGTCAAACGCTCAGCTTCAGAAGATCTGTGATGTGATCAAGAGATGTAAGGATGCGAAATTAACAATCCGTACGTATAACGATGGTACTGCTGACGCTAAAAACCTCAAGCTGGCTACCTCAAGATCTGCGGCAGTTTATAACTTCCTGCTGAGCAAGAAATGCATTGATAAGTCAAGACTGGCTTATGAAGGTGCTGCTGACGAAGATCCGAACAGCGACTACATCAATGCTGCCGGTATCAAGTCAGGCTCAAGAACAGAGTTTATCCTGAAATAAAAGGGGATCAGATATAAAGGGAAAGGGAGCACAAGTTGCTCCCTTTTTTATTTGTATTTTTAGTTCTGCGGGTTATTTTTGCAGGAGAACGGATTGATGATCCTTTGCGATGCACGGGATTTGGTCCCGGAGCTTACCGTAGCCTGAAAACCATGAACTATACCTATGTTGCTTTTGGATTATCAATAATCTCGGATATTGAATTATCTGCTTTGATGCCTGTGGCCGATTTACCTGAGCATGCTTCTATTGAGATCCGACAAGGTAAAGTTCCCGAGCAGACTAAGGAGCCCCCCCTGGAAACCAAGCCATTTTCGGTCTTTAATTCCCATGAATTTCTTTATTCCATACCTGGGATAGCCCGGTATTATGTGCAAAACGGAGAAAAGGTGATCATCGAACCTCAGTGCGGGGACTGGAGCAGTATATTGCTTTATTTCTATTCCAACTGTCTGGCGGCCGTTCTGTTTCAGCGGGATCTCATCCCTTTTCATGTTTCCGGGGTATTTATCGGCGAGCAGAAGGTATTACTTTTTGCGGCTCCGTCGCGAACAGGGAAGTCTACTACGGCCGTGATGCTGGAGCAGCGAGGGTATCCTGCCTTTACCGATGATACGGCGGTTCTCACGGTGGATGACGGGAAATGCTACGCTCAGGCTTCCTACCCGATGGTTCGTTTATGGCCGAGCTCGATCGGGCAGCAAACGCTGTATAATGAGAGTGAGAAAAGAGCTATACGAAACGATGTGGAAATAAAGAAATACGGATTTCATTTTCACGAGAAATTTGTCACCGATAAGGTGGAAGTAGCGGGGATCGTATTCCTGGAAGAGCAGGGTACTGACATTGTGGTGGAGAGAATTAAACCGAATTATTCCATTCAGCTACTGGGGAGCAATATTTACAGGAACCATTGGGTGAACGGAATGAAAAAGCAGGTGTTGCAGTTCAATACCCTCACCAATATTGTAAACCGGCTTGTGATGTGGAAAGCGGTGCGACCCAAGGGCCAGGCCACCTTTGAGAGTTTCGCCGGAGCGATAGAAGAGCAGATCATTCGGGATATACTCCGATCAGAGCCGGTAAGAGAATAAGTATGGGGCAGTTAACGCATAAAAAAATAGTCTGGCTGGCCTCTTATCCGAAGTCTGGGAATACCTGGTTTCGTGCATTTTTAACGGCCTTGTTAAAGGAAGGGCAGGTGGATCTTAATAAGATGGGAACCGATGGGATATTCTCAGGAAAAAATCATGTAGAGCGTATTTTAGATCTGAATGCCGATTACCTGAGTCAGCGGGAAGTGGAAATGTTTCAAAGAATAGCGCTTCATCATCTGGCGGCTAAAAGTACCGATACCCTTTTTATTAAGATCCATGATGCATTCACTTTTTCAGGTGCTGACGGCTTAGCCCTGGTGCCCGAAGAGCCGGTAAAGCTGGCGGTTTACTTTGTGCGCAATCCCCTCGATGTAGCCTTGTCGCTGGCCAACCACATTGGTAAACCGGTGGATATTGCAATTGATAAATATATGATCAACTCTGCAGGGGGATTTGTTTCAATTGGCAGTTCTCCCAATAATCAGTTTCATCAGCGCCTGGGTACCTGGTCTATGCATGTGGAAAGCTGGCTGGTGCATCCTTCTTTTCCCGTGCATTTTGTAAAGTATGAGGAGATGAAGGAAAGACCTTTTGAAACGTTTAAAGGAGCCGCACAGGCCCTGGGTCTGGAGGTTACGGATGAGCGGATCCACCGGGCCATAGAAGAAGCAAAGTTTGAGAATCTTCAGAAAAAAGAGCAGGAGAACGGTTTCGTAGAGAAGCAGATCCCGGCCTCCCGCTTCTTTTTCAGGGGCCAGACCGGAAGATGGAAAGAAGAACTGACAGAAGAGCAAATTGAAAAAATACGAAGAGTCAACGAACCAATGATGCGGAGGTTCGGGTATTGGTAATATAAACAATCGAATTTATGCCATATAAACTAAACGAAGAAAAAATACTCTTTACCCAATTGGGTGATGAAGGAGTGATTTATGACACGGAGAGCAATGAATATATCTCTCTGAATGAAACTTTTTTCAAGATCCTGAAGTATGTGGAAGAAGGACTGGAAGTGCCGGAGATGGTGAGCCGGTTATGTGAGGAATATGCGGTATCCGAAGAGGAATGCCGGGTGGAAGTACAGAGAGCATTGAATACGCTACAGGACAGGAAATACATACTTTAAGTTATCGGATGAATAACAGGAAGCCTGCCGTAATCTGGCTGACCGGTTTAAGCGGCGCAGGAAAAACGACCCTGGCCCGGGAGTTTTCGGAATTGTGCAGAAGCAAAGGGATTTACCCGGTTTTGCTGGATGGTGACCAGATCCGGAATGTAACCGGGCAGGCCGGTTTTGACGAAGCCTCACGCAAGGACCATAACCTGCAGGTGGGGCGCCTTGCGGCACTGTTTGAACAACAGGGGCATCTGGTTATTGTGTCGATGATAGCACCGTACAGAGATATCCGCCAGGCGGTGAGGGAGCTGTGCGAATGCTATGTGGAAGTTTTTGTAGATACGCCTTTGGCTGTTTGTATGCAGCGTGACCCCAAGGGGTTGTACCAAAAGGCGATCCGGAATGAGATTTTAGAGTTTACAGGTATCTCGGCCCCGTATCAAAGCCCGGAAGCTCCGGAGGTGCATATCGATGCTGCCGGTAATGATGCGCAGGAGTGTGCAGACCTTCTTTGGGAATACTATTGCCGTTTGACAAAGTGAAAAAAAGAATGCGCGCCTTCATTCGGTTAAGTGCCCGGAGGAAAATACTGTTTTTCGTGACGGTAGTGCTGTCATTCTATACCTATATGCTTATGCGTTTCTTCCGGAAAAAGGCAAATTTTGATCTAAAAAGAAAGCATTTTTCGGGCCGGGTTAACGATTCAGTGGTGCGCGACATCCGCTGGGCAATCCGGGTTGTCAACAAGTACGTTCCGTGGGAAAATGTCTGCCGGCACCAGGCGTATCAGGCCCTTTTGCTGTGCCGGTATTACGATATCCCATATAAAATTTTTATCGGTTTCAGAAAGAATCCGGAGGCCGGAAAAATAGAGGGCCACGCCTGGACAGTGGTAAACGGAGAAATTATTACCGGTTTTTGTAATACGGAGGAGTATACGGTGCAAAGTATTTTTTCAGGAGGATAGATTTTTGTTGATCATATAATCCATTTTGTATAAAGTCAGTAACCGGGTCATCTGATCGAATGTTTGAGGCGTATTGAGCCGGGCTTTGTTGAATATATGCAACGAATCTTTTAAGGAATAAGTGCCAAATTCTTCCAACTGCTTTTTCAGCCAGTATTCGGCGAACGCAAGCGTCATGGCGCCGTTAAATTTGGGTTGGGTTCTTAGGTCTTCCGGCAGTATTTCTTTGCAGAGGTTCCGGAAAACAGCACGTGTATAGGGTTTGGGCTCGAACATTTCCGTTGGCAGGCTGTAAACCAGCTCAATCAGGCGGATATCTGCGAGGGGGTAAACCATTTCTATGCCGTAGGTGGAAGCATATGCGCTTTCCGACTCTGTGCGTAAACAGGTGTGCTGGCGACAGATCTGGTTTTTCAGGTATTTTTTAAATGTCGGGTAAAAGCTGAAACTGGTGTCCTTAAGGGTTTTGCTTAAGGGGGAATCGGCTCGTAAGAGGTTCCGCTCCTGCTGTACTTTAGAATACCCGCTTTTAAAAGAGCCCTTATACATGGAACGATAATAGCCCAATAGTTTTTTAATTCCGGTGAGTTTTTCCTTCCTCAGAAATCTGAGAAGTTTCAGGAGATTCTTCTGCCCGATATAATCATAATAGTAGAGGTTACCGTTATTGGAAATACACTCATCACCGGGGAAACCGCTCATCATGATCCCGACATTCTGCCCGGAAGCCGTTTTGAAAAGGCTGTCCTGCCAGATGCTGTCAGAATTAGCATAGCCCCCCATCACCTGGTTACTCCGCTCCAACTGCTCAAATACGTCTTTAAAATGAAAATCCTCGATCCGGTGATGATTCTCCGGCAACAGTCCGGCATAATCAATAACAGACTGCTGGGTACCCTGCTCATCAACTCCTCTTTCAGAATACGGACGGGTTTTATCCGAAAGGACAAACGCGTAGGTATGAAGCCGTTCTTTCGGGAGGTGCCGGGAAAGAATAACAGCTATGGCAGAGGAATCCATCCCACCGCTTAGCTGGCAGCCAATGTTTTTAGTAGTACGGGTACGGCACATAACGGCTTCGGTAAACCGTCGGTTCAGCTCCGTATAGAGAGCGGCCTCGGTGCTAAAGCCGGAGATATCGATAGAGTTAAGTTCCCAATACCGTTTAAAAGTCAACTGCTTTGACTTCAGGGAAAACAGGGCCGAATGAGCGGGAGGAAACCGGTGAATGTTGGTGAAAAAGGTGTCTTCTACTTCCTGCGGGTAATTTTTCAGCTCTTTGGCGATGTACGTCAGGTTCAACTCCGGTTTTATCAGCGTCTTCAGACTATGTACCGAAGTGGAGAACAGGAAGTTTTCTTTGTCGCGGTAATAAAACAATGGCCGGATTCCAAGATGATCTTTGGCCATGAATAGAGTTTGCTCCTGACTGTCCCAAATAGCAAAAGAGAAATCCCCCAACAGGTGGCGGGTGCAATTTTCTCCATAAGCGAGATAGGCTGCAAGGAGATATTCCCGGTCATTTAGACTATCGGACAGGTTTAACTTTTTTGCCAGCTCAGTACGATTGTCCAAACGACAAGAAGACGCTAAAAAATATCTCGCCTCAATATAGTTAAATATCGAAGTATCTCTCGGGTCAGTATAGAGAAACAAATTCTCTTTTACAAAAGGTATGGTGAAATCCCTATCGTTCGCGGAATTCATCATATAGTGAATTCCACGAGGATCCTTTGTCAAAGAAAAATTAACTCCTCCCAGAAATGAATTCAAATGCAGGGACAATTCTCTGTTATCAAAAACTATTTACATAATGAGTCAAAAAAAGAGACAATAAAGACTTCTAAGAGAGAGTATGGGAATAAGAGCCTTCATAAGTAAAGAGTAGAGAACCCGATGCAACGCTTAATTCTTCCAATTTGGGCTTTATCCATTCTTTCTTTTCCTGTATCTCATTTTGCATCCGGGCTTTTGATTGAGTTTTCATGACTGTATGTATTAAATTGGAAATAAAAATATGATTATCCAAATACAATAAAAAGTCTTTTATTTACAGTAAAAAGCCCCCCTTTCACCTCCTCCGGGAAAACAGAAGATATTTCCTGTCTTCTAAGAAGCCATAAGAAAAAGAAGATCGCCTACCGGGCCGGGGAAGTTGTCTCCTGTAACATTTAGTTCTTCTAATTCCGGGTTTACCCATTCTTTCTTTTCCTGTATTTCCTGTGGTGTTTGAGGTTCAAATTGATTTTTCATAGTTTAAGGGTTAAAATTTTGTTAGGCAAATATAAGTTTTTTATATGTGGATTCTTCTCCGGGAAAAAACATTCGGAGAAAAAGTATCCGAATGTAAGGCCGGGGCTGCATTTCTAAACCGGACTAAAACAAAGTGTAACCGGTCTTGATCACATCTTGAAAAAAGCAGGAAAAAGTAGCCATATATGACCATACAAGATTTGTGCCCGCAACAGGCATCTTGCGGCCGCTTTTAATACCTATTGAAACTGTATAAGCGTTAACTGAGTGGTCCAAATGCATCTTCATTGACACTAGGGAAAGACCCTCCCGCTACTGATATATCTATTATTTCCGGCTTTATCCACTTTTTCTTCTCCATGTTTTTTTTCATTGGCTAAAATTTTGCTTGTTCGAAAATACTAAAATTTTATTCTTTTTTTAAGATTCTTAGATACTTTTTCACAATAAGGCCTGAAAAGGCCTCCCGATTCTCCGCGTTAATCCGCGATTTGGGAGAGAATATACCATACCAGCAAATGATAAAATTGACAGCCGGAAGGGCGGGCATATTATCATGTGGTTGCCCTCCGTCAGACCCTATTACCTCGGGTGCTATAGGGAGAAGTCTAGAGACAAAGGCTCACTCCAGCCCCTCCTCCCTCAGCCTCTCCTTCGCTGCCCGGATATAAAAAAATACACCCAACCCCACGATCAGGTAAGGGATAACCAGCAGGTAGAGGATGCCGAAGTTGAGGCCGGTGCCGATGGTGTTCCTGCCTTCGCTTAAATTGGAGCCCACAGTGGCCCGGCACATGGCGCATTGGGCGAAGATGTCGCCAAGTGTAAATAAGAAAAACAGTACCGTTAAAATGAGCTTCTTTTTCATACTTGTCAGAAGTTATAATACGGTTGGATCATCAGATAGGCGATCACCCCCGTGACCGACACATACAGCCAGATAGGGTAGGCATATTTCACGATCCTGCGATGCCGGTCGTCCAGCCGCTTCCAGCCATAATAATAGGCACGTAATACTAAAGGTAAAACAACAAATGAGGCGAGAACGTGCGTGATCAGTACAAAGAAATAAAAATACCGCACGGCGCCTTCGCCACCGAAGGGGGTGGCTTCGTTACTGATATGGTACAAAACATAAAAAACCAGGAACAGCCCTCCGAGAAGGAAACCGGCCGACATGCAGGTTTTATGCGCGGCAATATTCCGCTGCCGGATAAAGTACAGCCCCAAAAGAAGGGAAAGGGCCGTAAGTGAGTTAATAATGGCATTGACAAAAGTAAGCTGCTTGGTCCATTCGCCGATATAGGGCTTTTGCCGCATGCCCAGCATGATCATCACCACCAGTACGATCACTACAGAAATGATGTTGATGGTACGTATTCCGATTTTATTTTTCATATTTAATTTAGTTCCGAGTTCCGAGTTCTGAGTTCCGAGTTCAGGGTTCCGGGCAGGGCACCGCTACTGGGAACTCACTACTCGGAACTCGGAACTCATTACTCATCATTCTGACTTAACAGCACTTTGATCTCCAACTTCAGCCGGTCCGTCTCACTTTTTTTAGTACCGCTGTAAATCCCCCGGAAATAACCGTCAGGGTCGATCAGCAGGACCTTGTCGGAGTGAATAAACATTTCATCCACACGGGTGATATCGGGGTCGTATTCCGACGCATCGGCCACCGCCAGGCGAAAGGTTTTGATGGAGAGATCGTAGATGTATTTTTTATCACCGGTGAGCAGGTCATAGTGCAGCCGGTCCATCCCCAGGGCCCGGGCGTATAATCGCAGTACCTCCGGAGTGTCATATTTCGGGTCTACGGAAATTCCGTAAAAGTGCACCCGGGCATTATTTTTAAAATTTTCAGCCACTTTCACCAGGTGGGTATTGGCTATCGGGCAGATGGTTCCGCAGCGGGAGAAAAAGAAATTGACTACCGTTATATCGCCGGGCTTTACGGTGGTGCTGTCGCCCTTCGTATTCACTAAGGTAAACGGCGTGATCCTCGAAAAAACCGTATCCTCCGCCATCATCTTTACCTCTCCGCTTTCATCCGTTTCCGGGAAAAAGTAGGGGAGGTCAAAGTTGTTTTTTCCAAACAGTTTCAGGAATATAAATGTCAAGACCGGAATACCCAGTAGGACAAAGAGTATTCCGGCCTTCAGTGTTTTATTCATTTAGAAGAACTTTTCTATACCAAAGTAATCGCCTTCCACGAGGAGAGCCACAATCAGCCAGATCACAAAGATGACGGGTAAGACCATTGTCCATATAAAGGCCTTGGTTTCGCTGCCCAAGTGCATAAATATTCCTACAATGTAATAGGCTTTAACGATCGTCATGATCACAAATATCCCGATCTTGGTCCATTTGTAATGATCGGCATCAACGGTAAATGCCACCACAAACTCCAGGGCGGTCAGGATCAGCAGGATCCAGAATACTTTCCAAAGGTGCTTGGTATTCGGTTTTTGTCTTTCTATTGATGAATGTTCTGCCATTGCAATATTATTTTAATGTTTTAAACCAGATAGAAGAAAGTAAATACAAATACCCATACCAGGTCTACAAAGTGCCAGTAGAGCCCTACTTTTTCTATCATTTCGTAATGACCTCTTTTTTCATATACCCCGTTGGCCGCGTTATAGAATACCATAATGTTCAGCAGTACCCCGATGAAAACGTGGAATCCGTGGAATCCGGTAATGAAGAAAAAGAGGTTGGCAAAGTTTGGCGGACCGTATTCATTGATGCCCAGCTTAGCGCCGAAAATGGTAGTGCCGTCTGCCAGGGTAAGGCCATGCTCGGTTCCGTGAATGAAGTGACTCCACTCCCATGCCTGGGAGGAAAGGAAGATAAAGCCACCCAGGATGGTCCACAGCATCCATTTCTCCACATCGGCTTTGTCTCTTCTGTGACCGGCCTCCACGGCAAGCACCATAGTTACCGAGCTGAAGATCAGGATGAAGGTCATGATCCCTACAAAAACGAGGGGAAGGTCTACTCCGTGAAGAAGCGGTACCGCCTTAAATACTTTCTCGGGAATAGGCCAGTACAGCTGAGAAAACTCAAAGGTCTTGTGGGTCATTCCGGCCACTACTTCGCTAAAAGTAGGATAACCGAAACGGATCATCCCGTAGGTCACCAGAAAGCCGGAAAATGTGAAGACATCGGAAAGTAGAAATATCCACATCATTAGTTTACCGTAACCTGCCTTCAGGGGTTGGGTGCCGCCCTGCCATAAAAGGTGAGGAGGGTTTATAGATGTTTTCTCAACTGCCATAAGTGTATATTAAAAATTCAAACAAATTTATAAATCTATTGCTTTAATTCAAAAAGTCCTATCTGAAATATATCAGGAACAGGAACAGGTAGATCCACAGGACGTCGAGGAAGTGCCAGTAGGTGGCACATACTTCGATCTGAGTGGTATTTCCGGCATGGACCCTCCCCCTGAAAGTGCTGTAAAACGCATAGAGCAGAACCCCCAGGCCCGTGATAATGTGAAACAGGTGCGTACCCGTCAGCACATAATAGAATGATTCGGCCGGGTTACCCTTTACATAGATCCCCGCTTTCTGAAGCTCCTGCCAGCCCAAAACCTGGAGAACCAGGAAGGAGATACCGCCGGCTGCGGTCAGGCTGATGAGTGTCCTCAGCCTCGCGAGATCATCATTTTTAGCCGCCTTAACCGACAGGTGCATGGTGATGCTGCTGATCAGCAACACGGCCGTGCTTATATAAAAGATGACCGGGATCTCAAACTCCGTCCAGTTGCCCTCTGCTCTTCTGACCAGGTATGCGCTGGTGAAAGCGGCAAAAAGCATAATAATGGAGATGATAAACAGCCAGATAATAAACTTCCAGGGGTTTACCGTGTAGATGGGTTTGATATTTTGCTCTTTCGCCATCATTTATACTTTGTCTAACAGATAAGCTATTTGTACTACCGGTAAATACAGGAAAGAGCCGAACATCAGCTTCAGCGCCGCTTTATTGGTCCGCTCTTTCATCAGGTGCAGGGTCTGGGTCAAAAACAGAATCCCGGACAGCAGCGCAATAACGGCCGAATTGATACCGGTCATGTCCAGATAGTAAGGTACCCAGCACAGCGGCAGCAAAAACAGGGTGTAAGACATGATCTGGAAGGCCGAAGAAAGGTCACGGCCGCCTTTGGAAGGCAGCAGCTTAAACCCGGCTTTCCTGTAGTCGTCATCCAGTACCCAGGCGATGGCCCAGAAATGGGGAAACTGCCAGAAGAACTGAATGGCAAAGAGGATACCCGGTTCCAGCCCGAAATGCCCTGTGCTGGCTACCCAGCCGATCATGGGGGGAAATGCCCCGGGCAATGCTCCCACGGCTACGGCTACCGGCCCTACCCGCTTCAAAGGAGTGTATACAAAACCATACAGCAACAGGGAAAGTAAGGCCAGCAGGAAGGCGTAGAGGTTAAATCCGGCGAGGAGTATACCCAGACCGATAACCCCGCAGAGCAGGCTGAATGCGGCTGCTTCTTTTACCGAAAGGCGCCCGGATGGCAGCGGCCGGGCCTGTGTTCTGGTCATCAGCTTATCAAACTCCTTTTCTTTGATCTGGTTGATGACGTTAGCTGATGCCGTTACCAGGAAAGATGCAAATCCGAAAATCAAAAGATGCGCTACATTGAGCTCCGGAGAGGCCAATGCATAGCCAAAGCAGCTGCTGAAAACCACGGTTATGGAAAGCCTGAACTTGGTCAGTTCAAAAAAGGCTTTCATTTTTTCGCCTGCTGATATGTATATTGTACTGTTCATTTACTGTTATTATCCGGATTCAGGATGAAATACAGAATAAACTGTATCGAGACGATCACCACTGAAAATGTAAGATGTAAAGGCTGCATCATAGCAGGAAACCCTGCCAGGCTGAGTATTGTCCCCGAAAGGATTTCGCTGATGACCAGGATCAGCCCCCCTAAAGCAAAGTTGCGGAGAACCCGGCTCTCAAACCTGCCTTTTATCTTTTTAAATATTAAACTTTGCAGTACCAGGATGACCACCGAAAGTACCGCATGAAAAACTACCTTTCCTTTTACTTCATTAATCCAGAGCCCCCGGTTATGATCACCCAGAAGCCGCTGAGCCAGGTCTATCCCTTCCCTGATCTGTGTTCCGAATACGATCTGACCGATGGTGACAAAGAGCACCATCACCAGAAGGAACTGGATGTCAGCTTTCTTTTCGGTACCCTGTATCAGGGAGTGGCCCTCGTAAGATTTTAATACCGCCCAGATCAGAAGCGCCAGGATCAGCACGGCTACCACCATGTGAAGGGTGATCAGCCCGGGCGCCAGTTCCGATGAAACCACTTTAGCACCGAGCCAACCCTGAAAAGCCACCATCAGAAAAGCCAGCAGGCAGATGTAGAAGATCTTTCTATCGGTTCTGAAATAAGCCCGGTAAGCCAGGATCAGGATCACAAAAATAAAGATCCCTATCAAAACGCCCATGAGGCGGTTAACATATTCGGTCCAGGTCTTCACGGCGTTGAATTCCACTTCGCCTTTTAGCTTTGCTCCGAAGAGCTCCTGGTAGTTGGCGGGAAGCTGCTCAACGGAAGTGGGCGGAACCCACATTCCGAAGCATCGCGGCCAGTCGGGGCAACCCATACCTGACCCCGTTGCCCTTACAAATCCACCGACAAATATCAGAAAGATGACGGCAACGACTGTAATGATAGCAAATTTCCTGAATGATCTTCCCACGGGCTACGAGACCTTATCAGTCCGGAATAGAATAATCGAACTTAATATTTTCTATTTCTTTCTCTTTCGCGATCAGGTCATTCTCTTCCGGAGTATTCGACTCAGGCGTTGCCGAGAACGGCACATTCTGCGGAATGAAATCATCGGGAGCTCCCGGTTTGGAGTAGTCATAAGGCCACCTGTACACCGGAGGGATCTCTCCCGGCCAGTTTCCGTGTCCCAGATCTACCGGAGTGGTCCACTCCAGGGTGTTGGCTTTCCACGGGTTGACCGAAGCCTTCTTCCCCTTAAACATCGAATAGAAGAAGTTATAGATGAAAATGAACTGAGCAAACACGGTGATGACCGCAGCGATAGTGATCACGATATTCAGATCCGTGAACGTATCGAAGACCTTGAATCCTGAGAACTGGTAGTATCTTCTCGGGAAACCGGCGATACCGATGTAGTGCATCGGAATGAATATCATATATACCCCGATGAAGGAGATCCAGAAGTGAACATACCCCAGGGTGCTGTTCATCATCCTGCCGTACATTTTCGGGAACCAGTGATACACCCCTGCAATCATGGAAAAGAAGGCCGATGACCCCATAACCAGGTGGAAGTGTGCTACTACGAAGTAAGTATCATGCAACTGGATGTCAAGAGCGGCATTTCCGAGAATGATACCGGTCAGACCGCCCGAAACAAAGAACGATACCATACCAATAGCAAACAGCATGGCCGGGGTAAAGATCAGGTTTCCTCTCCAGAGCGTAGTGATATAGTTAAATCCTTTCACGGCCGAAGGAACGGCAATGATCAGGGTCAACAGCATAAAGATCGAGCCCAGGAAGGGGTTCATACCGGTCACAAACATGTGGTGCGCCCACACGATGAAAGCCAAGAACATAATACCGAGCATCGACAGGATCATGGCCTTGTATCCGAAGATCGGTTTCCTGGAATTGGTAGAGATTACTTCAGATGCAATACCGAAGGCCGGAAGGATCACGATATATACTTCGGGGTGCCCCAGGAACCAGAAGAGGTGCTGGAACAGGATAGGACTACCGCCCTGGTTAGGGAGTGCCTGACCCTGAATATAAATGTCAGAAAGGTAAAAGCTGGTTCCGAAGCTCCTGTCGAAGATCAGCAGCAGGGCCGCCGAGAAAAGCACCGGGAAAGACAGGATCCCCAGGATAGCGGTGAACAGGAACGACCAGATGGTCAGCGGCAGCTTGTCCATCGACATCCCCCGGGTACGCAGGTTCAGGATGGTGGTCACATAGTTGATGCTACCCAACAAGCTGGAAGCGATAAATATGGCCATGGAGGTCAGCCACAGGGTCATTCCCATACCCGAACCGGGGTTGGCCTCTTCTAATGCGCTCAATGGCGGATATATTACCCAGCCACCACCGGCCGGACCGTGAGGCAGAAACAGGGAAATAAACATGATAAGGCCCGCAATAAAGAACAGCCAGTAGGAGATCATGTTCATGAAGCCGGAGGCCATGTCTCTCGCCCCCACCTGTAAAGGAATAAGCAGGTTGGAGAAAGTACCGCTCAGGCCGGCCGTAAGTACGAAGAATACCATGATGGTACCGTGCATGGTAACCAGAGCCAGATAGAAGTTGTTGTCCAGCTTGCCGGATTCATTGATCCAATGGCCCAGGAAAGGCTTCAGGAAAGACATGTCCATATCAGGGAAAGCCAGCTGTAAACGGAATATCACAGACATTAGTCCGCCGATCACCGCCCAGAGAATCCCTGAAATAAGGTACTGCTTGGCAATGGTCTTATGATCAAGTGAAAAAACATACTTACTTAAGAAGCCTTGTTCGTGGTGCTCCTCATGTCCGTGTTCAGTGTGACCGTGTCCTTCTGCTATTGAATGAGCTGCCATATCTATATATCGTAATTTTTAAATTCTTATTTTGTTTCTAGTCCTGCCACTGCGGGTACTGCTACTGCGGTGGAGTCGGCGGTGGTCACCGCTTCGTCTGTCTCAATGTACTTCAGAGCCCGGGCTTTCAGTTTTTCAGGAACTTTCACCAGAAGATCCGGGTTAAGCGTCAATACCGGCTTCTGCTCCCTTTTCCACTTTTCATACTCTTCGGGTTCGTCTACTTTCAAAACCATACGCATACCGAAGTGCGATTTACCGCAGATCTCCGTACAGGCGATTTCATAGTCAAAGTCCGAGTCGTTCAGCAGGGCTTTCATTTCGTCGGTGGATTTGTCGGCAATAAACCAGAACTTGGTAGGCATACCGGGAACAGCATCCATTTTTACCCTCATATGCGGAATGAAAACACTGTGAAGCACATCACGGGCCTTGATCTTCAGCAGAACCGGTTTCCCTTTCGGGATATGTAGCTCGGTAGAGTTGAAGAAGTCATCAAAGGAATTGGCATCCGTAAAATCAAGCCCAAGCGGATTGCCCGCGCCGTCATCCATCAGCTTGTAATTCGACTTGCCGAATTCGCCGTCTTCACCCGAATAGCGGACCATCCAGGCAAACTGGCGACCGGTGATCTCGATCACTTCGGCGTCTTCGGGCGCTTCACCGGTAATGTCATTCCAAACGATCAGTCCGGAAAGCACCAGGCCGGTCATCACCACCGCCGGAACGGTTGTCCAGATGATCTCCAGGGTATTGTTGTGCGTATAGAACGCTGATTTCCTTTTGTTGGAATGTCGGTAAAGATAAGAAAACAGGAAAAGGAATGTATTTACCAGGAAGAAGGCCACGGTAATAATGGCCATCGACACCCAGAACCAGAAGTCGGTTCTCCTTCCGTGTATGGAAGAAGCTTCGGGAAGGAAGTACTGAGAGTAATGAATATAAGACCAGATCATAGCGATCACGGTCAGCACCCAGAACACCAGCAAACCCACGGCATTGAAGTTATTGGCATAATCGGCCGCTCCCTGGTAGGGCAGCTCTTCTTCGTTTTTGGTTTTATTAACAATCTTTCTGGTTTGCGATATAACTTTAAAGGTCAGAACTACAAACAGAATGGCCAATATTGCAATTATGTATATCATCTTGTAATTAATAACGCTGTTTTAAATTATATATCGTGGTGAAGGCTCTCTTCCAGGAAAGGATGCTTCTTCGCATACAGGTTAGCTTTGGTCAACTCGTTAGCCACAAAATAAATGAATACGGATGCGAACGTGAGGGTAGTTCCCAGCTCAATAATTCCGATTCCGCCCTGGTCTTTGGCTACGCCCGGCATGATCATCTGGTAGAAGTCGAACCAGTGGCCGATCAGAATGGAACCACAGGCCAGCTTCAGCAGCATGAAGTTACGCTTTGAATTCCGGGCCATCAGGATCAGGAACGGAAACACAAAGTTGAGGATCAGGTTAATGATAAACGGCGCAAAGTAGCGGCCACCGTATCCGTTGATCCTTTCCTCAAAGTAGATGGTTTCTTCCGGCAGGTTGGCATAAAAGATCAGCAGGTACTGGCTAAACCAGGTATAGGTCCAGAATACCGAGAAACCGAAGATCAACTTACCCAGATCGTGGAGTGTACTCATTTTCACAGCTTTGAGGTAACCGTTCTCTTTGAGAAGAATGATGGCCAGCATCATAGCGGCGAGGCCGGCTACGTGCCATGAAGCCAGGTGATACCACCCAAACATGGTAGAGAACCAGTGCGTGTCAATCGACATGGTAAGATCCCATGCGGCAGTGGATGATGTTACGGCAAAAAACAAAAGGAACGCTTTTGAGTAAGCCCGGCTGGTATAATGGTAATCCAAACCACCGTACTGGTCTTCCAGAAGCGAAAATTTACGGATCTGGATCCACAGGAAGTACCATATCACAAAGTACACGATCATCCGGCCCAGGAAGAACGGGAAATTCAGGAACCAGGTCTTAGACGCTATGATCGCATCAAAATTGGGTTGCGAAGGATCGGTTATTCCTTCATGGGTCCAGTGAAAGATGATATGTCTTGTAGAGGGAAGTATAAAGAGCACAAGCATGATAAGCGAGGGAACGATCACAAAAGACGGGAAGGCTTCAGCTACCCGCTTTATGGACACCTGCCACCCGGCTTTGGCTACGTAGTTGTAGGCAATAAAGAACAGGCCTACAAGCGATATTCCTATAAAGTACACGCTGTTCATCCACAGGTTAGCTATCAGCCTGCTGGTCAGGGTAGCTCCGTGGTGGTCCCCATGGTCATCTCCGTGATGTGCATCTTCATGGTGTGCATCGGCGGAGTGAGCGACTTCGTGATGAGCAGCTTCGTGATGATCCCCGTGTCCGAGAGGCCACCAACCCTGGTGAATGAGTAACGCACCCAGGGCCACCAGGACCACCCCCAGCAATGCTGTCAGAATCAGCTTCTTTTTGAGGGCCGGACTGAATTCAAATGATTCGTCAAGTGAGGGTATATCGTGCTTGTGAGCCATTATAATGTTAACTTATATTCCAATAATAAATTTCTTTTTCCAGTATATATCAGTTTCCTTTTTGTAGTGTCTGTACAAAGTGGACGATCTTCCATCTTTCTTCGGGGTTAACCTGAGCCGCATGCGGCCACATTCTTCCCTTACCATAGGTGATGGCGAAGAAGATTCTGCCCGCAGGAAGATTCTTAACGGCATCAGAGGTATAGGTAGGTACTCCGTTGTAGATGTCGGCTACTTTCCCGTCAGCACCGCCGGTGGCCCCGTGACAGTGGGCGCAGTTTCTTTTGTAAAGAACTTCTCCTTCGGCAAGGGTTTGTTCGGTCAAAGGTACCGGGTTAACCAGGGATTCCGAGGCCGCCTCATCATCTTTGGTCAGGTTATATATCATCAGGTCATGTACCTCTGTGCTGTCGCCAGTCTGAAAGGTAGTAGTGTAGTTTCTGCGCGAAACAGTTCCCGCCACCGGCAAACGCATGTTCATACCGTGTGGGTTAATGCCGTTTTTATCGATCTGGGTCTGGGCTTCGTATCCTACGGAGTTATACATGTTCGGTGCAAATTCCCATCCTGTTCTCTGGGTACGGTCACACGAAGTAAGACCGGCACCCCATGCGGTAAACAGTAGTAACCCTGCTAATCTATTGTTCATCTTCATAATTTTATACCTCTTTAACATTCACTTCCTCCGCACCTGCATCTTTCAGAATCTGCGTGATCTCTTCGTCAGAGATTTTGTTTTTGCTTAAGTCTATGGCCATCACAAATTTGTCATCGGTAGAACGTTCGTCAAAAATTACAGGATTGGCCGTCGGCCCCAGGCCTTCACTGAAGAAAAACGTGAATGACATACCGAATGCCGCCAGGAGTACCGTTAACTCAAATACGATCGGAATGTTGGTCGGGAAAGGAATAAAGTTTTTCCCTCCGATATTCATCGGCCAGTCCCAGCCAAGGGTCCAGAAGGTAAGTAAAAACGCCAGCGAGGTTCCGGTCAATCCGAAAAAGAAAGCCGCAACACCCATACGTGGTCTTTCATATCCCAGCGCATGATCCAACCCGTGCACCGGGTAGGGGCAGTAGACCTCCTGTATCTTTACTTCTTTCTTTCTTACGGACTCTGCGGCTTCAAGTACGATGTCCTCATCTCCGAATATCCCTACTAAATATCTAGCCATTTTTATATACTTAAAATCTTTTTAATTAATGTTTATCTCCCGGGGTTTTCTCCGATGACGACTTCAGCACTGCCTTTACTTCCGCCATGTTGATCACCGGCAGGAATTTAGAGAACAGGAGGAAGAGCGTTCCGAACAATCCGAAAGAGAAAATGTAGTCACCGATATCTCCCATCCGGGGGGTAAAGTAGGTCCAGCTGGAAGGGATATAATCTCTGTGAAGCGAGGTCACGATGATCACGAAACGCTCAAACCACATACCGATGTTTACGATCACGGCAATGACAAACGACAGCACGATGTTTTTTCTCAGCTTTGCACTCCAGAATACCTGGGGCGAAAGCACGTTACAGGTCATCATGGCGGCGTATGACCACCAAAGCGGTCCTGTAGCCCGGTTAAGGAAGGCATATTTCTCATACTCCACTCCTGAATAGGCAGCAATAAAGAACTCCGTGATATAAGCGATACCTACAATAGAGCCTGTAAGCGTGATGATCTTATTCATTAAGGAAATGTGCTCCAGGGTAATGTAGTCTTCCAGTTTGTAAACCACCCGGGTGATGAGCATCAGGTTTTGTACCATGGCAAAACCCGAGAAGATCGCACCGGCCACAAAGTAAGGCGGGAAGATGGTAGTGTGCCATCCCGGAATTACTGAGGTGGCAAAGTCAAAAGATACGATGGTATGCACTGAAAGTACGAGGGGGGTCGATAAGCCGGCCAGGATCAGCGACACATCTTCGTACCGGGCCCAGGTTTTGGCTCCACCGGTCCATCCCAGAGAAAGTACACCATAAATTTTCTTCCGGATTCCCGTGGCGCGGTCGCGGATGGTAGCCAGGTCAGGCACCATACCGATATACCAGAACAGGCAGGATACGGAGAAATAGGTGGAGATCGCGAACACGTCCCATACCAGCGGGGAGTTGAAGTTCACCCACAGCGAACCGAAGGTGTTGGGTAGCGGCAGGGCCCAGTGAGCTACCCAGGGTCTGCCCATGTGCATTAAGATGAATGAAGCCGCACAGATCACCGCAAAGATGGTCATGGCCTCTGCTGCGCGGTTAATGGAAGTTCTCCATTTCTGACGGAAAAGCAGCAGGATGGCGGAGATGAGTGTTCCGGCGTGACCGATGCCTACCCACCAAACGAAGTTGGTGATATCCCAGGCCCAGCCGACGGTTTTATTAAGTCCCCATACACCGAGACCCTCCCACCAGGTCCTGCCTACCCAGAAGGTACCGTACGCCAGTACAATTACACTCAGGGTAAATGCTATTTTCCATTCTTTGGTAGGTTTGGCCTCTACATGTCTGCAAATGTCCTCGGTAACGTCGTGGTGCGTTTTACCATTGGTTACCAAATGCTCTCTTATGGGTGAAACTACTGATGACATAATTGTTCCCTAAATAAGTTAGGCTTTCTTTATTAATTAATAACTAAATTCTTTTATGATACTACCTTGGAATCTTCCCTGTCTTTGTTACGAACTTTCACCAGGTAACTCAGCTGAGGCTGTACGTTAATTTCTTCCAGCATGTGGAAGGCTCGGCCTTCTTTCTCTTCCGCCAATAGTTTCGATATTTTCGACTCCGGATCGTTCATGTCGCCGAAAGTAATACATCCGGTAGGGCAGGATGAGCCACAGGCCATTTTAATGTCTCCGTCCTTCAACGGCCTCTTCGCTTTTTTGGCAAGAAGCTTACCTTCCTGTATCCGCTGAACACACATCGAACATTTTTCAATCACCCCTCTTGACCGTACGGTTACTTCCGGGTTAATGACCATTCTGCCCAGCTCATTGTTGAACGCGTAGTCAAAATTATCGTTCTCAAAGTATTTGAACCAGTTAAAACGTCTTACTTTATACGGACAGTTGTTCGCACAGTAACGGGTTCCCACACAGCGGTTATAGGCCATCTGGTTAAGACCTTCCGAAGAGTGGGTGGTGGCCAGTACCGGACATACGGTCTCACAAGGCGCATTGGAGCAGTGCTGACACATCATCGGCTGGAACACCACTTCCGGGTTGTCGGAAGCTACTTCCATGGCTTTGTAGCCACTTGGGTTGTAGCCCGTTTCGCGCGGAGCATCGGAGCTGTAGTAGCGGTCGATACGCACCCAGTGCATTTCCCTCGCGCGGGCCACTTCGGCTTTACCTACCACCGGGATGTTGTTTTCTGCCTGGCAACTGACCACGCAGGCGGCACATCCCGTACAGGTGTTCAGGTCAATGACCATTCCCCAGCTGTGGCCTTTCTTTTCATGCCCGTTCCACATGGAAATGGTATTGGGCTTTTTGAAACCTTCTGATGTCGCTATTTTCGGCTCAAATCTCCCGGCTTTTACGTTTTTAACATATTCGCTCAGGATGGTCTCCTGCACTACTGCCTTCCGGCCCATGTACGTCTCGTGGGTTTGGGTTTGTGCCAGGGTATAGCCGGATTTTGTTTTTTCCACCTGTATTCCGTCATTCCACGAGTTGGCAGCTCCTTTCGAGCCTTTCAGCAGGGGAAGAACATCCACACCCACGTTACCGGCTTTACCGGCTTTGGTGCGGCCGTATCCCCTTGCAATGGCCACGGTGCCGTCGGGCTGGCCTGGCTGGATCAGCACAGGCAGCTCCACGGTGGCGCTGCCGGCAGTTACTTTCACCCAGTCGCCCTGACCTATGCCCAGCTCGGTAGCGGTCTTCAACGAAAACGCAGCCGTATTTTCCCAGGTCACTTTGGAGATCGGATCCGGGGTTTCCTGTAACCAGGGGTTATTGGCATTTTTACCGGTACCAATGGTGGTATTTTCAAAAACATGAAGCTCGATACCGTTTCCTTTCAGTGTGGTGGCCTGAGCGGCAGCTTCCTGAATATTCCCGGTAAAAGCAGCGCCGGCCACAGGGGCCGCGCCTGATTCATGAACTCCGTCATGCAGTGCCTGTGTCCAGGACTTTCCGCCGAGTATGTTCGATTCCCAGTGGGCTTTCAGATAGCTATGGTATGATGTGTCTGAACCCGACCATTTCAGGATGCTGGCTTCCGGCTGACGCGACTGGAAGATATTGGAGATCGTGGGCTGGATGAGGGAATAATATCCTGTTTTCGGATGGGCATCCCCCCAGTTTTCCAGGAAATGGGTATTTAAAGCGATATAGGCACAGTTAGAAGCCGTTTCATCGGCCCTGTCGCTTATCGCTACGGTCAATTTCGCTTTTTTAAGTCCTTTTTCGATTTCAGCGCCTGACAGGTGATCGTATACCGGGTTAGCATCGACAAAGATCACCGCATCAACGGCGCCGCTGTTCAGGTCTGCTACGAACTGCGCCATTTCGGTGTCGTTCCCCTGGCGGTAATTAACGGTGTTTCCGAAGTCGATGGTCGTGCCTACGGTTCCCAGAAGGGCGTTAAGGGCATTGACGAGGATCAGGGTGGAAACGTCACCCGAGCCGCTTACGATCAGGCTTCTGGCACCTGACTTTACGAGGTCGGCAGCGCATTTGTCCAGAAACTCAAAGTCGGCTTTCTGAACGGCCAGGGGAGAGCCCTGTCCCAGTTTTTCAGAAACCCGGTTATACAGGTTAGCCACCAGCAGACCTTCCTGGGAAGGCTTATACCGGCCGCGGTAATCCGCGTTAGCGCCGGTGAGTGTCATGGTAGGCTCATAGTGATAGTGCCGCGACATAGCCTTTTTGCCGTCTTTGCCGCTGCTTACTTTCCGGTTCACTACCCATCCGGCATTGTATTCCAGCGGGCTGATCCAGGCGCCGAGAAAATCGGCGTTTATGCCTACGATCACATCGGCATTTTCAAATTTATAGTCCGGAATAACGGCATTGCCAAAGCTTTTCTCATTGGCCTGCACCAGAGGATAAACCGAATTGGCGTCGTATTGCACCAGTTTTGCCGAAGGGTACTTTGCCGCAAAATCACCGATCACCTTTTTGAAGGTGGGGGAAAGAACAGTATTCGATACGATACGGATATTGGAAGCGGCGGTCAGTCCGGCCGTTACTTCTTTATCCAGGTTGGCCCAGCTGATCTCTTTCCCGTTTTTAAGGGGAGTTCTCAGGCGGTCGTTATCGTAAAGCGACAGGAGGGAGCCGTGAACAGCAGCGCTCAGGCATCCTTTGGAAATGCCGGAGAGGGAGTTTCCTTCGATCTTGATCGGACGTCCTTCCACGGTCTTCACCAGGATACTGGCGTAGTCGCCACCCTGTACATACGATGAAGCATAGTAGTTGGGAATCCCCGGCTCTATGTCTACCGGCTTATTCAGGTAGGGAATTGTATGTCTTACGGGGGCGTCGCAGGCAGCCAGGGAAACGGCCGCCATTCCAAAGCCGAGAACTTTCAGGAAATCCCTGCGGTAGGTTCCCCCTTCTATATCATCAAAGTTAAATTCTCTATCGGCGTTTTTTACGACGTTGATATCATTTTTTAACTCTTCAATACCTTTCCAATACCTTTTGTTAGTATCCTCCATGAGTATAATGTAAGTAAAATTCCAGTTTTAATTAAAGGTAATTAATAATGACATTTGGCACATTCCAATCCGCCGATATCCTCCACCTTCATTGGTTTGGAAGACACTTCCTCGTGTGCCGAGAGCAGTTTGTCGTAATACGCATTACCTTTTGAGTTCACATCTGTCTGACGGTGACAGTCGATACACCATCCCATGGTCAGCGAGTATCTTTGCTGAACCACTTCCATATTTTTAATATCTCCGTGACAGTTTTCACAATCCAGGCCGCCCACAACGGTATGCTGAGAGTGGTTAAAGTACGCCAGGTCAGGGAGGTTATGCACCCGTACCCACTCTATCGGCGTATTGGTCTCAATAGCCCGGTAGATCTTCTGGATTTCAGGAGATTCCCGCTTGATGGTATTGTGACAGTTCATACAGATGCTGGATGACGGTATACCGGCCTGCTTTCCTTTATAAACTCCGGTGTGGCAGTAGCCGCAATCAATCTCCATATCACCTGCATGAAGCTTATGGGAGAAGTTAACCGGCTGCGCGGGCGCGTATCCCTGATGTACACCGATACTGAACAGCCCGTCGAGGGTGGCTTTGGTTCCCAGTATGATGAAAAGCCAGATAATGGCCGTTCTTACCGTAGTATTGCTGAAAAGGGTTTTGAGGTTATCTCCGAAAGAGGTCTTCGGCTGTGCCAGCTCCTGAGTAAGGCTTTCATCTGATTTCGAAAGCGTGCTCAGCAGGCGGATTACCGCCAGAAGGGCCACCAGCACCAGCACCATGATGGCAAGAAGAGAAACCAGGATAATATTGAAGAATTTACCGCCGCCGGTTTCCTGTCCACCCTGGGCCGCCACTGCACCCGCTACTGCGACAGGGGCTTCATTGGCTTTCTTCACGTACGCCAGGAGATCATGTATTTCTTTGTCGCCGTAAGCAGGGAAGGCAGTCATCTGCAGCTTGTTGAACTTATTGAAAAGGTCAACAGCATACTTATCACCGCTGTTAATTACTTTATCGGGATTTTGGATCCATGCTTTGATCCATGCAAAATCCCTTCTTTCGTCAATTCCCTTTAAGCCGGGGCCTACCACTATTTTATCATCGGCGGAGTGACACTGCTTACAGTTGTTCTTGAAAAGGGCTTCTCCGGCTACCGGGTCACCTGCTTCTCCGGCTGAGGCAGCTTCTGCAGCGGGTTCTGCTGCTGCTTCCTGTGCAAAAACACCCTGGCCTGACAAAAATACAAAGGTGATCAGAAGTAAGAATTTCCTCGTAATGGTATGTAACATATTTAACAGAATATTGCTATTTCATCCAGACTGCAAAACTAATGGAGGAATAGTTGGGAACAAAATATGCATTGTGAATTTTCGGGACTTAAAAAAATTTAGAACTATTTTAAATAGAACTTAAACTATTGATAATCATTGATTTATTTGCCTATTCTTTCAAAAGTTCCATTTGCCTGAGGGCCCGGAAATAGTATTTATCTTAGACGATTCGTATAAGCGGGGAGGGGGTGGGTTTTCGGGAAACTGGAGGGTTGGGGATGGGAATATAAGGAGTAAATAGACTTTCAGAAAAGTCCGGCATTTGTACTCATGTGCATCCCGACTCCGCCCGATGTGACAAGTGGTAACCGCCCCTGTCAGTCCGAGCGAAGTCGAGAATCGCATTTTTCGAGAACCGCTTTGAAGGATAAAACCTTACAAAACTTTTCAGAATACTTCTTTAAATTACTTTAACAGCCACATTACCTGGTTGTTATCATCACTGCCGCCGAACTGGCTGCTAATGGCGGCCGATACGTTGTCGGTATTGTAGTTCAGCTCGCTGTTCGGGTACATCCACCGCACCGGCAGCCGGTCGGAAGGAACATTGGAGTTCGATGCCGGGTTGATGGTAAATTTCGGATACCCGGTTCTCCGGTTCTCGAAGAAAGCATCAAAAGGCGCCTGCAGGAAAGTGCTGATGAAGCGTTGGGTAATGATCTGCTTTATCTTGTTTTCGACAGTACCGGCAAGCTTCACTTTATCAGAAACGGCGTAATCATTGATGTAAGTCTCCGTCATTCGCATACCGTGATGAAACAGGGTGTTATCCGGCGTGTTGCCTGCCGTAAACTGCATAGCGGCTTTTACTCCGTCGGCATAGTGCCCTTCGGCGGAGCCCTCCGATATCCAGCCCCTTACGGCAGCTTCAGCCAGAATGAACTTCACCATAGGGTAGCTCAACAGAAATATAGGCTCGGCATTGGCCAGCTCTGAATAGCGGCTGTTGATAGGTGAGTAGTCACCGGTAGCAAAGATCCGCGTGATATCGGAATAGATCATAGCCGGGTCAACTCCTATGTAGGCATCAGGGCTGCTCTGTGATTTGCCCGCAGCCACCTGCACGGGAGACGGATTGGCATAATAGAACAGCCTGCGATCATCTAGTGCCTTTAATTCATCTGTAAGCACCGAAGAGCTCACCGGGTAAATGATAAACGAGTTACCCAGCTTGTACCATGGATACCGCTGCCCGGCCACATCAGAATAAACCAGCTGGAAGTTATCGGCATTGCTTTCGAAAACGGGTTTTGTATTTACGATCTCGTTAAAGCGTTCCCGTATTCTCAGATCTGTCTCATTTACTTTCCGGGAAAGTGACATTAACACATGCAGCTCAAAGGAATTAACCATTTTTCGCCATTTGGTGACGTCTCCGCCATAGATCGGGTCTCCCTCAAAGCGTGAGCCCTGTGCAAACAGCTTGTCGGCTTCTTCCAGTTCGCTGAGTATCCCCAGGATCACCGTTTTCTGGGAATCGTATTTAGGGGCTGTGATATTTTGCTGTCCCTGCAGGGCTTCGGTATACGGGATGTCACCCAGGCGTATGGTCGTATTGTAAAACTTATACGCCCGCATAAATTTCCCCAGGGCCGTGTAGGAATTTTTGATAGGGCCTTCGGGAGAGGCTTCTATCATTTTCTCTACGTTAGTGAGTATCACCAGGCCGTCGAGTGAGCCTCTTCCCAGGAAATTGTACTGATAGTTTTCGTCAAATTCCGTATATACGATGGTTTTTCCCAACAGAAACGGTTGAAGAAAGCCTTTGGTGCTGGCGATATCCGTTTCTGTGATGTTCAGGATCAGGCGGGTGGCCAGCATTTGCGCCGTCACCTTGGTGGCTGCGTTGGGATTGGAGTTCAGCTCTTCAAAATCTGAACAACTGTTCAGCATTAAGATGCTGAGAACCGTCAGGATATATATTTTTATTCCGGATGTCATTTTCATGAGATTAATTAGTTTAGAATGTCAATTGTAAGTTCAGACCGATGTATCTCATTGACGGCGAGGTCAGGTCAGAATCATTGGCCTTATCCGGGTCTGCAAACCGGAATTCCTTTGTCCATAACCACACATTTTGCCCGGTCAGTGATACCGATGCCGATTTTGCCCCCACATACCTGGCGGCCCGGGAAGGCAGGCGGTATCCCAATGCGATCTCCCGGAGTTTTATAAAGGTGGCATCGGCTATACCGCGGGTGCCGTCACCGTAGTTTCTGGCATATGACTGATACGACACTTTAGTATCGTTAGGGGCGTACTCACGGGTATCTGTCAGAATGTTTCCATAATTATCATACGTAACGGTTCCGCTCACGATCTTTACACCCTGGCCCACATAAGAGCGGTTTTTGTTCACCACCTCGTCATAGCGGTTCGGGTTGTCGGTATCCGGGTGCGAGCCGGTATCAAACATTTTAAAAGAGGTATAATTATACAATACACCTCCTACCCGGCCGTCAAAGCTAAGAGCTGCCGTAAAGTTTTTGTACCTGAAGTTATTTGAAAGACCCCATACAAATGTAGGATTGGTATAACCGTGTACATAGCTATAGTTACTGGCTATCGGAAGGCCGTTGGTGTTATGGATCAGGTTACCGTTACTGTCCCGAAGCCACATTCTGTCTGTATAAACGTCTGTCCTCTTACCTGATTTTGTCCAGGCGTTATCTGCAGAATACACGGGATCAAGGTCTTTATAGTAGGTCTGGTAGTTCGACCAGTTTGCTATAATATCCCAATTAAAATTTTCTTTCTTCAGCGCTGCTGCTTCCAGCGTAAGCTCAAGACCTTTTCTTACGGTGGTTTGCTCCGTGTTGATCAGGGTACTGGTAAAGCCGGATGCAGGGGAGACAGGCGCGCTGGTCTGGGTGTTATAGAAGAATTTATTAAAGTAGGCCGCATCAAATTTAAATCGTTTCTTTAAGAGATAGGTGGAGACCCCGGCTTCCCAGGTACGGTTGGTTTGTGCGTTTACGATCCCGTCACGTATGGTGGTAGGGTAAGCCGCCGAGTTCCAGGGAAGCCAGTCGGCCAGGGTGGTGCTGTAGGTCTGATTGGTGGCATATACACCGAGGTCCGATTTGGACACCGTCCAGGATCCACGGAGTTTTAAGAAATCAACGGCTTTTGGCATATTCACAAACTCACTCAGCACCAAACTACCTCCCACGGAAGGGTAAAAATAGGAACGGGAATATCTCGGCATGGTAGAAGACCAGTCGTTACGTCCTGTAACATCGAGGAAAACGGCATTCACGTAAGAAAACGAGGCCTTTCCTAATACACTGTTTACCTGTTTGCGGCTTATGCCTGTACTGACGTTAGCCCTTTCCACGGAGTTGTTCAGCGAGTACCATCCCGGAATGGTGATCCCGCCCCGGGTAGAGCTGTTCAGGTTATCGTCTACCCAGGTATAAATGGTACCACCGCCCAATAAGTCAAGGCCGAAGTCGCCAAAGTTCTTATTATACATTAAGAGGGCATCTCCGTTAAAGCTCCAGCCTGTAGCTTTGTTTAATGCGTACATACCGGCGGCATCCCAGCCCCTGTTAGACAGGATATTGGGCGGATTTCTTCTTTCGGTGGTGTTGGAGTAGAGGTCAAAACCCGGGCGTATCAACAATTTAGCTCCTTCAAACAGCTTGTAATTGATGGAGAAGTTGGTGTTCATTTTATTTTGCTCTATGGCATTTAACTTTTCATACGCCATAATATAAGGGTTATCGTACCAGGCCGTGTAGTGCCAGTTTTGCTTTTCATTAGGCACCAGCCAATAATTATCTTTGTATAAACTCAGGTCATATTCAGGTCCCATCCATACCAGGATGTTGTAAATATAGCCCTGGTCGCCATACCCCGCTCCGAAGGTCTGGGGAGCCTGCTTTCTGTTAAAGCCCATCGTGCTGGTGATGTTCAGCTTGTCAGAGAGCGTTATCTCTCCGCTTACGTTAAAGTTGATGGCGTTGGATTTCAGGTTCGGGTATTGCCCTTTGTCCATGATATGGTTCAGCGAGATCCGGAAGCTGCCGTTTTCGCCACTTTGGGCCAGGCTGAGGTTGTTGTTGGAAACAAACCCGGTTTGAAGAAAATCAGGAAAGTTATTTTTTCCGGCGGAGGTAAGCTCCCGTACTTCCATTTCTTTGGTGACGGGGCTCCATTGGTTGGCCATTACGCCGGCATCCAGCTTTGCTCCCCAAACGTAGTCGGTAGGGCTATACACCCCTCCAAGCCCCGCACTGTAGCTGGTTTGTACTTCGGGCAGCATCAGGAAGCCCGCATTCATCATGTTATTGGAATTAAACGAGACCTGGAGGCCTTTGCCTTTCGCTCCCTTTTTGGTGGTCACGATAACAGCACCGCCGCTACCCCGCGAGCCGTAAAGAGCAGCAGCTGTAGGGCCTTTCAGTACATCAATACTTTCTATATCATCCTGGGGGATGTTTCCGAGGTTCATGTTGCCGTAAGGTACGCCGTCAATGACCAGAAGCGGGGTTTCACCCCTTAGTAATAAGGAAGGGGCCTCGTTAAATTCCGTACTGTTCCGTACCCAGAGGCCTGAAACCTTACCGGTCATGGAGGTGGCGACATTCGTCCCTTTTACAGTGTTCAGTGTTTCTCCGCCCAGCTTCTGCGTAGCATAACCCAGGGCGCGTTCCTCTCTTTTCACCCCGAGGGCCGTTACCACTACCTCATCCAGCAGCTTGTTGTCGCTGCTAAGATGGATGTCAATGACACTACGCGACCCCACGGATTCTTCCACGGTTTCATACCCTAAGAAGGAGAATACCAGAACTGCGTCATTACCGGGAACCGACAGGGAGTACCTGCCGTCAGCATCGGTGTAGGTGGCCGTGTTGGTGTTTTTCACCCTGACGGTCACCCCCGGCAGGGCCTGGTCGTTTACCGGGTCGTTTACGGTTCCCGAGACCGTTCTGCTTTGGGCAAACAACGAGCTTCCAAGAAAGCAGAAAACCACCAGCAAAAACAGTTTCATTGGAGAAATAAGGATAGATTTAATCATAAAAAATGAAAGATTAGATAGTTAAGGAAGGACCTGTACTTTAATAAAAAGGTAGTGCAAAATTAAAATGCTTTATAGGGAATATAGTATGGGAAGAATCACGATAATAGCCGTGTAAACAGAGATTATGTGCTAATTTGGGTCTAAATCCGGCGTATTTTTCAATTGCAAACGTGTGCGCAAATTGCCTTTTCAGAGGCTTAGGGGTGCGATATTGGTCGTATGGAGTGTCAGGAGTGAGCCACGGGAAGGTTTTCAGGGATCCGGGGGGGCAAGGGTGTTCATGTAGTGCGCATAGTGAGCCCGGGGGAGGTTCTTTACGGGCTCCGGATCGTAATAACATGTTGATGAGAGGGGATTCAATATTCAGACATTTTTAGTATTCTGCTGACTTATAAGCACATACCGGATACGTTAAAAAATAGTTGAAAAAAAAGTGGAAAATTTTTGATCAAAGTCTTGACGGGTAAAAAATTCTTCCTACCTTTGCACTCCCAAACGACGGTGG
>CAZLXI010000005.1:0-167170 GCA_964563435.1 uncultured Lacihabitans sp.
CCTGTCAGAGACAGGATTTCGCCCTCCTTACGTCTGAAGACGTGGGAGAGCGGGGCAAAAGCAGGAGAAAGTACCTTTAATATGGTTAAAACTAAAATAGAAGAAAAGCAATGAAACTACTAAGGAAGTTGTTTAGCAAAGAAGCTAATCCAATGGCTGAAAAGCTAGAAAAGTTAATTAATGAAGACTTAGTGAACATTTTTTATTGTTTTGGTTTTGTTTTTACCGATGAAAACCTTTTGAAATTTAGGAAGAATTTAGATTCCAATTCCTTAGAAAAGGTTAGAAATGAGTTAGAGTTTGACGTAATGCAGGATAATGTCGAGATTTTTTTTGCTACAAGTTCTGAAGGGAAGAAATATATGTACTTGATTGTCGACTATTTTGAACCATTACGAAAAGAAGATCTTCTAGAACAGTTATGGATTAAAGAATTTCCAAATGTAAAAATGGAAAAAGTTAAATGAAACGAAAAAGCCCTCATTCAGAGGGCTTTTTTATTGGATAGCTTTGAGCTTGACATTATTAATCATAGCATCGTGGGCATAGAGGATATGTTGCTTATCCTGTTCAGAAAACTTGGCAATATCATTAAGCCGCTTCATCATGGAAGGGTTGTGTCCAAGCAGAGTCTTCGGCTTGCCGAGACTCGGCTTATCACAGATGTGATTTTGCTTATCGAAATAAATGACCCTTGTACAGAATAATATTGTAACTTGCTGTTAGTAAAGATTCATACATGGCTGTCAAAACGCGGCAAGAGAAAGCTCACGCAATTTATTTTGTTACATTTACCTGCTTTAGATGGCTAAACCTCTTTTCCATAACTCATATATATTATAAGGTAATCAGAGTCTCGGCACGCCGAAGACTCTGATTGAACAAAAAAGCTGCGTTTTTTAAAGGAGTTTGCTAATTTTAAGGGCAGATAAAAATCAGATTGGATGGACATCCTCAGCGCCCGGCAATTGAAAGAAGCCGACACCCGCACCCTGGTCGTGCAGAACATCAGCTCCTGGCAGCTGATGGAACGGGCTTCCGGAGCACTTTTCGAAAGCCTGAAAGCGGATTTCGACATTTATAACACCCGTTTCAGCATTCTTTGCGGCCCGGGAAATAACGGGGGGGATGGCCTGGCACTGGCCCGCATGATCTTCTCGGCGGGAGGAAATGTCGATGTCTTCCTGCTGAGGTCATTGTCTTACTCACCCGACAATCTTGAAAATCAAAAACGGCTGGGCGAACTGCCCGTTACCGCCTTTGACTGCAATTCCCGCCTGAATTTCTCCGAAGATACCGTTATCATTGATGCCTTATACGGACACGGATTAAACCGCCCGCTGGATCCTCCCTGGAGCCTCCTGACCGACCAGGTCAATAGTTCCGGAAGGCGGGTTCTGGCGGTAGATATGCCTTCCGGGTTGCTGGCAGACGAGGCCACCCCTCTGGCAGCCCCTGTTGTAAAGGCCGACCGGGTGTACACGTTCCATTCTCCTAAAAAAGCACTTCTCCTGCCCGGCAATGCAGGCGTGACCGGTGATTTCAGAGTGCTGGATATCGGGCTGGAGGAGGCCCCGGACAGTCATGAGATTTATGTTACTGCTGACATCATAAAAAAGAAGATAATCGTGCCCGCCCGATTCTCACACAAAGGTACCCTGGGCCATGCGCTGCTCACCGGCGGAAGCTACGGTAAAGCGGGCGCGATCCTGCTGGCGGCCCGCGCGGCGCTTAAAACCGGGTGCGGCCTGGTGACGGCCTACGTACCTCAATGCGCGTATCTTCCCCTGCAAAGTGCATTTCCGGAAGCCATGGTCATCACCGATAGTGCAAACGACGCGTTAACGACACCCCCTGCCGGTCTCTCCCGGTTTGCATCCATAGGTGCAGGGCCGGGAATGGGTACCGCCCCGGAGACGGAAAAGGCATTTCTCCAGCTGCTGGGAGACAAAGATCTGCCGCCCATGGTAGTGGATGCCGATGCCCTGAACATTCTTTCACATAATCCGGAATGGCTGAAAAAGCTGCCACCCGATACGATCCTTACCCCTCATCCCGGCGAGCTTGAGCGCCTCACAGGCCCCTGGAAAGATGATTTTGAAAAACTTGAAAAAGTCCGGCAGCTCTCCCGTAAACACACCCTTATCCTGGTCATCAAAGGAGCCCATACCGCTATTATCCTGCCCGACGGGAGAACCTTTTTCAACTCTACGGGAAATTATGGTATGGCAACGGGCGGCAGCGGCGATGTGCTGACGGGGATCATCACCTCGCTCCTCGCCCAACGCTATTCACCGGAAGATGCAGCGGTAACCGGCGTTTATCTTCACGGGCTGGCGGGAGACCTGGCCACCCGGAAAATTCACCCCAAAAGCCTGATCGCCTCCGACATTATCGAACATTTATCTTCTGCCTGGAACCACCTCTTTGAAGAAGCCGGTGTATAATCTCCAAAAGCAAAGAATCAGCACCAGCCCGTAAACGGAGGATACAAACACCGGCTCAAAGAAGAAGCTGTTAAAATCGGAAATATCCCCCTTTAATATCCGCGCCGAATACTCGATATTCAGGAAATACGCCACACTAAGGAGAGCATAGATCGTATATTTTTTGGTATACAATGCATACGCAGCGCCAAAGATCATGGCCGGATGCACATAACGAGAGTGCATCTGGGTATTAAAATAAAAGAAGACCAGCGAAACCAGCATGCCCGTCAGCAGTAATTTTTCTACAGGAAAGAAGTCAATTTTTTCCTTTTTGATCATTATACGGTATTTCCAGTACAGCAGGGGCAGGATGGTCAGCAGCATAGATCCCGCATAAAGGAGCAGACCATACACATGATAGCTTCTTCCCCAGAAGCCCAGGATATCCAAAACCTTTTTGGGCTCATCAAAGAAGTAGGACCAGAAGTTTAGCGCCCCCATACTGATATAGGGATATTTCCCCTTGGAGCCCAGCACTACATCCCACAGAAGCCCGGTGTCGCCGTTGAGCACGAAAGGGAGAATAATCAGTATCTGCACAACAGCCGAAGGCAGCAGTATAAGCAGGGCCTTTTTAATACTCCTGACTTCACGAAGCTGGGGTAAGTTGATCAGGAAAACAAGGGGGAAATAAGTGATGGCCTGCAATTTAAAATTCAGTGCGATCACATAAAAGAGTATGCTCAGCTTCGTATTCTTCCGGATGGCATAATACACCGAAATAAACAAAAAGGAGGAATAGATACCGTCTACCTGCCCGTAAAAAACACAGTTGTAAAAGAATGCCGGGTTAAAAATGATCAGAAGCGAAAGCAGGAGAACGGTTTGCATACGCTCATACTTTCTTCTGACCAGCGCCACTACAAACGCAATACCGATCAGCTCAAACAGGACGGTAATATACTTAAGCGAGTTGATATGCAGGATAACCCCCTCGGTAGTCCCCACCAGTTTGCCATAAAAGAAAAGAATGTAATTATACAGCGGCAGGTAGTTAATTCCCAGGCGGTAGATGTTGGCCAGCCCGTTTCCCAGCATATAATTGGACCAGTTGATCCAGCATCGCCGGTCATATTTGCCATGGACGGTAATATCAGGAATAAGCAGGATCGCTAATATGAAAACTGCCCCGAAAAACAAAAGGGGCAGCCTGTATTTTGTCCATAGTTGTTTCATCATTTCAAAAGTTTGTGTCTGTAACAGAACCTACTTGGTGGCTACCCTGGAAAAATGCGCATCCAGTATCCAAAGTATGGTATTGGCATCCGTATCTCCCTCAATAACGATATCCGCTCTTTTATAAATATCAATGCGATCTTCATAGGTTTTGGTGAGGGTATCTACCAGCAGCTCGCTTTCCAGGTTAAACAGCGGCCGGTTATTTTTCTTGGAATTCCGCATCCTTTCCTCCAGCTTATTAGGCTTAACGTCCAGAAAAACACTGATCCCGTTCTCCTTGATGAAATCCATATTGCTCCCGTTGCACGGTGTTCCGCCCCCGGTGGCGATCACCAGGCTCGAGTTGGGATCGATGCGTTTAAGCTGCTCTGTCTCTACCTTTCTAAAATATTCCTCGCCTTCAAGATTGAAAATCTCACTGATCTTCTTCCCTTCTGCCAGTTCGATCTTTTTGTCAAGATCAATGAACTCATAATTCAGCTCCTTTGCCAATTGTCTTCCCAGTGTACTTTTTCCGGAAGACGGCATTCCAATCATAAAAATGTTTGTAGTCATTTATAAACAATAGTACTATAAGTTAATCAACTTTTTAATCTTTGCGTCAGACGGCAGGCGGTTAAAACTCCACTTTCCTGAAACCACTCCGTCCTGCATCAGGTAAATGACGGGGTTGTTACGGGCCATGGTCTTCAGTACCTTTTCATCCACAAAGTAATAGGGGTAATTCAGTTTTTTGGCCCTGAGGTACGCCCCTGCGCCGGTTTCCGGGGTAAGCACCACAGGCTTCACCTGAACTTTACCCACTTTGGTCACTAATTCCCGGTATTTCTTAAAGTCAAGATTTTCAATATCGGCGGTAGACTTCAGGATCAATACCAGCACTTTTCCTTCCAGAACAGCAGACAGCGCCTCATTTCCGGCTGTATCTATCACACTGAAGTCGGTAATTACCGGTTGAAGGACATCCTCATTAAGCACCCTGGAGGCCCGGTATGTATAACGCAGGGTATCCATCAGGTATTCCTCCGAGAGAAGGGTTTCGCCGGTGGATCTGTCCAGGAATTCGTATTCGATCACCGGTGCGATATCCGGGCGTTTCATTTGCTCCGGAATACTTTTTCCTGTGGCATAAGGCAGCATATCGATCACCGGCAGATAGCTTAAACTGTAGATCCCGAGTCCGGTGGAAATAATGATAGCCAGCAGCACAGCGGGTGTACCCGCCCCTGCATTATTGAATTTTTTACGGTAAACAAACAGGATCACAATGAAGACCATGGTCAACACATTCTTCCAGAAGGAGGCCCAGGGCTTGAGCTTCATGAATTCACCGAAGCAGCCGCAGTCGGTTACCCGGTTAAAATAAGCGGAATAGAAGGTCAGGAAAGTAAAGAAGGTCATCAGCAGCAGCGCAGCCCAGGCCGTCCATTTCAGCCTGAATCCAAAGAGCAGAGCTACCCCTATCACCAGCTCGAGACAGCAAAAAAATACCGATAAGGCTACGGAAGATGCCCCCAGGCCCTCAAAAAAGCCTTCCAGAACCGGCAGATCCATTGCGAATACTTCGAAGTATTCTTTCAGTTTTAATGCCGTACCGTAAGGGTCCACTACCTTCAGAAAGCCTGAGAAAATAAGGTACATCCCAACGATTACCCGTGAAAAGTTTGCCAATATTTTCATATTTTCTTATTGTTGGACTGCCTGTTGCTGCTTTTCATTCAATTTTATAAGACAAAATACCGAATAGTTGATCATATCCTGATAACCTGACCGTATCCCTTCCGAAATGAGTGTTTTCCCGTCGTTATCCTCGATCTGCTTGATCCGCATCAGCTTCATCAGGATGATGTCGGTCATAGAGCTTACCCGCATACTTCGCCAGGCTTCGTTGTAGTCATGGTTTTTATCAAACAACAAGGCTTTTACTTTGGTAATTTCTTCCTGGTAAGCCGTACTTACATCTTCAATATCAGGCCCGCGCTCCATGAGCATCAGGGCCATTACACAATAATTGATGATCCCGATAAACTCAGGCACCTCCCCTTCGTCTACCCGGGAAAATCCGTTTTCCTGAAGAGTCCGGATCCTGCGGGCTTTGATATAGATCTGATCGGTAATAGACGGGAGCCTGAGTATTTTCCATGAAGTACCATAATCTAAATTCTTCTTTGAAAATATCTCAAAGCAAAGAGTTATTATCCTTGAATATTCAGTTTCCGTCTTAGGCATTTATATAATTCAATAGTTTTTAGTTTTTTTGCAAACTATGAAAAATACATTAAATATCGGTGGTAAGATTCTGAGCTTAAATCAACCTCTCATCATGGGAATCCTGAATGTTACGCCGGATTCATTTTACAAAGATAGCAGATTTAATCCTAATCAGGAAGCGTTTCTGAAAAAAGCTGAAACGATGATAGAAGAAGGCGCACACCTGTTGGATGTGGGGGGATATTCCACCCGGCCGGGCGGCAGCGAGGTCTCTGAAGCGGAAGAGCTCGACAGGGTCATTCCGGCCATTGAGAAGCTGAGGGGCCGTTTTCCGCGCACACCTGTTTCTGTTGACACTTTCCGGTCTGCCGTAGCGCGGGAGGCGCTGAATGCCGGAGCAGCGGTGGTCAATGATATTTCGGGGGGCGATTTTGATGCCGCCATGTTTCCGCTGATCATCGAAAAAAAGCCTGTTTATATCCTCATGCACCAGGAAGGGCGCTCCGTGAAAGATATGCATTCCTCCGGAAGCTACCCTGACCTTCTGCCTGCGGTCTTCGACAAGCTGTTCAAAAAGGCCGCCTATCTCCGAAGCAGGGGAGTAGCTGACATTCTTCTGGATCCGGGCTTCGGCTTTTCCAAAAGCCTGGAAGAAAACTACCAGCTTCTGCAGCACCTGGAGCTGTTACAAACTGAATATTATCCCTTACTGACCGGGATGTCGCGAAAATCAATGATCTGGAAGCTCCTTCATATCAGCCCGGAGGAAGCATTGCCCTATTCCTTATATATACACGGGCTCGCCCTGATAAAAGGAGCGAAGATCATCCGGGTTCATGACCCTCTTCCTCATGCCGGCATCCTGCAAATTCACCGTCAATTGAAATATTCTTTACCGTATAATAACTTTTAAATATAATTTAATACCTTTTTTCTCCACTCCTATCCACTTTTTCATATATTTGTGATACATTATTACATAACATAATCAAATTCGATCATGAGAAAATTATTACTATCTTTTTTCTTGATTTTGAGCGGGTATATAGCCTCCGCACAATTGACGGCTCCTCAGGTGGAGATATCTAATATTACTAAAACCAGCCTTACGGCCGTAGTGGTACCTCAGGACACCACCGGTGTGAGGGGGATAGAGGTGAAAATAGAAGGCCCCGGAATCAACACCACCTCATTCCAGGTAAGAGGAGATAACGCCTTCCTGTCGTTTCCTTTTAACGCTTTACAGCCAGGAAGCAACTATAAGGTTACAGCAAGACTGCTGGGATGTACCATAGCTACAGGCTGTGTAACAACAAGCCCATGGACAGAAAAGTGGGGAACCACCCTTGTAGACTTCCCTCCTGCAGCTACGCTACAGTCTACCAATAACTGTCCGCAGTTTGTAGGTCTCCAATGGAGTTATCCGAATACCGGCGGTGCGGTGACCAACATTATTGTCAAGAAATCGTATGGCGGCCCGTGGTATGAGATTGCCAACATTCCGCCTTATGAAACTTCTTATTATGACCTGGATGCTCAGCAGGGCATTCATACCACTTACGTTATTTATACCCAAAATGCTTTGGGTGAAGTAACCCAGTCTAACCAGGTGAGCCTTCAGGTGACACCTTATGTGTCTCCCGGAGCTCCGTTAAACCTCCATGCCGCGCATAAAACCAATAACAGCATCAGCATTGCGTGGAACAATGCAGATGAAGATCTGGAGTGCCGTACAAACATACGTGAGTCTTATTACATCACGATGAAAAGAGCCTGGGAAACAGAACACAAGATCATTGGCGTAACGTATCCTTATTCTACCGGCTTTGATATCACCGGTCTTGAGGAGAATGAGACCGTGGAGATCGGTGTTTTCTCCTGGAGCGACCAGGGAATACAGGGTGGCTGGGCTTACCTCACCGAGAAAACGCATGGTAAATCCGTTATTCCAACGAATGTTATCGGTGTGGCCTATAAAGATAACTTCGAAAACTGGGCACTCGGTATAAGCTGGGAGCATGCCGGTGATGATGCAGACTACTACTACATTGATTACAGCCTGGATGAAGGGCAGACCTGGACCACTCTGGCATTTGTGAAAACCGGCCAGAATGTCATTCAGCACGTAAATCTTTCGGAAGGTCAGAAATACACTTACCGTGTGAAGGCCGGAAACTACCTGTACGGTGAGTCGGAATACGCCTACATGGACGGTACCGTATCTGTAGATTATTCAGCTGTTCCGAATGCTCCTTACGGACTGGTAGCCAAATGGTCGGGAGCCAACGTGGTGCTGACCTGGGTAGATGACTCCAATAAAGAAGAGAAATATATTATCGAAAGAGCTTATAAGGCCGACGGTGATTTTGAGGAAGTTGGTGAAGTAGGAAGAAGCGTAACCACCTTCACGGATGAGATCGGCAGCGACACCGCTTCTGCTTTCTACTACCGGGTTATAGCAGAAAACCCGCTGGGCGCTTCAGAAGCCTCTAAAGTAGCTAAAATCGTTAAGGCAGGCTCCCCCGGCAGCAGGGTTTCTGCAGTGGTAGTTTATCCTAATCCTACTGCAGACAGGATCAACGTATCGGTACCTGCGCATCTTAAAGCTGCGGATGTGGAAGTGAATGTTTACAATCAGTTGAACCAGCTGGTATTCACCAAATCCTACAGGGCCGGCGCCGCTATTGATGTGAGCCTCAGAAGATATGTTCCGGGAACCTACAACGTGGTAGTTTCCTCCGGTGAATTCAAAGAGACGAGGAAGATCGTTAAGAATTAATTTTATTCCTTAAAGGATATAAAACAGGCGGCCAAACGGCTGCCTGTTTTTGTTTGGGGCCGCATTGAGAGAAAACCAATAAAGAAGAGGGCCCCCTTTCCGGAGGCCCTCTTCTTTATCTCGAAACTATACCTGTTTAATTCTTCAGCGCTTCGGCTCCACCCACGATCTCCAGGATCTCCGTGGTGATCGCCGCCTGACGTGAGCGGTTATATTCTATCTTGAGCGCCTTTAAAAGCTCACCACCGTTTTCTGTAGCCTTATCCATGGCGGTCATCCTTGCTCCGTGCTCGGCTGCATTAGAATCCAGAACCGCCTTGAATAATTGCAACTTGATGGCTTTCGGGATCAGATCCAGCAGGATCTCCTCCTCTGAAGGTTCAAAGATATAATCGATGCCGGAAGTAGCCTCCTGCGCGCTTTCATTCAGCAACGGAAGCATTCTTTCTGCTCTGACTATCTGGGTAGCTACGTTTTTGAACTCGTTGTAAATGAGAACTACTTCATCATATACGCCGTCGGCAAAGCTCTCCATGATCCCTTCTGCGGCCGTTTTAGCGGTTTCAAAAGATAATCTTGAGAAGATGTCGGTATAGGAAGGATTAACGATGGCCCCCCTTCTCTGGAAAGCCTCCAGCCCTTTCTTACCCAGGGAAAATATCGTCACCCCGCCTTTGGCCTGCTGCGCGGCATAATTCTCCGCTATCCAGGCATTGGCCGCTTTAATAATATTGGAGTTAAAGGCACCGCACAGCCCCCTGTCGGAAGTTACCAGCACCACCAGCACCTTGTTAACCTCCCTTACCTGAGTGTAAGGACTGGAAGCACCGGCCTCGGTATTTTCCGACACCTGCGCGATCAGCTCATTCAGCTTTTGAGAATAAGGCCTTAACTGGGTGATCTTTTCCTGGGCTCTTCTTAACTTCGCTGCAGACACCATTTTCATTGCTTTGGTGATCTGCATGGTAGAGTTAACGGAAGCGATCCTGTTTCTTACTTCTTTTAATGAAGCCATTTTTAAAATATAGGTTTAAATTCTTTCAGAAAAGGTCATCCGGCGTATTTCTCCGCCAGCTCTTTCCCGAATTTAACTATATAATCCGTATCTTCTTTTTCCAGCTTACCTTTCGAAAGATTCGCGATAATCTCCGGTTTGGTGGAATTCAGAAGTGACAGGAACTCGGTTTCAAACTCTTTCACTTTATTTACGGGAACGGCGTCCATAGCACCGTTGATCGAACCGAAGATGATGGCCACCTGGTCACCCACAGCTACGGGCTGATACTGCCCCTGCTTCAGGATCTCCTGGTTTCTCTTACCCCGCTCGATCACCAGCTTGGTAGCGGCATCGAGGTCGGAACCAAACTTGGCAAACGCCTCCAGCTCACGAAACTGGGCCTGATCCAGTTTAAGGGTACCGGCCACTTTTTTCATCGACTTGATCTGGGCGTTACCCCCTACACGCGATACCGAAATACCCACGTTGATAGCCGGACGGATACCCGCGTTAAACAGGTTGGACTCCAGGAATATCTGGCCGTCGGTAATGGAGATCACGTTGGTCGGAATATACGCAGACACGTCACCTGCCTGGGTTTCGATGATCGGAAGTGCTGTTAATGAGCCCCCTCCTTTCACCATTCCTTTCAGTGAGGGTGGGAGGTCGTTCATTGCCTGTGCAATGGCGTCCGAATCGTTGATCTTGGCAGCACGCTCCAGCAAACGCGAGTGAAGGTAGAATACGTCTCCCGGATAAGCCTCACGGCCCGGAGGGCGACGAAGCAGAAGAGAGGCCTCCCGGTAGGCTACCGCCTGTTTGGAGAGATCATCGTATACCACAAGGGCCGGCCGGCCGGTATCTCTGAAATATTCTCCGATGGCTGCGCCTGTAAACGGAGCAAAGAACTGAATAGGTGAAGGATCGGATGCATTCGCCGCCACAATCACGGTGTAATCCATCGCACCGTAGCGACGCAGCGTTTGCTCTACCGCCTTTACGGTGGAAGCCTTCTGCCCGCAGGCTACATAAATACAATATACGGGTTCTCCTTTATCGAAGAATTCTTTCTGATTAATAATGGTATCGATACATACCGCAGTTTTCCCGGTCTGGCGGTCACCGATCACCAGTTCGCGCTGACCTCTTCCGATGGGGATCATGGCATCTATCGCCTTAATACCGGTCTGTAATGGCTCGGTTACCGGCTGACGGTAAATCACCCCGGGAGCTTTTCTTTCCAGGGGCATGTCAAAAGTTTCACCCTGAACAGGGCCGTTTCCGTCGATAGGCTCAGCAAGCGTATTCACTACACGGCCCACGATACCCTCACCCACTTTAATGGAAGCGATGGCACCGGTACGTTTCGCCGTAGCACCTTCTTTGATATCCGAAGAATCTCCCAGCAAAACCACCCCCACATTATCTTCTTCCAGGTTAAGAGCCAGTCCTTTCAGACCGTTCTCAAAAGCGATCAATTCTCCCTGCTGTACTTTTGAAAGGCCATAGATACGGGCTACTCCGTCTCCTATCTGCAGTACGGTGCCCACCTCTTCTAATTCTGCTTCGGTTTTTGCCCCGGCCAACTGCTCACGCAGTATGGCAGAAACCTCATCCGGTCTTATCGATGCAATTGACATATATTATTTTTTTGTGAAACTGTTTGACTGGTTCCGCTACGGTTTTGATCCATAGGGATTTTCGGGTGCGAAATAAGCAATAAAATTTGACATTTCCCATAAAAGATCAAAAAAATACCGGCTATTCTTGTATTTTTCTGGGAATACCCCCGCCCCGACCGGGCGGCGCGGGGGCCTGTAACAGCATCCCGCCCCGCAAAGATAATTAAAACATTGATTTATAGGCGCTTGTATTAAATGTATAATCGATTTTAGGTTCCATCCCGGTCAGTTCTATCTCCGTCACTTCTCCTTTATCCGATTTACTGGTATATCCCAGGATACCCCTGCCTTCACGCACTATTTTGGCCAGTTCCGGATGGGCGTTGTACGCAAAATAATTGTTCTGTCCGCCTTTGCCCGAGCCTGTAAATGCCTTTGCCATCTGTGTACCCAGACCCGCCAGGGATTCCACCCGTTTTTGGGAAACCCACATGATCACATCCGTTTTGTCTTTTTCATTCTTTACAGCATAGCCCTCGCATTCATAACCCAGGATGGTTTTGACCTCCGCCGTTTTGGTCACGCTGATAGCGGCATTTTCTTTTTCGACCATCTCATTGAACTTATCCGGCTGCATGGCCATCCCTATCATCATCTTGTTCTGCATGAAAGTGAACATTTTTGCCCCGCTGATATCCATGATCAGAAAATCAACCCCCGCAGCCATTTTATCGCCCTCACTGCTGTCCAGGAACTTCATTCCCACAGCCGTACCTTTTGCAGAAAAATAATATTGGGTACTCACCCAGGTGCTCTTCCCTTTGCGGTTGGCCGAAGTCATTTTATAGGTCATGGAAGACGAGAAGGTATAGGCGCTTTCCGGCTTTGCGCTTTTCATTCCCAACGGATTATCCTGGGCCATTCCCTGAAAGATGCCCGCAAAAACGATCCATAGCGATAAAAAGGATATTTTCATAACTGAGTTTTTTATAAAGTTACAAATAATTTCTTATTTAAACAACTGAAATCCAGCTTTTAACATACTACTCTTGGTTACCCCCTGGCTCTCCCCTTAAAATAAACCCGGGGTTTCATTCCCTGATCAGGCTGTAAATTCAGATATTAGGGGCATCAATCTTTTAATACTCATGCTAAAAAATACTGTGACCCGGGCCTCCCTTCCTGTAACCGGCCCCCTATTTATCTTTTCCGTGGCACTGCTTAGCAGCTGCTCCCCCACCTCCGATCTCCCTAATCAGCTAAGCGAAGAAGAACGGAAAGAAGGATGGGAGCTTCTCTTTGACGGGAAATCACTTGCCGGATGGCACCTGTATAACCAGGGCGACGCACCCTCTGCCTGGAAAGCGGAAAACGGGGAATTGGTGTACCGCTCCGACAGCGCCCGGGTAGAACACGAAGACCTGGTCAGCGATAAGGAGTTCGAAAATTATGATTTCCGGTTTGAATGGAAGATCTCGGAAGAAGGCAACAGCGGTATATTCATCAATGTGGTGGAGCGCAAAGAGATTCCCACAGCCTGGTCATCCGGACCCGAATACCAGCTTTTAGACAGTCTTCATCCCGATTATGCCATCAATCTGAAGAAAAGACCGGGCTGTCTTTACAACTTCGCCGAACAAAAAAATCCCGTACCCGCCAGACCCGCCGGGGAGTGGAATGAGGGGAGAATCGTTCAGGACAACGGCAAGGTTCAGTTCTTTCTGAATGGCATTCTTACGGCCGAACAGGACCTGACCACTGATGACTGGAAAGAAATGATCGCTGCCAGCGGCTTTAATTATTTCCCGGATTTCGGGAAGGTGACCAAAGGACGGATAGGATTGCAGAAATGGTATAAAACCGTGGCTTTCAGGAACCTGAAGATAAAGGAGAATGTGTGAGAAGGATAAGCACCTGCCATTCCGCTCACAGATCACACGGACAGATCTGATTTTTATCGGTGTGATCTGTGAGCCAAATAAATGTCTGCCATTCGCTCACAGATCACGCCGATTTTTTACACTTCCACCAGCTTCATTTTCGGCACCAGGGATTTCATAATAAACCACGCTACCAGATACGCCACGGCACAAATGGTAAACATGATGGTATAGCCTGTTTCTATATGCCCAAGAGCCTTGTAATGGTCAAACAATCCTCCCCCCAGCTTTGACATAATTACACCGCCTATTCCGCCCGCCATACCGCCTATACCTACCACAGAACCCACCGCTTTCTTCGGGAACATATCCGACACGGTAGTGAAAATATTGGCACTCCAGGCCTGGTGTGCAGATGTACCTATACCTATCAGTAATACGGGCATCCAGAAGCTGATACTTCCCAGGGGCTGTGCCGCCAATACTACTAAGGGGATTAAGGCAATTACCAGCATAGCCCGCATACGCCCATCGTAAGCCGCATAACCCTTGTTTATAAAATAGGTCGGGAAATAGCCCCCGCCTACCGAGCCTATCATGGTCATACTGTACAGAATGGCCAAAGGCAGCATCATGTCTTCACTGGCCATACCGTACTGGTCTTTTAGATAAGCCGGAAGCCAGAACAGAAAAAACCACCAGACCCCGTCTGTAAGGAATTTTCCTGTAGCAAAAGACCAGGTTTGTCTAAAAGTTAATAACCGGAACCAGCTTACTTTTTCTTTATCTGCCTCAGCGGGTTTATTCTCAATTTCATCCACCACATCTGAGTTGATATAGGCCAATTCGCCAGCTGACAACCGGGCCTGCCTTTCGGGTTTTTCATAAAAAAGCAACCATAAGATCAGCCACAGAAAACCAATTACTCCCACAATAATAAAAGCTGACTCCCATCCCCATCTGGCCGCCATCCACGGCACCGTGAGCGGGGCCAGTACGGCACCGATATTGGCCCCGGAGTTGAAAATCCCGGTGGCAAAAGCCCGCTCCTTTTTAGGAAAATACTCGGCGGTAGCCTTGATCGCCGCCGGAAAATTGCCGGCTTCCCCAAACGCCAGAACAGCCCTGGAGAACATAAACCCGATAATAGAGGCGGAAAATGCCGTTATGCCCAACCAGCCCAATCCGGCTATGATGGTTTCACCTATAGTAATGGAATAAGCGTGAATGATGGCTCCTATAGACCAGATAATGATGGCCCAGCCATACCCCCATTTGGTACCGAGCCTATCCACAAACCGACCGGCAAAGAGCATGGAAATCGCATACACAAACTGAAAAATAGCCGTAATATTGGCATAATCCGTATTTGACCACCCATAGAGCTCTTCCAGCTGGGGTTTTAATAAGCTAAGCACCTGCCTGTCGAGGTAATTGACCGTGGTCGCAAAGAACAGCAGTGCGCAGATGGTCCAACGGTATTTGCCGATTGTTTTTTCCATATTCTGTTTAAGGTTTAAGGTTTCTTACGATTTTGAAAAGCCCGGCCAGTGTTTCGGTGATGTACTGAGGCTGATCTGTATTTTTAAACAACTGGGATCCCAGCCCCACGGCATTCACCCCGGCTGAGAACCATTCCCGGATACTGGCTTCGGTAGGCTCCACCCCGCCCGTTACCATGATCTTCACCCGGGGAAGCGGCCCGCGCAGCGCTTTGATATAAGCGGAGCCCAGTACATTTCCCGGAAATATTTTCACCATTTCCGCCCCCAAAACGGTGGCCTGCTGAATTTCAGTAACCGTCATGGTACCGGGGATCCAGGGAATTCCGTTTTTCCGGCACACTTCGCCTACGGCGGGAGTGGTAAAAGGCTGAACCACGAAGTCGGCGCCGGCATCAATGAACTGCTGGGCCGATTCACCGGTAGCGATGGTCCCTATACCCAACAACAGATCCGGGCAGTTCTCTTTGGCATATTTCACCAGACCGGAAAACACTTCCAGGGCGTTTTCTCCCCGGTTGGTGAACTCAAAAACCCGTACGCCCCCGTTGTATGCCGCCTGCAGTACCGTCTTACACGTTTCCGTATCGGCATGATAAAAAACCGGTACCAGCGGACAGGCCAGTAAAATCTCCGTTGAAGTCATTGTTTTGTTCGTGTTAAAACATCTGTGATGGTCTGTGTTGACGTCATTGCTCTATTCGTGTTAAAACATCTGTGACCGTCTGGCCGGTGGCGTCCCCGTATTCCTGCAGCTTCCCGAACGCGGCCGAGGCTGCGAAATTGATGATATGCTGCGGATCGAGGTTGCGGTAAATACCATAGAGCAGTCCTGCCATAAAACAGTCGCCGCTGCCCACCTTATCCACCACCCGGCCGGTGCTAAATTCTGCCGAAGCTACGAAATCCTTCCCGGAAAGCAAAGTAGCATAGTAATTTATCCCTTCCTCACCGGCATCAAACCGGAAAGTATTGGCCACGGCCCTCACTTTGGGGAATCTTTCCATGATCTGCCGGGAAGTGGTGTCCGCCTGGCGAATATATCCTTCCTTATCAGCGCGGTTTACAGCCACCTCCGGGTCGATATCCATTCCCAGGAGGGTGTGAGCCGCCCAGATATTCCCCATGACCACATCGCAGTACTGTACGATCTCCGGAACAATCTCCACCGGCTGCTTCCCGTATTTCCATAGTTTGGCCCGGTAGTTCAGGTCAAAGCTTACCGTTATACCCCTGGATGCCGCCTGCCGGGCCGCTTCGGTGCACAGGTCGGCGACTTCCCGGTTCAGTGCCGGGCTTATCGCGCTCAAATGGAAGCAGGTGACTCCCTCCAGCAGGGCCTCCCAGTTCATATCTTCTTTCCTCAACCCGGAAAAAGAGGAATGGGCGCGGTCGTAGATCACGCCGGCATTCTTGAGGTCAGCCCCTTGCGGAAGCATGTAGATGCCGATCCGGTCACCGGACCAGATCAGTTTTCCGGTTTCAATGTTTTTCTTTTCCAGGTAGACCTCTATCTCCCTCGAAAGCGCGTTATCGGGCAGGGCCGAGCAATAAGCCACCGGGATGTCCCAGTTGGCCAGTGCCGTGGCGGCATTCAGCTCAGCGCCGCCAATGAAAACAGGAACGGCAGCCTCCCGGATCCAGGCACCGCCGAGTCGGGGGGAAAGCCTCAGTAAAATCTCACCAAATGTCAGCACCATACCTTTAGAAATTAAAAAAGCGGGCGGCATTGTGATAACAGATATTCTGCACCACTTCCCCGGTCCAGGCAAGGTCATTCGGAATCTCGCCGTTTTCGATATCTTCTCCGAGGATATTGCAGAGGATCCGCCGGAAGTATTCGTGACGCGGGAAAGAAAGAAAGCTCCTGGAGTCGGTCAGCATCCCGATGAACCGCGACAAAAGCCCCATATTGGACAACGCATTGATCTGCCGGGTCATTCCGTCTTTCTGATCCAGGAACCACCAGCCGGAACCAAACTGTATTTTACCGGCAACGGAGCCGTCGTTGAAATTCCCGATCATGGCGGCGATCACTTCGTTATCCGCCGGATTGAGATTATAAATGACCGTTTGGGCCAGTTGATCGTACTCATCGAGCTTTCCGAGGAAACGGGAAAGCGCCACAGCCTGGGGAAAATCGCCGATACTGTCCCAACCGGTGTCAGGACCAAGTAAACGCAGGGCCCGCGGGTTATTATTGCGCAAAGCGCCCAGGTGAAACTGCTGGGTCCAGCCCAGTTCAGCATACATCACCCCTAAAGCATGCAGAATGGCCGACTTATATTCCAGCGCCTCTGCTGCACTCAGCGGCCGGCCGTCCAGTACTTTTTTGACCGCCTTATCGGCGCCCTCTTCCGTAAAGTCACCGGCAAAGATCTGTTCGAGGCCGTGATCTGACAGCCGGCAACCCAGCGCCGCAAAATCACGGGTCCGCTGCGCGAGCGCCTTTTTAACAGTATCAAAGGAATTGATCTCAAATCCGACGATTCCACCCAGTCTTTCAATACCGGACCGGAAATTGGGGTTATCGATCAGGATAAACTTATCCGGACGGAAGGTAGGCAGCATCTTTATTTCACTTCCTTCTGCAGCGTAGGCCTTGTGGTGCTCCAGGGAGTCCAGGGGATCGTCTGTAGTACAAACCACCTTCACGTTCATCATTTTCAGCAGATTCCGGCAGGAAAAGTCTTTCTCGCGCAGCAGCTCCGAAGAACGGTTGTAGATCTCCAAAGCCGAGTTACCGTTTAAGATCTTGTCGATCCCGAAATACCGCTGAAGCTCCAGGTGGGTCCAGTGATAAAGCGGGTTTCTTAAAGTATAAGGAACGGTCTCCGCCCATTTCTGAAATTTCTCTTCGTCACTTCGGCCGCCGGTACAATACGACTCATCGATCCCGTTGGCCCGCATGGCCCGCCACTTATAGTGATCGCCGTATAACCAGGCCTGCGTTATATTTCCGAAGTTGGTATCGTCAGCGATCTGGTCCGGCGGAAGATGATTATGGTAGTCGATCACCGGCATGGACTTCGCAAACTCGTGATAAAGGATCTCCGAAGTCTTGTTGGTCAGCAGAAAGTTTTCGTCAAGAAATTTTTTCATTTTTAAACTATTTAACCTATAAAGATACCCCCCGTTTCCAGGGAATAAAGTCTTCCTGGATATTTTTGACGGACAAAGCCTCGGTCTCCCCGCTCGCCACCCGGATCACATGGTCCAGGATCCGCTCGCCCGCTTCTTCAATGGTCTCTTCCCCTTCGATGATGGTACCCGTATTGATATCGATAATATCCGGCATTTTCCGGAAAAGTTTCGTATTGGTGGCCAGCTTGATCACCGGCACAATGGGGTTACCGGTAGGGGTACCGAGGCCGGTAGTGAACAGCACGATGTTAGCTCCCGAACCCACCTCCGCCGTAGTCGACTCCACGTCGTTACCCGGCGTACAAAGCAGGGTCAGGCCGGGCCGGGTTACTTTCCCGGGGTAATCCAGCACATCCGTTACGGGCGAGGTTCCGGCTTTCCTTGCCGCCCCGGCCGACTTGATGGCGTCGGTGATCAGGCCGTCTTTGATATTGCCGGGCGAAGGATTCATGTAGAACCCTGAACCCACCTCTTCTGCCCGCCGGTTATAGATGGTCATGAGGTGGTTAAACCGGGCGGCCAGTTCCTCCGTAACGCAGCGGTTGCTCATTTCCTGTTCCACACCGCATAGTTCGGGGAATTCGGCCAGGATCACTGATCCGCCCATCGCCACCACGATATCGGAGGTATAACCTATGGCCGGATTAGCGGAAATACCGGAGAAACCGTCGGATCCGCCGCATTCCAACCCGATCACCAGCTTCGAAAGCGGGGCGGGTTGCCGTGTAATTTTATTCGCCTCCATGAGCCCGGCAAACGTCTTTTTGATGGCCGAACTGATCAGGGCCTCCTCGGTTCCCATGTCCTGCTGCTCAAAGAAGTACACGGGTTTAAGAGCCCCGCCTCTTTTATTTATTTCTTCCTGAAGCATGGCATACTGGGCATTCTGGCACCCCAGGCTGAGCACTGTGGCCCCGGCCACATTGGGGTGAGTGATATACCCGGCCAGCAGGCCGCAAAGCGCCTGCGCGTCCTGCCGGGTTCCGCCGCAGCCCATGTCGTGTACCAGAAACTTCACCCCGTCCACATTCGGAAAAATCCGTTGGGCAGAATCCGTAGCAACCGAAGGCGCAATATCAGCATTCAGGATCTCTTCCACCGTCTTTCCGGCCTTATAGAGGTCGATCAGCTGCTCCGTCTGCCGATGATACTTTCCGTTCTGAGAATAGCCCAGCTGGTCTACCAGTGCATCTTTCATTACTTCCAGGTTCCGGTTCTCGCAAAAGACCAGCGGGAGAACGATCCAGTAGTTTCCGGTACCTACCGAGCCGTCGGCCCGGTGATAGCCCATAAATGTTCTTCCTTCAAAACGCGAGGTGTCGGGCCTCTCCCAATCTGTTTTACGCTCTCCTATGGTAAAGTCTGCAGATGCATGCTTTACATTGAAAACATTGATCCATTCCCCCTCTTCGATCACGGTCTGGGTCCTGCCTACCAGCACCCCGTACATAATGATCTCCTCTCCCGCCTCAAATCTTCTTTCAGCGAACTTATGCTTTGCGTCGATGTCGGATCTTAACAAAAATACTTTTCCCCCGAAAGCGATTTCCTCCCCGGCTTTCAGGTCGGTCAGCGCTACGATGACATTGTCACCGGGATGAACTTTCAAAACTTTTCTTTTCATTTGCCCAATCATTACTGATGCTGCTTTGTGCAACATCTTTTAACCAATAACCTGCCGGATCAGGTACCGGGACCCCTTGCTGTTCAGGGTATCGAGACTTTGGGTTACGGCTTCTTCCAGGCCGGGTATATCCCGCAAATCGGCACCTCCCCAGAATTCCCTGTGACCCAGTACGCTTCCCACCAGCGGCTCTTCCCGGTATAACCGGCCGAAAACACCGGCCTGCTGATCCTGGAGCAGGTATTGCGTTCCGTTAAACTCCCCATACCATATGCCTGTCTTCTCCTCAAAGGTATCGCCGGCCGCCGGATCGCCGGTCGCCGGATCGCCGGTCGCCGGTTTCATAAAACGGATATACGCTGCCAGTCCGGCCGCCATATACTTCGGAACCGCCCGGTTTTTCCGGTAATATTCCTGAAGCAAAGATACCACCCGCATTTCTATTTTCTGTGTAAAATTGAGGGTGATATTTATCCAGAAATGTTCAATGAACGGGTTCTTAAAACGGTCAATGACCTGCTTTCCGAAGGCCTCGCTTTCTTCTTTGCTTAGTGTGTAGGGAATGGAGGGCGCCACTTCCTTAAACATTAATTCGCTCAGGAAAGCAGAGAAGTCGGCGTCGTTCATCGCCTCTTTGACCGTAGCAAAACCGGCCAGGTAAGCCAGGCCGCAGGTCAGCGTATGGGTACCGTTTAAAAGACGCAGCTTGAGCTCCTTGTATTTGGTAATGTCGGATTCCACAAAAGCACCTGCCTTTACATTGACGAAACTCAGCTTTGCGGCTACCTCTTCATTACCGGAGATGGCCCAGAGCGCGTAAGGTTCCGACATGATGCAAAGGGCGTCATCATAAGGCAGCTCTTTACGGATCTCCACCGCCATTTCTCCCTTGGGAGCCCCCGGAACGATGCGGTCTACGAGCGAGTTACAGAATGTATTATGATTTTCAAGCCAGGCCAGAAAGGCCTCATCGAGGTCATTGAAACGGGCCAGCTCAAAAATGATCTCCCGGAGCTTATCGCCGTTATCGCTGATCAGTTCGGTAGGAACGATCACCAGCCCCCGGCGGGCTTCACCCTGAAAATGCTGAAACCGGCGATACAGCACCGCGAGGAGCTTCCCCGGGAAAGATGCGGGAACGCCCTTAAGAATATTTTCCTCCACGGATACGATCCCTACTTCGGTGGTATTGGAGATCACCACTTCCAGCGATTCGCTTTCAGCAAATGCCAGGATCTCCTCCCACTGCGCAGAAGCGGCCAGTACACGGCTTATGGCGGTATTGATCACATTCTCTTTCACCAGCCGGTCTCCGCTGATCCCCCTGACACACACCGTGTACAGGTTATCCTGTTGGGCGAATGCGTCTGTACCGCCCTGGCCGGTGCTTTTTACCACCACGATCCGGCCGTTAAAAATACCGGCCTTGTTGGCCTGATCAATGATAAAATCGGGTAACCCCCGGAGCAATACACCGGTACCGAACTGCAATACTTTTTCGGGGAGATTTAAAAGTTTCTCTGCCGGAACCTGCCATTGGGGGTTTTCCAGCAGAAGCTTTCCTGATAATACATTCATGCGTTTAAGATAATTTTACGGCCTGGCGGGTAATGAGTTTCCAGGAGTTCTTTTCTTTGGCCCACACCAGAACAATATGCAGCCGGATGGAATTGGCCACGCCGCCGTCAAAAGTGTCTGCCTCCAGCGTATGCCTGACCACCGCCGTATTTCCGGTTACAACAATTTTCTGATCCTTCAATGTAATCTTAAGGAAATCGGAACGACCGCTAACCAATGTATGGACGAATTCCTCCTTTGATTCCACCTTTCCGTTGGAATGGCCATAGGTAAGTTCATCGTGAGCAAGGCTCTCCAGGCTTTTCTGATCAGGCGTGACCATAAGTAAGCGGAGCTCTTCTACTGCTTTCTCCACTTCTTTCTGCGAAGTACCGTATACATTCATAACCAGTGCAATGATTGGGATGAGTAATTTCATTGTATTTATTACTTTAACAAGATAAGATGTTCAAATTTCAATAATTATATCGCTGTTCGCGCGATTTTCAGCCAATAAATCTCTGCAATCGTTTTCGGTAACGTTTGCATTATTTTAAAATCCAGCGGGTGAGATCACGCAGCGCCTGCATGTTCTGAAATTCGGGGCCAATGATCCGGCCGTCGACATATTCATTATACAGCCACGGATCACCGATCACAAACACCCGCCCTTTGCCATAATCGGAGGTCGCTATTACAATGTCCTCTCCCTTTTTGACCAACGCCTTTGCCGGCGGGCTGACCTCCAGGGTCACGATCTCCTTGGCATACACTTTACGGGTGTTTCTGAAGATCTCGTTGCCGGGCTCAATATACACAGCGGCCAGCTCATAATCTTTTCCACCGGGTATAAAGTTGATATTTTTATCCGTAAAACGTATGCCGAAGGCTTTCGCCAGCTCATTAAACCGGGGGATCTCACAATTGGAAGTATCATTGGCCAGCAGCACCAGCGTGCCTCCGTTTTGTACCCATTCTTTTATCGTCTTAACATGTTCGGCCCCTATAAAATTCGGTTCTGCCGTTTCCTTGGGCGTATCCGGGTCCACTATAATATAGGCCTGCGCGTTTTTCAGGTTACCGGCAGTGGGCGCCTCCCGGAGGGCTGTGGTTTTAGCCCCCAGCTCATCGAATACCTGTCCCCAGATCCAGAAGCCGGAATGCATCCGGTCTTCCCAGGTATAATGGAATTGCTCCGTGTTCCCGTTCAGGTCTTTCCGGAATTCCCGGTTAAAGTGATAGTCGAGCGCTACCGTCTTAGGCTTCAGGTTGCGCCTTTCTGCCGCAGCCTCTATTTCGAGGCTTGCAAAGATAAACGGCCCGATGCCTTTCAGGTCGTTCTTCCGGATAGGCTCGCTGAGGTAATACTCAAAGCTGCCGTCACGGTAGGGGTTGCCGCCCAGCCCGCCCACGCTCACGGTGCCGTTCAGGCTTACCGTGCCGTCTTTCTCTTTTTCGATAAACTCCTTCAGGATCCCGTTGTATCCTTTCCGGGCATTTTCAAGGTACTTTTCCGGGATATACCCCAATCTGGATGCTTTGGCCAGGCTGTAAACCAACATGCAGGAGACTGAAGCTTCACGGTAATTGCCTTTTCTTCGCGGAAGATCCAGGATCTGGTACCACAGGCCCGAGGCCCGGTCCTGGTAACGGGTGATGACCGGGGCCAGCCGCTGTACATAGCTGATCAGTTGCTTTCTCTTCGGATGATCTTCCGGGAAATAATCCAGCACGTCGACCAGGGCCATGGCATACCAGCCCACTGCCCTGCCCCAGAAATGCGGCGATACACCTGTTTTCTTATCCGCCCAGGCCTGCTCCCGGCTTTCGTCGTAGGCGTGCCATATCAATCCTGTTTTGGGATCCACTGCATATTTTTCAATCAGCTCAAACTGCCTGAAGATATCATCAAAGTGCTCGGGCCGGTCAAAGATTCTGCTGTATTCGGCGGCAAAAGGCTCGCCCATGAAGAGGCCGTCGAGCCACATCTGGTAAGGGTAACGTTTCTTATGCCAGTATCCGCCCTCCCGGGTCTTCGGCTGATTCTCCAACTGCTTCCAGAGCAGGTCAGCCGCTTTTCTGTATTTTTCCTTCCGGGGTAACGATTGCTGGTAAAGCATCAGCAGCAGCCTGCCCGGCGGAATGTTATCGATATTAAAGTCTTCATATTTATAGGTAGCTATGCCGCCGTCTTCCTTTACATACAGGTCCAGCTCTTTTTTGATATAATGAAAGTACCGGGCATCGCCGGTCTTTACCCACACTTTTTCGAGGGCCTTCAGGATAAGCCCCTGCTCATAATCCCAGCGGGCGGGCTTGGTTTCGGATACCCGGACGGAATCGGGATGCGACTTCATAAAAGAATCCGCCATCTGAACCGAATAAGACTGCTGGCCGAAAAGAGCCGGACCCGCCAGGAGCAGAAAGATCAAAAATGTATTTTTCATATTATTTAAGGTTCTTAGTTCCGGGGACTGCCACCGTTTTGAATTTTAATAATAGGGAGAAAACAGGAAAATAAAAGAATAAAACCGGTAAAATAATTCCGGGAACGTTTCCGAAAAAGGCAGAAAAATGAAAAAATTGCATTATTCCAATAACTAAAAGCACTTAAACTTTCTCCTTTGTGCCTGCGAATATTTATGCAAATGAACGCTTTCTGAGAATATTATAAATATTTCATCCTTTCGTTACCAATTCGGCAACGTTACCGATAACGTTACCGTAAAAAAAACCAATAAAATCTTTGTTTATTTCAACTTACTGCAGCATTCTTGCCGGTACAAAACAGTCGTTTAAAGGATAATGAATATACCTCTGATATATGCATTTATTGTACTTTTCAGGGCGGCCGCCGGAGCGCCGGCCGGCGGCAGCGGCTCCCTTCAGGAAGAGACAGATGCCGTAGCAGAAAGAATGCTGATCTATCAGCGGGACAACGGCGGCTGGCCCCAGCCGGGCGGGGATCCCATCAATTATCAGAAGGAGCTGAGTGAAGAGCAAAAGACCAAAATACAAAAGGATAAAAAGAGAACCGATACTACCATCGACGACCAGGCCACTACCCGGGAGATCAGCTACCTGGCCAAAGCCTGTATCCGGACCCGGAACAGGAGATACCTTGCCGCGGCAGAAAACGGGGTCGGTTACCTGCTGCGGGCGCAACACTCCTCGGGCGGCTGGGGGCAGTTTTTTCCGGATACTACCGGTTACCGGAAGCACATCACCTTTAATGACAATGCGATGATCGATGTGCTGGACGTCATGCAGGCAGTGGCTACCGGGAAGGACGGATTTTCCGCTCTGCGGCCGGAGCTGGCACAGGCCGCCCAAAACGCGATCGACCGGGCCGTAAAATGTATACTGAAATGCCAGTATGTACAAAACGGGACACTGACTGCCTGGTGCGCCCAGCACGACCGCGACACCTACCTGCCCGCCAAAGCCCGGTCTTTCGAGCTCCCGTCGCTCAGCGGTTCCGAGAGCGTGGGGATCGTACGGTTTCTTATGGGTATCGAAAACCCCGGACCGGAGATCAAAAATGCGATAAATGCCGCAGTAGCCTGGTTTGAAAAGGTAAAAATCCAGGATATGGATACCCGGCTGGTTCGTAACGACGAAGGAAAAGCCGTTGACCGGATCATTTTCCCTTCCCCCGGTAAAGTGATCTGGGCCCGGTTTTACGATCTGAAAACCAACCGCCCCTTTTTTACGGGCCGCGACAGTCGGCCCAAATCCGACCTGAAAGACGTGGAAACGGAAAGAAGAGTGGGCTACTCGTTCTACGGAGATTATGCCGGCAAACTATTAACCAAAGAGTATCCGAAATGGAAGCAAAAATGGGATATCTGATCAGCTTTCTCCTGATGGCCTGTACGTTGCAGACAACGGCTCAGAAGCATGATTTTGTGGTGGCGGCTGACGGCTCGGGGCAGTTCAGAAGCGTTCAGGAAGCCATTAACGCCGTACCCGACTTCCGGAAAAACAGGACCGTTATTTTCATTAGGCCGGGTGTTTATAAGGAAAAGATCGTGCTGGCGGAATCCAAAGCGAATGTGCTGCTGATCGGGGAGAATGCGGAAAGCACGATCCTGACCTTTGATGATTTTGCCACGAAAAAGAATCGCTTCGGAGAAGAGGTCGGTACTACCGGCTCTGCCTCATTTTATGCCTTCGGGGAAGGGTTTTCTGCCAAAAACATCACGTTCCAAAATACGGCCGGTCCGGTAGGCCAGGCCGTGGCACTCTGGATCAAAAGCGATAAGGCCGTTTTTGAGAATTGCAGGTTTCTCGGCTTCCAGGATACCCTGTACACCTTCGGGATCGATAGCCGCCAATACTACAAAAACTGCTATATTGAAGGTACGGTAGATTTTATTTTCGGCCCTTCCATCGCGGTTTTTGAGAACTGTGTCATCCACTGCAAGGGAAAAGGTTACATCACGGCCGCTTCCACCCATCAGTGGCGGCCTTACGGTTATGTTTTCAAGAATTGCCGGATCACGGGAGAAGCGGCAGAGACCCATTTCCTGGGCAGGCCCTGGCGGCCTTTCTCCCGCGTAGCTTTCCTGCACTGTGACCTGGGCCCGGTGATCCGGAGAGAAGGCTGGGACAACTGGAGAAACCCGGCCAATGAAAAGACGGCCTGGTATGCGGAATTCAATAATACCGGCGCGGGCAGCGATACCGCCCACCGGGTTAACTGGGCCAGGCAGCTTGATGCTGAGCAGGCAGCCGAATATACGCTGACGAAAATTTTCGGGGACTGGCACCCCCACGCTTTATAAAATGCCTCCCGGGCGAAACAATTTAACCTTAAATTACAGGTGTATGAGTAAATTTATCTCCTTTAAAAACCCGATATCGCCATGGCTTCTGCTGTTTGCGGTATTCTTTTCCTATTCCGGCTTTTCCCAGTCGAGGGTCAGCGGAACGGTGACCGGGTCCGATAACGAAACCCTTCCGGGAGTGACCGTCCGGGTAAAGGGGGCAACCGCCGCCACTGCCTCTAACTCAGACGGCCGATATGAGATCGCGGCCTCTTCCGATGCAGTTCTTATCTTTTCTTTTCTGGGCATGAAAACCCTGGAAGTAGCGGTGAACAGCCGGTCTGTAGTAAATGTGACGTTGGAAAACGACGAAAACACCCTCGATGAGGTAGTGGTGTCTATCGGCTACGGAAGTGTCCGCAAGAAAGACCTCACCGGCTCGGTGGCCTCCATCGGCGGCGACAAGCTCAATAACATTCCGGTGGCTTCTCCCATGGAAGCCATTGCCGGCCGCCTGGCAGGGGTACAGATATCAACTACGGAAGGCTCTCCGGATGCCGAAATGCGGATCCGGGTAAGGGGCGGTGGTTCCATCACCGGCGATAACACCCCCTTGTTTATCGTAGACGGTTTCCCTGTGAGTTCCATTTCCGACATTGCCCCGGCGGATATCGAATCGATCGATGTGTTGAAAGATGCCTCCTCCACCGCTATCTACGGGGCGCGGGGCGCCAACGGTGTGATCATCATCACTACCAAAAGCGGAAAAGCGGGAAAAGTAAGCGTCAGCTTCAACAGCTACGGCGGTTACCGGAAGCTGGCCAACCAGCTGGAGGTGCTGAGCCCCTATGACTATGCTTTGTGGCAATACGAACGGTCGCTGCTCGACAATAGTCCCGAAACCTACACCCGGTATTTCGGAAACTACCAGGACATGGACCTCTACCGGGAGGTCACGCCCAATAACTGGCAGGAGCAAACCTTCGGCCGCACGGGTTATATGCTTAATAACAACCTTAGCGTCAACGGCGGAAGCGACAAAACCCGCTATACCGTCAGCTACAACAATATTCAGGACAAGGCCATTATGCAACTTTCGGAATACCAGCGGGATAACCTCACCTTCCGGATCAACAACCGCCCCCACAAAAATGTGGTGCTTGATCTTTCCCTGCGTTATTCCGACACCCGCATTGAGGGTGGTGGTACCAATGAGCAGAACGCCTTTTCTTCTGCCGACGCCCGTCTGAAGTTTGCCATGATCTATCCGCCGGTGCCGGTTTCGGGCCTTACCGGGTCTGATGATACGGATGAAGGTTTCAACCTCTTTAGCCCTGTCCGTTCATTGACGGATAACGACCGCTACCAGCGCCGGAAAAATTATAACCTGAACGGGAGCATTTCCTGGAACCTCATCCCGGATCTGACCCTTAAGGCAGAGGGCGGTCTCGACGATTATCGCAACACGGATGACCGTTTCTACGGTACCACCACCTATTACGTAAACAACGTACCTTCTGCCGAAAACCAGGGGTTGCCGGCCATTTCGTTTGAAAAGCAGGCCCGCCAGTCGCTGAGAAACACCAACACGCTGAGCTACGACTTCAACCGTCACCTGGGTACCGGTCACCGGCTGAATGTGCTCGCAGGACAGGAATATATTCTCACCACGCGGGAAGCGTTCACCTCCATCGTGCACGGATTTCCCCGTACTTTTACCTTTGACGATGCCACCAAGCTGTCGTCACAGGGAAAGGCCAATTCGGTTGAGAATTACCTGAGTCCCGACGAAAAGCTGCTCTCCTTCTTCGGACGGGCCAATTATGACTATCAAAGCAAATACCTGCTGACGGCGACCTTCCGGGCTGACGGTTCCTCGAAGTTTTCGGAGGGCAATCGCTGGGGATATTTCCCTTCTCTTGCGGCCGCATGGCGTATTTCGGCCGAACCTTTCATGGAGTCTTCGGCCGGCTGGCTGGATGACCTCAAGCTGAGGGCCAGCTACGGTACGGCGGGCAACAATAATATTCCGGCCGGACAGATGGCCCAGACCTTTAACGTAAGCACCACCACGTGGGTCAACGGGTTCAACAGCTTCTGGGCGGCTTCGAAAACCATGGCCAATCCCGACCTGAAGTGGGAAACCACCATTACCCGGAACATCGGTATCGACTTTGCTGCGCTGAACGACCGGCTGACCGGTACGATCGACGCCTATGTCAATTCCACCAAAGACCTGCTCATTCTCTTCCCTACTCCCGGAACCGGCTATGACAACCAGTACCGGAACATGGGGGAGACCCGTAACCGCGGCCTGGAATTTACCGTTAATGCCACGGCTGTGAAAACAAAGGATTTTGAGCTGAACATCGGGGCGAACATCGGCTTCAACCGCAACAAGATCATGTCTCTCGGGCTCATGGAGAACTTCTACGGGGAGTCCGGTTGGGCTTCCACCGAGATCGGCGCCGACTACTGGGTGGCCACCGGCGGGTCGGTAGGCGTGATGTACGGTTACCTCAGTGACGGCCGTTACGAGGTTTCGGATTTCTCCGGTTACAATGCAGCCACCGGCCGGTGGATCCTCAAAGACGGAGTGCCGGACGCCTCTTCCGTGGTCGGTACCCTCCGCCCCGGAAGTATGAAGCTTAAAAATATTACCCAGGGAGACAATGTGGTGAACGTTTCCGACCGCACGGTCATTGGAAACGCTAACCCCAAACATACCGGCGGATTCAACCTGAGCGGGCGTTTCCGTGATTTCGATCTTTCGGCCATTTTCAACTGGAGCTATGGAAACGATATCTATAATGCCAATAAAGTGGAATACACGTCTACCAGTAAATACCATTCCCGGAACATGATCGACCTCATGGCCTCCGGCAACCGATGGAACAACCTGACGCCTGACGGAACCATCAGTAACGATCCCGCAGAGCTGGAAGCCATGAACCGGAATACTACCCTGTGGTCACCGTATATGAGCCGTTTTGTGTTCAGCGACTGGGCAGTGGAAGACGGATCTTTCCTGAGACTGAATACCTTAACCTTAGGCTATACCCTGCCGTTCAGCGTAACGGGGAAGGCAAAAATTCAGAAAGTGCGCTTCTACGCTACCGGCTATAACCTGTGGCTGCTGACCAATTATTCCGGGTTCGACCCCGAGGTTTCTACCCGTAGAAGAACGCAGCTTACCCCGGGTGTGGACTACTCGGCCTATCCGAAAAGCCGCCTGTTTGTAGCGGGAATCAACCTTAACTTTTAAGAAATCATGAAACGAATATTCGCAACCGCATTAATAATAGCACTTACAGCCGGGTTAAACGCCTGTAAAGATGTGCTGGAAGCCCCCACGAAATCATCCCTGGATGAATCGGTGATCTTTTCCACGCCGAGCCTTGCGGAAGGCGCCATTGCCGGGGTCATCCAGTCTTTCGCCGAAACCAACTCCTACCGCGGAAGGTACCTGGTGTTTTACGGCATCAACAACGATACCGAAGTCTACAACTCCGTAAAAAACACCACCTCAGAGCAAGGCAGGCTTTCGAATTATAATACCAATGTAAATAATTCCCAGATGAATACCGATAACAATGCCTGGGCGAAATTTTACGAAGGGATCGAGCGTGCCAACCTGGCCATCCGGGGGCTGAAGACCTACGGAAATGTTCAGCAGAACAAAGAGCTGGGACAGCTTCTGGGCGAAATGCTTACGCTCCGGGCTGTCGTTTACAGCGACCTCCTGAAGGGCTGGGGCGATGTACCCGCCCGTTTTGAGCCGGTCAATTCCGAAACCGTTTACCTGGAAAGGGCAGACCGGGATGTGATCTACAAGCAGCTTCTGGCCGACCTGGAGGAAGCCGCTGAGCATCTGGCATGGCCGAATGAAACGGCCGTTACCCAGTCGGTGGAACGTGTAAACAAGGCGTTTGCCAAAGGATTGCGCGCCCGCCTCGCACTGGCTGCCGGGGGCTACGGACAGCGGCACGACGGTACGGTCAGAAGAAGCACCGACCCCGACCTCACCCCTGAAAAAATGTATGCCATTGCTAAGAAAGAATGCCTTGATGTGATCAACAGCGGTACGGCACGCCTCCTGGGTTTTGAGGAAGTTTTCAGAACCTTTGCAGCAGAGACCAACCGGGCCGGACTGGAGTCGCTCTGGGAGATTCCCTTCAGCGAGGGCCGGGGACGCGTGATCTTTGACCTGGGTGTAAGGCATGACGTGGTGAGCGAATATACGGGGCAGAACCGCGGCGGAACCAACGGGCCCAACCCCCTCATGTATTATGAATACGACAAAGAAGACGTCCGCCGTGACGTGACCTGCGTACCCTACCGCTGGGTGGCCAGCGCTTCTTCACCGAAAGGGGTACGCCAGGAGCCGAACAGCCTGGGGGGATGGTACTTCGGAAAGTATCGTTACGAATGGCTGAACAGAAGGGTGACCTCCACCAATGACGACGGGCTGAACTGGATGTATATGCGCTATGCCGATGTTATACTGATGGCGGCTGAAGCCATCAATGAGCTGGACGGTCCGGCAGCTGCGGCGCCTTACCTGAAAATGATCCGCGACAGGGCCTTCCCCGGGCAGCCTGCCAAAGTGGCGGAATTCATTCAAAAAGCCACAGCAAACAAAGACGCCTTTTTCAATGCTATTGTAGACGAAAGAGCACTGGAGTTTACCGGCGAACTGCTGAGAAAAGGCGACCTGATCCGCTGGAATCTCCTGAGTACCAAGCTGACCGAAGCCAAAACCAAACTGCAGCAGCTGGATAACCGGGAAGGAAAATACGCGACGCTCCCCGCCCGGATCTATTATACCATAGGTTCTGATGGGGAAACGGCAGTGATCTACGGACTGAACTTCGGAGATACGGATGCCGTGGGTGCTTCGCTGGGTTATGAATACAATAAGACCTGGACACTCAGCGCCGCGAATGATGTGGTGAAATACTGGGATGCCCTGTCGCTCCGAAACCCTGACCAGCAGCAATTCTGGCCTATCTGGCAGGTATTCCTGGATGCCAGCAACGGCAAACTGACCAATGACGGCTATAACTTTAATTGACGATGAAGAAGAATACGATACTGATTTATACCTTAAGCGTTGTGCTGGCCCTGGGCTTTCAGGCCTGCGAAGACAACCTGGCCGACGAGATTACAGAGCTGAATGTCAGCCGCCTCTTTTCTCCTACGGCCCTCGATGCGCGGATCGTCAACCAGACCTCCGTGCGATTAACCTGGGGAGAAGTACGGAATGCCCGTTCTTACAGTGTGCAGCTGTTTGAAGGAATCGCTGATACGGGCAGCCCGGCCCTGAGCTTTGACGGGATCACCCTGGAAGACCTGCCTTACACCGTACCTAACCTGAACGGCGAAACCGTCTACACGGTTCTGGTCAAAGCGGTGGGTGAAAATATTGCAGACTCCAAATGGGCGGGCGTTACCGTTACCACCAATGCCGAGCAGCTGTTCAGCCCGGTGGCTCCGGATGACCTCAAAGCCACCGAAGTAACGCTGCGCTGGCCTGCCGGGCAGGCCGCCGATAAGATCGTGCTTACTCCCGGTAACACGGAGCATACCGTTACGGCGGCTGAAGTGGCGGCCGGTGCCGCTACCCTGACCGGCCTGACGGGGGAAACTACCTATACCGCCCGGCTGATGCGCGGCAACGGTACGCGCGGTACGGTAACGTTCACTACCCTGATCGACCTCGGTGGCGCCATCGTGGTTTCGCCGGGAGACGATATTACTTCGATCTTCCAGAACGCCCAGGAAGGCGATGTATTCGGCCTCCTTCCGGGAACCTATACTTCCGGAGATATCACTATCAGCCGGACTATCTCCATCAAAGGCGCCAGGCCCAATGATAAGCCGGTGCTCAGGGGAACCATCTTCCGGGTAAGTGACGGTGCCGGGCTGGAGCTGAAAGACCTGACCCTGGATGGAACAGGATCACAGGACGGCAACCAGACCCTCATCTATGCGGCCGGCACCTTTAAGGATCTCGTGATAGACGGATGTAACATCACTAACTATACCAAGGGTACCCTGTATGTGAACAACGCCACGCTTATCGAGGCGGTGTCGATCACCAATACGATCTATTCCAACATTGAGTGTAACGGCGGCGACTTTATTGATTTCCGGAACGGACTCACCCGGAAGTTCGACTTTATCAATAACACGGCCTACAACAGCGCCCTGGCCCGCGATTTCTTCCGGATGGACGGCGGTGGCTCCACGAATTTTCCGGATGTAAAAAGTATTATTACCATCCGGAACAATACGTTCAATAATGTTTCCAACGGGAACAACCGGCGTATCCTGTACATCCGTCTGGCCAACCACGAGATCACCTTCGAGAAGAATATCCTGTCCAATACCGAGGGGTACTACAGCAATCAGGCGGTTACGAATATTGTGAAGTTTGACAGAAACAATTATTTCAATGCTCCTAACTTTACGGGAAGCACGCAGTCAAATGCCAAAAATGACGCCAGCGGAACCCATACGGGGTATAATCCCGGTTATGCCAATGCCGGCGAGGGCAACTTCAGGGTGAGTCACGAAGAACTGAAGTTCCAGGGGATAGGCGATCAGCGGTGGTTAAATTAAACAGATTTTCGGGCGTTTGCCTTCGGCAAACGCCCGAAAACTATCTACCTGCTTCGTCCAGTATATGAGTATATTTTTTGAGGTATTTCAACACCATATAAGTCACCAGCGAAATGCCGGTTCCCCATATAAAGATCATATTGTATTCTGCCCTTCTCTCCCCTACTTCACCTATTATATTGAAGATCATAAAAATAACAAAGACGGCAAGAAGTCCGTTCTTTTCTTTTTTCAGCACCTTTTTCCAACTAAAATCCATCCGGCTGTTGCAGAAGCCGTTTAGCTTCGGAATAAATGCAGGTGTTTTTTCTGACCATTCCAGGTAAGTTTGACCGAACTTCCGCCTCAGGTATTGCTCTTCCGCATACATGATCCGCTCGTAATAAAGCCAGTAAAACAAAACAAAAGCCACAATAAACCATATATTCTGCACGAGCAGTGCCGGGCCCAGCCACATAAAAAAGTTCCCCAGATACAGCGGATGCCGTACAAGGCTATAGATGCCTGTAGTATTCAGTGTATCGGCCACCTGGCCTTCCGCAGTGTTGCGTCCCGAAGTATTTTTAGGGGTATGCCCTACGGTGTAGATCCGGATAAAGAGGCCCAGAATACTCACTCCCAGGCAAATGAGCTCATAATAAAAATCAAAAGGCTCCTCTTCTGAAGCAGTAGCCCGCTCCCTGAGATAATGCACTCCCATTGCGAGCAGTAAAATAATGATCGGGAGAAAACTTCTGAATTTAAAAAGCCATAAACCCTCTTTCTCTAGTTCTTCCTGTAGTGCCATTTTCCGCTATTTAGTTAGGTAAAGCCCAAATATACAGAATAAAAACCGGAAAGAAATGGGAACAAATCTTATTAATTCTGCTTTGAAGATACCGGAAACCTTACTGCTCTGCCCTCCTGGCGGCCGCTTTTTTCTTCCAGTTGAACCATTTTTCCCCTAATAGCTTGTTAAATATCTCGTCGAGGTGGGTCATGATGCCTACCTGCCAGAACCCGACAAGGCGGTCAGACACGTGCGGGCTCAGCGACCGCACTGCAAAGCCCAGTCCGGCAGTATTGTACTCGATGTGGTGCCAGTAGCCGGCCGGCATGAAAATCGTATCGCCGGGGCCTATCACACAATCGTAGCCCTTTACATTGGACAGTTCGGGATATTTCTCAAAATCGGGATTATTTACATCAATGGAAGTGTGGGTAGAGAAGGGGTACTGGTATAATTTTTTGGAGTATTCCGGCGAAAACATCACCACCCGTTTGGTTCCTGCCAGCTCAGTAAGAAAAACACAGCTGTTATCCATATCGCGGTGAATGCGGGTGATCGCCCCCTGGCCTCCGAAAAATGCCAGCGGAAGAAACTCCACTACTTTATCCGCAATTTTAGGAAACCTGAAATGGTCATGCAGCTCTTTTTTATGCTTAAATACATTAAAGAGGAAGAGACGCTTGGTGGTGGGCCTTTCCTGAATAAGCTCAAGGTACTCGCGGAATTTCATTTTTTTGCCGGCGCTTTTATAGGAACGGTCGTCTTTCCGCTCTTCCGATTCATCGTCAAATACGCCTACTTCAATATGCCCCAGCTCATTGGCAAAATAATCAAATGTCCATTGGTATACCCGGGCATCTTTGCCGTACATGTGTTTTATAATGACCGGTTTCTGGGGGATCATGTATTTTGTTTGAAATTCCTCCCGTGTTATGTTCTCTACCCTGTCTACGGGCAGGCTTAAATTTATTGTTATATCTGTTGCCATACGATTCAAAGACTAATTTTCTATTTTTTTGCTTTTTCGTTTTTCCGCCAGCTGAACGGATACGATAATAACGATTTTACCTTCGGTTATTGTTCCGGAAATCCCCTAAAAGATCAGAAGATTATAAAGAAAAATTCCTGCATCGAAATTCAATGCAGGAATCTGATAGAACCCTATAAACCATTATGATATGTTATCTTTTGTAACCTCCTGATACCTTTTATCTTATCTGGAAGTTTCCTGTACCTATTTTAAATCCTTCGGAGTACAGCTCTACCGAGTAAACTCCCGAATTGAACTCCTGACCTTTCTGGTAGTACATGGCCACCTCCTGGTCGTTATTGGTATACGGGATAGCCTGCCGCAGGGTATATCCTATTTCACTTCCCCCGAAGTCTACAACACCGCCTCTTCCCATATCGTTCAGTACCGCGCCGTTAGGATCCAGAATCCTCAGGTAAACATCCTTGTTGGCCTTCTCGGTCAGCGGATTGGATGGCAGACTGTACGTAACTTTCAGCTGATCTACTTTCTTACTCTTGATCTTACCGTCTCTTTCCTTTCCTTTAGAAGTCAGACCTACTATTTCCACATTCACTGCTTTTAAAGCCGCTGCCGTGTTAACTTTCGCCTGCAGGTCTTTGTTTTGAGTTGACACCTGGTCTACTACGTGGGTCAGAGAGTCACGACTTTGAGACAGTACCACATTCTGGTTCAATGCTTCGTCCTTTTCTGTTCTCAATGTCAGGTTTTCAGAGGATAGCAGACCATTTTCCTCTTTGAGCTTCAGAATCTCCTCATCTTTAGCTATAAGAAACTTCTCGTACTCTGCAATCTTATCGTTGTATTTTTTAGTGGAGAAGCCGGCGGAGGATTTCAGACTCGCTATGTCTTTTTCCAGTTCAGCTTTGATCTTTTCCAACTCTTCAACACTTCCGCCTAATGATTCCACTTCCAGAATCTTGGCGTCGAGCGCTCTTCCAATAGAATCCAGCTTTACTTTAGTGTCTGAAAGCTCGCCTACTTTTGTATCCAGCAATCCCTGGAGATCTTTATTCTTAGACTGTGCGTTAAAGTACAAATAACCTACAAGTGCCAAAGCCGCCAGCAAAACAATTAAACCTATTCTTAAAGCTCCGGAGTTGTTTTGAGAAGTCGTTTCCATATCTATGTTCTAATTAATTTTTATTCCCCTTTGTTTGATGATACAAAGTTGGGGCACGGACCTTAAACCGGAATTAATCTCGAATTAAATTTGGCTTAAATTTTATTGCGCGAAAAAGAAAGCACAAAAGCATTGCCGGAAGCCGACGGAACAATGGTCAGCCGGACGCGATGAAGACTCAGGATCTGTTTGACAATGGCCAGCCCCACGCCGTGCCCCTTTTTGCCTTTGGCGGTGGAATCCGACCGGAAGAAGGGTTCCAGGATCTTGGATACCTCCGCGGCAGGGATAGGCTTCCCTTCATTATAGATGGTGATCAGCAGCTGACCTGCTTCACAATGGATCTTTACGTCGGCCCGCTGGTCAACGGAAAACTTGCAGGCATTGTCCAGGAGGTTCTTGAAAACTATTTTCAGGGCATCCTCATTGACCGGGTAGATCAGCATTTCCTCATTCTCCGGGAACTCCTCCAGGTTCAGCAGAATTTCGTAATCCGGGTTCCAGCGTTTAAACTCGGAAACCGCCGACATCAGTATCTCATCGATACGAAGCTCTTTTTTTGGCAGCTCCTTGTCGCTTGCGCTGATACTTGCCAGCTCCAGCAGCGCCTGGGTAAGATGATTCAGCATGAGCGTATCCGACCGCAGCGACATGATCTGGTTATAATATTCGGGATGATCCTTATATTTCATTTCCAGCACCTCTATCTGCGTAAAGATCTTGGTCAGCGGGTTTTTCAACTCATGCGAAATATTGGCCACAAACATCCGCTGGGTATTGATCGAGGTTTCAACCCTTTGAAGGAGCTTGTTGATAGTGCGGGTAACAAATCCGATCTCGTCCTCTTTATAAGGATACTCTATCCGTCTAGAAAGATTCTTCGGAAAGATCTGGTCCAGCTGGCGCGCTATCCAGGAGATCGGAGAAAGTGCCCGATCAGCCATAAACCAGCTGATATAGGCAATGAACAGGAGGGCCACCAGGCTCAGGATCACCAGGATATCCCGGAGATTACCGAGTGCCTCCCTTTCGTAAACGTCTTTGGCGCTGATAACGACCCAGTAGTTTTTGATCTTCAGTACACAGATCTTGTATTTGTTCCGTGAAATATTATTGACGCTCTTGCTGGTATCGGCCGGGTTCAGAAAGCTCCGGTGAAAGCTCTCTTTCATAATATTCGTTGTAAAAACGAACATATTCCGCTGCGGGTCGTAAATAGATACCATCTCTTCGGTCAGCATGCGCTCGTCACTGTTACGGACCAGGTCCTGTATGGCCTTCTGGTCGGCGCTGAGAGCTATTTTCAGGGAGGCGGTAACAACGGCCCTTTCCTGGAGGCCGTTATAGAAGCGATTATTAAGGTATAGCCTGCTGAAGAGGTAAATACTGACGGAAAACAGCAAAAAAATCACGCTCACCAGAAGCAGAAACTGCAGGGTAAGTCGCTGCCGGATATTTAGCTGAGTGAGGAAGCGGCCAAACATGGATCTACACTTTCATTACATACCCCATTCCGATCTGTGTGTGAATTAATTTCACATCGAAATCCTTATCTATTTTTTTCCGGAGAAAATTCACATATACCTCTATCACGTTTGTGCCGGTATCGAAGGTGATGTCCCAGATCTTCTCTGCCAGTTCCACTTTAGAGATCACGCGGCCTACATTGTTCATAAAAAATTCCAGGAGACTGAACTCCTTGGCCGTGAGGGTGATCTCCTTATCTCCCCTGCGCACCGCCTTGGTGTCTACGTTAAGCTCCAGGTCAGCTACCCGGAGAATATGAGATTTCTGTATCACGGAATTGCCCCTGCGGGTAAGCGCCCGGACCCTGGCGGTCAGCTCACTGAATTCAAACGGCTTGCTGAGGTAGTCATCGGCCCCTGAATCCAGCCCGGTAATGATATCCTGGGTAGTTCCCAGTGCCGTCAGCAGAAGAATGGGCGTATTGTTCCCGCCTTCCCTGAGGGTCCTGCACAACGTAAGACCGTTCATTTCCGGAAGAATAATATCACTGATGATCAGGGAATAATCGTTTCTTTCCGCAAGGGTCAGTCCCATTTGTCCGTCATAGGCGATGTCTACCTGGGCCTTGTTTTCTTCCAGACCTTCCTTAATCAGATTCAATGTTTTTACTTCGTCTTCAATGAGTAAAATTTTTAGTCCCAACATATCATTCAGAAAGTTATACTTCAGGGTATATTTATAAAGTTCTCCCAAATTAACAATTTAAATAGTTTCCTTAAGCTTTTCCCTCGCTTTTTATTATTTTTCACCACTGAAAGCGGTATAAATTTATTATTTTTAGCGGTTTAATCTCCGGACCTGATTATGCTGCGTATTTTAGTACTGGCAGGAATACTGTTTACAAAAAATATTTTCGCCCGGGTTCATTCCGAAGCTGACAGTCTTCGCCTGTTGGGAAAATTTAAAGAGGAGCTACTGGTGCGGGAAAAAGGCCCTAAGGGTTTTGACCTGGACCTGGCGCGTGCCAATGCCTTCATCCTCCAAGGCAGGCTCGCTGAGGCCGGCCGGATACTTGACAGAATTACCACCCATAATTCAGAGCAGGATTTCTGGAAAGCCAAAAGTGTGGCCATGGCTTTCCGGGAAAAAGGAGAACCCGGAAAGGCTATCGAAATATTAACAGCCGCACCGGTTAAAAAACAGAGCTTTTCTATGGCCCTGAGGGATCTGGCCCTTGGGCAAAATTATGCTGTTTTGGGTGATCATCTCTCCGCCATCCGGTATTTCGAAGAAGCTCTTGCTAATTTTGAAGTATCGGGATATCCGCATCACTATATGGCAGGCCTGACCCTCTCCGACCTGGCCTTTGCCTACGATGAAGCCGGTTTACGAAATAAAACCATAGCACTGGGAGACAGGGCTTTGAAATTGTTTGTCGCCCATTATCCCAAAGATTTCGGAATCATCAGCACTACCCATAATAACCTGCTCTTTTATGTGATCGATTACGGCGATGAAAAAGTGGCTACGGAAATACACCGGAACTATACTGCCTACATGAACCGGTTCCTGGCCGATAAGCGAAGCTTTGGACCCGTAAAAGACCATGCCGATGTGCATGCGGAAGCACTCTACCGCCTGAGTAATCTCCGTTTTTACGGCTTTAAGAAAGATGGTGAAAAGGTAAAAACCCAACTTGACCTGCTCGAAGATTTCTTCCGGAAAGCTCCTGCCGGCTGGGTGGAAAATAACAAAGGTATACTAAGTGCCGGCTATGAGGTGGTGCAGTACAGTTTTCGCAAGGAGGGCAGGCTGCCACAGGCCATTCAATATGCCGCAATGGTAGATAAGGCTGAAAAATTGCCTTATAACAAAATGAAGAAATATGCGGCATTTGCGCTTATTCACTATGATGCGGGAAACCATACCGAAGCACTTAAAAATGTGGATCTCTGTCTGAAAGTATTTGATTTCCCAGCCGGTTCAAGAAGCCTGCAGACCCTGATGGTATTGAAAGCAGAGCTTTTATCTCATCTGGGTAAGACGAAAGAAGCCCGGAAAACCCTGGAGGAAATCTACCGCGATGTACTCGGAGAGAATACCGATATCCGTAAAGTGGATATTACAAAATACCCCGAACACGTTAACAATATCTTCCTGAACCTTCTCATCCATTCGGCCTGGACCTACCAGGGCATTTACAGGCACACCGGTAAAACAGAAGACCATCAAATGACCGGGCATTTCTTTCAGCTGGCCGCCCGGCTCTTCGAAAAATATTATCGGAAAGGGATTTACAACAACAGCCTGGGGACCTTGCTGGATCAGATCGAAGACGGATTGTTTCATTCTCCACTTCCTTTTAGTAACGAAGAAATAATTAACAATCTGAACCGGGCGGAAGCCATCAGCAATGCGCATTTGTGGAGCCGGTTCTCCTCAAAATACCTCCAAAATCTTAAGCTTCCCAAAGAAACCATTGCACGAAAAAACAGTCTCCAGCTGGAACGTAACCTGTTGACACGAACGTATGAATCCGAGTTAAAACATCAGAAAGAGGTCAGGGAAATAGATGCCGAACTGGCAGGTATTGAAAAAAAACTGGCGGGTATTTCGAAAGAATACGCCCTGATGAGTTCTTCCGGCTTTGATATCCGGGCCGTTCAATCGTTGCTGAAACCGGGAGAGGTCATTGTTAAATACACCGTAGGAGAAAAAAGGGTGTATGGACATGTCATCAGTCGCGAAAAAATTGCACTTAAAACACTGGGGGAGGCCGGCCCGCTGAAAGAAGATACCGGACTCTACCTGGCTAACCTGCGGAGTATACGCCAAAGCCCCCCTGCATTGCAACACAGTTTACAAAATGCTTTGATCGCCCCCCTGGAAATTACGGCCTGCAAGTCAGTTATTTTTATTTCCGAAGGCTTTCTCAGTTACCTGCCTTTCGAAATTCTGCTTCGGAGCTCCAAACCCGTATCTTACGCCTTCAGTTTCAGAAATCTGCTAATTAATCAGTCGCTTTCTCCCCGGGTCTCCGGAAACCTGGCTGGCTTTGTACCGGTCTATCGTGAAAGCGATTCCCCACCGGAAAACCGGGTGGCTGAGCTTCTCTACTCCGTCAGTGAACTGAAAAATATACGGGAACAGATCGGCGAGACCACCCTGTTTGAAGGAACAGAGGCTAATAAAAAGGCCTTTTTAAAATCTTTGGGGCAGTTTAAAGTGCATCACCTCGCCATGCATTCGGAGATGGATGAGGAAGACTATGAACAATCCAGCCTGCTTTTCGCCAACAGCGAAAAGCTATACTTTCACGAACTTTACGCTTTAAATTTCCCTTCGGAAATGGTAGTGTTGAGCGCCTGTAATACCGGATTGGGAAAATACCTGAACGGAGAGGGGATGATGAGCCTGGCCCGTGCCCTTACCTATGCGGGGGTTCGCTCTTCGGTGGCCAGCCTGTGGCAGGTACCGGATAAGGAAAGCGCCGAGCTGATGACCTTATTCTATGAATACCTGTCGAAAGGCAGGCCCAAAGATGAAGCCCTGATGCTGGCCAAACGTAGTTTTGTGGAAAAATACCCCATGAAGACCCATCCCTACTACTGGGCCGGCTTTATACTCACAGGCGACACCGCTCCGCTTCGCATGAGCCGTTTTAACTTGCACCATTTTTTGATTCCGGGGGGCATAATTGCAGCGGTTCTGGCCTTCTACCTGAGGAGGCGGAATGCTTCCCGCCGGATCACCTAAGCTTTTTCAGTATCTCCGTTGCCTTTTCCTGAACGGGGTTTGTATAGGCTGCCAGTTCCGTGAAAAGGGCCCGGGCCTTCTCCTTCTCCCCCGTCTTCATAAGGGCTATTCCCAGGTACCATTTCCGGTAAGTTTCCAAGGGAAGGTCCCCGTCGCTGGCAGAAAAGCCCTCCAGGATATGCAACGCAGTCCCGGTACTGTCAATAGCGAGGTAGCTGATGGCCCTGTAAAGGGCTGCATGCGGTTTTTCCCCTCCTTTTTTAAACTCCTCTGCCGCCTGAGCATAACGCCCGTCTTCATAGGCACGGAATGCGGCATCCGATTCACCGGCGGGATCTGCACTCCTTACTACCGGACTCACCAGATTGGGCAAAGGGTGAAAGTAGGCCTGCGCCAGGGAAGGACCGTTATCCCTCAGGAAATAAAACCACATGCCGGTCAGCAGGAGAAGAGATGCGGCAGCGCCTGCCCACAGCCGTATCCTTCCGCGGCTTCGGCCTCCTTCCACTTCCCGTAAAAAACTCTTCAGCTCTTCCCGTTCTTTCCGGTGAATGGATCCTTTTACGGCCTTTTGAAATCCCCATTCCGCCCGGAGTTCAGGATCCTGAGCTACTCTTTCCAGAAAGGCCCGTTCCTCTTCCGGGGCCAGGTCTCCCTCAAAATACCGGTCGATCCACGATTTATCCATTTTCCAACATTTCCTTTAGTTGTTTCAAACACCTTGATTTCTGGCTTTTCAGCACATCCTTCTTATCATAACCCATAATCAGCTGGATTTCATCCAGCTTTTTCTCCTGGTAATAGAACAGGTGGAGTAATTCATAGCAGCGGCCTCCCAGTCGCTTCAACGCTGCTCCAAGCCGGGGTTCATCCTTATCTTCGCCGGCGGTATCGTACCATTCAAAAATCAGATCTTCTGCATTGATCTCTTTTTCCTTTTTCAGACGCTTAAAGACCATAAACTTCCCGATGGCAAACAAATAGGTCTTCAATTCCACCTCCAGGTGGTCCATCAGGCCTTTCCGGGCATTTTCGATCAGCGCCACCACCGAATCCTGGTAAATATCGGTGAGCTCTTCCTGCGGCAGGCCGTACCTGCTCAGAAAAAGGATAAACCCGTTTCTATACCGGTTATAGAGTTTCTCTATCTCGCGGCGGTCTCCGTTCTTTAATGCGGCTATTTGTTCGTCCATTCTTTAGTACTGCACTATAAAAAAAGTAAACATCCCTGTTTACTTCTCCCGTATTCTGACACTAACCACAAAAAAAGGCAAAAAACATGAGAACAAAAATCCTGATCGCGTTATTGTTGATCACCTTCCGGGTAGCGGGGCAGATTATCAATCCCAAAGAAACGGCCAAAAGAAAAGCAGAGGACCGGACCAACCGGGGCATTGACCGTACCCTGGATAAGGGTATGGACAAAGTAGAAGAGGGCATCGGAAATATCTTCAAAAAGAAAGATAAGAAAAACAAAAAAGAAGAAGCTCAAACAGCTCCTCAAACCGGCACTCCGCAGTACGACCCGACGGTTACTACCACCGACAAACAGGGCAATACGGATTATTCGGCTTATAAAGAGTTTGATTTTGTACCCGGAGAAGATATCCTGTTTTTTGAGGACTTCGCCGACAGGTCAAAAAACCGCTGGGGGGCCTATGATACCCATCAGCTTAATATTTTAAACCATGACGGCAAAAACTGGTTAGAAGTAAAGTCCGGCAGCTTTTATCCCTTAGGGTTAAAAATATTACCCAAAAATTTCACTCTGGAATTTGATGTTTATACACCGGATGAAAATGCAGGAAGTTTGGATATCCGCTTTTTAGATAAATCTCAGGCGAGTGCTTTGAATGACCCCTGGCTGGACAATTGCAGTATGATCGACCTGAGTCCGGTAACCCAGATGCCCAAAACAGGCCTGGGGAGTTACAAAAAGAAAATCAATAATGACGAAGTTAATCCGCAAAACGAATTCAGGTTTTTTAGCTGGCAACCCGAATCAGGGAATCATTATGCCCGAATCAGCCTGGTGGCAGAAAACAATAAAATGTCGCTTTGGGTAAACAAAGAAAAAGTCATGGAAAACACCGACTTTTTTGTAACAAACAGAGAGCATCTTCTGGCATTTCATCTTCAGAATTATTTTGTGGCAGAAAACCGGATGTATCTCACCAATTTCAGATTAGCGACCGGAACGGCAAATCCCAAAAAGGAGATAGTAACCGAAAAAAAGTTTGTTACCCATAACATTTATTTTGATGTAAACTCGGATGTTATCCGGCCCAACTCTTATGCTGTTTTAAAACAAATAGCAGAAAGCATTCAGGAAATTGAGGGGCAGATCCTTATAGTAGGACACACCGACAGCGACGGAAATGATAATGCTAATTTAATCTTATCACAAAAAAGAGCGGCTTCGGTAAAAAGAGCATTGGTCAATGAATTTGGAATTGATTCTAACCGACTGTCCGCCGACGGAAAGGGAGAAAGTGTGCCTTTGAATAAAAATGCCTCTCCCGCCGAAAAGGCAGAGAACCGCCGGGTGGAGTTTGTGAAATTGTGAATGGTGAATGGTGAATTGTAAATGGTGAATTGTAAATGGTGAATTGTGAATGCTGAATTGTGAAATTGTGAATTGTGAATGATGAATTGTGAATGCTGCATGCTGAATTGTGAATTGTGAATGCTGAATAATGGATAAACGGATGAGAAAATTATGGATACTGATCTTCCTGGGTGCCTGCACAAGGCCTGCAGCTGAAGTACCTTCTGATTTTAATGGCGGGGAGCTGGCCGCCAGGGCTACTGCCCTGCATAAGATAGTATTGCCGGAAGACGTGGCCCTGCTGGCCGGGGTTGAAGCCGGCAAAATCGGGATTCATTACGAAGACTATTCCCCTACTCCCGGGCAGCACTCCGTGCAATACCACTGGCCTACGGGTAACATCGTATCGCTGCCCGGAGGGCATGCCATTGATGAATATCATTCGCTGGGCATTGCCTTTGTGGAAGCCATGACGGCTGACGAGTTCAGAAGCCGCTACGGTAGCAACGCCGGTCTTCAGAAAAGGGTGGATCAGCTGGGAAAAGACAGCACCCTGAATGCCGATGCGATTACTGCAGAGGCAAAATACCTCGCAGGCTATGCGCAAAGCAGGAAGCTGGAAGGCCTTAGCGGTGTGGGCGAAGCGGCCTGGTGGGAAACGCCCGTGCAGGCATTGCATGTCTTTGCCGACGGCGTGGCGTTTACGGTAACAGTCAATGTGGGCGAAAACGAAAGCGCCAACCGTACAAAAGCAGTGGAAATGGTACGTATGATTTTAGACCACCCCGGGCTGAAGTCCGGAACCAAGGAAGTAAATTCCCTGCGGAACTACGCATCACCCGGAACTCACTACTCACTACTAATTTCAACCCCATGAAAACAATATTCTTTCCCTTACTATTTCTCCTCTACTTTTCCGCCCGCGCCGATAAGGTACTGGTAGCTTCCTGCTCCGAAGGAAAAGGCTGCACATTTTCCCTTTCGGATGTGGAAACGGACATGGCTCAGTCTTTCGGCGGAGAATATGAAAACCTGAAACCCGGATCCGTACTGGTCTTCGGTCAGAAAAAAGACGGTACCGAATTCACGTATGTGGAAGATCATAAAACCCGTTCACAAATCGACCGGCAGTGGGGCGGCGACGGGTACACACAGATCTATCTCTTCGATCCTTTCATTCAGCCGGCTGACGGCACCTGGAAGGCGGAATACGGTAACCCCACAGGAAATGAGTGCTATGGAATAGGAAATGTGGGAAGCTATATGAGCAAATTTATACGGCGGGGCCTGGAGGGTTCAGGAAATATTACCTTCCGCCAGCCGTTTTCTCCGGCTCAGCTTTTTCCTTCCACCCAAATGAAGTGGCATCAGACAGGCTATGGCCGGTATGCCGGCGTGATTGATTTTGGCAGTAACGAGCTGGCAGGATTTAAACTGCATTATACCATTCATGTGATCAGCCGGAAAAAGATAGAGACCGTATACACCATGACCATGAAGATTCCCACAAAAGGGCAATGTACGGGCGTTATCCCGGTCACGTTCACCCTGGCAAAAGGACTTGAACACGATGGGGATATTCCGGAAGATGACGATCTTCTCCCGGTAAAACGCGGTAAAAAAGACAAGCCGGACCATCGGATTGAGCGCCTCAATGACGCAGACGATGATCTCTTACCCGTCAAACCCAAAAAGCAGGGAGATGACCTCCTGCCGGTAAAGTCACGGGCAAAGGAAAATGACCTGATGGAAGTAAAATCCAAAGATGACCTGTTACCCGTAAAAAGCGGCCAGAAACCAAAAACCAAAATTGACCGTCTGAACGACGCAGACGATGATCTCTTACCCGTCAAACCCAAAAAGCAGGGAGATGAGCTCCTGCCGGTAAAGTCGGGACAAACACCGAAAAAAAAGCAGAATTAAGATTAACTTACTTATCTATGGAAAATCAGATCAATGAGGGCAAAACTGCCGCTATCCTGGCCTATATCACCATCATCGGGTGGATAGCCGCCTTTGTGATGAACAATGAAAAGAAAAACCCCTTTGCCGCCTTTCACCTGAGACAGGGCCTGGGCATCTTTCTCACCGGGTTTGCGTTCTCCTTCGTCAATATCATCCCCCTGCTGGGGCAAATTGTATTCCTGGCCGGTATCATCTTCCTGTTCATCCTATGGATCACCGGGCTGATGAATGCCCTGAACGGGAAAGAAAAACCGGTCATGTTCCTGGGAGAAAAATACAATCAATGGTTTAGCTCGATTCAATAGCTGTGAGCCTTGAGCTGTGAGCCACGTGACTCATAGCTCAGGGCTCATAGCTCAAATTATACAACAATGAAAAAATACCTGATGATCTTAACTGTGGCCCTCCTGTGGGCCTGCTCCGGAAAGAAAGACGGAGAGAATACAGGAACTATCGGCGGAATTGATGTGGAAGGCGCTATCAAAGATGCCGAAAGTCGCCGAAGTGCAGATCCCAATGCCTCAGGCGGGAACAAATGCCTGATGGGCTATCAGACAAAACTGGATCAGCTGCTCACCGCCGATATGGTGATTCGTGCCACCGGGTTTTCGGAGGAAAAAATGGACAGTTCTTACGTCCGGATCATGGGACCGGCCTATCATGAGGTGAACTATAAATTTAAAAACAGCCGCATGGGAGAAGTTCGCGGACTGAAAGGCCTGTACCCTGTGAAAGACCAGGTTTCCCTGGGCAGTATTAAACCCATGTCACTCACCCAGTTCAAAGACAGCTACCGGGTCATGACAGAAGAAGAGGAGCAAATCGCCAAAGACGCGTTTGAAGAAGTATCTGAAGGGAAAAGCGGAGACAGGCAGGCCGATGAAGCCCTGAAAAAGGCTAAAGAAGCGAATATAGACAAAGAAACCGTTAAAAAAGCGGGTGGAGCCCTGATGGATGTCTTTAAGGAAGTATCGGAGGGTTACCGGGTAGAAAAAGACCTGGGCGATGCCGCCCGGTGGAATGTGGCCACCAACCGGATGACCATATTACAAAACGGCGTTCAATTCGAACTTTATGTAGAGGTCGGTAACGATGAAGCAAAAAACAGGGAAACAGCACGGGCTATCGCCACAGAAATTCTGAAAAAATGCGACTGATCCTGTTACTGTTACTGACTGTGATCGGCCGGATGGCTGCCTGCGGGCAGCACCGGGAGGGCACTTATCAGACCAACTATGGTATCGTTAAACGGGTAGAAGAAAGCTCGCAAAGTCGCCCTAAAAAAGCAGAATCCCTGAATTTCACCGAAGTATGGGTCTGGGAGTACCGGGATCCTGACGGGAATACCGAAGAAATGGCCATTTACCACCACCCTAAAAAGAATTACTGGCTGTTTACTCCCGAAGCTTACGGATCAACAGATGAGATGACCGAATGGATTTTGGCCAAACCCAGCGGGGAATATATCCAGCGGTACAGGGATGAAGACGGGCAGGATAAAACCATATCCCACCTCCTGCAATTCCACACGCCGGCGCAGCTTCCGGCTCATTACAGGAGCACCGGCACTTCCCGGACCTACAGCGATAAATCCTATGGTTTTCCGGAACTGAAAGGAAAGGCCTATGAAGTCAGGTTTGAAAAAACCACTGATCAAGCCCGGTATTATATTGGTGAAGTCAGAAAAAACATGCTGCCCGTTTATTATTTCAACCGCCTGGATACGGAAGCAAAGTTGCCCGTAATTTTCCCCACGGATCTCCCCGGTAACCGGCTGGTGCTCGAAGAAGAGGCCCGTTCAGGGGGGAAGGATACCGGCTACAGGTTCAGGTTTATTTCCCATACCGAATATTATATCAGAATGTAAGTCGGTGGCAGGAACAGGCCTGAAATCCTGTTCCTGCCGGCCGGCTATTTTTCCAGGAATTCCCCTTTTTTAGCATTATTGGTAAAGATCACCTTATTGCGGGCCCGGGAAACGTCTGTGCCCGTAAGTTTCACCTTGCGGCTTCTTTCTCCGTTCAGCTCCAGCAGGGTTTCTTTTTCACCTGACCACCGAATGTTATCCAGGAGAATGTTCTTACCGTTCTGTACCTGCATCACTTTAGGTGAACGGGCAAAAAGGCCGATATTCCTGAGGGTTATATTCTCTGCTTCAATACATACCAGCCCTTTATCAGAAGTAAAGTTACTGTTCTCTATGATGATATTCTTAATGTTCATTTCGGGCAGTCCCCGAAGCATAATGGCCGTGGCGGCTCCGTGACAAACTACATTACGGATGTGAAAATCCCTGAATTGGGGAGTCCCTGCATTTACGGGCTCCGCTTTTATTTCCGGCAGGTCGTTTTTATCGCCGTCCAGCGGCACAGGGTCTTTTGCCTCATAGTACATATCGAAGAGAATGGCTTCGCCGGGGATACTGTTCATGGCAATATCGGAAATGTAGATTTTCTCTACCACGCCGCCCCTGTCACGCTTGGTTTTGAAACGCAAGCCTATATCCGTACCCAGGAAACTACAGTTATTTACGTACAGGTTTTTCACTCCGCCTGACATCTCTGAACCAATCACAAAACCGCCGTGTGCGTGAAATACCGTGGTATTCTTCACAATGATGTTTTCGGTAGGCACGCCGCGCTTCCTTCCCTGTTCATCCCTGCCCGATTTGATAGTGATAGCGTCATCGCCCGTATCGAAAGTACAGCCGTCTACCACTCCATACCGGCACGACTCCAGGTCAAGAGCGTCATTGTTCTGCCCGAACCAGGGATTTCTGACGTTTACTCCCCGGATTGTAATATGATTAGTAAGCAATGGATGGAGTGTCCATGCAGGCGAATTCTGGAAAGTCACGCCTTCTATCAACACATTTTCGCATTCCGTTATGCTGATCATATTCGGGCGTAGAAAGTCGCGTATAGCTACATAATCCTCTTTCGTTTTACCTGGGGCCCACAAGTTGGCCCATTCTTTGGCCTCTTCATTTCCGTAGCGTGACTGCTCGGTAGGGTACCAGGCCTCACTGTTCTTTCCCAATACACCTCCGCTCTCCACCAGCTTACGCCACTGGGTAGAGGTAAGTTTGTTTTTCTTCACCTGTTTCCAGACTTCCCCCGAACCGTCCATGATTCCCTCGCCGGTGATGGCTATATTTTCGAGACCAACTGCCCAAACCGGTGCGTGACAGCGAAACGCTTTCTGACCCTCCCAGGTAGTTTCTACCACGGGGTAATGATCACGGTTATTGCTGAACTGCAATAATGCCCCCCGCTGCAGGTGGAGATTTACGTTACTTTTTAACTTCAGGGGGCCCGTAAGCCATACACCTGCAGGAATCAGCACCGTACCGCCACCGGCGGCATTTGCCTGTTCTATGGCCTGGGTAATAGCCCCTGTATTCAGCGTTATGCCATCTGCTTTGGCCCCGTAGCGGGCAATATTGAATGTATCCTTGCGGAAATACGGTTCATAAGTGACCGGCAACTGGTACTCCCTGGTCTCCGGATAAACGGATTTTTTCAGGAAATTACGCAGCGGGTGGACCTGCTTCATGAGTTCATCCGCCACGGTATTAGCCATTAGGGCTGCTCCATAGGGTGAAAAATGAGTATTATCGCTTATCCCGTCCGGAAATTTGGGAAATACCCCTCCCGGGTAATGCATAAAGATCTTTTTTGAGCTTTTCTCCCCCTGCTCTTCCAGAATTTTCCAACTGGCCGTGTGCATGTCTATCAACGTGAGGCGATGTTTCTGAGCCACTTCCCGGGCCACGGCCGGATATTCGCCGTGCTGGTCCACCAGCTTCCCGTCCTGGTCAAATTTTCTCCGCATCACCGGTGTAAGAATCACCGGCACTGCTCCTTTGGCTTCTGCTTCCCGGATGTATCTTTCCAGGTTGGCCCTGTAGTCGGTTTGAGCAGCCGCATAACGGAGGGTATCGTCAGCTTTCTGGTCATTATGCCCGAACTGGATAAAGACATAATCCCCTTTACGCAGCTGATCATGTACGGCTTTCCAGTGACCCAGGGTCCGGAAGCTTTTGGTGCTTCGCCCGTTTACAGCATGGTTCTGAATTTCCACGGCCTCAGTAAAAAGCCGGTGAAACACCTGTCCCCATCCTGTTTCCGGGACATCTACAGGCCTTTTATTGGCCATGGTGGAATCACCAATCAGGAAGATCCGCTGTTTTACCGTATCGGTTTTGAAGCCGGCCAGCACTACCAGCAATAGCAGGATGAAGAATCTGTTCATTTATTTAAGGTATCAGGAAGGTTAGAAAAGAGGGGATACAGAGGCGTCTCTGTATCACCCTTACTCCCGGAAAAACTCCGGGAAAGCGTACTATCTCAGATCTTTTAAATCCACAAAATCCATATCGGTGTAGTCCTTATTCTCTCCGCCCATTCCCCAGATAAAGGAATAGCTGGCTGAACCGGCACCCGAGTGGATCGACCATGGCGGGGAAATTATGGCCTGGTGATTCCTTAGCCACATGTGGCGGGTTTCATCCGGTTTCCCCATGAAGTGCATTACCCCGTGGTTTTCGTTTACATCAAAATACAAATAGATCTCCGCCCGGCGGTCATGCACATGAGGCGGCATGGTATTCCAGATACTGCCGTTATGCAGGATGGTCAGGCCCATCACCAGCTGGCAACTGTCTATGCCGTCAGCATGAATATACTTATAGACCGTACGGTGGTTGGATGTCTCCGGGGCCCCGATCGTCATAGGAAAGGCCTGTTCCTTGGTGTACAGGGTAGTAGGATATTCCTTATGGGCCGGAGCAGAGAGCAGGTAAAACAGGGCCGGATCTGCTGCATCGGCCGATTCAAACCGCACGGTTTCCGTCCCCTTACCCACGTAGAGACAGCTCAGTTTCTCCAGTTCCCATGAGGCGCCGTCAGTCGTCACTTTCCCTTTTCCGCCTACATTAATAATCCCCAGCTCTCTTCTTTCGAGAAAAAAGTCGCTCTTGAGCGGATCATAGGCAGGCAGCGTCAGCGCCTTACTGACCGGTTTGGCCCCGCCCACGATCAGCCGGTCGTAGTGCGTGTAAACGAGCTCAATGGCATCGTCGCTGAAAATGGTCTCTACCAGGAAATTCTCTCTTAATTCGCGGGTATTCATTCTTTCCACTTCGCGTGGACTACTTTCATATCGTATTTGCATATCAAATTTTGATTTAATTATCTTCCCATCCATCCGCCGTCTACGGTCATGATGGTCCCTTGTACGTAATCGGAAGCTTTCGAACTTAAAAATACCGCAGGACCCTTAAAATCATCCGTCAGCCCCCATCTGCCCGCGGGAATTCTGTCGAGAATAGACCGGCTTCTGTCCGGATCATTCCGGAGCGCCTCCGTATTATCGGTAGCAATGTACCCCGGGGCTATGCCGTTCACATTCACTCCTTTGGAGGCCCACTCATTGGCAAAAGCCTTGACCAGTGAGCCCACAGCGCCTTTACTGGCGGCATACCCCGGCACATTGATCCCCCCCTGGAAGGTCAGCAGCGAGGCCGTAAAAATGATCTTTCCGCTTCCCCGGTTAACCATTTCCCTGCCAATCTCCCGGGTGATCAAAAACTGCGCATTCAGGTTAATATTGATCACTTTATCCCAATATTCATCGGAATGCTCCGCTGCGGGAGCCCGCAAAATGGTTCCTGCGTTATTGATCAGGATATCGATGGCCGGATGCTCTGCCTTCACCCGGTTCAGAAACCGGTAAAGCGCATCCCGGTCGTTAAAATCTGCCTGGTAGGCCCAAAATTTCCGACCCAGTCTTTCTACTTCTTTCTGTACATCCGAACCTCCTGATGGCATATTTCCCGAAACCCCGATAATATCAGCGCCCGCTTCCGCCAGTCCTTCCGCCATGGCCTTACCGATTCCCCGGTTACACCCCGTAACCAACGCTGTTTTTCCTGTGAGATCAAATAGGTTCATTTTGTACTATTTAAAGATATTATTTTTCCAAGAAATTATATGTTCAAGCTTTAATAAACCGTAAGAATATGGACAATAAATGCATGAAACAAACTATCTTCTTTAAAATTTTATGCAAACGTTACCGGACACCCCGGATTACTCCTGCCCTGAAAAGAAATAACCGACTTATATTGGTTATTTGCTCCATAAAACCGATATTTACTACGTGCCAAAAAATAAAAGGGCATCCGATTGAAAATTGTATAAAAATCAGAATAGTGTGGGGTCAATAACGATCAAGGATATTGCTAAGGCTTTGAACATTTCGATATCAACCGTCTCCCGGGCTTTACGGGACAGTTACGATATCAATGCGGAAACCAAAAAGATGGTAGTGGAATATGCTGAAAAGATGAACTACCGTCCCAACCCCATTGCTCTCAGCCTGAAGGAGAACAAAAGCAGGTCGATTGGTGTGATTGTTCCGGAAATCGCCAATACCTTTTTTTCCCAGGCCATCAATGGCATAGAAGAGATTGCTTATGAAAGAGGCTACCATGTGGTGATCTTCCAGAGCCATGAATCACAGGAAAGGGAGATCGCCAATATACAGCATCTTTTTGCGCGTAAAGTAGACGGGCTGCTGATCTCCCTCACCGGCTCCCATAAAGACATCAGCCACCTGGACGATTACCGTCAGAGCAACTTCCCGATCGTTTACTTTGACAGGGTACCGGAAACCAGCGAAGCGCATAAAGTGGTAGTGGATAATTTCGAGGGAGCATTCAAAGCCACGGAGCACCTTATCGGGAAAGGAAAAAGGACCATCGCCCATATTACCAGCCCCCCTACCCTGTCGATCACCCAGGAAAGAATGGCCGGATACAAAAGTGCCCTTGAAAAACACGGCCTGCCGGTAAGGGAGGATCTGATCAAATATTGCAGTTTCCGGCCGGAAGAAGCCGAAGAAGCCATCCGCAACCTCCTGAAAAATGAAAAACCTGACGCCGTCTTTATAGGAAGTGACCGCCTGTCTCTGGGTTGCTTCCAGGCCTATAAAAAGCTCGTGGAAGGTAACCCGGAAGACATTACCCTCATCGGCTTTACCAACCTGGGAGTAGCCCACCTGCTTGAGCCGCCCCTGAGTACGATCGTACAGCCGGCCATGACCATCGGTCAGAAAGCAGCGGAGATCCTGCTGGACGAAATAGAGAACAAACGTAAAGGAAAAGGATTTGAGACGGTGGTATTGGGAACAGAACTGAATATACGATGATGAGCTTCGAAATGTGGTTATTGTTTGTCCGGATAAAAGACCGCGGCGGTAGAAGATGTTAAAAAGCACGCAAACTGCTGCGTTGTTTTCGGAATTCGGCCTCAGTCACATACTACAAGTATGCTCCTTCGGTCTCATCCTCAACGCCTTGCATTTTGTCACAGCGGCTAACCGTCACTTTTAAACATCTTCGGTATCTGACACTTTTTAGATACTCCCTGCATTTTATTGTTTTAAATTAAAACTCATTTCAATGGCAACCATAATTGAACCCTTCCGGATCAAATCGGTAGAACCGCTCACCTTTACCACGCGTCAGGAACGTGAGCAGATACTGAAAGACGCAAAAAACAATCTTTTCCTCGTGAGGGCCGAGCATGTGCTCATCGACCTGCTGACCGACAGCGGCACTTCTGCCATGAGTGCACGGCAATGGGCCGGCATGATGATCGGTGATGAATCTTACGCAGGCTCGCAAAGTTTTTACCGCTTTCAGGAAGTGGCCACGGGCATCACCGGCTTTCAGCACATTATTCCTACCCACCAGGGAAGAGCTGCCGAAAAGATCCTGTTCACCCTTCTGGGGGGCGAGGGCAAATACTTTGTCAGCAACACCTTCTTTGATACCACCCGCGGGAATATTGAATACTCGGGTGCAGAAGCAGTAGATCTCCTGACGGAAGAGGGAAAGCGGCCTCAGCTGATCGCCGACTTCAAAGGAAATATGGATACCGTGGCACTGGAATCTTTTATCCTGGAAAAAGGAGCGGAGCACATTCCCATGTGTGTCATGACCATTACCAATAACTCCGGCGGCGGACAGCCGGTTTCCCTTCAGAACCTCCGGGAAACGGCAGCCATCTGCCGGAAATACGGTATTCTCTTTTTTATAGACGCCTGTCGTTTTGCAGAAAACGCCTGGTTCATCAAAAAGCGGGAAAAGGGCTACGAAAACCGGTCGGTCGTGGACATCGCCCGGGAGATGTTCTCCCTGGCCGACGGCTGCACTATGAGCGCCAAAAAAGATGCTCTCGTGAATATCGGCGGCTTCCTGGCTTTTCATGACGACGCCCTGGCACGGGAAGCCAAAAACCTCCTGATCATTACTGAAGGTTTTCCTACATACGGCGGACTGGCCGGTCGCGACCTGGAGGCCATGGCGCAGGGGCTGGAAGAGGTGCTCGACGAAGAATACCTCCGGTACCGCATCCGGAGCATTGAATATATGGGCGAAAAACTAACGGCCGCCGGTGTACCTATCATCCTGCCTACCGGCGGACACGCCGTCTACCTCGATGCCCGCGCTTTCCTGCCGCAGATCCCTGCGGGGGAACTCCCCGGCGTAGCCCTGGCCAATGCCCTGTACCTGGAGGGCGGTATCCGCGGAGTGGAGATCGGTTCGCTGATGTTCGGGAAGTACGATGCCGGAGGGAAGCACGTCGCCCCGCCGATGGAGCTGGTAAGGCTGGCCATCCCCCGGCGGGTGTACACCCAAAGCCATATCGACTACGTCTGTGAGGTGATCATTGAGGTCTTTGCTCAAAGAGAGCGGTATTCCGGGTACAGGATCAGCTATGAAGCACCGCTTTTACGCCATTTTACGGCAGAGCTGGAACCTCTGGAAAGTTAAAAGCGGTCCGCCGCTGCGGTTAAGGAAGATTCTGTTTTAAGTGAATAGTGAACAACTAACAGTGAACAGTTTTGGAATAATAAGTATTTAATTACTCAAGAATATTCCTTAACTTTTAGTTGTTAACTGTTAGTTGTTAACTGTTAGTTGTTCACTATTAAAATTGTTCCGAAACTTTTCACTTTTAACTTTTAGTTTTTCACTTGGAGTTGTATATTTGAATATCATCAACCTTAGCACTTTGTTCCGTTTTCTGCTCGTTTTTCTGACAGGGACTTTTACGACCCTGAACGTCCTCTTTGGCCAGATCAGACTCGAAGTCAAAGCGGATGCTCTGCTATTGCCCGATCAGCCCATCTACATGGCCTCTTCCCTGAACAACTGGGACCCGAAAGATCCGCAATGGAAGCTCCGGAAGATCAATAAGAATACGTATACCATCGACATCAGCGAGGACGTTACCGAATTTGAGTATAAGTTCACCCAGGGAAACTGGAATATTGTGGAAGCAAGACCTGACGGATCCCTGCTGCCTAATCGTCTGTTTACCGAAACCCCTACGATCGACGGCACAAAATATCTGACCATTTCGGGTTGGGAACAGCGTCCCGAATTTCAGATCCACATCACCAAAGTGCCTGAAAATACACCGCCTGACGCCGCCATTTACGTATCGGGAAACTTTAACAACTGGGAGATCAAAGACGAATTGTTCCGCCTGAAGAAGCAATACGACGGCAGCTACAAGATCAATATTTTTTCCAAATTTGAAAGCCTGGAATATAAGTTTCATCGCGGCGACTGGAATTCTGCTGAAAGTTGGAAAAGCGGCAAAGCACGGCCCAACCGTATCGTTTTCGGAGCCAACTTTGAGCCTAATCAGGAAATTGAAGTGGAAATTGAAAACTGGGAAGACCTTTCCTCCACTTTTAATTTTTTCTCCCTGATCGACCTCATTCTTCTTTTTGCCGCCTTCCAGGGCTTCCTGCTGATGATCGTGATCCCTACCATGCAGGACTTCAACCGGGAGGCAAACCGCCTGCTGGTCATTTTACTGGGACTGGCTTCATTCTTTCTGTTTTTTAAGGTCATCGGGTATTACCGCGATGTGGCCAACTGGCTTCCCAAGCTGATCCTTGTACCTAATTTTGCCTTATTCACCTTTGCACCGGTATTCTATTTTTACCTTAACAGGCTACTGTTTAAGAAAGGGTTCACGTCCAGCCAGTCCTGGCCTCATTTTATCCTTCCTTCTTTACAGTTCCTGATCTATATTCCTTACTTTTTTATGGACGGGAAACGCTTCCAACATAAGATCGTCAATAATGAGACCGACCTGAAATGGGTTTTTGTAATTACATTTACCATCGCCTTATTCAGCAACCTGTACTACTATTACAAATCCAAAAGAGCGATACGGAACTACTCGGAGAGCTACATTAACGAAACCGCCTATCACCAGAACATCAACTACCTTTCGGCGGTTCTGGTCATCTTCATGGTTTGTATTATTCTCGGCCTCTTTACCTCCGTTCTGTTTCTGATAAATACCTGGACAGGCGGACAAATCATTGAGCTCCAGGAAAACAGCATTAACCTTATCTGGATAGCCTTCTCACTCATCGGATTTGTTCTGGGCTATTACGCCATCCATCAGCCGGAGATCTTTAAGATCAGCCATGAAGAGGCTGCCGAAGGAGAAATGGCTCCACCGGAACCCGAAACCACCAAAGCCCGTAGCTCCATTGCTGAAGGAGAACTGGAAGCCTTCCGGACCCGGATCGAAGAGATCATGAAAACGCAGAAGCCTTTCCTGAACCCTAACCTGGCGCTGAATGACCTCGCCACACTGGTAAAGACCCCGTCACACACCCTTTCCAAAGTTATCCGCGAAGGCTATGACAAAAATTTTTTCGACTTTATTAACTCTTACCGCATCGAGGAATTCAAAGAAAACATCAATAATCCGAAGTACCACAACTACACCCTGCTGGGCATAGCCTTTGAAGTGGGCTTCAACTCAAAAACTGCCTTCAACCGTTCTTTCAAAAAAATAACAGGCGAGACACCGAGCGAGTATTATCATTCGCGGAAATAACCGGAGCTCTCCTTTTATACCGGATCTCCTCTTTTATATAATGACGTGCCAAACGCCGGGTGGGTATTATCACTCGCGGGAATAGCCTCCTTTCCCATCCGATTCCGATCGGAAATTCAAAAAAAAAATCACAAACAGCCGGAAAAACATTATTTTTGATCATCAAACAATGTTTTTAAAAAATATGAAAAAAATGCTATTCACCTGGCTGTTTGTAACCAGCTTTATTACAGCCTGGACACAAGAGACCCCGGTATTTGTAACTTCGGTAGAAGGTATTAAAGAGTATAAGCTGGATAACGGCCTGCAGATATTGCTGATCCCGGATGCCTCGCAGAGCAATGTGGTGGTCAACATCGTTTACAAAGTAGGCTCAAGGCACGAAGGTTACGGAGAGAAAGGTATGGCCCACCTGCTGGAGCACATGCTTTTCAAAAGCACCAAAAACCTCGGTGACATCAAGAAAATGCTGTCTGAAAAAGGCGGCCAGGCCAACGGCACCACCTGGTTTGACCGGACCAACTACTACGAGATCTTCCCCTCTACGGATGAGAACCTGAAATGGAGCATCGAAATGGAGGCCGACAGGATGATCAACGCCACTATCCTGCAGTCGGACCTCGACAAGGAGTTTTCAGTGGTGAGAAACGAGTTTGAGATCGGCGAGAACAATCCCGACGGCGTCCTGAATGAGCGCATCATTTCCGCTGCTTATTTATGGCACAACTACGGAAACAGCACCATCGGCTCCAAAGAGGATATTGAGCGTGTCAAGGCCGACCGGCTCCGGGTTTTCTATGAAAAATATTACCAGCCGGACAATGCCACACTGGTCATCGGCGGGAAATTTGATGAGAAAAAGGCCCTGGAATACATCGCACAATATTTCTCCGTGATCCCGAGGCCCACGCGTGTGCTGGAGAAAACGTATACCGTGGAACCCGCCCAGGACGGAGAACGCTTTGTGGAACTGAAAAGAGCCGGTGATGTGCAGATCGTGGCAGCGGCTTACCATACGGCGGCCTATGCCGACAAAGATTTTGCGGCCATCGACGCCCTGAACGAGATCCTGACCGCTGACCCTTCCGGCTACCTGTACAAGGCCCTGATCGATTCGCAAAAAGCCACCAACCTGTGGGGCTGGCAGCCCAATGTCCGCGATCCGGGCTTCCTTTATCTGAGCGTAACAGTGGCCAAGGACAAAAGCCTGGACGAAGCCCGGAAAACCTTCGTGACCGAGCTCGACAATGTCTCCAAAACCGACTTCACCGAACAGGATCTCAGCCGCGCAAAAGCCAAACTCCTGAAGCAGTTGGAAAATATCAAAAACAACACCATCAGCATGACCATCAACCTCACCGAGATCATCGGTGCTGGAGATTACCGTTTGGGTTTTCTGTACCGCGATGCCGTAGAACAGCTCACGTTGGATGACATCCGGCGGGTAGCCCAAAAGTACCTGATCCCGGGCAATCGTACCCTGGGTGTTTTCATTCCTGTGAAAGATGCCGAGAGAGCTAAACCGAAAGAATACGCAGACGAAGAGATCACAGCGCTTACCCAAAACTATAAAGGTAAAGCCGAAGAAGAAGAGGTGGCTGAATTTGAGGCCTCCATTCCGAATATCCGGAAAAATCTGACGACGGAAAAATTGCCGAACGGCATGAAATACGCGCACCTGAACAAGGCGATCAAAGGTAAAAAAGTGGTATCCGGCTTCCGTTTTCCTGTAGGTACTCTGGAATCATTGAGCGGAAAGAATGAGGTAAAATCGGTGCTGGCATCACTTCTAAAGGCCGGAACCGCCACCAAAACCAAAGAGCAGATCCAGGATGAGCTCGACCAGCTCAAATCGCAGATCTCCGTGGGTTTCGCAGGTCAGGCGCTGGTCATCAACGTAAGCTCCTATGAAGATCAGTTTGAGCCGACCATGAATCTTCTCAAAGATATTCTCACGAACGCCACCTTCCCGGAAGCAGAGTTCAGTAAGACCATAGAAGAAAACAGAACGTATATCGAGGCATACAGGAATGATCCGGAATCAATCGCCTTCGGGCAGATCGGCAGGAGAACCTCCCCCTACCCCAAAGGCCATATCTATTACACGGCTACCCCGGATGAGCAGATCGAAGCGTTGAACAAAGTGACCCTTTCCCAGATAAAGGACCTGTACAAAAGCCTGGGCGCCAATAACGGGTACGGCACCGTGGTCAGCGGCCTTTCAGGATCAAAAGTAGATCACATCCTAAAAAATACTTTCGGAAGCTGGACGACTAAGGACAAGTACACCAAAGTGCAGCCCACGTATTTTGCCACCAAATACAGCGCTGAAAAGGTAAATACGCCTGATAAGGAGAACGGCACCGTGCTGGCGCAAATGAATCTTGAGCTCGACAGAAACTCCCCCGACTACCCGGCCCTGGTGATGGTCGATGCCATCCTGGGAAGTGGCGGCTTCCTTACCGCCCGGATCCCTACCCGGCTCAGGGAAAATGAAGGGATCAGCTATGGTGCAGGGTCTTTCATCAATGTTCCGTACGACAACAAGGCCGGATACTGGGGTGTTTACGCCTTCTACAACCCTAAATTCCAGGCAAAGGTAGACGAAGCCATCAAAGATGAGATCAGCAAGGCCCTTGCCTCAGGCTTTACCCAGGAAGAGCTGGATGCCAACAAGAAAAGCTGGAGCACCAGCCGGAAAACCACCCTGGGCAGCGACGGCTTCCTGTCGGGAACCCTGATCAACAACCTGCTTTACCTCGGGGTTCCTCTGGAAGACTACGATGCGCTGGAAGCCAAAATCCAGGCACTGACCCTTGAGCAGGTGAATGCAGCGCTTCGGAAGTATGTTTCTACCGACAAGCTGGTGTTTCTGTATGCGGGGGACTTTGAGAAGAAGGATTAGGGGCGGTTTTTGATATTGGGGCTGTCTCCTATGTTTGTTTAATCAAATGTGAGAGACAGCCTCTTTCATCTTTATAAGGTCAGGAGGCCTGTGAGAGCAGGGGCCGGGACGGGTAAAATTCGTTGCATATTTTGTAAAAACATTTTAACTTTGCTAAAAGCAATTGGGTAATGACGGCTACTGACAATATAAGGAACAACATTATTGACAAATTACTGACGATCTCTAACAGGGATTATCTGTCAGCCTTGTATCAGTTATTAGATAAAAGCGGGGTTAAGGAGGATGTAATTAATCTCTCTGAGGCACAACTACTCATGTTGAATATGAGTGACGAAGATATCCGGAACAGCCGGGTGGTTTCTCAGGAAGAAGCCGACAAAAGGGACTTAGAATGGTTAAAAAGCCTGTAGTCTGGACAGAAACGGCATTAGCACAACGGCGGGAAATCTTAAAATACTGGACACTACGCAACAGAAACAGGCTTCCCTTTATAATTAAGTGTCTTAGTCTGGGAAAACGCTACTGTGCTTATTTGTTTTCGGATAGTTAAATTATTGATAGCAGACTAAGTCCTTTTCAAAAGAGCCTTGCCTTGCTTTTCATCTGTTATCTTTCAAAGACACCCTCATAGACCCTCCAACTCACGGGAGATGATAAGATATAGGGCATGCTTACTCTTATTTTATTCTCACTTATAAACCTAATTTCTATCACGCCATTAGGAATTTCTACAGTATTATTGGGATTTTCCCAATATGATTCTTCACGAATACCCGTAGCCAATTGTGAACTCACCACATAACCGCCCGAAAACATAGAGGTAGTAATTTCTGCAGAGGTACCGGAATAAGATAAAGAATAATTTGCAAATCTCTCTCCCCGGGGTGTAGCACCACAGGTGTCAGCCCAGGGTGTAGGTTCGTATTTTTTTCATGATGCTTTTTAAAGAAGCAATAGTATTATGGCTTATCTTTAATTACAATACGGACAACTTGGTGCACCCGAGGTTACCATGCTTCTATATAAGCGGCAATATTGATCAACAGCCTGCTGATCGTTACTACATTTTGCGGCAAAGGCTGCCTGGCAAAAACCGTCAGCCTGAATATCAAATAAAGGCCCGTTGTATGACCCACAGTCTCCTCCGTCAGGGACTTTACCGCAATCTGCCTCACATTCACTTTTTGAACTATACTCTGCCCCACCCAGCCAATTATCAGGGACTGGACTACATTTCCTATTCAAACAAATGAAGCCCTCGGGTCCCGAGCTTTTATCTAAATCTATTTCCCATTTAGGACACCCACTCAAAAACAAAGTAAAAAGCAACAATACATTACTTAAGATTTTCATACTACAATAAAGTTTAGTTTTAATTTATTATCGATAGTTAGTTCTTTTTGAGGCGGAGGATAGATACCCCCACTTTAAAAGCGGTACCATATCCATCATTACGAAACTCCCCGAAAACACCTGCCTTTTTTCTGAAAATCAAGCTCCCGCCCGCTCTAAAACCCATAGTGCCTGAGAGAATATTAATGCCAGGTACTTCATAATACCCAAGACCATGGATGTATGAGCCACGAAAGTATACCCCGGCAAAAAGAACAGCTTTTTCTTTGTTGATTTTCAACAGGTTATTAAATGCATAAGTGGGGCCTATACTAATACTTAATAATAAATCATCTGTAGTCTCTGTATAGTATCCTCCACCGAATTTAAAGTCAGTGTGAAGACCTATATTGCTTCCCCATTTGTACTTGTCCACTCCATACGAAATTCCAGCGCCTCCGGTACCTCCAGTACCAAAATTCACTCTTAATCCCAATAGGTGGTATCCCTCAGTACGATTAGCACGGCTTTTAGGTAGTGATCTATCCCGGGGGGTGAAGATATATTTGGAAGTGGGAACCGGTAGTATCTCTTCCTCTGATTCTACCGTATTGGCTATAGTGGAGGAGTCGGGAGGGCTTACTAAAGATTGAGACTCTATAGTTCTGGAAACCGCCTGAGGAAGAGAATGCAATCTGTCAGGTTCAGTTACTACAGACGTAGATTTTTTAGCCGGAGTCGGTGTTCGCGGAGTCTGTACAGTCCGACCGGCTCTTTCATTGAAGGTTTCTCTACTCCCGTTTTCATAGATAATCATGAATATTTCATTCTTCCGCATACTGTAGGTAGGCCCTTCCATAAAATCCCACTTTTTGTATTTTACTTCACGGTCGAGTATCTCCAGAACTTTTGCCTTTACTTCTGATTTATCATTTTTAAAAATGATGTCCTGGGCAAAAAGAGGAGAGGAAAAGAAAATCAGATAAATTGCTAATCTTTTCATAATGGTTTTCAGGGGTTAGATTTCATCACAAAGTTCTCATCATTTGTCATACCGCACCATACTGACTATTTGGTATTTATCAGGGTTTCGTCTACTGACCGGTCAGTATTTATCCATCCGCTGATGAGCCATCCGGCCTGATCGGCGTATACCGGTGGGGTTTGGAGCAGCTGCATAATGATGGCCAGCTCCTGTGTATTCAGGTTTTCCAACAGCAGAGAAGTACCATCATCCAGCTCCGCCCTGAGGTACCCCGTTTTATGCGCCGGATCCCAGCCGATAGTGTAGGTTCGTATTTTTTTCATAAGATTTTTTAAAGACGCAAAGGTATTCTAGCTTATCTTCAAGCGAAATACCCAACAAACAGGATTTTACTACTGACAAGGCAGTAGATAGTGCGCTATTTGTTTGCAGGAGATTCAAATGGCTGTTGTAACGGAAGGAATATCCGGGATATGAATAGTTCCGGCTCTATCAACTAAAAGGGTTATCCCTTGACTAAAACAGAATTATTTCCTACTTTTCTAACTAAATCAACTTTTCAACCACATGAAACTTACTTCCAACGAACCGTTCTGGCGGGTTAAAAACGGCCTGATCGCCTCCTACCCTTCCCTACGGGAAGACATCACTACTGATACACTCATCGTGGGTTCCGGGATCACCGGCAGCCTGATCGCGCATCAATGTGTTAAAGACGGCTATAAAACCGTGCTGGTCGACAAGCGTGAAACAGCCAACGGGAGTTCCTCGGCCACCACCTCCATGCTCCAGTACGAGGTAGACACCCCGCTTTGGGAACTCATCGATATGATCGGTGAAGAAGGAGCCGTGGCCAGCTATCAGGCCTGTTACGACTCCATCGATATTTTGGGTCAGCTCGTTAAAAAAATAAAGTCAAACTGCGGGTTTAAAAAGAAGAATTCCCTATTGTATGCCAAATACAAAAAAGATGTATCTGATTTAAAAAAGGAGCACGAAACCCGAATGAAACACGGTTTCGGAGGCGAGTGGCTGGAAGCCGATGAGATCCTCGAACGATTTGACCTCACCGGCTCGCATGGCGGCATACTCACCTTCCAGGGCGGGAGCATCGATGCCTTCCGGCTGGCCCATGACCTGCTCTGCTACAATCTTAAAAAGGGCCTGGATGTGTATGACAAGACCGAAATTACTGAAGTAAAATACGGTCGTAAAGGGATAGTGGCCGCCACAGGGCACGGCAATAAGATCAAAGCCGGAAAGATCATTTACTGCAACGGATTTGAAAGTACGGAGATCATCCCGGAGAAGTTTGTAGACCTGCTGAGCAGCTACGCTATCGTCAGCGAACCTTTTATTGAAAAACCGGACAAGATCGCGGAGACCCTGATCTGGGATACGGGCGAGCCGTATATCTATTTGCGAACCACCGATGATCACCGCATTCTTATCGGCGGAGAAGACGAAGAATTCCAAAACCCGCAGAAAAGAGACCAGGCCATCACTGAAAAGAAAAAACGCCTGGAGAATATCTTCGAAAAGCTCTTCCCCGGAATTGCTTTCCGAACCGATTTTGCCTGGGCAGGAACCTTCGGTGAAACCAAAGACGGCCTGCCCTATATCGGAGAACATCCTGACTTTCCCGGAGCCTACTTTGTTTTAGGTATGGGTGGAAACGGTATTACCTTCTCGGTGACAGGAATGGAAATGGTATCTGATTTTTTGAAAGGTAAGGAGCACCGGATGGCTGAGTGGTGGAGGTTTAGGCGGTAAGCTTTGGGGGGCAAAGCGGAAAACTGCCCCATAAATGCTTTGAAAACCGAGCTCTATTTTAGAAGGTTACGGGCCATTTTATCTAAACTCACAAGAAGGATGGAAAGATATAGAACTACATGGGCTTTTTGGGGAAAACAGGCATTTACATTATCCGGTGATGCTGCTTTAGAATATCATTTATCTTTTCTTCGCTCTCACCGGTAATGGCCCGGATAGTGGACAAGTTAACTCCGTTATCGAAGGCATTCAGAATAGTTTTCACTAATGATCGTTCGCGTTCTTCGGCGATCCCCTTTTGCCTACCTTCGGCAATTCCCTGTTCTTTACCTTGAGAAAGTCCTAATTCTTTTCCCTTTTGCATCAATTGGTCATATGCGGTCATCACTTTGGTACTCATGTCTTCAGATAAATTTTTAATCGATTTTTCAATAAACGCTAATTCAAGATAGGGATTTTGTAATATATAAACGAAAAGAGAATGCGCTTCGTTCCGGTCCCAATACGGAAGAAGATTTTCAAAGATACTGTTAAAGTGCGCTTTAAGGCTTTCCGGATCAAAATAGTACTTTTGATACAGCACGGCGCTGATCACCAGGCTGTGCGTTAAAGCCAGTATCTGTTCGCTTGAGACTTTTTGCAGGTTGATAAATTCATATGACAAATATATTGATGGCATCTTTCTCTTTGCGTATCCGTTTTCTGTTTTTTTAGATTACTTTGTAGCAAATTGAGCACCATCCGGGTCTCAGCAAGCTTAAGACCCGGATGGGGTAAGGGGTTTTAATCATCTATTCCTTCCAAGACAAATGAACCCGTACAAAGGTTTCCTTATTATTGGATGTTCCATCTCCTAGCTGTCCCCTCTCGTTGCTTCCGGTACTCCAGAGAGTTTTATCATTTTCCAGGATGAACGAACAGCGGCCGCCCGCATTCATGGTCAGTACGTTATCCCTAATTTTCACAAAAGAAACCTGCATATTCGTCCCCCCTGGTGATCCTAATGCATCTCTCCCTGCTCCCCAAAGTGTATTATCCTGCAAAAGGACCAATGACTGCTCTATACCAAATGAAGCATCTTTTACATTGTCTAACACTTTTGAGAATTGGGTTAACATGGGGGGGATAATCTGATTAAGAGCATCGTATTTTATCGAATAGTGATCCGTTCCTCCTAAAGCGATAGCGTTTCCGGTTACCCACAAAGAATTGTCAGATTTTATTATTCCAGAATGAGTAACCCCTGCCACTACCTTTTTAACATCTTCTGTAACTTTTACAACACTTTCAGTGGACCCTATCGTGCCTAAGCCTAGTTGTCCTAAAAAATTCCACCCCCTTCCCCAAAGCGTGTTATCATTTTTAAGAATCAGAATATATCTGTTTCCTCCAACAGCTTCTTTTACATTATCTGCAATTTTCACAGGAGTGTCTATATAGTCCCTTTCTGAACCACTTCCCTGATCTGATAATAGATGATATTCGTTTAGTCCTCCTCCCCAAAGCGTATTGTCTTTTTTTACTATAAGTATGTAGTCCATGTAGCCATCTACACTTCTGACATTATTGGCCATCCGATCAAACGAATATACTCTCTGTCCATGCCCAACTAATCCTAATTCTCCATTAGAATTTGAACCACAACCCCAAAGTGAGTCATCGGTTTTTATAATCAGGGTGTTTGCACCTACTGTCTTCACCAATTTTACATTGTCAGCTATTTTTATCAGGGTATTTCGCTCGCTGAGTAAGTAACTGAGACCCAGTTGGCTGGATCTATTATCCCCTGTACCCCATAGGGTATTATCCGAAAGCAGAACTAAGGTGTGTGAACCGCTCGTTTCTATCTGCACTATATCTGCATTTTTTGAGCTGGAAGAGCCCGAGCCGGGATTCGTATTATTTCCTCCGGGATCAGTATTACCGCCAGGATTATTATTCCCTCCCGGATCGGTATTCCCCCCGGGGGTATTGTTTCCTCCGGGATCGGTACCTCCTACCGGGTCTTCCTCCACCACAGGTTCAATTTTTGTATTGCAGGAGGCCATGAAGACCGCCAGTAATACAAAAAGTAAAAATGTAATGCTTCTCAATGAATATTGTCTTATTGTTTTCATCATTTTATGTTTTAATTTCCCTCTTTCCATGTTAAATACACGGGCACTAAGACTTCGGTGTCTTCATAAGTCCTATCTCCCAATTGCCCACTACCATTCCATCCAATGGCCATCAGAGTTTTATCTTTTTTAAGGACTAATCCATGACGAGAATTGAAACTTGCGGCTAACACGCCGTCTGCCATTTTTTCAAAAGTGTCTACCCCTTCAAAGGCCTTACTCGTTAGTTCCCCACTACCCCATAATGAGTCATCTTCGTAAAGAATGAGGGAGGTGAAAGTGCCCAGCATAGCATCTTTTACATTTTCCGCGACCATAACGTATTCTGTATTATAACCACCGAAACCAATTAAACCTATACCTAATTGACCTGAACCACTGTTCCCTGTTAACCAAAGAGAATTGTCTGACAAAAGAATACCTGAGTGTCCACTGCCGGCCATCACTTTCTTAGCTCCATACGCTTTCTGAACCCAATCTGTACTACCCCCAATTTCTCCTACATCTCTCGCACCTATCCTACTTTTGTTACCTCTGCCCCATACGGTATTATCATTTTTTAATATTAATGTAAAATCACTCCCCCCTACAGCTTCTTTAACATTATCGGCCATTTTTACAGGAATAAGTACTACGTCACGATGTTCTCCTGTTCCATCATTTCTAATAGCGTGCATTTCGTTATGACCTGCCCCCCAAAGGGTGTTATCCTTTTTGATTATAAGTAAATGGTCTTCTCCTCCGCTTATACTTTTAACATTGTCGGTCAGTTTTGTAAAAGTTTGTAACTTAGTAATGTCTCCTATACCGAAGTGTCCATAGAGATTCGAACCACTTCCCCATAAAGTGTCATCCGTTTTAATAATCACTGTTGAACCATCGAAAGCTTTAACAAACCTGACCTTATCGGCAATTTTCGTCAATGTATTTCGCTTACTGGTATTGTCCAGGCCTAATTGATAATCAATATTGGCTCCTGTACCCCATAAAGTATTATCGGAAAGAAGTACTAAAGAGTAGCCACCCCCGGTTTCTATTTGCACAATTTCCGCATTTTTTGAACTGGAAGGAGAATCAGGGTCAGTGCCGGGGTCATCTTTGGTGCTGCAGGAGGCCAGTGTTACCATAATTAAGGCAAAAAGCAGAAGCGCCCAAAGTATCCTGAATACAGAGGTGTGATCAGGCTTCAGGCTATTTTGAGCATGCCTCGTCTTATCGCTCACTTTGCTGATAAACAGTTTATTTGTTTTCATATTTTTATTGGTTTGGGAAAATGATTCTCACTTAGTTTCGTCTGCCTGATTCCGGGGAGAGTTATATTAATTTTTCCACGGCAAATGAACTTCCTTAAAGCTATCAGTTGTGCCATCGTAGCCTCCAGTTCCTAATTGACCATAGGGATTCCTTCCTATGGACAACAAGGTTTTATCACTTTTCAAAACCCACAAAAAATTCCCGCCGCGGCTAACCATTAGAACATCATCCCCAATTTTCATATAAGATTCCGATTCCACATCCCCCGGAAAAACCATCTTCCCTGATGCCCAAAGGGTCTTGTCATTCGATAAAATAGTAATACCGGCACCTCCAAAATCTACGTCTTTTACGTTGTCAAATACCTTTACAAATTCCAGATGCCAGTCTTCGGATCGTTTTGTATAAGGAACGCCAAACTCATTGTAGACATTTGTACCTGCAAGCCAAAGAGAATTGTCCGACTTTATAATAGCCGAGACATTGTCGCCATCTGCTTTACATTTTTTTACATCATCTGTAACCCTTGTCCAACCTACCTCTCCACTCCATCTACCTATACCCAATCCAATACTATAACCACGCCCCCAAAGGGTATTGTCATTTTTCAATACAAAAGTACGACCAATGCCAACGTAAGCCTCTTTCACATCATCTGCTATTTTTATGGGGCTCAGTTTATAGTCTCTACTATCGCCCATACCTTCGTCAGAAAGAGCGTGACCATCGTTCTTGCCAATGGCCCATACGGTATTGTCTTTTTTCACTATAACCAAGGCGCTTTCAACAGCACCTATACTCCTGACATTATCAGCCACTTTTATAAAAGTATTTACCTGCCGATCGTCACCAGTACCTAAGATACTGAAAAAATTATAACCGCAACCCCAAAGGGTATCATCGGTCTTTATGATCAGAGTTTCATCATCAGTAGCTTTAACAAACCTTACATTCTCTGCTATCTTTTTCAAGGTAGTATGATTGTTATAGCCATAGTCGAAACGCGGCAACCCCAATTGTCCCAGATCATTATTACCTGCCCCCCAAAGTGTGTTATCCGAAAGCAGTACTAAAGCGTGCCTATTACCTGCTTCTATTTGTACTATGTCCGGGCCTTTTGTGCCGGGGTTGGTGCTATTATTGCCTCCAGGGTTATTATTCCCTCCCGAATTAGTGTTACCATCAGGGTCCGTATTACCGGCCGGATCTTCAATGAGCGTTGGGTCATTTTTCGTACTGCAGGAGGCCAGCGAAAATATAATGAAGCCTAAAAACAGGAACGCTCTCAGCCTGTTCAGCACCGGAGTATAACCTGATTTAAGGATAGTCTTTACGTTGGTTACCATAGTGGTCAGCAAAGAAGATAAAAATTTAATGGTTCTCATATTCTGTATTTGTTTAGGAATGAAAAGGGCTGGCTATTTAAGCTTTTCAGCCATTAAATAGAGTAGGTTTTTCATCATCGTAAATAAGTTTGTTTTAGATTTTTTTGCAAAAACTCCCGGAGCCCGACCGACTCCGGGAGGATTAATCACTTTAGTTTTTCCACGGAAGATACACCGGAACGAATTTGTCGTGCCTATGTTCAACTGTCTTATCTCCCAACTGCCCATAGCTATTGTATCCGCTTGCCCACAGGGATTTATCCTTTTTTTGAATTACGGAGTGCGCTCCCCCTGTACTCATTTTGAGCACATCGTCAGCTACTTTAACAAAAGAGTAGTGTTCTGCTTTCCCCCCGGGCTCTCCCAATCCGCTAATGCCGGCCCCCCAAATAGTATCGTCGTTTAACAGAACCAGGGAAAGGCCGCCAAATGAAACATCTTTAGCATTTTCCAACACTTTAGAAAACCGGGAGATTCCTTCAGCATATCGATCGTTATAATTTCTTAAAATATATACACTATATCCCGGTACCTTTATAACTTCATAGTAGTCTGTTCCGCCCAGGATAATACTTTTACCAGCCACCCACAGCGAGTTATCTGCTTTAATAATCGCAGAATCATCTTCACTGGCTGCTACCCTTTTTACATTATCCGTGATTTTTGTAAGGGTTTTGCTTTTACCTCCTGTTCCGATACCTAAGCCATTGCCGCTACCCCGCCCCCAAAGTGTATTGTCATTTTTTAAGACCAGGGTATGGTTATACCCTCCGGCTGCTTCTTTTACATCATCGGCTATTTTTACGGGAGTCCGGATAATATCTTCACTATCCCCGGCCCCCTGGTCTGAAATAACATGGTCATAGTTCGAGCCACAGCCCCAGAGTGTATTGTCATTTTTGAGAATAAGTAAGTGATTGTGGGTACCCGCCAAGCTTTTTACGTTATCTCCCAGTTTTATAAAGGAGCTGGCATCTTCTCCGTTTCCAAGCATTCCACTGTGGTTACTACCCACTCCCCACAGGCTACCATCGGTTTTAACAATCGCCGTAACAAGATTTAGTGATTTAACAAACTTCACATTTTCGGCGATTAGTGTCAGGGTATTGTATTGATCATTCGCTAATCCCAATTGCTTATAAGAATTACGGCCCACGCCCCACAGTGTATTATCTGAAAGCAGGATTAATGTGCTGGAAGTACCTGCTTCTATCTGTACTATATCCGCGTTTCGTGAACTGGCTGGAATGCCGGAGTTATTACCGCCCTGGTTATTATTTCCCCCCGGATCGGTGTTACCCCCGGGATTATTGTTTCCACCCGGATTAGTACCGCCCTCAGGATCCGTCTCACCAACAGGGTCAACGGTCAGCTCGTTTTTTGTATTGCAGGAGGCCTGTGAAAAGGTCATGAAGCCCAGGAGCAGAAATGCTCTCAGTACATTCAGAGCGGGCGCATGACCGGGTTTACGGATACTCGGTCCGAAGCTTATCATCGTGTTCATCAAATGGGTAAAAAGTTTACTTGTTTTCATATATCAATGGTTTGGAAATTGAGTTACTTCGCATTCATATCGCGCTATTCCAACTATTTTTTGTTCGTCCTGCAGGCCTGTTTTACAGGGGTTTTTCCGGGGTTAGATTATAGCGCAAAGTTCCTATCATTTGTCACACCGCACCATACTGACTATTTAGTATTTATCATGCTCTCATCTACTGACTGGTCAGTATTTATCCATCCGCTGATAAGCCAGCCGGCCTGATCGGAGTATACGGGCGGGGTTTTGAGCAGCTCCATGATGATGAGCAACTCCTGTCCATCGAGATTTTCAAGTAGCATTGAAGAGCCGTCGTCCAGCTCCGCCCTAAGGTAGCCCGCTTTATGCACCGGATCCCAGCCAATGGTGTAGGTTCGTATTTTTTTCATGATGATCTAAAAAAACAAAGGTATTGCGGCTTATATTTAGGGTAAATACTCAATAAACAGGATTTTGATACTGACCAGGCAGTAATTTTATAACCCTAACACCTTTAATGATGAGATTTTTTTCATCCTTATTGTTCGTACTCCTAATTTCTTTTTCAGTGAGCTCACAATCAAGAGCGGATAGCCTGAAGCAGTTACTGGCTTCGCTACCCCCACAGACCGGCTCTTTCAGTACAGATACCACCCGAATCAGAGTTTTGTGTGAGCTGGGAAGTGCAATCCGTGAGTCGACCGAAGCACATAACTACCTGAAAGAGGCCATGGCCCTTTCCACCCGGATAAACTGGAAAAAAGGAAGGGGTTTGGTTAAAAATGTGGAAGGGCGTTTGCTGACCGAGGATAATTTCTACTACCAGGCCATAGACAAATTTAATGAAACCATAAAAATCGGTCATGAAATAAACGACAAAGAAATCATAAGGACGGCTCACCGATACCTGGGGGCCGCATACTATATGCTGGGAGACGATGAAACGGCGATTCTACACTACGAAAAAGCACTAGAAGGCTTGCGAGAGATCTCTCTTAGGCGCTACTGCACCCTTAAAAGTAACATCGGGCTGTGTTACATCAGGATGAAGCAATATGGAATGGCCAGAGCCGTTTATGACGAAGTAATAAAACTATATAAGCCTGTTAATGACTCCCTGCCCTTGTCCTGGTTCTATTCCAATCTGGGTACAGCCCAACGCGGTGAAGGGATGTTTTCGGAGTCCATAAAATCATTTGATCTTTCCCTGGCCCATACGCCGAAGGATCCCGTATCTGAACGGGCTTTTACCACCAGTGAAAAGGCGCTGTCACTCTATAAATCGGGAGACTTAGACCAGGCCGTTCAACTGGCAAAACAGGCAGAAATATGGGCAGAAAAAGCTACTAACTTTGAAAAAGTGTATATTTTAGAAAATCTGTATACCATTCTGAAAGCCAAAGGCGACATCAAAAACGCTCTTGAAGCATATGAAAACTGTATGGAGTTGAAGAACCAGAATGACGAAGACATGAAGAAAAGGAGCATTGAGGGGCTAAAAACATATTATGAAAACCAACAGAAAGAAGTGGAGATCGCCCAGGAAAAAAGCAAGAATCGCTATCTGCTCTATGGTTTATTGGGTTTGCTCTTCACTTTGATCATTATTTTCCGAAGCTACTACCTGGTTCGGATCAAAAATAAAAAAATTGAGCTGCAGAAAACCGAGATCTCTCACATTAACCAGGAGCTGGCCGACCTGAATGACACTCTCGAGTCTAAAGTGATCGAACGCACTGAAGAATTAAATAAAGCCAACAACGAACTTATCAAAAAGAATTTTGAAATTACCGAGGCCTTATTTAGAGGACAGACCATGGAGAGAAAACGGGTGGCCGCAGAACTCCACGATAACCTGGGAAGTACTTTAGCTGCTTTAAAATGGAGATTGGAAGCTTTAAACGACGACGTATTAAATACCAAAGAAAAGGCGATCTATAAAAGCATAAAGGAAACCATGAACAATGCTTATTATGATGTAAGAAATATTTCACAAAACCTTATGCCTAAAGATCTGGAGCAACATGGCTTGGTCAAAGCCTTGTCAAACTTCATTGACTCACTAAATACACACCAAAAGATTGCTTTCCGAATCTCTACTACCAAAGATCGTTTTCCCGCATCCCCACAAATAGAATTCGAGATATACAATATTGTAAAAGAGCTTATTACCAATACTCTTAAACATTCAACAGCTTCAGAGGCATCCCTGTTCTTCACGCAAACGAAAGACGGGTTGTATGTACATTATGAAACCAACGCAAAACCTATTAGCGTTCCCCAAACTGCCAATTCACTTTCTCAGGGTATTAAAAACTTAAAGGAAAGGGTAAGCGTTTTAAACGGAAAATTGGCTATGGATAACTTTTCTGATATTGAATTTTCTATTCCTATTTAACATCCAGCTTATTAACTACTCGGGTAAAGAACGATTCGTGCCGCCCGTGCCGCCAGATCCATAAAAAAATAGCCTATCGCCGCTAAGCCATGCGTACGGGTAAAACATATCTCGGTTCCGTTCTTCCCGTCATTCCAGTCTTTGGCATAGGCGTTAGGAAGAGGTATGCCCTCACTGAAATATTTATTCACTAACTCCTGTGCGACCAATTCGGGAAACTGGATGTGAACCTCTTGTCTGATCAACTGATATAAATAACCTATCTCTGATACGTTAAAGGCTCGCTTTTCCCCTCTGAAATATTCTCTGTAAACGTCATATATGGATTTCCCGTCTAAGGAATCTTCTTGTTCTGGATAACATGCTTTCGCCACAAACGAGAAAATAGATTCCCCGGGGCATAACTTATACATGCCTGCCAAAAACTGTCCTACACCGCTCTTCTCTTTCTCTTCTTCAGTCAACAACCAAAAACCTGTCTTCCCTTCATCTCCCTTATAACTCAGCCAGTTGCAATAATCTCCATACCAAATAGCTTCCCTGCAAATCAAAAAAGCGATCTCCCGTGCAACATCCAAAAAATACTGTTTTCTGTTCAGCTTTAGATAATTCAGGTTTTCATAAATCGAACTTTCTATCCCCCTATTGAATAAATCAAACCGAAACTTAAACTCTTTTTTACCCAAAAAGGGGTTACGATACAACTCGTATGTATTGTATCCTTTTTCTTCAAATGCCTTATAAATCCCTTCTTTAATGACAATTTTAGATTCACCCCATTTATTAATGATCGCATTTGCAATTATTTCAGCCCTTATATTACCGAAACTGTCATCCGGAACTACGGGGTTTTCAGCAAACGACAAGCCAGGAAGCAGCTCTTTGGTCATCTTAGGATGCACTTCCCGCAAATACTGTTTTGCTTTTAGCTTTTCATAGATATTTCTTATGGGGATTATCGCCATAAAATAATGCTGTCTGTGAATAAACAATATGGCACTGTCGGCCCTGCAATATCTTTCAAGGTTATTTCTAACTTTGATTTCAAAAGAAATTCCTCTTTCGTCAAATAATTTCTTTACTTCTTCTATAAAAAAGTAAATCCCGTCCAGGTTTGCATTTAAACTGAAATAGAATCTTACCCAGTTTGGAAAATCCTGCCTGATTTTTGTTTTGCTTGTCACCCATAAGTCCCATTTGCTTTCTACTGCAGAATTCCTTGTAACCGAGTACTTCGAAAATGACAAATTCACATGGGCATCGTCATTGAAATCTTTACGGGGAGTCAGAAAATTTGTTCTGGAATCACTAACCATATAAAATTGCCCGGGTTCCTCGTATCGCTTTTCACTGTTTTTGCGGATCATCACATGGCCATTCAGCGTTCTTTCATTTACCCGCCACCATTTATCATGGTATCTTTCTGCCTTGGTCGGATCGGGTTTGTTGGCTATCTCCACGCTGGAAATATCTTCTGGCCCTATGTCATATTTACCCCAATACCATTGATATATATCCTCCTTTAGTATGTCTTTATCCGGTAAACCAGTAGAAGATTCAACACCAGGTGGCTTGCCGGATTCTCCCGGTTCATTCAACCCATATTTACAAAGGATAATATCTATTAACTGGTCAAAACCATATTCGTGGCCGGATAGTTTACCTTTGAATGGTTCTTTGCGATACGACAAGGGTAATATCTCAGAATGTCCTTTTTTTACGGTCACTAGCTTCTCCATCCATGGTTCAGGGTGGGTAAGAACGCATTTGGCAAAACTAATCAGGTCATCTATTACTCTCCTAGGTACTATCCTAGGATCTAAGTATACCTGTACCTGACCATGATACAATTTTGTCAGCAGTTGAATAGCGAAATAAATCAGTATCTTTTTTTTGTTATATGGATTAGTATAACCCTGTAAAAAAGCATTGAAATAATTCAAAGAATAAGTTAACCTGTCTTCATGACTGTCTTCATGAATAAACAACTGATTAAAAAGTGCAAACAATACCGATGCGAGATCAAAGTTTAAATCTCCGAAATCAGCCATTTCCCAATCCACTATTTTAATAATACGGTCAGCAGGGTCTTGGAAAAAATGATCAAATTTCAGATCATAATGGATTAAAGCATTGGTCTCCCATAAGGAATGATGGTAAACCACTGCCGAGATCGTCTCATCCAGTAAAAGTTCGGCTATCTTTCCCTGAGTACTGTCGGGCCCGATATACTCCTTTAGATCATACAGGTCTTTTTTTGTAAACTGTAGAATTAAGGGCGGACCGAATGCAAATTGAGGCCGAAGTTCATGCGGGCACTCCTTAAATGAGTGCAGAATGGCCAGAGTAGCCCCCAATTCGGATAAGAAAGGCTTAAATTCACCATCGTTCGGACTAACCTCCGATAGATCATACCTATGTATTACCGAGGATTTTCTGGGTAGGTTTTCCAGGAATACCAGATGAAAGACCTCATCAGAAGCCGCCATTTCAGGAATATGTTTTCTAAAATGGGAGTTGCCACCTAAGAGCTTATAAATCAGAATCTCCTTCTTTAAGCTTTTTTGGGCTCTCAAGTCGTCGGTTCTGGGTTGCTTAACCAGGTATATCTTACCTGAAACATGGATTCTGAAGATACAATTCCTAGAATGCGTGTTCGAATCTTTCCTTAAATCCTCTTCTTCTATGAATAAGCCTCCCTCTTTAACAAGACTTTTCCTATCAAGATTAAGATTAAAAAGAGAAGCCTGAACCAGGTTAATTCCTAAATGATACCCGCTAAATAACATAACTATTATTATATTTGCCCAAAAGGTCGTAATCTTGTAATTCCCGGGTCCTCGTGTGTAGGTGACTTAGAGTCCATACTACTAATATCAGAACCTGTAACAGGTTTTTCCAAATCACCTGACCATTTCTTAAACGGGCGCTCATATATCGTTTGATTCTCCGAATTGTAAAAAGTCATAACTGCATCCTCACTGACCGTAATGGTCAGTTTTTGTGCTTCTTCATTATAAGAAATCGTCTTAACTACTCTCCTGGGGTTATAAGAGAAATATATTCCGTATGAGTATTCTTTCTCATTTGAATTATCTTTCTCCTTTTTGTATAAGGTTATATATTGTTTATCAATATCAATATTTATTCTTGAAAAATTATTGGCATTGACCAGCCCCCAAACAGGTGTTCCGGCTTCACTCTTTACATAACCCTCAATTTCTACAAGTCCAGCATTTTCATCTGAGAGAAATTCGTGTTTCTCTCTGTCTTCTTTAAAAGTTCTCAGTAAATCTTCAATAGTCATAGCATTAAATTTTTATTGTTTATAATCTTTCCACTACTCCGTGCTTCAGCCCCCACCTCACCAAACCCACCACTGTATTCACCCCTATTTTCTTCATCAGGTTTCGGCGGTGAGTTTCTACCGTGGTGGGGCTGATGTGCAGGCGTTCGCCTATTTCATTATTACTCAGGTCTTCACTGACCAGCCGCACCACTTCCATTTCGCGCCGGGTAAGCGACAGCACGTCTTCTACTTTCGTTTTTCCGTTTACCGAGTCTTCGTTCGGTATTTCCGAAAGTTTCTTTACAGTCTTTTCGCTGAAGTATTTCTCGCCCCGAAAGACGGTCTTTATGGCTTTGATCAGCTCTGGTTTTTCAGCGCTTTTCATCACATAACCGTGCACACCCGCCTGTATGCTATCTCTGATATGACCAGCCTGCTCATTCATGGTGAGCATAATGGTTTTCACTTGGGTATTTTTCTCTTTGAGCCGGACAGCCAGCTCAACGCCGTTCAGCAGGGGCATGTTATAATCAGAAAGGAGAATATCTGTGCTGTATTTCTCTACAAAGCTCAAAGCCTGCCAGCCGTTATTCACAATTCCAATGATCTCAAAGTCTTCTACAGACTCCAGCAATAAGGACAGACTTTCGGCTACCAGGGGATGGTCGTCTGCTATCAGGATCTTTATTTTCTTCATAATGGGCTTCGGGTTGTTTTCAAATTTCAGTAAAATATTTCTCCCATCCTATATTCTGCCAAAATTTATGTTACAAAATTGGGAGACATTCAGGATAGAAAAAATACTGACCAGACAGTATTTTTCAGCAAAGACACAAGATTTACCATTTAATCTTGCACTTCTTTTTATTAAGTTAAAATATTATCCTTAATATTAATAGTCTAATCAGAACAGAGCATTTACTTTCACATCAAAAATAAAGCAAATGTCTCCCCCGGGCTAAACCTGTGCAGACAGATCCAATACCTCGAAATTCCTTAGGCTATCTGTCAAATCCTGTAAACCAATCACCCGCTGGCCTTTTCCCCTGTCATAAGCCTCTACAGACGGCGTAACAATCAATACAGGTATACCCCCCAGATCATCTGAGGCCAGAGTAGTGCCTCTGGTGATCTTAGGCGCATTACTGGTTTTTATCTCAATTCCCAGTACCGGGTGATTGCCTTTGACCAACACCAGATCCAGTTCAGAGCCATCATGCGTACGATAAAAATACGGGGTAACCGATGACCGTAATACGGCTATAATCTGCTGTATCGCAAAAGCCTCAAAAGAGCCCCCTCTGTGCAAAAAACCGTCCAGGTCATGCAGGCTCTCTACTCCGGCGGCCGCATGCAACAGGCCGGTGTCTTTAAAGAAAACCTTGGGAGATTTTACCAGGCGTTTTGAGATATTGAGAAAATACGGCTGAATCAACCGGACCAGAAAAGCACTTTCAAGGTACTCTAACAACTCTCTTACTTTTCTTTGATCTGTTCCTAATGATTTACCCAGTTCCGAAATATTAAGGAGGTTTCCGTTAAGCTGCACCAGCATTTGTATGGCGTTTCTTACGGTTCTGACCGGGAGGTTTAGCCCCAGGAGCGGCAGGTCTCTTTCTACATACGATGCCAGAAATTCAAACCTGTTCTCAAAACTCGCAGCATCGGTATCTGACAGATAAAACCCCGGAAACCCACCTCTGAGCCACAGTTTGCGGAAAGAATCATGTGCCGGAATTTCAGTCAGGTGAAATGGCTGAAGCTCCAGGAATGAGATCCTGCCCGCCAGTGTTTCGGAACTGCGGGCCAGCAGGTGAGGGGATGCCGAACCTAAGAGGATAAACCGACCGTTTTTACGATCCCTGTCTATCACCGAGCGAAGAATGGGGAACAACTCCGGTATTCTCTGAATCTCATCTATCACGATGAGTTTTCCGCTTTGTGAGAGCAGATAGGTCTCCGCATCTGCAAGCCGGGCCACGTCTGCAGGGGACTCGAGATCGAGATAAACGGCATCTCTGCCCTCTATAAAGGCTTTTGCAAGGGTGGTCTTGCCTATTTGTCTTGGCCCTAACAGTGCCACTGCCGGATTAGCGGCCAGCTTTTTAGCTAATATTTCTGAGGCTTGTCTCCTGAGTAACATATCTTATTAATCCCGAAAATTATACAATACTTGTAAAATTTTCGGGATTATTCTAATTTAATGCCGAAAATTTATCAGAACACGTGAATTTTTTGGGATTAATACAGAGATTCTATCAGTTCTTTGTCCCGGAATCAGGTAAGGCTTATTATACGATATTTCAGGTAACAAATGTACATTTTTTTACGTAAAATCAAGATGAATGATTTTCTCTTCCTTATGCTCCCGTCTTCGCAAAGTCTTAGGTAGCTCTTTCAGCACTATTAAACTCAAACATTTCTCAAACCTTACTTCTTATCCTCCAGATACCGTTGCAGGTTCGTCTGTACTCCCATCTGCAACTGATGAAAAAAAGTACTGTTATCCAGCCGGTTATAGGCCCAACGAAAGAAGAACTTACTGTTGCCTGATGTTTTTAGAAAACCAGTGAAAGAAAAGTTTTCAAATCCTACTTTTTTCTTGCCCGATTTGGTTTGAAGCCCCCTCTCTTTATCTAAAAGATAGTACGATATAGGCCACATATACTTAAAACTTGCACCCCACCTGCTCTCCGGCTTGGTTTCTATCAAAAGCCCTCCTCTCCAAAAATTAGAAAAAATACGTATGTTGTTTACTGTAATATTCTGGTTGTTTTTCCAGAGCGCGAGAGAATCTTTGTGTAAAATATTACTTCCTGCCCAATGCATACTTCCTAAAAATTGAATATTTAATTGTGCATTAGGAATACTGTATTTATACACCCCAAGTTCAGCCCCAAACTGCACAAACTGGTGCCTTAACAGTTCGGTAGATTTAAGTTTTTCAGGGTCTTCGTATATGTAATTCTGGTCTTTCTGGTCAATTTTAGAAATGACGAATTCAGGTGTTATATATCTAAACCAGCTGGAGTTGTTTATATCCTGATTCTTAACCAGTGCTTTGTGTTTGGTATTTAGCTCAATTTTTCTGGATATGCCAGCCTGTATCAGGCCTTGGGGATTTCCTATCCTTAATCCAGCTAAATCACTGAAAACCTGAACGTCAAGTATTTCAGAAGTCTTTTCCTTTTCCAAAGGGATCATTGTTCTCCCTACTTTAGGGTCAAGAACCACTACAGAATTTTCGGGAGCGTAGTTCTCTGAGCTATTTCGAAGCTGGGGATAATACCGTATGAGATCAGATAGCCTGAGTTCCATGAATTCTTTCTTTTCTATTCTATAGTATAATTTATGATCATGAAAAAGGTCAGGATGAAACTTACCGGTTATGCCAAAGGGCCTGTGGTTTCTAAACCTATGCAGTTCTCTGTTAGAGGCTACCGAATTAGCCGGATACAAAATGGCCTCGATGTTCTTGATGACTCCGTCTTCAAACTCCAGTGTAACCTTATCAACGTTAAAAACAGTTTCTACTCCCTTCCTTAAGGTTACTTTGACACTACTATATGTAAGCATTAAAACCCCGGCTACCGGTTTTTCTTCTTCAAACGTAAGCCGGGTCTGAAGAGTATAAAAAAGACGTGTAGCCAGTTCTTCTAAAAGGCTTTTGTTATTTCGGGTTTGGGTTTTTAACGCATTTAAATATTTCTCACTTATAAACTTTAACTGGTTCTCCAATACCCCTATGAAAACCTCTTTCTCAAATTCATAGAATGGGGTCTCGAAAGTATATTCCTGCCCGTTTGAAAGGTTTTTAATTAGAAAAACCTGCTTTTTTAAATCTGAAAAAACTTCCTGACTCACGTTTAAAACGGAATCATTTTTTATAATTAAAGAATCTAACTCCCTCTTCATTACAAGAAACTCCTTGTCTTTTATAATCTTGTCAAGTTCCTCCAGGCTTTCATTATAGCTGTTTACAAAATCGCTTATGATTTTCACCTCTTTTAAATCACCAATCTTGTTATCAGGCACCAATGGAAACCTAGATAGACGGTATTCTGTATTGCTGGTAATATTTATAATCGTCTTAAGATGTTCTTTGAATTTATGGAGATGTACATTTATTGTTTTTATACTTTTTAACTCATCTGCAAATAACCTTTCTTTATAGTCTTCAGGTTTTTTGTCTTCCAATAAATCCAGAATTTTAGAAGCTGACAAGACTGATTTATCTGCTTCTTTTTGAAGCGTTTCCAAGTCTTGGATAAATACTTTTAAAGTATCCTTACTTTCTAAAGACTTAAGCCTTGTAATGACACCTTTTAAAGTAGTTGTATCCTTTAATTTAACCGGCATTATTTTAAGTGAGTATCCTACACCATGATTAGCAGTAAACTCGTAGTTAAATACTTCACCCTCTTCTATAAAACTTCCGTAGAGTTTTCTGACAGGTGTGTTCTGTGCAAAAACAGTAAATGAAAAGAAAAGTAAAATGAGCGTTTTCATACCGGTTTATTCAAGGATTAAATATTTAGTTTGGGGCCGTACCCTACACTCTGCATTCCACCGCATTTTCGGGATAGTCCGGCTTATTTTCCGTTGCAAAGTTCTCAAGACCAATTAACTGATTCAATACTGACTGCCTGGTATATTGCTACCAGAAATGTAGTAGATTGGTTTATTTCAGGGTTTGAGGAGGGCATCCCTTATCAAACATTTATTACCAGCATCCTGCATAAGTTTTTATCCGGCAAGTTAAAAGAGGCTTAAACAAAAATGAGGCCCTGAAGCCTCATTTCCAACTGTCTTTCAAACCTACCGTCTTATTAAAGATCAGAGTATGCGGCGGGTTACTTTCCGGATCGGGAACGAAATACCCGTTGCGCATGAACTGGTATTTGTCGTTAACCGAAACGTGGCGCAGCGACGGCTCCGCCAGGGCTTTCACCACGGTCAAAGAATCTTCGTTGATAAAATCTTTAAAGTCGCCTTCCTCCGCAGCCGGGTTCTCCACTTTGAACAGGCGGTCATACAAACGAACCTCGGCTTCCACCGCTTCTTCTGCATTGACCCAGTGGATCACGCCTTTTACTTTCATGCCGCTGACGTCTTCGCCGCTCTTTGAATTTTCTACGTAGGAGCAGCGCAGCTCCGTGGTCCGGCCGTCGTCGGTTTTGATGACTTCATCGCACTGGATGATATACGCCCCTTTTAAACGAACCGCTCCCCCGGGTTTCAGCCTGAAATACTTGGCCGGAGGCTCTTCCATAAAATCGGATGCTTCAATATAGATTTCCTTACCGAAGTTGACCTCACGGTACCCGCTCTCCGGATCTTCCGGGTTATTCTCTACCCGGCAAACCTCGGTTTTTCCGTCGGGCCAGTTGGTGATCACCACCTTCAGGGGCTCAAAAACCGCCATCACCCGGGTGGCGATCCGGTTAAGGTCTTCCCGCACAAAAAACTCCAGGAGGCTGACATCGATCAGATTATCGCGTTTCTGGATACCGATTCGCTCACAAAAGTCCACAATGGCCCGGGGCGTATATCCCCTCCGCCTCATTCCGGAAATGGTAGGCATACGGGGATCATCCCAGCCCGCCACATACTTTTCATCGACCAACTGCCGGAGTTTTCTTTTGCTCATCACCGTATAGGTCATATTGAGACGTGCAAATTCGTATTGCTTCGACGGGAAAATGCCCAGCTTTTCAATGAACCAGTCGTAAAGCTCCCGGTGCGAAACAAATTCCAGCGTACATATCGAGTGTGTAATTTCCTCAATAGAGTCCGATTGCCCGTGGGCGAAGTCGTACATGGGATAGATTTTCCACTTGTCGCCGGTCCGGTGATGTTCCGCAAATTTGATCCGGTAGATGATCGGGTCCCGCATCAGCATATTGCTCGACGCCAGGTCTATTTTAGCCCTTAGCACGCGGCTTCCTTCCGGAAATTCACCCCGGGCCATTCTTTCAAAGAGATCGAGGTTCTCTTCCACGCTCCTGTTGCGATACGGACCGGGCTTCCCCGGTGTTGTGGGCGTACCTTTCAGTACGGCCATTTCCTCTGACGTGCTGTCGTCCACATAGGCCAGGCCGTCTCTGATCAGCTTCAGGGCGAATGCGTACAACTCATCGAAATAATCCGACGCATAAAACTCATTAATCCAGTCAAAACCCAGCCATTTTACATCATTCTTGATAGAATCCACATATTCCGTATCTTCAGTAACGGGGTTGGTATCATCAAAGCGGAGGTTGGTGCCCCCGCCGTAATTCCCGGCCAGCCCGAAGTTGAGACAGATGGACTTGGCGTGACCGATGTGCAGATATCCGTTGGGTTCCGGCGGGAAGCGGGTCAGCACCCGTCCCGAATGGATATCAGTTTCCAGATCCCGTTCTACTATTTCTTCTATAAAATTGAGACTCCTCTCCTTGCCTTCCTCTGACATAAAACGTTTATTGATTCGCAAATTTATTATTTTGATAAGGTGTTTCTTAACATTTGCCGGATAAAAAACTCAGAGCACGTTTAAATTTTATTTTTGAGGGCTGTTTTATCCCGTTTCGCACAAGAAATCACAAAAAAGGCCCAAAGAACAAACTTTAAACAAGCTCTTACCTGCCCTTAAAAACCGGCGGTCTTTTGGATAAAAAAGCCATCACTCCTTCTGCAAAGTCTTCCGTCTGTCCGCAGGCCGTTTGCCCCTCCGCCTCCAGGTTCAGCACTTCCTCCAGGTCTTTATTAAACGACTGATTCAGTACCTGCTTCATGATCCCTATACTTTGGGTGGCCGATGCCGCGTATACGTCGGCCAGGGCTTCCGTTTCAGCGTCCAACCGGTCTTTGGGCACCGCCTTGTTGGCCAGCCCTATGCTGACCGCCTCCTCCATATACACTTTACGGCCGGTGCTGCAAAGTTCAAACGCCTTTAAAGGGCCGACCAGCCGGGGTAGAAAAAACATGGAGCCCGCATCAGGGATCAGGCCTATCCCTACAAAAAGCTCTGTAAAGTAGGCGTCATCGGCCGCAATGATCACATCACAGGCGAGAGCCAGCGACATCCCTGCGCCTGCGGCCAGTCCGTTCATCCGGCAGATTACCGGCTTTTTAAGCCCTCGAAGCCCGAGAATAAGCGGGTTATACGTAGCCTTCAGCACATTTCCCAAGCGGATATCTGCCAATCCCTCTTTCAGATCAGCCCCCGAAGAAAAGGCCTTATCATTTCCGCCGGACAGGATCACCACCCGTACCTCTTCATCCTCTCCGCAGTCCCGGACTGCCCGGGTCAATTCGGTCAGCATCTCCCGGCTCAGGGCGTTATAGGTCTCCGGCCGGTTTAAAGTGATGTAGGCCTTCCTGTCCTTTTTTTCAAATACAATGGTATTGTACATAAGCGATTTTGAATGAATTCAAAAATACTCAAAAGAGAAAGGAAATAAGCGTTACTTCGGAATTTTAATTGGAAGACAGTACGAATTGGCTTTTTATCCCGACTCTGCACGGACTGCCACCTTACTCCCGGAACACTATCCCTAAACGTAATAAAAAAGGGTTCTGATCTTCAGAACCCTCCTTATAGTAGCTTTGCAGGATCAGTACTTATAAACAGCCTTTCCCGGATAAAAACCAGGTTTTACTTTCTTATTTCCTAATGTGTAAACCACTACTCCAACTGCCAGCGCAGCAATACCGAATAGAAATCCCTTTTTCATAATTGTACGTATTTTTGTTGCTATGCTAAGATAACGCCGGTTGAATGAATTATATCCTATTATCGCCTTAAATTTACCTTAAAATTTAGTATTCGGTAAAAAATATGATTTTTGGAGTAATTTTTTTCGAAAATTTCCAAAAACGGGAAAACCAATTGCATTATTCTAACAATTGCGAAGCAGGGATCTTCAAAAAAAGTTTGTAAAAAATCTTAAGCATTTTTTAAGTTTTTAAGGTACGAAGCCTATATCTTCCGTAACCTCGAATAAATATCATAGCTTTGCCGAAAAATAAGGGATTTGGAATTAAAAAAGGGTATCGTTTTCAGATCAACGGGAAGCTGGTATGAGGTCAGAGACCTGGAAACCGGCGGTATGGTCTCATGCCGCCTGAAAGGAAAATTCAAGATCAAAAACCTGAAGGTCAATAACCCTATTGCCGTAGGCGACCACGTGCTCTTTCATCCTGCGGAAAACATTATTGAAGATATTCTTCCCCGCGAAAATTATGTTATCCGCCAAAGTGTGCACAAATCGGCTCACGCCCACCTTTTGGCTGCCAACGTTGACCAACTTATCCTCATCGTCACCATTCGTAGTCCCAAGACCTCCCTGGGCTTCATTGACCGCTTCCTCGTCACCGCAGAAACCTTCCGGATCCCGGCCACCCTGGTTTTTAATAAACAGGATATCCTGGACGATGAAGAGCTTGCATACCAGGAAGAGCTGATCAAACTGTACACCGGTCTGGGCTACGGCTGTATCAAAACATCCACCTATACACCACAGGGAATAGAAGATCTGAAAATAGCCCTGGCGGGGAAGACTTCCCTGGTCTCCGGTCATTCCGGCGTAGGAAAATCCAGCCTGTTGAATGCTCTCCTGCCCGAGCTGGACCTGGCCACCTCGGAGGTGTCAGGATTTTCAGACAAGGGGGTGCACACCACCACATTTGCTGAAATGTTCGAGCCCGAACCCGGCACGCGAATCATCGACAGCCCGGGTATCAAAGAACTGGGACTGATTGATATTGAAAAAGAAGAACTGGCCCATTTCTTCCCGGAGTTCCGGGATCTCATGGGCCAGTGCAGATTTCATAACTGCCTGCATATCAATGAACCTAAATGTGCCGTTAAAAATGCAGTGGACGATGGTGAAATTTATATCAGCCGCTACCTGAGCTACCTGAGTATGTTTGAAAATGACGATAACCGACGGTAAGTATCACCTTAGGTAAAAAATATTTTAAAAGTTTCTAATTTTAGAAACTTCTTTATACCTTTGTAAAAAAATCACACACTTGAGATATTTTGAAACCCGCTTTTTAGAAGAAGCTGATGAGTTTATTTCCCTGTTGGATCGAAAATCTGCAGGAAAAATTCTCTATAACATTGATCTGGCAGAGCAAACCAATGATCCGAGACTATTTAAAAAAATTAACAACGAAATCTGGGAATTCAGGAGCAACTATTTGGGGAGGCAATTCAGGCTTCTGGCATTTTGGGATAAAACCAGACGCTCCCCTACTCTCGTTTTTGCCACACACGGGTTTATAAAAAAAGGAAGTAAAGTACCTTCGAAGGAAATTGAAAGAGCGGAGAACATAAGAGAAAAATATTTTAAAAACTTAAGAATAATATGACCAATAAAGCAATAAAATCGTATTCACTTTCCGAAATGAAAGACAGGTATATCGGTAAAACCGGTACACCGGAACGGGATGAGTACGAATATGAGTTACGCATGGATATTCTGGGAAGAATGATCCGGGCGGCAAGGCGGGAAAGAAACCTGAGTCAGGAGCAGCTCGGGCACCTGGTAGGTGTCCAAAAAGCGCAGATCTCGAAACTGGAAAGTAGCGCCAACAGCGCTACCATAGACACTATACTTAAAGTTTTCAAAGCCCTGCAGGCAGAGATCAACTTTAAAGTTAAGTTAGAGAACGAATATATTGTACTCCCGGTATGAAGCTCTTTTACTCTACCGACGAGGTCTGCGGGCACCTGGGAATCCCCAGGACCACCCTCGAATATTACCTCCTTGAATTTAAGCTAAACATCAAAAAGTCAGGGCGGAACCGGAAGTTTTCGCATAAAGACATCGAGAAGCTCCAGCGGATCGTAGACCTGATCCAAAAGGAGGGATATACCCTGGAAGGTACTAAGGAACAATTGCGTCTGAAGGTAAAAAATGACGGTGAGAATGAAGAAGTTCTCGGTCGTCTGCTGGAAATCCGGAAGTCCTTAGTATTTTTAAGGGATGGAATCGAATCACATAACTGAAGAATTACTTTACGAAATAGCCCTTAGTCGCCTGGAGGGCATAGGGAGTGTCCTTTACAAAAATCTGCTGTCGCATTTCGGATCTGCCCGAGATGTCTTTCGTATCCCTGCAGCAAAGCTCCTCCGGGTGTCAGGAATAGGTGCGCATCTCGTCAAAGAGTTTAGCCGGAAAGAAGAGGCACTCCGGGATGCGGCGAAGATCATCGAAAGCTCCGCTAAGAAAGACGTCAGGATCATTCCACTACGCTCTCCTGAATACCCCCCGGCCCTGCTGGAAACCTACGATTGCCCGCCTGTCCTGTATTTCAAAGGGAGAGGAGAGATCCGCCGGAATAAAACACTGGCTATTGTAGGTACGCGCGACGCCACCGCTTACGGGAAAGAGGTAGTAACACACCTCATGACCGGGCTTAGCGACATCCAGATCATCAGCGGACTGGCTTACGGCATCGATATCACGGCCCATCGTGAAGCCCTGAAAAACGACCTGTCCACCCTGGGGGTTTTGGCGAACGGGCTGGACACCGTGTACCCTTCCTCCCACCGAAAAGTGGCGGAGGAAATGCTGGAACAGGGTCTTCTCATTTCGGAGCAGCCCGTCTTTACCAGGCTCCATCCCCAGTTCTTCGTTTCCCGGAACCGGCTCATCGCCGGCCTGAGCGAAGTAGTGCTGGTGGTGGAATCCGGCAAAAAGGGCGGCTCCCTCGTCACGGCAGAATTTGCCAATAATTATAACCGGGAGGTGTTTGCAGTACCCGGCGACCTCGGTAAAAAACAATCGGAAGGTACCCATCAGCTCATCTTTGATCACAAAGCCCATATTTTTACAGACGCCGCCACACTGACCGACTGGATGCAGTGGAGTTCCGAAGAAAAACCGGCGAAAAAAGAGTGGGATCTGGCGTCATTTTCCGAAGAAGAAAAAATGGTGCTCACCTTACTCCTGGAACGCGGCGAAATGCCGATCGATGAGCTCAACTGGTACGCCAGGGTTTCACCGGGCCGGCTACCCTCCATCCTGCTGAACCTGGAATTTCAGGATGTAATCAAACAAACCCCCGGAAAAAAGTTCTCGATCAAAAGATAAAGATGTTTCATTTATAAGAGGAGGGCAGCCCGCTACCGTGCCGTGATTTTAATATTGCTGATGTAAATCCCTAAATGCCTGCTGCCGCTGTTGGTTATGTTTTCAAAGTAGAAGGAGGTAAACTTAGCTCCGTCAGGCAGCTCATTAGATCCAACAATGGCTTTGCCGTATTTATCCAATGCAATAATCTCTTTACCGTCAATAAACCCCTGCACCTTATTCCCCTGTTTGGTAATCGTAAAGTGTACTTTGTTCTTTTTGCTACTGAAATGGTTGCTGTATTGCAAAACATCTGCATTGCGCAGGGCGCTGTTCATTCCCGTGTAGGCTGCTTTCAGCCGTATATGCCCTGACGGATTTTGTGAAAATTTTACATTGCCGGCTTTAGCATCCAGGTCTATTGTAACCTGTTGGGGTGCATCCCTGTAGTCGCCATTGGTGGTGAGAATTTTGTTATGAATTTTCAGCAGGAAAGCACCACCGGTATTTTCCGTAAAATCTTTATCTGTAGCCACGTCAAATTCCATGGTAAAATTTTCAGGCAGGGGTTTCTTCATTTCAGCCGGCATGAGGCGATGCTGCCCCAGCTTTACCCATTTACTGCCTTCTCCCGGAGGAGCAGCGATCACTGAAGATACTCCCACACCCGGCATATACCAATATTTGGGCTTTTCGCCCAGGCTGTTTCCGGAAAAATCCTCGAAATAGTATACTCCGGCAGGGAGGCTCCGGGTGCCTGCAGGCTCTCTCTTTTTCCGGTAGGAGGTAAGATGCGTTTTTTGGACTTCCTCATTTAAAATGGTATAAGGTTTATTATGCACATTTTCAGGCCCGAAAAAATAATCATGCACATAATCAAAATTGAAATGGGTAATCATGCTTCGGTGAACCTCTCTGGTGTAAGGGATATACTGATCATCCGTGGGCAGCCAGCTGATACAAATCCACAAAGGCTGGTCCTGTCTGCTTTTCTGCAGTACACCTTCTTCGTAGGTATAGATACCGTAAGTATTTTGTGTTTTAACCAGGCTTTCTTCCGCAAAAACAGCATCGCCATTAAAGATATGTATCATCTCGATCCCGTTTTCGTTCCTGATTTCGGCAGGCACCTGTAAACTGTTACCGTATTGCTTTTTCAGCTTTTCAAGATTGGTTTTCCAACGCGGAAGCACCGTTTCATCAAAGCGCTTGTATTCTTCGCGAAGGCTCTCCGGCCGGTGTCCGAAAGTTGATTTCAATTTGTTTTTTGCCACCGTGATTTCCGACGGGACTGCTTCTTCAATAAGTTTCAGCACTTCGCCACGGGTCAGTTGGCGAATAGGGAGCCTGTTACCGGGAGCGAGATAAACCGCTATACGGGGCTGGCAGCCCTCCCCATCGCAACCATAGTATTGGATGATGTATTTTCCTATTTGAGGGTGTTTTTCCATTTGCAATTGCTTTACGAATTTATTTCTATATTCACTGCTACCCGTAAATGCCTTCTCTATCTCAGGCGAACGCCGCATGAAAACAGCACGGCCGAGCACGGTGAGCATACGGACAGGCACAGCATCTATGATGCAATTGGTTAACATCCAGACAGGATTTTCCGAATGGGGCTGCCGGATCACTCTGGTACCGGATTTATCCCACTCAGCCCGCCATATTGCGGCATTGATGCCCGTGCCGTAAGGAACCACCTCTTCTTTCTTGTTGGGTTCGGCCACAGCATACGAAAAATCCAGTGCTCCGATGGGTATATAGCTTTTCTGCAACCACTGCGAAAAAAGCCCGGGGTGCTTCAGCTGTTCCCGGGAAAAAGTTCTCGGGTAAGTATCAGGGTTTAGTTTAGGGGTGCTTTTCCAGGAAAATACGCTGTCTTCCAACTGCGCATCGCGGCTGCGTTGTGCATGGCTGCTGACCATTATTAAAAGCAGGCAGGCTATGGTATAGTATTTCTTCATCTGCTTATATTTGATAATGTAAAGTTCCCCGGAATTTCTATCCTGATCAATCCTGTATTCGGGGGATTTTTTTCTGGTATAACAAATCACCTGAAAAGGGGAGTAACGCTTTAATTAAATTAGCAACTCAAACCCGGATAATTTAACTTTGTGTTATGAGCTACAAGATCACGTCAGAATTTAGGCCCACCGGCGACCAGCCCCAGGCCATCGACCAATTGGTCCGGTCCGTTGAATCCGGTGAAAAAGCTACCGTTCTCCTGGGTGTTACGGGCAGTGGAAAGACCTTTACCATCGCCAATGCCATTCAGCGGCTGAATATGCCGGTGCTCATCCTGAGCCATAACAAGACGCTGGCGGCACAACTGTACGGGGAATTCAGGCAGTTCTTCCCGGAAAATGCCGTGGAATACTTTATTTCCTATTACGATTACTACCAGCCGGAAGCCTACATCGCATCGACCAATACCTATATTGAAAAAGACCTGATGATCAACCAGGAGATCGATAAGCTGCGGCTCTCTACCGTATCTTCCCTGATGTCGGGCCGGAAAGATGTGATCGTGGTAGCCTCTGTTTCCTGTATTTACGGCGCCGGTAACCCCAATGAGTTCAAGCAGAGTATTGTGAGGGTTCAAAAAGGCGATACCATCAGCCGGAACCGGCTGCTGTATGACCTGGTCTCTATTCTTTATTCCCGCACGGAGGCGGAATTTAACCGGGGCACTTTCCGCGTAAAAGGCGACACGGTGGATGTTTATCCCGGATATGCCGACTTTGCCTACCGGATCATTTTCTGGGGCGATGAAGTGGAGGATATCCAGATGATCGAGCCGCACTCCGGCAAAAAGATCCGCCCGGAGAACAAAATAGCTATTTTCCCGGCCAATCTTTTCGTTACGGGAAAAGATGTTATGCGAACGGCCATTCACCAGATCCAGGATGACCTGGTGACCCAGATCCGGTATTTTGAAAACGATGGGAAGAAGATGGAGGCGGAGCGGATCCAGGAACGTACGGAGTTCGACCTCGAAATGATGCGCGAGCTGGGCTATTGTAACGGGATTGAGAACTACTCGCGGTATTTCGACCGGCGGATGCCGGGGGAAAGGCCGTTTTGCCTGCTCGACTACTTCCAGGACGATTTCCTACTGGTAGTCGATGAAAGCCATGTCAGCATTCCCCAGATCACGGCTATGTACGGTGGTGACCGGTCCAGGAAAACCTCCCTGGTGGAATACGGGTTCCGTCTTCCTTCAGCGCTGGATAACCGGCCGCTCACTTTCCAGGAGTTTGAAGAGCTGACACCCCGTACCATCTATGTAAGCGCTACGCCCGCCAACTACGAGCTGAACAAAGCGGGTGGGGTGGTGGTAGAGCAGATCATCCGCCCTACCGGCCTGCTCGACCCCGAGATTGATGTAAGACCCAGCCTGAACCAGATCGATGACCTGCTCGAAGAGATTCATGACCGGATCAAAAAGGAAGAACGGGTGCTGGTGACCACCCTTACCAAACGAATGGCCGAAGAACTCAGCCGTTACCTGGAACGGGTGAATATCAAAGTAAGGTACATCCACTCCGAGATCAAGACCATGGAAAGGGTGGAGATCCTGCGGGAGCTACGGCTCGGTGTAATTGATGTACTGGTGGGGGTTAACCTGCTCCGCGAAGGCCTCGATCTTCCGGAAGTATCGCTGGTGGCCATCATGGATGCAGACAAGGAGGGATTCCTGCGTGATAACCGCTCGCTTATTCAGACCATCGGGCGGGCCGCCAGAAATTCCAACGGTAAGGTCATTATGTATGCCGACCGGATCACGGGTTCGATGCAAACCGCCATGGATGAAACCCTGCGCCGCCGCGCCATCCAGATGGAATATAACCTGGCCCACGGCATCACCCCGCAAACCATCCTCAAAAGCAGGGAGGCTATCCTGGAGCAAACCTCTATTGCGGACTTCAGACCTGTGGCTAAAGGCTATTATATCGAACCGGAACAAACGAATATTGCGGCTGATCCGGTGGTGGCGTATATGAATAAACCGCAACTGGAAAAACTGATGCAGGAGGCAAAATTCAATATGGAAAAGGCCGCCGGCGAACTGAATTTTCTGCAGGCGGCCCGTTTCAGAGATGAAATGCTCCAGTTACAGGAGCGGATTTCAGGCTTGAATTAGTTTTTGGAAACAAGAACGCCTTCGGCAAGAAAGGTCAGATCTACCTTGTCTTCGGTGATCTTTTCGATTTCCTCTTTTGATTTTTTAGCGTCTTCGGCATAGTGTCTTTGTTCTGCCACCGACAGCGTCTTCACCGAAGGAACGCCTTCGAAGATCACTTTTCTACCGGCAATGTCTTTGGGTACAAAGAAGTCATAATCTTTGAACTTTACCATCATGGTGGTTCCGTCCGACTTTTTGATCCTCATCCAGCAGCCCTTCATCTGGCAAACCGACTCCACTTCACCTTCCACCTTCACCACTTCGCCGTTAAATTCCTTTTTTCCTTCCAGGGTGGAAACAGAAGCCGCTCCCTTGTCATTGATCTTCTTACCGAAAGACTCATACTTCTGACCAAAAGCCACTACCGTGCAAATCATCAGAAACGTGCTGAAAAGTATTTTTTTCATTTTTCTTAATTTATTTCTTTTTGCAAAACTACTTATAAGTAACGATTTAAGCAACCGCTTTATTTAGAATTATTCTATTTTGTTTATGTAAAACATTTTAGTCTTCAAAGCAACATACACTGCACGACTATCGTAGTTAGCTCTGCCAAGTCTTTAGACTTTGGCAGGGTGAGCTCCGGTCTTTGACCGGATAAATGTCCTGTCAGAGACAGGATTACACCATCCAATCGTCTGAAGACGAGGGAAAGCTGTCTGTAGAGACGCAATAGAAATCTCACGGCTTAAAATCCATAACAGAAAGCAGCTCCGTACAGAAGGCGTACTCCCGCGGCTCGTTGGAAGAAATGATCACCACCCGTTCCGGAATCAACTTCTCCACTTCCTCCATATACCATTCGCAGCCTTTCTGATCGATATTGGCGGTAGGCTCATCCAGGATCAGCACCTCATTCCGGGTAAAAAAGGCGAAACCCAGCTTTAGCTTCTGCTTCATCCCCGAAGAGAAGTCGCGGATATATTTGTTGGTATGTTTCTCCAGGCCTAATCTTGAAATAAATTCAGGTGGGGTCATCCCCTCTGTGAAAGGCCGGAAACGGATATGAAAATCAATGCTTTCCGATAAGGTAAATTCCTCTATCAGCTCAAGATAAGGGGCTGAAATACCTGTCAGCTGATACCATCCCTCTTCCGGTACCGGTTGTCCGTCCTTCCGGTACCTGACCGAGCCTTCATTGAGGGGAATAGTGCCGGCAATGGCTTTGACCAGCGTACTTTTTCCGGAACCGTTCGGGCCGGTTATGGCGACAGGGTTTCCGGTTTTAAATTCATAGCTTAAACCTCTGAATATCCACTCCCGTGAGAATTTTTTTCCGGCATTATTCAGTGTGATCAAGATATTTCCACATTTTTGGCAGAACCTGTCCGGATGATTCCTCTTTCCGAATTACGCACAAAATGGATGATCTCGTCGCGTTCTGCGGTAGCCGGTAATTCCAGCTCCACTTTATCGAGTGCTTCTGAGTTATTTAGCTTTGAAAGATAGATGATCCGGTAGATCTCCTGGATAGCCGAGATGGCCTCCGGCGCAAATCCTCTTCTCCTTAACCCGATGGAGTTAACACCGGCATAAGACAGGGGCTCACGGGCGGCTTTGATAAAAGGCGGTACATCCTTACGGATGAGCGATCCGCCCGAGATCATGGTATGCGAACCTATATGAACAAACTGCCGGATGGCACTGCTTCCACCGATAATGGCAAAGTCGCCGATCTTCACATGGCCGGCAATCTGAACCGTATTGGCGATCACCACATTATTTCCCACCACGCAGTCATGGGCCACGTGCACATAGGCCATGATGAGGCAGTTGGAGCCCACTACGGTCTTCAGCCGGTCAGTGGTACCCCGGTTGATGGTCGCGCATTCGCGTACCACCGTATTATCTCCGATCTCCACCGTGGTATATTCTCCAGCAAATTTCAGATCCTGGGGTTCTGCGGCGATCACCGCCCCCGGATATACCTTACAGTTCCTGCCGATCCTGGCACCCGGAAATATGGTAACGTTTGAACCTATCCATGTCCCCTCTCCTATCTCCACGTCATTGTGAATGGTCGTAAAAGGTTCCACCACCACATTTTTTGCAATTTTTGCATTTGGATGAATAAATGCCAGAGGCTGATTCATATTTTTAACTTTTTCATTTTTTAACTAAACGCGCGGTCATGGCTACTGAGCAAACCAGTGTTTTTCCCACCCAGGCTTCTCCTGTCATTTTGGCCACTCCCAGGCGAATCGGCGAAGAAAGTGTACATCGTATAACTAACGTATCTCCGGGCACAACATTTTTATAGAACCGGCAATTTTCAATACCTACGAGGTAAGGCCAGTAACGCTCCGGTTCGCCGGTAGAGGTCAATACCAGTACCCCGCCTGTCTGGGCAATCGCCTCCACCTGGAGCACGCCCGGCATTACCGGGTTGTCAGGGAAGTGGCCTGTAAACTGCGGTTCATTCATGGTCACATTTTTCACCCCCACCACAGTGGTGCCATCCAGCGATATAATCTTATCTACCAGCTGGAACGGGTAGCGGTGCGGAAGCAATTGTGCTATATCCTGAACCGTGAATACGGGGGGGGCATTGGGATCTACAGCAGGTGCGGCCGTCTCACTGGCATCGATCTGCTTTTTAATCAGCTTCGCCAGCTCCACATTGGACTGATGCCCCGGCCTGGCGGCCAGAATATGCGCCTTGAGCGGCCGGCCGATCAGGGCCAGATCTCCCATGAGATCGAGCAGCTTGTGACGGGCGGGCTCATTCTGAAACTTCAACGTTTCCGCATTCAGAATCCCTGCACGGGTGCTGCCCGCTTCCAGCTTCCTGCCCAGGATACCCGAAAGATTATTAATCGTCTCATCGGAAAGGGCTTCTTCGGCGATCACTACCGCGTTATCCATATCGCCCCCTTTGATAAGACCATTCCGGAACAACATTTCGATGTCATGCACAAAAACGAAGGTTCTGCAGGGACTGATATGCTCTTTATAAAGTTTGAGCTCATGTAGCTGGGCGTGCTGGCTGTGCACTACCGTGGAGTTGAAGTCCACCATCACTGTCAGCCTGTAATCATTTAGCGGAAGCGCGGCGATCTCAATGTTTTTCTCCGGATTTTTATAATGAATGGCCTCCGAAACTTCGTAGAAATTACGTATAGCGTTTTGTTCTACGGGCACGGCCGACTCTATGGCTTCCACGAAAGGGGCCGAGCTGCCATCCAGGATAGGGATTTCCGAACCATTCACCTCAATAAGAATATTATCGATCTCACAGCCCACCAACGCTGACAACACATGCTCTACCGTACCTACCCTTCCGCCGTCTTTCTCCAGCACCGTGCTTCTGCTGGTATCCGCTACATAGTCGACCAGTGCAGGGATCATCGGTTTATGTTCCAGATCTGTTCTTTGAAATACGATACCCGAATTGATAGGAGCCGGCTTTAAGGTAATTTCCGTTAGCTCACCTGTATGTAATCCTTTCCCGGCCAGGCTAACCGGGTGGGTGATGGTATACTGTTTCAGATTCATTCTATGAACTATTTCATTTTACCCAGGTTGATCATTAACCTGAGATATTGTTTCAACGGCATTAACGGATGGCCCGAATAAACCCCATCGGGTTCTTCAATACTCTTTGCCACGCCGCTTTTAGCGCCGATCTTGGTGCCGTCAGCTATCCGGATATGCCCCACAAAACCCACCTGGCCGGCGATCATACAGTTCTTACCGATCTTGGTAGACCCCGACACCCCGGTTTGGGAGGCGATCACGGTATTTTCCCCGATCTCCACGTTATGACCTATCTGCACCAGGTTATCCAGCTTTACACCGCTGCCGATCCGGGTAGAACCCATCGTAGCCCGGTCAATGGTGGTATTGGCACCTATACTTACGTTATCGCCCAGCACTACGTTGCCCAGTTGGGGAATATCCTGATATACACCGTTCTCGTCGGGCGCAAATCCGAATCCTTCCGAGCCGATGACCGCGCCCGGATGAAGCACACAATTGCTTCCTACGACACAGTCTTCCATTATCTTCACACCGGGATGAATGACGGTATTGTTTCCTATCTTTACCCGGCGGCCTATGTAAGCACCTGAAAATATACTCACCTGGTCACCGATAAACGCCTGTTCTCCGACAAATACCAGCGACTCAATATAAACTCCCTCCCCTATGCCGGCGGTTTCATCTATATCGGCTTTCGGACTAAGACCCGTTTTACTTACCTTTTTCATCTGCTGGTATGCGGCCATCAGCTTACTTACGGAAAGGTAGGGGTCTTTCACCCGGATAAGATTAGTTTTTACGGCATTTTTAGGAATGAATTCCTTTGAAACTATTACGGCGCTGGATTCGGTGGAGTATATATAAGGTTCGTATTTATTATTTGCCAGAAAAGATATACTCCCCGGTTTCCCTTCCTCTATTTTGGCAAAATGGTCTATCAGAATACCTCCTTCTCCCTCTACTTCCCCTTCCAGAATCTCAGCTATCTGCTTAACAGAAAACTTCATTTAATCAATTTATAAGTTGTTTTCAGCTTTAGTCCGAAATATCCTGTAAATATACATCATTGGCATAACATAAGTAATTTTTTTCCACAATATTGCTTATGGCCCGGATGGTGGGAAGCTCCGATGCTTCCGTGATTTCCATGCATTTCCCGTCTTTCCAGAGAATTTTTATACCGGAATGATTCAGATCATACCCGCTGCTTCTGACGGTTCCTTCGCGGAAAAAATACTTCTGCTCACTTTCTCCGATTCCGGCCTTTTTCCAGCTCTGCTGCAGGCTGCTTCTTAGGATTTTCAGATCGTAATTCTTGTCAAATTTAATCTTGAAAAGGTTCCGGTTTAATAAACTTCGGCTCAAAACGGACAAAATCCTGTCTGAATGGTTCGCCCAAAGTTTAACGGCCGACCAGATATCCGTATCATCGAGGCTCACAAACATTTCCAGGATGTCGGGATCCGCCGATATCCGGTCGAGGGAGATTTTTTCCTCCAGGAGCAGGCGCAGTGCCGGCGACATGGGGATTTTTCCGGACCCCGGCAGATCTTTGACCCGTTCAAAGATCTTCAGCAGAACGGCCTCGGCACAGAGCGACGTTTTATGCAGGTAAACCTGCCAGTACATGTGCTGCCGGGCCACCAGGAAGTTTTCCACGCTCATCAGTCCCTTTTCTTCCACTACCAGCTGATCTTCATATACATTGAGCATCTTGATGATCCTCTCCGCGCCTATCTTCCCTTCTGCCACAGCCGTGAAAAAGCTGTCGCGATTCAGGTAATCCAGACGGTCCATATCGAGCTGGCCCGACACCAGCTGATGAAAAAATGCCCGGGGATACGTTCCGTTAAAAATAGCGGTGGCCAGGGTCAGCCTGCCCTTATACAGCTGATTCAGCTTTCCGATCAGCAACTCGGAAATGGTCTCGTGCGAAACTTCATAAAAAAGCGCATGCTCCAGGACATGTGAAAAAGGCCCGTGCCCGATATCGTGCAGCAGGATGGCCAGCAAAGTGGCTTCTTTTTCTTTGGGGGAAATGGCTACTCCCTTGCTTTCCAGCGAATGAAGCGCCTCATTCATCAGGTGCATAGCGCCCAGCGCGTGCTGAAAACGGGTGTGAACTGCTCCCGGATAGACCAGCTCTGCCAGACCCAGCTGCCTGATCCGACGCAAACGCTGGAAATAAGGATGCTGGATCACCCGGAAGATAAAATCAGTTGGGATAGTAATGAATCCGTACACGGGATCATTAAATATCTTCCGCTGATTGACCGGTTCAGTATTCAAGTTTATAGACCCATGCATAATTACACGGATTGGTTTTAGGACTCAACTGCGGCGCTGTGATAGTCAATACCCCGCCTTTGGAGGTAAATTTTACCGGAGCGTCTGTACCCAGCATGCTTACTTTCTTCGGTTTGGCCGGGAGATCCGCCTGCACGATATCCTTCCATTCCGTCGTGATCAGGTATACCGTGTTATTTTTCCCTGTAAAGAATATTTTATCGACCCCGGGGGCATTTTCCACGGCTCTTGTGCCGTAGATAGCCTCGCCGTTCACTTTGAGCCAGGCGCCGATCTCTGCCAGGCGCTGCTGCATAATCACGGGTATACCGCCGTCGGCACGCGGACCGATATTCAGCAGCAGGTTACCGCCTTTGGATACGATCTCCACCAGCATGTGCACCAGCTTTTCCCCGGAGCTGTACATCTCCAGATTCTCGTTCCGGCTGTACCCGAACGACTCCCCTATTCCCCGGCACTCCTCCCACGGACGGTTGAATTTCACCTGGCTCACATCTGCATATTCCGTGGTGTAAAAACTGCCGTATTTGCCCCGGGTATCGGACCCCCACCGGTCGTTGATCACGATGGAATCCTTTACTTTCGACTCATTAAACAGCCAGGACATAAAAGGTGTCACGCGCCATTGGGCCGTAGGATGATCCCATTCGCCGTCACCCCATAGAATATCCGGCTCGTAGGTCTCCACCAGGTCTTTCATCTGGGGCAGCATACGCTCGTCAATGTAACGGTTGAGGTCGGTCCTGTACACCGGGTTATACCATTCATATAGGGAGTAATAATACCCCATTTTCAGTCCTTTGGCCTTTACCGAGCGGGTCAGGTCGCCCAGGAGGTCTCTCCGGGGGCCGATATCCCCGGCGTTCCAGTTCCAGGACTGCTTACTGGGCCACATCGTAAAGCCTTCATGATGCTTGGAGGTCAGCACCACGTAACGGGCGCCGGATTCTTTGAAAATATCCGACCACTTATCGGGATCAAAGAGTTCCGCCCTGAAATCATTGGCAAAGTCCTGGTAAGGCTTACCGGCATACACCCGCTGATGAAAATCCGTAAACTCCTTATGTATCTTCAGGTTTTTATTATTGAGGCGCTCCCAGTACCATTCGGCGTAAAAGCTGCCGAAACCATCAGCATTCGAGAGGGTAGCCCAGGCCGGAACCGAGTACACGCCCCAGTGAATAAAGATCCCGAATTTGGCGTCCTCAAACCAGGCCGGGGTGGCGCGTTTGTCGAGGCTTTCCCAGTCGGGAGTGAATTGGGCCTGAGCCGAAAAGCACAGACCGAGAGTCAATACATATAAAATTTTCTTCATAACGTTAAAAGTTTCAGGTGTCGTAAATACGCAATATTTTGCGTATTTACCTCGTCCCGGGTTTATTCAAAAACCGTATCACTTAAAATACGACTTCGTTTTGATCACCCGCCCGTTACCGGGTTCGGTTGTCACCGAAAAGACAAATCCGGTGTTAACGGCGTAAGAACCATATTCACCGTATTTATTCAGTGCGATGAAGCCTACCTGGAAGTCCTTCGCTTTTTCCGGGTTGATCTTCACGAGACGCTCTACGGCCAGGCGGCAGGCCGTTTCGGGTGATTTTCCCTGGCGCATAAACTCCACTACCAAATGAGAGCCGGCAATCCGGATCACTTCTTCGCCCTGCCCGGAGGAGGTCACGGCCCCTACTTCATTGTCAACGTACAGTCCGGCGCCGATGATGGGCGAGTCGCCCACGCGGCCCCGCAACTTAAAGCCCATTCCGGAGGTGGTGCAGGCGCCTGACAGGTTGCCCGCCTGATCCAGCGCCACCAGTCCCATGGTATCATGGTTAAAGCTGCCGTCTTCGAGACGGTTAGGAGCGAAAGGGCCGTTTTTAAGTGCTTTGTTCTGCTCCAACTCGATGTTTTTTACCGGTTTGTACTCCGATTTTTTCAGCCATTCCTTATAAGTCTTTTCGGCATCTTCCGAAAGATTTTTGGGCTCCGCCTTAAACCCGTTTTTCAGGGCGAAATCGCGTGCTCCTTCGCCTGCCAGTAATACATGCGGGGTACTTTCCATCACTTTCCGCGCTACTGAGATCGGGTGTTTAATGTCTTCGAGGAAAGCGACTCCGCCACAGTTCATCTTTTCATCCATGATGCAGGCGTCGAGGGTCACGTAACCGTCGCGGTCCGGGTTTCCGCCGAGTCCCACGCAGCAGTTGACCTGGTCCTCGATATACCGGGCGCCCTGCTCCACGGCGTCCAGTGCCCGGCCCTCTTTATGTTTCAGTATTTCAATCGCCGCTTCGTTCACCGGGATCCCGCTGTCCCAGGTACTGACCACAACGGGCTTTCTGACCGTCTTTTTTTGCCCAAACAGCCGGGTAGATGACAATATGGGGAGTGCAAGCAGGGCTTTGGAAAGAAAACTTCTTCTGTTATTCATTTGATTCGTTAGGAAAAGGTAGATAGATAAATCCGGCAAAATCGCCGTCTATGACAAAAAGGCAACAGTATTCTTCCGGGTCCCGGTAGTTCTCAATAAACAGATCTCGTGATTCTTCCCCGATCATGCCCCGCTGAATAAAGTCTTCCAGGAAGTTGGCCCGGTACTGATATACGGTTTTAAAATCGGGCTTATCAAATAAGAGTATCCCCAGGTCTATCTCATTTTCAGACAGCACAAAGACAGGGTACTTCGAAAAGTCTCTTTTCCGGATCTGGTAAGAAGATTCCTTCAGATGGTCAGAGACCTTCAGAAAATCAGACGACACCTTGCCCATCAGCTTCCGGTTGATCTCCGGGGAGTTAGCGTCGTCCATTAAGGTATTTTCGTTACTGTGGTTGATCATATTTTTGAACCATATAAGGCATATAAGTGCATATAATTTTTTTTTTCAGCGCACAAATCAATAAAGGCGATTTGTTTTGGGGAGTGAAAATAAGGAAAATTTGCTTTTTTATTTAAAAGCCGGCAGAAATAATCAAACCCAGGTCTTTGTACCGGAGGTTAAAGCGGCGGGCCAGGTTCAGGTGGGTTACGCTTCCCTTATGAGTGATAACTCCTTTCATAAACCACTTATTGTGCAGGATCATCTCGTCAATGCCTCCAAGGTTGGCTGCTTTCATCAGCACGGGTGCAAAAATGTTGCTCAGCGCCTCGCTGGCCGTATGAGCGAACCGCGAAGAAATGTTGGGTACACAATAGTGGATCACGTCGTATTTCTTAAAAACGGGCTTCTGATGAGACGTAACCTCTGAGGTTTCACAGCATCCACCGGTATCGATCGCCACGTCTACGATCACCGAGTTGGGCTTCATGCGGGAGACCATTTCTTCGGTAATGACCATGGGGGCAAAGCCGAACTCGCTCCGCAGCGCGCCCACCACCAGGTCGGCTTCGGTCAATGCGTTGGGCAGGTTCACCGAGTCGATTACCGAAGTGTAGACCCGTGCACCCACGGCATACTGCAGCCGCCTCAGCCGGTAGATCTGCCGGTCGAAGACCTTGATATTTGCTCCCAGACCCAGGGCCGACCTTACGGCAAATTCGCCTACCGTGCCGGCGCCCACCACCACCACGTTCCTGGGCGGAACACCTGTAACCCCGCCAAGGATCACGCCCTGGCCGCCGTTAGCGCTGCTTAAATATTCCGAGCCGATCAATATGGCTGAACTCCCGGCTATTTCGCTGATGGTACGGATCACCGGAAACTCCCCCGCCTTATCTTCGATCATCTCAAAGCCGATGGCGGTGACCTGCCTGGCATTCAGCTTTTTAAAGTACTCTGCGGTTAACTTGGGCAGGTTAACGGTGGAGATCAGGGTAGACGAGGCCCGGATATATTCAAATTCTTCCTCCCGGAGCGGTTCTATCTTAAGAATGATTTCATTATCAAAAACCTCTTTGCGGCTTTGCACGATATCGGCTCCTGCCTCGGCATAAGCGGAGTCGCTGAAGTTAGCGCCGCTGCCGGCCCCGGCTTCTAAAGTTACCTCTATTCCGTTCCTGACCAGAACTCCCACAGCGTCCGGCGTAAGAACGATCCGGTTCTCATCGGCCGACAGCTCCTTAGGTAAGCCGATACTCACTTTCCGGCCTTTCTTCTTCAGCGCTAAAGGAGATTCTTTGGGAATAAGGGCCGTTTGCCTGGCCAGGTCTTTCAGCGTATCCATTGAGAATAAGTTAAAAGTGAAAAACTAAAAGCTAAAAGTTAAGGTTAAAATTCTTTAATTTATGTAAAAAACTAATGTTCCATTACTTTCAGTTTTTAGTTTTTAGTTTTTCACTTATTATATAATTTCGCGTAGCATCTTTATTATGGGAAATGGCGATATCCAGGTAAGGTTCCGCCAAAATGGGCCGGATTACTTCAGGCCATTCCACCCAGCAACGCCTGCCGGAGTCGAAGTATTCTTCCAGGCCGAGGTTAAGGGCTTCCTCCACACTTTTCAGGCGGTAGCAGTCAAAATGATACAGCCGGCCGTCATAGTCGTTGACATAATTAAACGTAGGGCTGGAAACGGTATCCCGGATGCCCAGCTCTTCCGCCAAAGCTTTTATGAGCGTGGTTTTACCGGCCCCCAGGTTTCCCGAAAAGGTCCATACCGGGAGGTCTTTCCCGAGCCCGGCAATCGCCGCGACCACCTCCGCCAGGTGCTCCAGGGAGATATTTTCAAACTTTTCTTCCATTCCTAAGCAAATTTAGTACTTATCGGGTAATCTGCAGTTGCTTAGAAGCAAAAAAGGTTCTCCCGGGATGGGAGAACCTTTTTTATACAAACTAACCGTTGGATCAGTTGAAGGTTATTCTGGCCCCGAACTGCATATAATAGGTCGAAGCGATCGACACATTCGTTCTGTAGGTCTTGTCAGAAATAATGCTACCGTTATTGGCATTTAACCAGAAGGTAGGCTTCACGTTGCCACCCGGTACCAGGCTGGATACGTTTCTGGGGGTAAGGATGTTACCAATGCTGGTGTCATAAGTACCCCATGAAGAGTTCAGCAGGTTACCCAGGTTAAAGATATCCACAAAAACCTGCAGCCCGCTTTGAGTTCCTGCAATATTTCTCAGCAGATCCTGGCTGAATCTGAGGTCAAACTGGCTTCTCCAGGGCAGTTTGGCGCCGTTTCTTTCTGCATATTGTCCTTTCCTGCTGCTCAGGTACGGATCATTTTCGATGAGCTCAAAGAAGAGTTTGGATTGTTCGGCAGCGCTGTAGGCTGTTCCGCCGTAAATCGATTGCCCCGCAGGAATATCCACAAAAGTGATCTCAGAAGCGTCTTTCGGAATATAGATCAGGTCGTTCACCTGGCCGTCCCGGTTAAAGTCTGAAGAGTAAGAATACGAATATCTTGTCTGGTTATCACCACTGTAGAATAAGGTAATTCCGGTTTTCAACTTACCGATCAGAGCCCTGTCAAACGTTACCGACCCTACCACTCTGTGAGGAAGGACGTTAGAAGTATAGCCTAACAAAGGATTATTCGAGTTGATCGAGGTCATGGGTATTGACCACACGTTAATCAGCTGGTCACCGGCTCCGTCACTAAAGTTTTTGGCTCCTGCAGCTACATAAGAAACACTACCTGAGAACCCGTTACTGAACTGCTTGGTCAGCTGAAGCATTGCCGAATAGTAGTTTCCTCCTTTGGCATTGTAAGAAACCGTAGTATTAAATCCTGTAGTTCCGTTTGCAACAGGAAGACCCGCACTATTCAGTTTATTGATATATTTTTCAGCATTTGGATTAGGGAAAATAGGACGATTATCCGGGTATCCTGAAACATTAAGTGCGGCAGGCTCTACCAGGTTAACATTTCTGGCAGCCACGGCATTAATATCTTTGTTGTAGATACCCTCTACAGTAGCTACCAGGCCCCATGGCAATTTGATATCTACAGCCAGACTGCTTTTCCAGGTGGTCGGGAATTTAAGATCCCTACCCATAGCTGAGATACCTGAACTCGGAATAAAAGTTCCGGCAGGAGGCAAGACAGCAGGGTAATTAGCTTTAATATCGGGGCTGAAAGCAGGAGTATTCTCCTTCCCAGTCCAAACCTGAGTGGCCTGTAAAAGACCGGCATCACCCGACTGGGCCACGATCCATACGAAAGGTATTCTACCGGTGAACACGCCGGATCCTCCTCGTACCTGCAGGCTTCTGTCTCCCAATACGTCGTAGTTAAATCCAAATCTGGGAGAAATCATTGCCGTATTTTCCGGAAGCACGCCTGTGTCCACTTTCTCTCCGTTTAAGAAATTTAATCCGGCTACCAGCGGGTGTGTTTTGATCTCGGTTACATCAGGATAGGTAGGTAGTTCGAAACGAACACCGGCCGTTAATTTCAACCGGTTATTCACCGAGAACTCATCCTGTAAATAAAAGGATGTCTGGGCAAATTTAAAGCTCGGGAAAGCCTGGGAACCGTCAGCTGTCATCGGGAAGGTCAGCGCATAGTTGGAAGCTTTACCTCCGTTTTTGAATTCATCCCATGAATCATAAATATAATAACCGGTTCCAAACCGCTGGAAACCGTTTTTGGTACCACTGGTTTCGTACTGAAGCCCCCCGGTGAATGTATGTTTTCCAATAATATAACTGGCGTCATAGTTCAGCGTATAGGTGGTCACATCACGAAGGTTACCGAAAGTAAACGGCTCATAACCGAAAGTGGTGATCACTGCATCGCCGTCTTTGATATCCACCAGCGGGAACTCGCCCCCTCCGGAAGTTCTCGGCTCAAACTGATGCACCCACGAAGCTCTCAAAGAATGGTTCAGATTACCCAGTACCCCGTTATATTCAGCCGTAGCGGAATACAGGTTAGCCTCCTGAAAATAGTTGGAGTTCATAAAATGCAGTGCATTGTTGCTGATCCGGTTGTTGGCAGCCGCAAAAGAGACATTGGATCCCGAAGTAGAAGAAGATATCGATCTCGGCTCTGAGCTTTCCACCTGGTTATATCTCACATTTAAGCGGTGATTATTGGAAATATTCCAGTCTACTCTTGCAAACAGCTTATCGTTATAGCTTTTGTTGGAATATCCCTGATACGGACCCGTCTGATAACCGTAAGTATCACTTAAATATTTGCTGACCTCATCCAGAAAAGTAGCCGTAGGCCGGGCAATGTGGTTGGCCGAGCCAAAAGGGTTCTGCGAAGTAGCAGCCACTTTGTTAGGCCCCGGCTCCGTGGTTTTGTTTTGCTCCAGGTTGGCAAAGAAAAACAGCTTGTTTTTGATGATCGGTCCGCCTAAGCTAAAGCCATATTGTTTGATATCCAGATCATTTTTTACGATCTCCACATCCCCTACTTTACCACCCTGCTGCTTATCAGTACGGTAGGTTGTAAAAGCAGAGCCAAAAAATTCGTTCCTTCCTGACCGGGTAACGGCATTCACCGCGGCACCTGTAAATCCGGACTGACGAACATCATAAGGCGTAATATTAACGGAGATTTGCTCAATGGCGTCCAACGAGATCGGAGCTCCTCCCGCAGGAATGTTTTGCCCTATCCCGAACTGGTTGTTAAAGTTGGCACCGTCGAGTGTAAAGTTATTGGACCTGTAGTTACCACCTCCAATGGCCGTACCGTTGGCCTGGGGAGTTAATCTTGTCAAATCATTCACACTCCTGGAAATAGAGGGAAGCGATTCGATCTGGGTTCTGGTAACCGTAGTTACGGCACCCGCTCTGTCACTGTTGAGAATGCTGTTCCTGTTGGATCTTACAATCAATTCATCCAGAGATGTTCCCTCTTCAACAAATTTAACATTCAAAACAAACGGCTGGCCCAGCTGAAGGTAGATCTCATCAAAAACCTCAGTTTTGTACCCTACAAAACTAATCTCTACATGATAAGGACCACCCACCCGCATGTTAGCGAGATTGAACCTGCCACTGGCATTCGTCATTGCGGAATATACCGAACCACTGGGAAGGTGCTTGGCCACCACGGTAGCTCCTACACTTGCCTCGCCGGAAGGTTCCTGAACCAAACCGGTCAAACTACTGGTCGTTACCTGTGCAAATCCGGAAAATGATAAAAACATACCCATGACGAATACGCTCACCACTTTAAGAAACGTAAATTTTTTGTTCATAAAACAAATTGATTTGTTTGAAATAGATTAACGAAAACTTGTTTTAAAGCTTGATGCTAAGTTTTATTTCGCAAAAATAAAGGGAAATTTTAATATTCAATAATTAGAACATTTCCGTGACTTTTATTTTACAATTTAATAATAGTGGGAATTAGATAATTGTCTATTTAACTGATTCTAAGTTTTTTACCCCTGCAGGAATTAATAAAATAATTTAAAATACTTACAGTAAAATACTTAGACTCCGGATACCTCCCGGATATACCGGGTCAAAAGTTTGTTATGTACATTCCTACAGCACATTACAGAGGCTGCAAACCCGCCGGATCGTTTGGGAAAGGTTTTATTCATTTTTTGTACTTTTTCAAGATTTATATTTTATTTTCAATGATACTTCCTGCTTTTGGACAGGAATTATCTAAGAATATTATAAAAAAAGTATCACGACGATTATTTAGACGATTAACAAAATATTAAAATAAAAAAACAGGCAAAGAATACCTGTTTTTCGATTATTTAAAATAATTATAATTAACCCTAAATGAGTTAAAAGTTAAAAACTAAAGCGGCCGCCGCGCGGTTAAAAGTTATGGATCATTAATTTTCATATAACAGAATGTACCCTGACTTTTAGTTTTTAACTTTTAGTTTACCTCAAGTCCTCATGTCAGGACATTCCCGGTCATCTCCGCCGGAACCGGCACCCCCAGGAGGGTCAGAATAGTGGGGGCAATATCGCCCAGCTTTCCGTCTTTCGGTGTACCCTCATATTCCTTATCCACTACGATAAAAGGCACCAGGTTGGTCGAATGCGCCGTATTCACCGTCTGATCGTCATTGATCATGTATTCCGCGTTCCCATGGTCGGCAATGACCAGGGTGGTATATCCGTTTTCCAGGCCGGTCTCCACCACGCTCAGGAGGCATCGGTCTACCGTTTCCACGGCCTTCATCACCGCCCGGAAGTCACCTGTATGTCCCACCATATCGGGGTTGGCAAAATTCAGGCAAACAAAATCCACCTCACCCTTTTTCAGGTAAGGCACCAGGTTTTCCATGATGTTCTCCGCAGCCATCTCCGGTTTTAGATCATAGGTAGGCACATCCTTCGGTGACGGCGAAAGCAGGCGTATCTCGCCTTCAAAAGGCTCTTCCCGTCCACCGGAAAAGAAAAAGGTCACATGCGGGTATTTCTCGGTCTCTGCGGTCCGGATCTGTGTTTTGCCGGCTTTTTCCAGCACTTCGCCCAGGGTATTGGTCAGGTTGTCTTTTTCATAGATCACTTTTACATTCCGGAACGACTCGTCATAACTCGTCATCGTAATATAATAAAGATCCAGGGTGGTCATATTATACTCCGGGAAGTCGTGCTGGGTCAGCACCTCCGTGATCTCCCGGCCGCGGTCGGTCCGGAAATTAAAGCAGATTACCACGTCGCCTTCCGTTATAGTGGCTACCGGGTCACCGTTATCCTGTACCACTACCACCGGCCTAAGGAACTCGTCAGTCACCTCCGCCTGATAAGAAGCCTCCAGTGCCGCCGGTATTTCCGCTGCGGTCACATAGGTCTCGCCTTTCCCTTTGACCATGGCCTCGTAGGCCAGGCTGACCCTGTCCCAGCGCTTATCACGGTCCATGGCATAGTAACGTCCGATCAGTGAGGCGATACGGGCATTTTTTCCTTCAATATGCTCCTGAAGATCGCGGATAAACCCCTTCCCGGACTTAGGATCGGTATCCCGGCCGTCCAGGAAAGCATGAATATACGTATTCTGCACGCCGGCATTGTGAAAAATATCTACCAGCCCTTTCAGGTGAAACATGTGAGAGTGTACGCCGCCGTCGGAACAGAGCCCGATCAGGTGAACCGTCTTATGGTTCTCCCGGGCATAAGCGATGGCGGCCGTCACTACCGGCTCTTTCGCCAGTAAGCCCTCTTCCACAGCCACATTGAGCTTCTCCAGCTCCTGGTAAACAATTCTCCCTGCCCCCAGGTTGGTATGTCCTACCTCCGAATTACCCATTTGCCCGGCCGGCAGACCTACCGCCCGCCCGCTGGCCTCCAGCACGCTGTGCGGATATGTATTCATTAAATATCTGAAATAAGGCACATCGGCTTTTTCAATGGCCGACCGCCACTCCTCTCCTTCTTTGGGTATTCCCCAGCCATCCAGGATGGCCAATATTACTTTCCTGTTCAATTTTTACCTTGGTTTAATGCACAAATTTACAAAAAAGAGTGCTATTTCAGGAGCTCATTGAAAATAAAGGTTTACTACAGAACCTGATCCGTTTTGAATGGCTTTTGTCCGTTTCACCTGCCGAGTACAGTCTTCCCGAAGGAAACAGCGGTAAGATACCGGCCGTATTTACTAAATTGCGCTCGAAGGATACTGTTTTTCCTTAACAAAGCATAATGTCGTGAAAATGTCGGGGTAATGTAGTGGCGCAGACCGGCGGATCAACCCTTACTTTGCGGCATAAAACTTTAATAATTTGGAACAAGATATGGAAATCGGGAAACTTGTAAAAAACCTGAGGCTGAAGAAAGGTCTGACACAGGAAGAACTTTCAGAAAAAACAGACATCAGCGTGAGGACCATCCAGCGGATTGAAAACGGAGAGGTGGATCCCCGGGCCTATACGCTCCAGGCCATCGCCCAGGCCCTGGAGGTTGATTTTGATATTTTTTCGGCTACGGAAGAAAATTCTTCCCGATGGGTCTCATGGTTGCACCTCAGCGGACTGTTGGTTCTTATTGTACCGCCCATCATTATCTGGATGTCTAAAAGGGATAAAATACCGGAAGTAAACCGCCAGGGAATGGACGTGATCAACTACCAGCTGAGCATAAGCTTATATTTGCTGCCTTTACTTCTCTTTTCCGTCTACCCTGTTGCTCTGCTGATAGCCGTGTATAGCCAGGTGGTTATTTTGCTGAATACGATACGGGTAGCCTCTAATAAGTCCTACAGGTACCGGTTTTCCATTCGATTTCTTAAATAAACCGGGCAGGGTACAGCTGATCTCCTCAAAAAGCCTCCCGGCCTGTCCGGATATGCGCGCATTCCCATGAGCGGCAGAATGGAATTTCTTCCCCGGATCTACAAGCTGTTGTGAATTGTTTTCAATTGTAAGATTTCTATCCTTATTTTGCACTCTTAAAACAAGTGGAGTTCTTTTCACCTTAGCACAAATATGGTATTCAGCTCTTTTGAATTTCTTCTGTTCTTCCCGATTGTAACATTTCTCTATTTTACGATCCCCTACAGATTCAGATGGATACTATTGCTCATTTCCAGTTGTATCTTCTACGCTTTTTTCAAGTGGGAGTACATTCTGATCCTGTTTTTTACCATCATCGTCGATTATTATGCCGCCTTCTGGATCGACCGGTCGCAGGGGCGGGAGCGTAAAGTGGCCCTGGCCGTCAGCCTGATCGCCAACATCGGGGTACTGGCCCTGTTTAAATATTACTATTTCCTGATCGATAACGTCAACAGCCTTACTTTCCGGCTGAACGGAACCACCTATGAGCCCCGCTGGGACATCATCCTGCCTATAGGACTCTCTTTTCACACCTTCCAGGCCATGAGCTATACCATTGAGGTGTACCGCGGCCATCAGAAAGTGGAACGGAACTTCGGTATTTACGCCCTCTACGTGATGTTTTATCCCCAGCTGGTGGCAGGGCCCATCGAAAGACCTCAGAACATCCTCCACCAGTTTCGTGAAAAATTTGACTTTGATCCGGCCCGGGTGGTCTCCGGCCTGCGTCTTATGCTCTGGGGCTTTTTCAAAAAGATGGTGATCGCGGATAACTTTGCCACCTATGCCGACGTGGTGTTCGGCGATGTCCAGCAGTACCAGGGACTGCCGCTGGTGGTGGCCATCCTGTTTTACAGTATTCAGATCTATTGCGATTTTTCGGGATATTCGGATATTGCCATAGGCTCAGCCCGGGTGATGGGCTTTAAGCTGATGACCAACTTCAAAAGACCTTACCTGGCCAAAAGCATCGCGGAATTCTGGAAAAGGTGGCACATCTCCCTTTCCACCTGGTTCAGGGATTACCTGTATATCCCCCTGGGCGGTAACCGGGTGGCCATTCCTCACTGGTACCTGAACATCATGGTCGTATTCCTGGTCAGCGGCCTTTGGCACGGCGCCAGCTGGAATTTTGTGATCTGGGGCGGACTTCACGGCATTTACCAGATCTTCGGGCACCTGACCCGGAACCTGCAAAGCGCAGTTTTCAGGCCCCTGGGTAAGCTGGGCAACCTGCTTCAGAACTGGATAACCGTGGCTTTGGCGGTCTTCGCCTGGATATTTTTCCGGGCCGAGAACTTTAAGGATGCCCGCTATTTCGCCACCCACCTTTTCTCGGAAAGCAGCCACTCCTGGAGAGATGTGGTTGCCCTGATCACTCCGCAAACCCTTTTTACCCTGGTAGCAGGCTTCATCATTCTGTACCTTATCGAAAAAATGCAGGAAAAAACCAACGTGGGTGAATGGATAGACCGTAAACCGCAATGGCAGCGTTGGGGTATTTACTATTTCTTTACCTTCTTTATTCTGGTTTTCGGTTATTTCGGCGCCATGCAATTTATCTATTTTCAGTTTTAAAACATGGATAAGAAATTTTTTAAGTTCATCCCCAAGGTTCTCCTGTTCGGCAGTCCGTTTATCCTGCTGGCGTTGAGTTATTTTCTATTCGACCCTTTCCATGTTTTAAGAAATTACAAACATTACGGAAGCAATTACCTGAAAACCTTCAACCGGAACCGGGTCAGCACCCAAACCTATCTCAATTACAAGGATGAGCACGATTTTAACTCCTTTATCTTCGGCAGCTCGCGGGCCAGCGCTTATCATACGAAAGACTGGGGAAAGCTGATCGGGGAACCTGCACCGTTTCATTTCGATGCGTTTAACGACAATATCTCCGGAATGCGCGGGAAACTGGAGTTTATAGACAGGAACGGATCGAAAATTAAAAACGCACTGATCATCATCGACTCCGATACGTTTTCGGAACAATACGATGAATCCGAATCCATTGTACATCATAAGGATTACCGCTGGACAGACGAAGATCCGGTATCTTATCATACCCGCTTTTTCAAGGCTTACTTTAAGAAAAAATATTTCGTTTCTTACCTCGATCTGAAGCTCTTCAAGACCTACCGACCCGCCTACATGGACGAGTTTTTTAAGTTTAAGTATTACTATACCACTCCGTCAAACGATTTCCTTTTCCCGGAAAATATCGAAAACATTCAGAAAGACTCGGTGAAATATTACAGCGATCCCGAGTTTCATGAACGGATAGAAAATCCGGCCATGATGCAGCGGCAGATCCGGCAGCATCATCTGGCGGACCTGAAAGCCATAGACTCATTGTTCAAAGTTCATAAAACCCGTTATAAGATCATTATCGGGCCGGCTTTTGATCAGCGCGAATATCACCCTATAGACCTGAATATCCTGGCTATCTATTTCGGGAAGAAGAACATTTATAATTATACGGGCAAAAACAAGTATACCCGGGACATCACCAATTACTACGAAATGTCGCATTATAAGCCGGTGGCGGGGCGGCGGATCATGGAGGAAATTTATTCACAATAAAAGTACCCGGTTCTCCGGAACTTCATTCGCAAACTTCGAACGAAGTTTTCGATAACCCGGGCAGAGTCCCTATTTTATAACCTTAAGCAGCTTCTGCGCTATAATTTCGTTCGTTTTAACGCTCGAATGGCTATCCGTTTTATTGACTACCCGCTCTTCCACAGGCAGCTTACTGATCTCGTCCTCCAGGGTCACCACCGTAACTCCGTTTTTCTCGAGGTAATCAGAAACCGGTTTCGTAAATTGGGCGCTGTACTTCAGATCAGGTAAAAACGGGATCATTACCGTGATCATCCCGGCCTGGTTTTCTTCCTTGTACCGGATGATCTCCGAAAGGTCGTTCAAATGCGTCTGCAGGATGGCCGGATCATTGTACGTTTTATGGAGAAAATGGTCCAGGATCTGTCCACTGCTGTTAGGCAGGTGCCAGTAGATAAAATTAGGAAAATAAAGCCTGTCGACCACTAATCTCAAAGGCCTGGGAATCCCGGAATACGGTGGCGGAACTTCTATCTCGAAGCCATGGTCTGCCGCAGCCACTTCAATATCATTAAAAAAATAGGCCAGCACGATCACATCCGGCTTCAGCGGATATGCCTTTAGCCTTTCGGCTTCGCCCCGGGTGTCAATGCCCGGTATTCCCAAATTGTAAACATCATATAAGGCTGTATCCAGACGGCTGGCCACCAGGTCAGAGAACCTCTCTTTAACATTATCATTTCCATATCCCGCCGTAAACGAATCTCCTACGAAAAGAACGACCTTTTTATTGGTTTTTAAATCGGGCTCCCTGTCCCGGTAACCGAGTGAATTAACCGGTTTGTAATATTTATCTACCCATAACGCGGAGGCTTTGGTGGTAGCCACACCGTGTGTTTGCGGGAAAAACATAAAACCTATTTCAAAAAATATCAGCACAATAATGCTGGTCAATACCGAAAGGCTGACGCCTGAAACCCGTTCACTTCTCTTTGTTTTTACAACATTGGTATAATACAGGCGGATTAAAATAAAGATGATCAGGAGCCAAATCACTACCTTGGCAAGCCTGACCGGCAGAGGATCATGGATATTACCGGATGAAATAGTTTGAAACCGGAGGTTCAGCTTATCAGGAAAAAAGAAGAAAAAAAAGAAAAAGCCGGCAAGTAGCAACTGAAAAAGGTATACTACATTCTTAGTCAGCGATTTACGATCATTCATAAAATATGTTGTTTGTAACCGGATATGTTAGTGCGACAAAAATAAAAACTACATAGATAAGGATCAGCAGAGGAAAAGCGTATTTTTTCATGCTTACTACTATATATGTCACGGTAACAGCCTGAATTATTTAAGAATAAGATCGGCTACTACCGGCAAATGATCAGAAGGAAATTTCTGATGGTAGCTGTCGGTAAGCGCTGCATATTTGAGCACCTTAAAGTTATCCGACACAAAGATGTAGTCGATCCGGTCGTTCAGCGGAGCATCGTACTTAAATGCGTTAAACGTACCCACCGGCCCATAGGGCTTTTGTGCCGAAGCACTGAAGGCATCATTATAGTGACTGCTCAGGTGCCTGATCTGCTCTGTCTCCGGTGAAGAGTTGAAATCTCCCATACTGATTACAGGAAGTCTGCCGGCAATCTCCTTCATTTTATTGGCCAGCAGAACACCGGAATTGCGGCGGGCCTCTACACCTTCGTGGTCAAAATGTGAGTTGAAAACAAAGAACTCCTTCCTGGTGGTATTGTCCCTGAACTTCGCCCAGGAGCAGATCCGGTTACAGCAGCGGGCGTCCCAGCCTTTTCCCGGCGTGTCCGGTGTTTCGCTGTACCAGAAATCACCGGAGCTTAAAAGTTTAAAACGGCTTTTTTTGTAAAAAATGGCTGAATGCTCACCGGCGTCCTTGCCGTCGTCCCGGCCTCCGCCCGTATAAGCATAATCCTTCAGCCGCAGGATGTCGTCCAGCTGATCCTTATACCCTTCCTGGGTGCCCATGATGTCAAAGTCGTGATACTGTATCAGTTCATTAACCTTGTCTTTCCGGTTTACCCAGTTATTTACTCCGTCGTTAGCCCGGCCCTGCCTGACATTATACGTGGCTACCCGTATGTGCTGGGCAAAAGTATTCATACCCCAAAAAAGTATACCCAGCAAAAAAACAGACTTCTTCATAACACCCTTATATATTTTGATCCATAAATTCAGTTCAGCAAACCTACAATTTAGCCATTGAAACTGCAAATATCCTGCCACAGCAAGGCTATACTATCCTTAACTTGGCAAAGCTCAGAAGCAAGGTTCTTTCTCCTTCTTTGTCAAACAGGATCACCGCTTTGGCGGTTGGCCCTACCTGTTCTATTTTCTTCACGTCGCCGAAACCGAACTTAGCATGCTCCACTTTGTCGCCCGGTTTGAGGTTTTTCGTATCTGACGGCACAAAATCAGCGCTGGGTACATGGGCCTCCACGGGTTTAGCAGCCTGCACCGGTTTCAGGTTACTGGCTGGAGAGGACCTTTTTACAGGTTCTCCCAATACGATAGGCCGCTGAGTGGTCACCGGGCTACGGGCCGTTTCAAAGCCTTGCGGGATACCCTTATCGCCCAGCCGGAGATAGCGGCTGTCGATCTCCTCCAGGAAGCGGCTGGGTTCGCAAAACGTCATTTTACCCCAGGTGTATCGCTGCTGGGCATAGCTGAGCGTCAGCTGCTTTTCTGCCCGTGTGATGGCTACATAAAAAAGCCGCCGCTCCTCTTCCAGGTCGTCGCGGCTTTTCAGCATCATTTGGGAGGGAAAGAGGTTTTCTTCCATCCCTACCACAAAAACATGCCTGAATTCAAGCCCTTTGGCCCCGTGAATGGTCATCATGGTCACTTTATCGTTATCCCCGTCATCTTCCTCATCCGCCGTGGTCAGCAGGGAGACCGTCTGGAGAAAGGCCCCCAGTGATTTGTCCTCGTTTTCGTCATTATCCACAAAGCTTCGGATAGAGTTCAGCAATTCCTGAACGTTCTCGTGGCGGGCCACTCCCTCCACGGTCTTATCTGTATACAGCTCGTGCAATAACCCGCTGGTTTTGGCCACGTGCATGGCAATCGTATGCGCGTCTTTATCCTCTTCCAGCATCAGCACATAGCTGCGGATGAGGTCGGCAAAGCCTTCGATGGCGTTTGCTGCTCTTCCCTCAAAGAAATTCCGGATATGGCTCACCACCTCCCACACACTGATGCCCTGGTCGGCGGCCGTCACCACTATTTTCGCTACCGTGGTATCACCTATTCCCCGCTTGGGCTGATTGATGATCCGCCTGAACGCCTCTTCGTCTTTCCGGTTGGCAGTAAAACGCAGGTAGGCCAGGATATCCTTGATTTCCTTGCGTTGGTAAAAAGAAAGCCCGCCGATGATCCGGTACGGGATATTGATCTTCCGCAGGGCTTCTTCAAAGGCCCTCGACTGCGCATTGGTACGGTAAAGAATGGCAAAATCGCTGTTATTCAATCCGCCCAGCTTTCCTTCAAAGATCTCGTGTGAGATGATCCTGCCTTCTTCGTTATCCGACATGGCCCGGATCACTTCGATCTTCGCGCCCTCCTCGTTGTCTGAAAATATCTTCTTCTCCAGTTGGCCCTTATTCCGGGAGATCAGCGAATTGGCTGCATTCACAATATTTTTTGTGGAGCGGTAATTTTGTTCCAGTTTCACTACCTTCAGATCGGGATAATCCTTTCTGAAATTGAGAATATTCTGGATATTCGCCCCGCGAAAAGCATAAATACTCTGGGCGTCATCGCCCACCACGCAGATATTCCGGGTCACGGCCGCCAGCTTCCGGGTTATCAGGTACTGGCTGATGTTGGTATCCTGGAACTCATCCACCATCACGTGTCTGAACTTGTGCTGGTACTTGTTCAGCACATCGAGATGATCCCGGAAAAGCACATTGGTATTGAAGAGCAGATCGTCGAAATCCATGGCGTTGGCCGAGAAACAGCGCATAGCGTAGGTCCGGTAAATCCGGCCCAGCTCAGGCATCTGCGCCGCGGTATCCTCCGCCTGGAAGATGGGGTTGTCGTTATACATCTGCCAGGATATCAGGTTGTTCTTGGCCCCGGAAATCCGGTTCAGAACATAGTTGGGTTTATAGGTCTTATCGTCGAGCTGCATTTCCTTAATGATGGAGCGGAGCAGCGACTTGCTGTCGTCGGTATCATAAATGGTGTAGTTCGATGTGTAGCCCAGCTTAAACCCGTCGATCCTAAGTATTTTGGCAAAAACAGAGTGAAAAGTGCCCATCCAGAGGTTGCGCGCTTCCGTACCAACGATGCTCCCGATCCGGTTTCTCATCTCTTCGGCGGCCTTGTTGGTAAAGGTCAGGGCCAGGATATTGAAGGGGTCTACGCCCTGCTCCAGCAGATGGGCGATCCGGTAGGTCAGTACCCGGGTCTTCCCGGAGCCCGCTCCGGCAATGATCATCAGAGGGCCCTGTGTGTGTGTGACCGCTTCCCGTTGCGGTTCATTTAATTCCGATAAATAATCTCTCACCAGACAAAATAACAAAGTTTATGCAAAGATACATATTCTGAAGAATAGTTCCGAGTTCCGAGTTCCGAGTTCCGAGTTCTGAGTGGTGAGTAGCGGGTTGTCAATTGTAAAATGAACCACGGATAAAAAATTTCGCTAAAATTCCCCATTCAGCCCGGAAAAGTTCAATTTTATCCCAAACTAAATAAACGGGATCAAAAAAATACGGTAATTTTGCAGAAACCATAAAATCACATGGAGGAAGAAGAAATAGAAGTGAGCAAACCCAGATATACCGATGAAGAGAAACATCGGATATTCAACCAAGAGTTTATGCCTCAGATAGACTCCATGTATAACTTTGCCTACCGGCTGACCAACGACGAGGATGACGCCAATGACCTTCTTCAGGATACCTACATGAAGGCGTTCCGCTTCATTAACTCTTTCCAACAGGGCACTAATGCCAAAGCCTGGTTATTTAGAATTCTTAAAAACAGCTTTATCAACGACTACCGGAAAAAGAGCAAGGAGCCGTCAAAGATCGATTACCAGGAAGTAGAAACCGTGTACAATTCCAATGAGGATGCTGAGGTGGAAAGCACTACAGATCTGCGCATTGAGGCGGTTCAGGACCTGATTGGCGATGAGGTGGCCACGGCATTAAACAGCCTGCCCGTTGACTTCCGGACGGTGATCATCTTATGTGATATAGAAGGCTTCACTTACGAAGAAATGGCCAAAATTCTGGATATCCCCATAGGTACCGTGCGTTCAAGATTACACCGTGCGCGGAACTTATTGAAGGAGAAATTACGTTCTTATGCAAAGTCCATGGGATATAAAGAATTGAGATGATAATAAACTTTTTTGGAAATGGCTTCTAGCTCGCAGATAAATCAGGCGAATGATCACGACAAGTGCGTGGAGAAGATGGTGCAGTCGGTTTTAGATGGCTCCCGAACAATTGAAGAACTCAAAGCCCGCCTGGAAGCGAGTGACGAGCTGCCCGAAACGACGGATGAACTCGAAAAGATCATCAGGGACTGTCTCAAAAACAAAGTGGAAAGGAAGTGCTGCCCGGAGAAGATCGTCAACGAAGTAAGGCTTAAAATAGGAATAGGAGTTCTTGTCGTTACAGGATTGGTCATAAACATCAAAGTTATTCAGGAGATATTTACAATTTAAGATATTAGATGAACGCATAAAGAACCACCCCACCGGTGGTTCTTTATAATTATATATACCATGAACGGGAAAGCCATCATTTTCTGCGCCCCCTCAGGCTCAGGCAAAACCACTTTAGTCAGGCATTTGCTTTCTGTGAGCGAAAACCTCGGCTTTTCCATTTCGGCCTGTACGCGCGACAAAAGGGGCCGCAATGAGGTTCATGGAAAAGACTACTACTTTCTTTCCATTGAGGAATTCCAGCAGAAGATCAAGGAGAATGCTTTTGTAGAATGGGAGGAAGTATACCCCGGTGGCTATTACGGCACGTTGAAAAGTGAAGTGGAACGGCTGTGGTCAGAAGGGAAAAACGTTATCTTTGACGTGGATGTGAAAGGCGGGCTGAAGCTGAAAGAATATTTCGGAGAGAGTGCCCTGGCTATTTTTGTAAAAGTGCCTTCGCTGGAAGAGCTGGAAAACCGCCTCCGGAGCCGCGGAACGGAAACGGAAGAAAGCCTCTCCAAGCGGCTTTACAAAGTGAAATTTGAGATGTCGTTTCAGGACCGCTTCGATGTGGTTTTACTGAACGACAGCCTGGAAGAATCGTTCGGAAAAGCCGAATCGCTTTATACGGCTTTTACAGAAGGGTGGCTGCGGATTGAAGAGAAACCGCTGAAAGTGTAGAAAGTTAAAAGTTAAAAGCTAAAAGTTAAAAGTTATGGTACATTAAGTATACAGAAATGAATACTTCCGCAACTTTTCACTTTTAGTTTTTAACTTCTATACAAATGGTTCCGCAACTTTTAGTTTTTCGTTTTTAACTTTTAACTTAACATGAAAGTCGGCCTCTTCTTCGGATCCTTCAACCCCATTCATATCGGTCACCTGATCATTGCCGATACCATGGCTACCGACACTGATATCGACCGGGTCTGGTTTGTGGTGTCGCCCCAGAATCCGTTCAAGAAAAACAATTCCCTTTTGCATGAATTTGACCGTCTGACACTCGTAGAGCGCGCCATTGCGGAAAACTACCGCCTGCAGGTCTCCGATGTGGAGTTCAGCCTGCCCAAACCCAGCTATACGATCGATACGCTCACCGTTCTGTCGGATAAGTACCCGGAGCACGAGTTTGTGCTGATCATGGGCGAAGATAACCTGGTACAGTTTAAAAACTGGAAGAACTATGAAAAGATCCTGGAATTCTTCCCTGTTTATGTGTATCCCAGGCCCAATACGCCGCCCCATGAGTTTTCCGACCACCCCGGCATCCGGTTCATCCGGGCCCCGCTACTGGATATCTCCGCCACCTACATCCGGAAGAGGATACATGAACACAGGGAAATAAAATACCTGGTCACCGAACCGGTGGAGGCACTGATCCGGCTGAAGAAATATTACGAGTAAGATTACAGCGCATAATAATACATTCCCTTCAGCGTAAGGTCGGGTTCGGTATCATCAAAGATATCCTTCAACTCGGTAATCACGGAGGAGAGCCCGCCTGTAGCGATCACTTTTACCGGTATACCCAGTTCCTTCCTTATCCTGTCGGTCAATCCTCTTACCATACTTTCATAACCGAAGTAGATCCCGGCCTGTATGGAATGTATGGTGTTCTTACCGATAGCTGAGGCCGGGCGCTCCAGAGGAACCTGCGGTAAGAGGGAAGTTTCCGAAAAAAGCGCCTTTATAGCCGTATTCAGGCCGGGTACTATATTTACTCCCTCTATCTCCCCTTTCTCTGTAATTACTGTAAAGGTAAGCGCGGTCCCGAAGTCGGCCACCACACAATTCCCACCGTAGATCCTGTGGGCTGCGAGGGCATTCAGGAAAAGGTCTGCTCCCAGTTCTTCCGGAGTATCAATGTTGACTTTTAATAACCTGCTCTTCCCCGGTTCTACCACTATGGCGTCCAAACTCAGGAATTTCTCACAAAAATTTGAAAAGAAAGGGGTAAGCTTGGGCACTACACTACTGATCACCGCTTTCTCGATGGAAGTCTTCTCTATGTTGTTCTCCAACATAAAATTTAATATCCTGTACTCAAAAAAGACAGAATTCTCACTCTTCAAAGACCGGATTCTGAACTTCTGATAAAGCTCATCGCCTTTGAAGAAACCCACCACCGTATCTGTATTTCCTACATCAAAAACTATCATATCTGAGATTTCTGTCTAGCGAATTCGCCGCTAATATAAAAGAGAGATTCTTAAGTATTGCCATAAAAATAAAAATTCGGGTGCACCTTTCTTCAGGAAGAACCAAAACACGATAGGCGGTACGCTCACTGGTTGCATCCAGGGCACTTTACAGCATTTTATCGGCTTAAAACTTTTTCATATAAAAAAAAGGAAGTAAATTTGCATCCTTTCTGTAAAATGTGTGAAAAGGGAGTTGTCCAAATATGATATCCTTATTTATGGTCTCGAAGATAAAAACCATGAATATGAATTTGAAGGAACTGATGCTTTCTTTAAGGAATTTGAGCAGGATATAGTAGAAGAAGGCCGCTTTAAAGTGAAGGTACTTTTAGAGAAAAACGCCACTTTTATCCGCCTGAATCTGGATATCGCCTCTCAGCTTACGCTCCGGTGTGACCGGAGCCTGGATATTTTTGAAGAGGAATTCAACTCCCTTGAAATGCACATTTTTAAGTTTGGTACTACCGCGGCGGAGATGAGTGATGAACTGGAAGTCATACCTTTCGGGACTCACAAGATCAACATAGCCAACCTTTTGTTTGACTATATCCTGCTGCAGGTACCCATGAAAAAACTCCACCCGAAATTCAGGGCGGAAAATACGCCTGAAGAAGGGACCCTGGTCTACAAAGACCCGGATTTCAGGGAAGAAAAAGAAGAAATACAAGACCCACGGTGGGCAGCATTAATAAATTTGAAGAACAAAAATTAATATCAGAAGGCAATGGCACATCCTAAGCGAAAGATATCGAAAACCAGGAGAGACAAGCGTAGAACGCACGATACACTTACTTTGAAGCAACTATCGGTAGATGCTACCACCGGTGAAGTTCACCGTCGTCATACCGCTCATGTGAGTGAAGGGAACCTGTACTACAGAGGCAGGTTGGTAGTAGAAAACTATCAGTAAGATTTTAGCATCACCTAAGAAAATGTCGATGAAAAAAATTGCAGTAGATGCAATGGGAGGGGACTATGCCCCTAAGGCAGTGGTAGAAGGAGCAGTAATGGCCACTTCGGAACTTCCCGAAAACTATCAGATCGTTCTAGTCGGCAAAAAGGATGCTATGTTAGGGGTACTCCGTACCCTCACTTACCGGGCAGGCTCCATAGAAATGGTAGAAGCCACGGAGGTAATAGAAATGGGAGAGCATCCTACAAGAGCTTTCGGTCAGAAACCCAATTCCTCCATAGGGGTTGGGTTTAAACTTTTAAAAGAGGGTGCCGTTTCCGCATTTTGCAGTGCGGGAAATACCGGCGCCATGATGGTGGGTTCGCTTTTTACGCTGAAAACGGTCGGTAACATCCAGCGCCCTCCCATAGCGGGCTATCTACCCTTTAAAGGCGGCCGCTACGGTATTATGCTCGACATAGGTGCCAACGCCGACTGCAAGCCTGAGGTACTCAATCAGTTTGCCGAGCTGGGAAGCATACATGCCAAATACACACTTAACCTGGAGACCCCCCGGGTGGGGCTCCTGAACATCGGCGAAGAGGAAGAAAAAGGCAATACTGTGGCTCAGGCCGCTTACCAGCTGCTGAAAAACAACAAAAAGATCAATTTTGTAGGAAATATTGAAGGCCGCGACATTTTTGATGCCAAAGCTGACGTGATCGTTTCGGATGGTTTTACCGGTAACATCATTTTCAAAATGGGAGAGTCACTTTATGAGCATGCGGCAGCCGAAGGGATCAACGATGACCTTATTAACCGCATGAATTATGAGGTAGTGGGCGGCAGCCCCATCATCGGCATCAACGGAAACGTGATCGTAGGTCATGGTATTTCGAGTCCCATGGCCGTCAAAAATATGATCCGCCTGGCGCAGAGACAGATAGAATCCCACGTTGTAGAAAAAATCAAAGAGGCTTTTGCCTGAGTTTTGTCAATCTTAAAAGCTAGTTCATCTGATGAATTTAAGAGCTGCAATAACAGGAGTACACGGTTATGTTCCTGATTATGTCCTGACCAATGCCGAGCTGGAACAAATGGTGGATACCAACGATGAATGGATCACCACCCGCACCGGTATCAAAGAAAGAAGAATACTTAAAGGGGAAGCACAGGGTACTTCCGTACTGGCTACGGAAGCAGTAAGAGGGCTGCTGGAAAAGACCGGCACATCGCCCCGGGATATAGATCTCGTCATCTGTGCTACGGTTACGCCCGACTACATGTTTCCGTCTACTGCCAATCTGGTATGCACCAACCTGGGAATTCCCAGCATCTGCAGTTTTGACCTGCTGGCCGCATGCTCCGGATTTATTTATGCCTTAACGACCGGTGCACAATTTATTGAATCCGGACGTTATAAGAAAGTGATCGTGGTCGGAGCCGATAAAATGTCCTCCATCATTGATTATGAAGACCGTACTACCTGTATTCTTTTCGGCGACGGCGCAGGTGCTGTTCTCCTTGAGCCGGATACGGAAAACCTTGGTGTGATCGACTTCCTGCTGCATTCCGACGGAAGTGGTGGTGAATACCTGATGATGAAAGGCGGAGGCAGCGTAAATCCTGCTTCCCATGAAACGGTGGATCGAAGGATGCACTACATCAAACAGGAAGGTCCGCAGGTGTTTAAATTTGCCGTAACCAATATGGCGGATGCCGCAGCGGCCATCATGGAACGAAACCACCTGACGGGAGAAGATGTGGACTGGCTGGTTCCGCATCAGGCCAACAAAAGAATAATCGACGCCACTGCCAAACGTATGGGCATCGGCGAAGAAAAAGTCATGTTAAATATCCAAAAATACGGAAACACAACGGCAGGAACCATCCCTCTTTGTTTGTTTGACTATCAGGACCAACTGAAAAAAGGGGATGATCTGGTTTTAGCCGCTTTTGGCGGAGGTTTCACATGGGGCGCAATGTATATAAAATGGGCAATTTAATGCACAAAAATGAAAACACTCAAATTAGCAACTTTGTTTACGCTGGGTTATTTTACTATTCAGGCACAAAATATCCGTACCTTTAATAACCTTGAGCTATCAACATCTATCTCCAAAAACACGCATCAGTATTCCCTCTTTTGGGGCGAATCGATCCAGGTCAAGTCTCCTGTTCCGTTCCGGTTCACTACCGGGCTGCGGTTTGCGATGAATAACAAAACTACGGGTATATATCCCGTGAAAGAGGGCGCGAATTTAAGCACTCTGTCTTTTGAGAAAAGACCCTGGTATACTACATTTGCCCTGCCGGTAGGCCTCGAGCTGTTTTACAAAGGCGTAGGAATAGGCGCTTTTCACGAGGTGATCTCTCTCAGCGGGAAGAAAAGCTACGACAGTACTTACACTCCCCTGGGACAGAAAGAGACCCTTAAAACCCAGGGATTCAGCAGTGTCTTCGGCAAAAAGCATAACCTCACGGGCGGTGTTTACATCGTCTACACCTTCAGCGATTCATTTTCCGTTAAAGCGGGGTATAACCGGATCACGTCTACATTCACCAAAGCAAATGAGACCCGGGAACTGGGATACGCCCGTTTAAGCGATGACACTTTTACGGTAGGAATAAGATTAAATATTGAAAAATAAAGATGGCAACAACAGCAGATTTCAGAAACGGATTAACCCTGGAATGGAATAACGACCTTTTTACGATAGTAGAATTTCAACACGTTAAGCCCGGAAAAGGAGGTGCATTTGTACGTACAAAACTCAAAAACATAAAAACGGGGCGGATCTTTGAAAATACCTTTACCGCCGGTGAGAAAGTGACCACCGCCCGGATCGAAAGAAGAGCCTTCCAATACCTCTACAAAGACGAGCTGGGGTATAATTTCATGGACAATGATACGTTCGAGCAGATCTCCCTGGAGGAAACCATGGTTCCGCAGGCAGATCTTATGAAAGAAGGCTCGAACGTGGATATCCTCATTCATTCGGAAACGGAAACTCCATTATCTGTGGAGATGCCGGCCTATGTAGAGCTGCGGGTAACCTACACCGAGCCCGGTATTAAAGGCGACACGGCCACCAATGCCAGCAAGCCGGCTACGGTCGAAACCGGCGCTTCCATCAAAGTGCCCCTGTTCATCGACAATGACGAGCTCATCAAGGTAAATACCACCACGTATGAGTATGATTCCAGAGTAAAGGAGAAATAATTACCTTTGAACCCGTACAATAAAATAGTACATTTGTACAATAAAACTCGAAATTAAACCTGTTATGGATACCAAAGAAATTCAAAAACTCATAGAGTTTATTTCCAAAACCGACCTTAGCGAAGTAAAAATCGAGACCTCCGATCTGAAAATTCAGGTGAGACGTGGCGGTCCCGAAGCTCCCAAAGTGATCGCAGCGCCACCTCAGGTGGTTTATGCAGAGCCTGCTCCCCAGGTGGCCGCGCCCAAAGCTCCGGAAGCAAAGGCCGAATCTTCTTCAGCTCCTTCAGGCAGCAGGCTGGTGGAAATAAAAGCACCCATGATAGGTACGTTTTATCGTTCGGCCGGTCCGGATAAGCCGGCTTTCGTGGAAGTAGGCGATGAGATCTCCGGGGGAAAAGTGATCTGTATCCTGGAAGCCATGAAGCTGTTCAACGAGATCGAATCCGAAATTTCAGGTAAAATCGTGAAGATACTGGTAGAAGATGCTACCCCGGTAGAATACGATCAGCCCCTGTTTTTAGTTGAACCTGCTTAAGATATACCTCCTCTAAAGTCTGAATTTATGTTTAAAAAAATACTTATAGCCAACAGAGGAGAGATTGCCCTGCGGATCATCCGTACCTGCAAGGAAATGGGCATCAAAACTGTGGCTGTATATTCTACTGCAGATAAAGACAGCCTGCATGTACGGTTTGCAGACGAGGCGGTATGCATTGGTCCTCCGCCCAGCAAGCAGTCGTACCTGAACATGCAGAGCATCATTTCGGCCGCAGAGATCACCAATGCCGATGCCATCCATCCCGGCTACGGCTTTCTTTCCGAAAATGCGGAATTCTCAAGGATCTGTGAAGCCTACAAAATAAAGTTTATCGGTGCATCCGCCGACCAGATCAACCAGATGGGTGATAAGGCTACGGCCAAGGATACCATGAAAAAAGCCGGTGTTCCGGTTATCCCCGGTTCTGAAGGGCTCCTTTCCTCCGTGGAAGAAGGAATAGAACTGGCAGAAAAGATAGGCTATCCCGTAATTATTAAAGCCACGGCAGGAGGTGGCGGACGGGGAATGCGGATCATCCGGAACTCTTCCGAGTTTCAGAAGCTCTGGGACGACGCCAAGGTGGAGTCAGGAGCCGCTTTCGGAAACGACGGCCTTTACCTTGAAAAATTCATCGAAGAGCCTCGTCATATCGAGATCCAGATCGTGGGGGATCAGTACGGGAATGTTTCCCACCTGTCAGAGCGCGACTGTTCCATCCAGAGAAGACACCAGAAGCTGATCGAGGAAACCCCCTCGCCTATTGTTTCTCCCGAGCTGAGGGAACAAATGGGACAGGCGGCCGTGGCCGGGGCACAGGCTATCCGGTACGAAGGCGCCGGAACCATTGAATTCCTCGTAGACAAATACGGCAAATTCTACTTTATGGAGATGAATACCCGTATCCAGGTAGAGCATCCCGTCACGGAAGAGGTGACTGGCTTTGACCTTATCAAGGAGCAGATCAAAGTGGCAGCCGGCGAAAAGGTTTCCGGTAAAAATTATTACCCTACCCAGTATGCCATGGAATGCCGGATCAACGCGGAAGACCCTAAGAACGGCTTCCGGCCGAGCCCCGGAGTGATCAAACAGATCAATCTCCCCGGCGGGCATGGCGTAAGGGTAGACTCCCACGTATACGCCGGTTATGTGATCCCGCCCAATTATGACTCCATGATCGCCAAGCTGATCGTTTCTGCTCCCAGCCGTGAGGAAGTGATCGTTCGCATGAAACGTGCATTACAGGAGTTCTTTATTGACGGGGTAAAAACCACCATACCTTTCCATCTGAAAATGATGGACGATGAGGTCTTCCAGTCCGGTATCTTCAACACCGGCTACCTTGATAATTTCGACTTCTCGGACTTATAACAGAAAAGGGTCCGGCGGAAAGCCGGGCCCTTTTATTCCTATCTCTATTTACTTCGTAAACAATCCTTCCTTACCGAATTTCTTAGCCAGGAGAGCGTAAACCACTGTACGGTATTTGCTACGGTTACTGGTGCCCATTTTGATCATTGCCTCATCAATGGCCGCGTCCAGCTCGGGGCCGTCTTTTAATCCCAGCTTTTTGATCAGAAAATTATTTTTTACCGTTTCCTTTTCCTTCTGATCGGAACCTGACACTTTTGAAGAATCGGCATTATAAATGGACGGTCCCAGAGATTTTGCCACAGCGGTAAGAAGTGCCTCGCTAAGACCCAGACCTAATTCAGCGTTCTGAGCTTTGTACAGCTCAACGTTCTCATCAAATTTGCTCATTTCTTAATAGTTAAAAGGTGAAAAATGTTTACTAAGTTAAAAAAAATACATCAGATCCTGCTGGTGTACCGATAAAATTTACGGGAATTAAACCTTGCCTGCAAGCCAAATACCAGGGAACCCGCCTTCTCAAAAACACCATACTGAACCGGAGATCCACCGGTAAGTCTTACATCGAAAGTATTCGATATATATTCCGGTCTTCTGAAGATCCCTTTGAAAAAGACCAGGATCTCCAGGCGGTCTGTGACGTTTCCTTTCAGCTCGGCACTGACCTCTCCGTATATAAGACTCCGCGACTGCGATAAAGTAACATTAAAATAATCCAGATCGCGACTTTGAAGCGATTGTTGGATATCGCGGGTAAAATGACGGGGCGGAGCAGGCCGGGTAGACATCAGCACTCCGCCGCCCAGCCCCAGGTTAACGTAGGCGTTTTTGGTTATCCGGTTCAGGTTGAGCACCCGTTTTTTCAGGACCACCGGAATGTACCATTGCCGGTTACGGACACCCAGGAGAAAGGCCGGGTAAGCCGGAGAAGAAAAAACATAGGTGGAAAACTCATTTTTTATCCCTACCACACCGGTTTCCAAAAAGAAGTTATTATTCATGTTCAGCCCCAGGTTCAGCTCGACCCATTCATTCATGGAAGACGTATTCTCTGCAAAGCTCCCGAAGTCTGCCGTACTCCGGGTGTAGGGCTTCCGCAGTCCGCCGGTAAGTCCGAAATAAAAGCTGGAAAAACGTGACTCCAGGTGAGGCAGATTTTCTACTTCATGACCTTCTTTTCTGTTCTCCGGGATCTTGTAGTATTCCTCTTCCTGACCCTGAGCGTACAGAGCCGCCAGAAGAAAAGTAATTAAGAGTATATACCTGCTCATGTTTCCTTTGATTTATTTAAAAATACGTATACTTTTGTAAAAAAATGACATCCATGAGTAATATTTCGTCGAAAATACCTGCGTGGGCTATGCTTAGCCTGTTTTTATTCATTCTTGTTATACTGGCCGTGTTTGGTGACCTCTTTACCTTCATCGTCGGAACCCTGATCATGACGATCATATTTGCGGGTGGATATGACCGGACCCATCTGGAGGATCATTGAGTGGTTTTGTACCCAAGCCATTTTTATCTGAAATTTTTTGAGCCTGTGGTCAAAACCACGGGCTTTCTTTTATATTTACACAAATAAGGGTTACCTGTTAATCCGAACCTAAGTTTATACTCCTAAAAATTCTGTAAAATGTTAAAAGACCTTAAATTAGATTCTACTACGGGAAAGAACATCAAAACCTGGCTGAAGGGCAGATATGACCAGGAAACCAAAGACAAGATCAATGAGCTTATTGCTTCGGGAAATGTTACCCAACTGACGGATTCCTTCTATAAGAACCTGGAATTCGGTACCGGCGGGATGCGGGGCGAGTTGGGCGTGGGCAGCAACCGGATGAATAAATACACCGTTGGGGCCGCCACGCAAGGTTTAGCTAACTATCTGAATATGGTATTTACAGACCAGGAGATCAAAGTGGCCATTGCCTACGACAGCCGTAATTTTTCACCCGAATTCGGGCAGATAGCCGCCGATATCCTCTCGGCCAACGGCATAACGGTCTACCTTTATAAGGCGCTGAGGCCCACACCGCAGCTTTCCTTCACGGTGCGGGAGCTGGGCTGCCAGTCGGGCATCGTGATCACGGCCTCTCATAACCCGCGGGAGTATAACGGCTACAAGGTGTACTGGACCGACGGCTCGCAGGTGGTAGCTCCGCATGACAAAAACATTGTGGCGGAAGTGAATGCCATCACCAATGTCAAAAACATCAAATTCAAAGGGGTGAAGAAGCGGATCAAAATGATCGGTGAGCCTTTGGACAAAAAATACCTGAAGGCGGTAAAAAGCATTACCGTATCTCCGCGGATGATCCGGAAGCAAAAAGATCTGAAGATCGTGTTCAGCCCAATTCACGGCACAGGCATCACCATGGTACCGCCTGCCCTGGCCCAGCTGGGCTTTGAAAATGTAACCGTGGTAGAGGCCCAGGCCACACCGGACGGTAATTTCCCCACCGTAGTGTACCCGAATCCCGAAGAAAAAGAGGCCATGAGCAAAGCCCTGGATCTGGCGAAGCAGATCGATGCTGACCTGGTCATCGCTACTGATCCGGATTCAGACCGCGTGGGTATGGGCATCAAAAACCCGGAAGGGGAATGGCAGCTGCTGAATGGTAACCAGGCCGCAAGCCTCATCATTTATTACCTGCTGAAAGCCTGGAAAAAGGCCGGAAAACTCACAGGAAGGGAGTTTGTCTGCAAAACCATTGTGACCACCGACCTGATCGACGCCATGGCGGAAAAAGCCGGTGTAAAATGCTATAACACGCTCACCGGCTTCAAATACATTGCCCAGGTGATCCGGGAAACCGAAGGCCGGGAGACCTTCATCGGTGGTGGCGAAGAAAGCTACGGCTACCTGATCGGCGACAAGGTGCGGGATAAGGACGCCATCGCCAGCTGCGCCATGATCGCCGAGCTTACGGCCTTTGCCAAACAAAAGGGGATCTCCCTCTTTGATTTCCTCGCGGAAATGTACAAGCAGTTCGGCTTCTACTACGAAGGCCTGATCTCGGTGACCAAAAAAGGAAAAACCGGCGCGGAAGAGATTCAGCAGATGATGGCCGGTTTCAGGAGTGCTCCGCCCAGGACCCTCGGCGGCTCACGCGTGATCCGGATGGATGATTTCAAATCTTTGAAAAGAACCGACCTGAAAACCGGTGAAGCAACCGACATACCGGCCGGAAAACTGGGGATAGAATCGTCTAACGTATTGCAGTTCTTTACGGCCGACGGCACCAAATTCACCTGCCGGCCCTCCGGAACAGAACCCAAGATCAAGTTCTATATCGGCGTAAAAGGCAAACTGAATAACAAATCGGAGTTTAACTCCACGCTTCAGGCGCTGAAGGACAAAGTGGAGGGCATCGGGCAGGAGCTGAAGCTGGGGTAAACCATGAATAACGGCTTCGCCTTTCTTTTCTGAACCATATTAGGCATATAAGTCATATAAGTTTTTTCTTGTATGTTTTAATCTTATATGGCTTATATGACTTTGTGGTTCAAAAAAAGAGGCGAAGCCGTTTTCACCGATTTAAGGTAAGGGAAGATTCGCCATTTGCGTGGTCGTGCCGCTTTCAAAATCGATGTGAAAGCAGAAAGTGTTTTTGCCGTTAGTCACGCACAGGTAAGGAGCCCTGAGTGCCCGGTTATACCGGCTGGCCTGTTCGATGACCCCGGCGGATATTTTCACCCCGGCAGCCTTGCATTCCACCAGCATATAAGGCTGTCCTGTTTTATCAAACACCAGGATGTCGGTCCTTTTGTTCAGGGCGTGGTATTGCGTACCCCGCTCCGTCCGGATCAGGTTTGGCGAAAACCCCAGCCCAGAGATAAGAAAATGCAGGAAAGTCTGCCTTACTTTCTCTTCCGGGGTCAGCACGAGGTATTTCTTTCGTATGATGTCATAGACATAGGTGATGCCGTCTTCCGTTTTTGTTTTAAGACTTTTCACTGAACTCCGGGAATTATTTTACTAAGATATTGGTTGTAATCTTCAATATTCAGAATTTAAACAAAATATATGCAAACAAAAGAACAGATCGTGCAAAACTGGCTGCCCCGCTACACCGGAACCCCTCTTGAGGAATTTCGTCCTTACATCCTGCTGACCAATTTTTCAAACTACGTGGAGATCTTTGCGCGAAAATATGACGTAGAGGTCAGAGGGAAAAGCAATGCCATGCAAACCGCCTCAGCCGGAAACATCACCATTATCAATTTCGGTATGGGGAGCCCCATGGCCGCTACCGTAATGGACCTGCTGACCGCCATAGAACCCAAAGCGGTGCTGTTCCTGGGAAAATGCGGCGGGTTGAAAAAAACCGTCCTGGGCGACTTCATCCTGCCGATCGCCGCCATCCGTGGTGAGGGAACCAGCAATGATTATGCAAAACCGGAGATCCCTGCCCTCCCTTCATTCCGTTTACAAAGGTCTGTATCGGAAATGATCATCAGGCATGAGATGGATTACTGGACCGGTACCGTTTATACCACTAACCGACGGGTATGGGAACATGACGAAGATTTCAAGAATTACCTTCGCGAGATACGCGCCCTGGGAATCGACATGGAAACGGCCACCATCTTCACAGTAGGTTTCGTAAACTCCATTCCGCACGGAGCGCTGCTATTGGTTTCCGACAACCCGATGACACCCGAAGGGGTCAAGACCGAAGCCAGCGACAAGAAGGTCACGTCCTCATTTGTGGAAAAACATCTCCTGATCGGGATAGATGCCCTCGATGAGCTGGCAAACTCCGGTGAATCGGTCAAACACCTGCGATTCGAAAGCTGATCAGTTACAATAATCCTTGATCAGGGTATAGGCATTGGCATAGCCCAGCTCACCCGCCTTACTCAGATCGATGCATCCGCCATTGGTATCACCTATCGCCGTTTTGATCAGGCCCCGTACATAGAAGGCTTCAGGATAATCGGGGTTCAGCTTGATGGCGTTTCCAAAGTCGATCACCGATTCCGGCTGTAGTCCCATGGAAGAACGAATCAGGCCTCTTACAAAGTAGGCCTCCGGGTAGATGGGGTTGATCTCTATAGACTTATTCAGATCAGAAAGGGCTTCTTTCATACTGCCCGACTTCATTTGCGAATAACCGCGTACAAAATAACCTTCGGAAAGATCTTCAGAGAGGTCAGGAATGGTCACCCGGGTCGCTACCACGTCACGCAGCTTATCCAGCTGGTTTTTAGGTATGGTCACGTACTGGGTTTTCTGCTCCTTACCGGAGCTCTTCACGTCAAGGATGCGATCGAGGTCGGTAATGGCTGCTTTCTGATTGAAAAGCATGGCCAGGGTAAAGCCCCTTCCGTAATAGGCTTCTTTCAGCCCCGGATCTATTCTCAGTGCATTGTCAAAGTCTGTCCGGGCCCCGTTATAATCTTTCAGGCGGGCTTTGGCAAATCCGCGCAGGTAATACGATTCGGCATTCTGGGCATCCATCTTCAGTGATTCATTCAGATCCGCCACAGCCCGCTGATAGTCTTCCACCCGTATCGCATTTCTGCCTCTTTCCAGGAAAGGTTGCGGATGCTTGGCGTTTACTTCAATAGCAGAAGAGTAATCGGAAATAGCGCCTTTGAAATCGCTCAGCTTCGCTTTGCACAACCCGCGCGAATAGAAGGCCTGGAACTTCTCGGTATTGCCCGGCCCCAGGTCTATCACTTTATTAAAGTCACGGATGGCCAGGCTCAGGTCATTCAGCTTGGCAAATAGCACGCCGCGCTGCAGGTAAGAAAGCGGGTCGTTGGGCGACAGCTCGATCGAGGTGTTAAAGTCCTGAACGGCCGCCCGGTTATCGTCCTGGCTGCTTTTGCTGATGGCCCTGTAATGGTAGCTCAGGGCGTCTTTCGGTGCCAGCTGAACAGCCTTGTCAAAATCTGAAATGGCTCCGCGATGGTCTTTGAGTGCCTGTTTGGCCAGTCCGCGGTTAAAATAGCTCCGGGCATTGTCCGGATTCATGGAGATGGCCGAGCTGAAGGCCGCTATAGAGCCCAGGTAATCGCCGGACCTGCTTTTGCTGACCCCGGTATCAAAGTAGTCAGAGGCCGTTTGCTGGGCATGGGTTTGGAAATGGAAGGAAAGAAGAAGAATTATGGCTAAGAAGATTTTTTTCATGGATAGATGAGGTTAATTGATGCTTAAAATTACAATAGAATCGGCCTTAGTCCAAGAAAAATAAAGAATTCCGGAGGCCGTTTAAAGAACCTTGTTTTCGGGCAGTACTATCGCTGTCCCAAAAGTACGCAAAATGTAAGGCATTGAGGATGAAGGCGAAGGAGCATACTTAAAGAAGTAACTGAGGCAGGATATATCTTTTTTAAATCCTTATGCTCTGGGGTGAAATTCCCTCAGGGTCTGCTGCAGATAGGCCCGGTCGAGATGCGTATAAATCTCCGTAGTAGTGATAGACTCGTGTCCCAGCATCTCCTGTACGGCCCTGAGATCGGCCCCGCCTTCTACCAGGTGGGTGGCGAAACTATGCCGCAGGGTATGAGGCGAAACGGCCTTATGAATGCCCGCTTTCTCCGCCAGGTCCCTGACGATATAAAAGACCATGACCCGGCTGAGCGCGGCTCCCCGCCGGTTCAGGAACAGGTGATCCTCATACCCTTTCTGCACTTCCATCCGCTTCCGGACCTCCCCGAGGTAGATCTCCGAATACTTTATGGCAGCGCTGCCTACCGGCACCAGCCGGGCTTTATTGCCTTTGCCCACCACCAGCAGGTAGCCCTCCTCAAAATGACATTGCGTTATCTTCAGCTCCGTCAGCTCCGAAACCCGCAGGCCAGAGCTGTACATCACTTCGAGGATAGCGCGATTACGGGTTCCTTCGGGAGTAGAATGATCGATACAGTCCAGCATATCTTCTATCTCCTCTACCTGCAGCACTTCGGGAAGCTTCCGGGTCAGGCGGGGCGATGCGATCAGGTAAGTGGGGTCGGTATCCCTTCTCCTGTCCACCCTCATAAACTCGAAAAAGGCCTTCAGCCCGCTTAGTATGCGGGCCTGTGAAGTGGAAGACATTCCTATTTCGGTCAGGAAAGCCAGAAAGCGGTGGATGTCTTCTTCCGATACGTTTTCAGGCGAAATATCATTTTGAAGAAAAGAGGCCAGTTTACCTGTATCTCGAAGGTAGGACTCCACGGAATTCTCCGCCAGGCCTCTTTCCAGCCTGATAAAATTCTTAAAGGCAGAAAGGGCTTCGGACCATAACATCAGTTTTCCCAGTTAAAGATCATTTCCTGCACGATGTCGGGATGCAGGCTCAGGGCCACCGGGCAGGTCCGGCCTACCCTTTCGTATCTTTCTTTTTCTTCATTGCTCAGGGCAGGTTCGCTCCGTAAGGTAAATTCAGCGATCACCCGGCTGATCCTGCGGGGGGCATCGGCACTCATGATCTTGGTGATGTTTATCTCACTCCCCCTGAACTCGTGCCCGGCCTTCTGTGCCGCTATGCTCATCACCGTGATGGCACAGGCTCCCAGCGAGGTAGCCGTGAGATCGGTAGGTGAAAAAGCCTCTCCCCTGCCGTTATTGTCCACGGGGGCGTCGGTGTCGATGGCTTTTCCGGACTTTAAATGAACGGCTTCGGTACTCAGGCCGCCCAGGTAGTTGATTTTTGAAGTGCTCATGTTTGTTATTTTTATACGTGTAAGGTTTTTGGCTGTCAGAAATCAGATCTTTAAAAGCTAACTTCTGACATCTAACAGCTCATTATCCTTTCTATTTCTTCTATCTCCAGGGGCACATGGGCCATCAGGTCCGTATTCCCCGATTCCGTGATCAGGATGTCATTTTCCAGGCGGATCCCTATTCCTTCCTCCCGGATATAAATGCCCGGCTCCAGCGTCAGCACCATACCGGGTGCAAAGGGCGTACTTTTGTCCCCTACATCGTGCACGTCCAGGCCCAGGGAATGCGATACTCCGTGCGGAAGGTACTTAGACACCACCTCCGGGGTCTTCTTTAATTCCGTGGTGCTGACCAGCCCCAGCTTCGCGATCTCCTTTCCGACCAGGTCAAGCGCCTCCTGCTTCAGGTTTACCACGGTGTTCCCGTTTACCATCAGCGTTTTCAGCGTCTTCATCACGTGCAATACCGACGAGTAGACTTCCGCCTGCCGGTCGGTAAACTTACCGCTTACGGGCAGCACACGGGTCATGTCTGCCTTGTAATTGCCGTATTCCGCCCCGAAATCGATCAGCACCAGTTCACCGTCTTCACAGCACTTATGGTTATCGACATAGTGCAGTACGCAGGCATTTGCGCCTGACGCCACGATGGGCTGGAAGGCATGAAAGCGGGAGCGATTCATCATAAACTCATGGGTGATCTCTGCCTCCACCTCAAATTCATATTTCCCCGGCCCCAGGAAGCGGGCGGCGCGCAGCAGCCCTTTACGGGTAATGTCAATGGCTTTTTTCAAAGACGCCAGTTCACCATCCGCCTTGAAAAGCCGGAGTTGATTAATTACCTTCGCCGGGTTCCGGACCTCCGTCTGAGGATATTTGTCCTGAAACCGGTCGGTCAGCCATTTCTCTTTGGACCGGAACGACCTGAACCTGTCCAACTGCGTGGTATCGCGGTGAAGCCAGACATCCGGCTTTCCCGATACCTGCTGAGCCAGCACATCCCAAAAATCTTCCAGCCAGTGGATATTCTCTATGCCCGATACCGCACGGGCCTCTTCTTTCGACAGCTTGTCGCCGTCCCATATTCTGATCAGCTCCGACGTTTCCTTAATAAAAAGCCACTCTCCTCCCCCTTTGGCCATGATCAGGTAGCCGTCTTCCTGGTCTATGCCGGTAAGGTAGAAGAAAGTACTGTTCTGAATAAAGCCGTAGGTACCGTCGGCATTGCCCGGCAGAAGGTCATTTCCGGCAAAGACCGAGACCGAGCCCTCCGGCATCTGTTCCAGGTATTTTTTCCGGTTCAGGGCGAATACCCCGCTGCTGATTCTTTCGTATCGCGTGCTCATGAGAACTACTTATCGGGCGGGTCTGAAGATCATGATCCCGGAGTGCTTTTTGATCTTATCCAGGTATTGCTGCAGGGTTTCCTTTGAAATGATCACTTTTTTTTCATCCAGCGAAGCATGAAGCAGGTGGAGCTTACCGCCTTTCCGGATGGCAAAGCCTTCGTGGTTTACATCCAGCCCTTTGATCACAGAGGTAAAAGCGATGATGTCGCCCTCCTCGATCTGGTCTTCCACCGAACTGAACTTCGCCTTAGCCACATAGAAAAAAGGGCTTTCATTCAGTACCGCTTCTGTCTTCACGATCTCCGCCAGTGCTTTGTCGTCTGTGGCCAATGCCGGATAAAGCTTACGGTTCTCCGACATGAAATCAATGATTTTCTCCTGCTCTTCGCCCACTTCTTCGGTAATGTTCACCAGGATACCGTTTTCCACGGCCTGCAGAGCCCACTCTGTAAAATAATGCATTCGGGAGGGGTATCCGTCGATCACCCCGTCACGGTACCGGAGAAGCTGCAGGTATTCGCGGTAAACGTCCAGCCCCGATTCGGGGTTATGCTTCGCCAGGGAAAGCGCCAGCACGTTCTCCACCAGCGTGAAGCAGTCAAACTCCTCCAGGTTAATGACCAGCGCTTCCGGTGTTTTTTCCAGCGTGGCCGGTACATAAGGCTTGCCCAGGAACTGCTCAGCCACATGAAGAATGGTCTTATCCAGTGTTTCCTTTGCGGGTGTGCGCAGTATCCTGACCGCCGACTCCTGGGCCGACGCGGAAATGCAGATCAGTAAGCTCAAAAAAAAGATTCTCATAACATATAAAAGTTCCGGGCGCTTAATTCCGAGAGTATTGAAATTCCACTCCTTTTTTAAATTAAAGGGGAAGATCTTCCCTCCAACCACCGCCTTGCGGAATGGAGATTCAACCCTTTTTTAAATTAAAGGCGCCGACCGGTTTAACGACTCGTCCAGAGAAATGATGGTCTCTGTACGCTGAATACCGGGCAGCTTCTGGATCCGTTCGGCCAGCACATCGCGAAGATGCGTGGTGTCGCGGCAGACCAGTTTTACAAACATACTGTAATTTCCCGTAGTATAGTTAATACTTACAATTTCCGGGATCTGCATCAGCTCATTTTTAGCGAGGTCATACAGTTCCGGTTTTTCCAGAAAGATACCTAAAAATGCGGAAATATCCCAACCGAGGCGTTTGACGTCAATTTTAATACTGCTCCCCGTTATTATCCCGGAGTTTTCCATTTTCTTTACCCGTGCGTGGACCGCTCCCTGCGAGAGGTTTACTTTTTCACCGATTTCCTGGTAGGATAATTTCGCGTCTTCCAGGAGTATTCGCAGGATTTTATAGTCAGTTTCATCAATGTTCTCTTTCATAGTATTTAGTGATTAGTTTCTATCGTTGTCCGAAATTAAATAATATTCTGTAAATATAAGAAAAATCTATATATATTCTTAAACTATAATTTTTTTTTGATATAATTTTTAATAATCAAAATTGAGCGGCTATCTTTGTACTGTAATTTAAACGGCGGGTAACGCAAGCGATACTGTAGGATGACGAAACTGGCAGCCGTGCCCTCCTGTCTCGGGGGTGATGATCACAGGATAAACATAGTGTAAGCCGAACGGTTTAGTCTCGACTGGGGTTGACCACCAAATTTGCACTAAGGCTAACTGCATCGTGGGCGGTTCGACTCCCCCTCCTACAGCAAAAATAGCATGAAGGTAATTTCATGCTATTTTTATGCATTATTGTTTTTGTTTTTTAGTTTGTTGATGAAGTATAGTCATACACACAGTCCGCATTGCAGATTGTGTGTTTTTTTATTAAGCTGTTCAAAAATACACCGAATGCTGCGTTGTTTTCGGAATTCGCCCTCAGTCACATACTTTTAGTATGCTCCTTCGGCCTCATTCTCAACGCCTTGCATTCCGTGTACTTTTGAACAGCTTCGACACTGGCGGAAACTGCGCAGAGCTTTATGACATGATGGTGTGCCCCAGCTTATCCCTCTTGGTAGACAGGTAAAACTCGTTATGCGGGTTCGGGGTGATCTCAATGGGGACATTTTCCACGATTTCCAATCCGTATCCGATCAGACCGGCCCGTTTTTTCGGGTTATTGGAGATGAGGCGAAGCTGGGTGATACCTAGGTCCCGGAGTATCTGGGCTCCTACCCCGTAATCGCGCTGGTCTGCCAGGAAGCCCAGCTCGAGGTTTGCTTCCACGGTGTCTTTTCCCTGCTCCTGCAATTTATAGGCTTTGAGCTTATTGAGAAGACCGATACCCCGACCCTCCTGGTTCATATATACTATTACCCCTTTACCTTCTTTTTCCACCATCTGCATGGCGGCATGAAGCTGGGGGCCGCAATCACAGCGGCAGGAGCCGAAAATATCACCGGTAACGCACGAAGAGTGCACCCGCACCAGCACCGGTTCATCCTTTTCCCAGGTACCCTTCATCAGGGCCAGGTGAAGCTGGTTATTATCTTTCTGCCGGAAGGCGATCATTTCAAAGTTTCCCCATTGCGTAGGCATTTCCACACCGATCTCCCGGTTGATCAGGCTTTCATTCCGGAGCCTGTATTCGATCAGGTCTTTAATCGAGACCAGCTTTAAGCCGAACTTGTCGGCCAGGAGCCTGCATTCGGGAAGCCGGGCCATGGTACCGTCTTCGTTAAGGATCTCGATCAGCACCCCGGCCGGCTCCAGTCCGGCCAGGCGTGCGAAATCCACGGCCGCTTCCGTATGCCCTGCCCGGCGCAACACGCCGCCGTCCTGTGCCATCAACGGGAAAATATGGCCCGGGCGGCCCAGGTCTGAAGGCCGGGTATTTTTATTCACCAGGGCCTGCAGGGTCTTAGCCCGGTCAGAGGCGGAGATCCCGGTGGTGCAGCCGTTTCCCAGGAGGTCTACGGAAACGGTGAATGCGGTCTCATATTCGGCTGTATTCCGGTTCACCATGGGTGCCAGCTCCAGTTCGCGGCAACGCTCCGCCGTCAGCGGGGCACACATCAGTCCCCGCCCTTCCCGGATCATGAAGTTCACCATTTCAGGCGTTATCTTCTCTGCCGCACAGATAAAATCGCCCTCATTTTCCCTGTCTTCATCGTCTACCACTATGATGATCCGGCCGTTTTTTATATCTTCAATGGCCTCTTCTATCCTGTCCAGTTTCATATCCCTGATTAATTACCGCAAAGTTACCGCAATCCCGGCAGTTTCCACTTTATCTTACCAAAAGTTTGCGACCTTTGCGTGTCGGTACATTTTAATTATAAAACCCTGAAAAAGGATGAAAAGTTTAACCCGGAGCCGGATATGAAAAAGTTAGCAATGGAGGAGCTGAACCGTATTTCGATACAGGAATTTAAGGAGAAGGAGAAGCTGCATATCCACATTATCCTGGACGATATCCGCAGCATGGCCAACGTAGGTTCTATTTTCCGTACCGGCGACGGTTTCCGTATCGAAAAGATCCATTTGTGCGGCATCACTTCCACTCCGCCCCACCGCGAGATCGAGAAGACGGCCCTGGGCGCCACGGAGTCGGTGGATTGGACCTACCATGAAAATGCAGAAAGCCTGGTGCTGGCCTTAAAGGCAGAAGGCTGCCGGATCCTCGCCCTGGAACAGGCCGACGGGAGTGTTTCACTCAGCGACTTCGCCCCCGAACCGGGTACCCGATACGCCCTTATCCTTGGAAATGAGGTATTCGGTGTAAACGATGCCCTCATCCGGCACGCCGACCAGGTCATTGAAATCCCGCAGTTCGGCACCAAGCATTCCTTCAATGTGAGTGTTTCGGCAGGAATCTTCCTCTGGGACTACTTCACAAAGACGATAGGGAATGTTTTGGACTGAGCCTCATACCGGAGCCTGACAAGGTATTTCCCCTGTAAATTCCGGGACGTAAGATCCAGTGTCCGCGGATAGGAGATCTTGTCGAAAGTGGTCTTGTAAACCGCCCGGCCCAGCTGATCAATGACGGTGATGTCCACGTTCTCGCGTTCGCCGTCAGAAGTGATCTGAATCACTCCTGTGGAAACCGGGTTGGGATAAATGCTGAATCCTGCCAGGTTATCATTTTCGGCTACCGGAAATTCATCGGAGAGTGCCGATATACAGGCCAGCGTACCGGCAGGAGTGGTATAGTTATGAATGCCCCTTACCTGGTAGCTTCCCGCCTGCCGGATGTGCAGGAGGTCATTGGTTTCCCCGTCGATCTGTGTTCCGCCGAAGCTCCAGTCAAAGCTCACTTCGGGGTCCGGCGATTCCGCTTTCAGGTAAAACGGTCCGTTATAATGAATGGAAGGTTTGCCCGGATTGTCATAGAAACGGTAAGCTGCCGGGTTGGAAACCGGGCTCGGGCAGTTGGGCAGGCTGTACAGGGTGGCCGTCACAAAGGCCTGGGCGTTATCTCTCAGCGTGATCTGATTAGTGGTAGCCCCGGTACTCCACCGGATATCGGCGCCCTGAACATTGGTGATGGCCACGGTCACGGTCTCGCCGTCACACTTGTATCCGCCGCCGTTCAGAAACATCAGCTGCGGTTGGGCGGGCGGAGCTTTAAAGGTAATGGAATAGTTCTGGGTACTGCCGGAATAACAGTTCTGCTCCGACCGGTACTGGGCCGAATAGCTGCCCGGATCGCTTACATTGAGCGTATTGCCCACAATACCTGTATTCCAATGTATGCTGTATTTCGACTCCGGTACCACCAGCCGTACCGCCTTTCCTTCACAACCTACGATACCGTCAGGGAAAGAAACCACAGGTACTGTCTTCAGGAATACATCTCCGACATTGACGCTGTTCGACCGGTAAATATTCCCGGTGGCATCCCGCATGGTCAGCTGGTAGGAACCGGTAGCTTTTATGATCTCCCGCCCCCGGTCGCCGCTATTCCAGTAATATTCACTGTAGAAATTGTTGGGTCCAAGCATCACCGTACCGTTTCCTATGCAATAATGATTAAGCTTCGGGATATCCCTGGGCAATACGGGGTTCGAAGACGAAAAGAAAGTTTCGTTGAGCGAAGCATTCCAGGCATTGGCCAGTTGGGTAAGTCCCATGCTTCCCGCTGCATTCTGCAAGTGTGCCCCATCATACCGAGGTACCTGTATATTGTCGGTAAATGGCCCTTCCCACACGTTAGGTACCGTACGGATCACCATATCCTGTCCATCAATGATCCTTTGATCCGGTCCCGGATTTGGCCCTGCTGCATAATACGAAGTCCGCGCTACCACCCAGGGGATCTGAGCACCGATATCTGTTCTTGATTTTTGGATCAGAAAGGTGAGGTTATTGGCATATTCCGGGGCAGAAAGACCTGTGCCGTTTGTAAAACGGTCGTGCTCACCCTGATGCCACAAAACCGACCGGAAGCCGGTAAGCGTATTTATGCTCTGCAGAGTGGCCTGAAATCCCCGGTAAGGAGCGCCATTCATGAGCTCTTCGGTGCGCCATTGCTCATTATAAGTCGGGATGTTCCGGGCCGATTGCACCCAGTTATTGGTGGATGTGCCGGTAAAGGCCGCATTAAAGAAAAGCACCGGCACATTCAGGCGGTTCACGAGCATATCGCCCAGTTCGCCGTAGCAGTAAGGGGTATACCCCCCGGTGGGGCCTGCTCCTCCCCCGTTGGCCCCAAGCCTTCCGAAAGAAAGTTCGCTGAGATATTCGGGAAAATTCTTATACTGGTCTGTTCCGTGGGTATCATGGTAGTTGGGAAGATAGGCATTCACCCGGTCATCGTTTGCTCCCCTGGCATTGGGCGAAACGCCGTATCCCTGGGCATTCGACTGGCCGGCGATCAAAAACACCTCACCTATCCCTACCCGTTCTACGGATGCAGTGAAGAGCACCGATTCATTTTTAACCCCGCGTACCTCCAGGCGGTACCAGCCTCCCTTATTCTGGATCTTCCCTGAATAGGCCTGGCCGTCTACTCTCGAATCAATGACCACCCAGGAAGTGGTCACGCCCTGGTTAGCGTTTCTGGCGATCAGTCGGGCCTCCACCCGGTCGCAATCCTGGGAAACGTTCCCATATACGTTAACAAAGCCCAGGTCAACATTATTCCGTTGAAAAACCATTCTTTCCACGGGAAATCCGATGGTGATCTGTCCCATAGCCAGGGCATGTACCAATACAAAAAAGACAATGGATAAAACTCTCTTATAAGTCATGAAGTTCCGTGATTATATCCCTGTAAACTGTTTTAAAAATCTTTGATCGTTTTCAAAAAATAACCTGAGATCATTGATGCCGTACTTCAGCATGGTGATCCGTTCAATTCCCATTCCAAAGGCAAACCCGGTGTATTCTTCGGGATCGATGCCGCAGTTAGCCAGCACGTTGGGGTCTACCATTCCGGATCCGGCGATCTCCACCCAGCCGGAGTGCTTACAGATATTGCAGCCGTCTCCGCCGCAGATAAAGCAGGTCACGTCGATCTCTGCGCTGGGCTCCGTGAAAGGGAAGTAGGAAGGCCGCAGCCGTATCTGCGTATCTTTGCCGAACATTTCTCTGGAAAAGTGCAGCAGTGTATCTTTCAGATCTTTGAAGGATACATTTTTATCCACATACAGCCCCTCCACCTGGTGAAACTGGCAGTGAGCCCGGGCCGAGATGGCTTCATTCCGGTAAACGCGGCCGGCCATGATCGACCGTACGGGTGGTTTTTTCCGGTCCATCAGCCGGATCTGCACGTTAGAGGTATGGGTTCTCAGCAGGAGGTCGTCACGGGTTTCCGCGGCCTTCTCCACAAAGAAGGTGTCCTGCATTTCACGTGCCGGATGGTTTTCCGCAAAATTAAGGGCGGAAAAGTTATACCAGTCATATTCTATTTCGGGGCCGTCTTCCGCATTGAAGCCCATGCGCGAAAAGATCTCCACGATCCGCCTCCTGACGATGCTCAGCGGATGCAGGCTACCCTGGCTGTCGGGAATAACCGGCAGGGTCAGGTCTTCCGAAGGCAATTTTCCCGTATCGGCGGAGGTATCTTTTTGCAGGGAGGTGTAGATCTCTTCCAGGGCATTTTTCAGGACATTCAGGTGCTGTCCCACTGCTCTTTTCTGCTCCGTCCCCACCTTTTTGAAGTCTTCGAACAACCCGCTCAATTTCCCCTTCTTACTCAGATAAGTAAGCCGGAACTGTTCGGCGGTTCCTTTTGCCGATGTAAGAAATTCTTCTGCTTCCGTCCGTATTTTTTCTATGCTGTCTAACACCCCTGGATTTTTTTAGTCCGCAAATATAGCATATACCTGAAATTTTTAAATAAGCACCTTTAAGTTTGTGACTTAATCCATGACTTATTAACGGAATCAGTGCCTGTCTTTATTCAATGATCCCGTATTTTAATTCGGCTGTCTTCCGGGAGTAAAAATTAAAGTGCCACCACTCCGTGGTAATGGGTGTAAAGCCTGCATCCAGCATTACTGCCCGCAGGAGGATCCGGTTATTCAGCTGTTTCAGGCTTAGTCTTCCTTCGTTCAGCATGCGGCGTTCGAGCCGGGGGTAGGCCAGCTCCCCGAAATGATCGAAAGGGGTACCCATATCCAGCGGCCGGCCGGTTTCGAGGTCAAAGAGGGTGAGGTCAACGGCGCATCCGTAGTTATGAATGGAGGTTTCGTCGGGATCGGCAACATACTTTTTACGCTCCTCCTCCGAAAGACTGTCAAGCCTGCTCCATAAAACATGCTGTACGCTGAGGGGCCTCGCGGCATCATACACCAGAAGCCGGAGATTGGGGCTGTCTCTTATCAGCCTTTGGTTGGCCATGATCAGTGCCCGGGCCGGCTCCGGCTGCAGGTAAGCGAGCTCCAGCGTGCCGTAGAGATCTTCGCCGAGAAAATTATCCGCGGAACTGTATTTCAGCTGCACATGTATCTCTTCGTCGAGGGCCTGGAGATCGAGCAGCCCCTGCTCCTGCATAGCCCTCTCCAAAGGACTTACCGCCAGGGGTTCACTCTTCGGAAAGTATTCGTTGATCTCCTCAGGAGTCAGCGCCCGGGGCAGGTCATACCGCTTTTTCTCTCTGCAGGCCACCGCCAGGATGACAGAACAGAAAAGTATGTAGCGGAGTGTTGAAGTCATTCAAAGCAGAAAAATGAAAGTTTAAAAATAACAGATACAACGCCTTTATGTTTATATATTTACGAAAATTTATTTAAAAGTTCCTTTCGATGGCCTTAAATTACATTTGGGTAGGTTTCTTTATCGTAGCGCTGATCGTGGCGCTGGTCAAGTGGATCTTTTTCGGGGATACCCTCATTTTCAAGCAGATCGTAGACGGCATGTTCACCTCTGCCGAGAGTGCGGTCATGAACATCGCCCTGCCGTTGGCCGGCGTGATGACCTTCTTCCTGGGCATCCTGAAGCTGGGCGAAGAAGCCGGGGTGATCCGCGTGCTGGCTAAGGTGATCTCGCCCTTTTTCAGCCGCCTGTTCCCGGAAGTGCCGAAAGACCACCCGGCTAACGGCCAGATGATCATGAACTTTTCCGCCAATATGCTGGGCCTCGACAATGCCGCCACGCCCTTTGGCCTCAAAGCCATGCAAAGCCTGCAGGAGCTGAATACCAAACCGGATACCGCCAGCAATGCCCAGATCATGTTTATGGTGCTGCACAGTGCCGGCCCGGTGCTTATTCCTATTTCCATCATGGCCCAGCGGGCCATTTATAACGCGGCCGACCCTTCCGATATCTTTATCCCGGCCCTTATATCCGTCTACGTAGCTACCCTCACGGGTCTGCTTTTTGTGGGAATAAAACAGCGGATCAACTTCTTTGACAGGGTGCTGTTTTCGTGGTTGGTGGGCCTCACCGGCTTCATCGGCTTCGTGCTCTGGTATTTTTCACGGCTGGGCAAGGAGGAGATTGAAACCATCTCGGGGGTGGTCAGTAATCTCATTCTCTTCCTGTTTGTGGCTGGTTTTGTGGGTGCCGCCTTTTACAAAAAGGTGGATGTCTTCCCCAAGTTTATCGAAGGGGCAAAAGCCGGCTTTGAAACTTCGGTAAAGGTCATGCCCTACCTGGTGGGGATGCTGGTGGCCATCAGCGTGTTCCGGGCCTCCGGCGCGCTCGATTACATCGTGGATTTCTTCAAATGGGGATTCGGCCTTACAGGCATCAACACCGACTTCACCCATGCGCTCCCCACAGCGCTGATGCATCCGCTGAGCGGAAGCGGCTCACGGGCCATGATGATCGAAGCCATGAAAGAATACGGCGTGGATTCGTTTGTAGGCCGGCTTTCCTGTGTATTCCAGGCCTGCTCCGATACCATCCTTTATATCCTGGCGCTGTATTTTGGCAGTGTTAGTATTAAAAATACACGCTATACGCTTTGGGCGGGGTTATTGGCGGACCTGGCGGGGGTGGTGACGGCGATTGTGGTGTCGTATATTTTCTTTTATTAATTGTTAATGGTTAATGCTGAATTGTGAATGCTTGATGACCGACGGGTGCCCACAATCTTCATTAACCATTGGAACACGCTCTCCCACGTCTTCAGACGTTGGGAGGGTGTATTCCTGTCTCTGACAGGACCCGATCTTTCACAACTTATTGAGCAAAGTCGACTACAAGTGGCAAGCTATGCCCACAGCTCTCTAACGGTATTATTCTGGCATATCGGCAAGCGAATAAACGAAGAAATACTTGATAATAAGAGAGCTGAATATGATAGGCCAATTGTGTCGACGGTGTCAACACAATTGGAAGAAAAGTACGGAAAGAATTTTGCAGAGCGAAGCTTTTTTGGTAAAAAGCTGAAGTATAACCTGATAATTTTAAAAATTCCTCAGATTTTTATTACTTTGTTCAAAACAAGAAAACAGGTTATAATTCAGCTCCTTTATAAACCATGGAAATTAAGCAAGCCATTCAGAGTTTTTTTGAGACTATACAGCGTTCAAGCATTTTGCAGGGAATAGGTTGGCTGATTGGTATCGGAGGTTTCGTTTGGGGTGCTATCCAACTGCTGCAAAGAAAGATAAAATTCAAATGGGCTCAGTATGATAACAGAATATACAGTAAGGAATTCCTTATCAAACAGGCAGAACTGTTTATTCCTAATCACTATAAAAACCCTTCTGGCCCTAAGGTCTATAAACCCGGCAGGGGCTCGTTTATTGATCACTTCTTATTCACACAAAATGACCAATTTATATTTTTAGAAGCCGGAACCGGAGTAGGTAAAACCACCTATTTGGCAAATCTTTTCATTACTTACAAAAAAAAGTTTAAGTGGTGGCAGAAACTTTTCAGAACCAAGCCCAATATACTGCTACTTAACTACAACAGGCTTTGTGGAGATATTTATGCTAATGATGAACTCAACGGATTACTCAGCAGGTATAAAAAAAATGCCAAAAACACCATTTTGCTGATTGATGCCATTGATGAGTTCCAGGTTAGCAGCGAAGATCCAACACGTACATTGGATTTTTCAAAATACTACACGAAAGAATTCATAGAAACCTGGAAGAAGGTACTGAATACTATCACCAGTTTCCGGAAAGTAGTTTTCACCGTAAGAAGCCAGTTTTTAACAGGGGAGATAAAAGAAGCACTTAACTTTGGAAAATACATAGAACTGATGCTCTTTTCAAAAGAGCAGGCTTTGGAGTATATTCAAAAAAAGAAGACCGCTCACCGCTCTGCCGAGTCTTCAGACTCTGGCAGGGTGAATTCCTGTCTCTGACAGGACTCACCACAAACCTATATCCACATCAAACCCACTTTTTTTCAATGGGTTTATAACAGGATTATCCGCCAATGTTATCTTCAATAAACTCTCTTTTCCCACATAATTGGATGCGCTGGAGTAAAGATAATCAGATGCTTTGGATACTATACCCGCTCTTATTGGGTTCAAATGAATATAATTCAGTTTACTCCAAAGAAATTTTTCAGAAAAGATCTCTTCCGGGTGACTACCGGCCTGCCAGAATTGGTATTCACTGTTTTTTGAGTTGCTTTTCGCAGAAAACTGAAATCTCTTCAGCATCCAATCTGACCTGCTTTCCCCCGGTTCCGGTATCTGTTTTAATATTTTCTGGGCTGTAAATTTCTTTATATCCCGGATTAAATCAGATAGTTTTCCATCATTTGAACGTACTATCAAATGAACATGGTTACTCATAATCACATAACCAAACAGCGTTAAGCCCTTTTGTTCCTGGCAAAACTTCAGACTATCCAAAAATATATCACGGTAAACCTTTCTGGTGAATACATCTACCCAGTCAACAACCGTAAAAGTCAGGAAGTGTGGAGAATCCTGATTGCGAATAAGATACCCTTCTTTCATGTAGATTTTATTGTTAAATATACAAGTATTTTGTTATGTGGTTAATGTTTTCTATGCGGTCAGAGACCGCAATACGCCCTGCCTGCGTCTGAAGACGCGGCAGAGCTAATTAATGGTGAATGCTGAATTGTAAATGACAGGCGGATGCTCACCCTTAATTCCGCATTAACCATTCAGCATTCACCATTAAAATTACATCTTCTCCGGCACCTCAATCCCCAGCAGCCCCATCCCCTTCCGGATCACGTCGGCCACTTCTTCGATCAGGGAAAGGCGGAAAAGCCGCAAGACGGCCGACTCCTCGTTCAGCACCGAATGCCGGGTGTAAAAGCTGTTAAAGGTCTTGGCTAGGTCGTAGACATAATTGGCGATCAGGGCGGGCGAGTAGTCGGCGGCGGCGGCTTCCACCACTTTTCCGTAGTCTTTCAGCAGGAAGATCAGCTCCAGCTCTTCTGCGTTCAGCTCCTTCATCTCTGCGGGAACGGGGAAGCTGTCCAGCCCCGATTTGCGCAGGATAGAACGGATACGGGCGTGGGTGTACTGAATAAACGGACCTGTGTTTCCCTGGAAGTCGATAGACTCCGCCGGGTTGAAAAGCATCCGCTTTTTAGGCTCTACCTTCAGCAGGTAATATTTCAGGGCACCTAAGGCCACCATGTGGTAAAGCGCTTCGAGCTGCTCGTCGGAAAACCCTTCGGTTTTACCCTTCTCTTCCGTGATGGACTTGGAAGTGGCGATCATCTCCGCCACCAGTTCATCGGCATCCACTACCGTACCCTCCCGTGACTTCATCTTACCGGAGGGGAGATCCACCATACCGTATGACAAGTGGTAGCAGCCCTGCGCATAGCTGCGGCCCAGCTTTTCCAGGATAGCAAAGAGTACCTTGAAGTGATAATCCTGCTCGTTACCCACCACCCAGATCGATTCATCGCAGTGGAAATCCCGGAATTTCAGGTCGGTGGTACCCAGGTCCTGGGTGATGTACACCGAGGTGCCGTCGCCGCGCAGCACCAGCTTGTGATCCATCACCGGGTCGGTGAGATCGATCCAGACGCTGTTATCCTCCTTTTTATAGAATACGCCTTTCTGCAGGCCTTCTTCCACGATGTCTTTGCCCAGCAGGTACGTGTCTGACTCGTAGTAGGTCTTGTCGAAATCCACGCCTATTTTTTTATAGGTAGCGTTAAATCCCTCGTAGACCCAGCCGTTCAGCTTTTGCCACAGAGCGATGACCTCCGGGTCATTCTGTTCCCATTGCACCAGCATTTCCTGAGCCTCTGTCATGAGCGGGGCCGACTTTTTGGCTTCTTCCTCCGGCATTCCTCCGGTGGTCAGCTCAGCTATCTGCTTCTTATAAGCTTTATCGAACTCCACGTAATATTTCCCGACCAGGTGGTCGCCCTTGAGCCCGGCCGACTCCGGGGTTTCGCCGTTTCCGAAATGGCGGTACGCCACCATCGACTTGCAGATATGAATGCCCCGGTCGTTCACCAGGCAGGCCCGGGTTACGTCATAACCGGCCGCCTTCAGGATCTCTGCCACCGAGTAGCCGAGAAAATTGTTTCTCAGGTGGCCCAGGTGAAGAGGCTTGTTGGTATTGGGGGAAGAGTATTCCACCAATACCTTCTTATTTTTTTTAACGGCCCCGTTGTTTGCTTTCAAACCCCTGAATACCTCCAGCCATACGCTGTCGGTAAGCGTCAGGTTTAAGAAGCCCTGCACCACATTGTAGCTGCTTATCCGGGCTGAGTTATTGACCAGGTACCCGCCGATGGCCGCACCGATCTCCGCCGGTGAACGCTTCAGGCTTTTCACAAGGCCGAAAAAAACATAGGTAAAATTTCCTTCAAATTCCCGGCGGGTGGGTTGCAAAATAACGGCCTCATCCGTACCGAAAAGGGTACTCACCGCTGCTTTGACTTCTTCCGCCAGTATATTTTCTATATTCATGCAAAATTCTGTTAGGCTGCAAAATTACACATTTTTGCCTTGTCAGGCGGCAGCAAGTTTTTTTATCATTAGTTTTACGCAAAACAATATCGACTTTTTATGTTGCAATCCATGACCGGCTTCGGGTCTGTACAAAAAGAAACCGGCAAACAGACCATTTCCGTTGAGATCAAAAGCCTTAATTCAAAATTTACGGATATCTATTGCCGCCTGCCCAAAAGCCTCTCTTCCCGGGAGATCGACATCCGGAATCTCCTTCAGAAAGAGCTGGAAAGAGGGAAGATCGACATCACGCTCAACCTGATCCCTAAAGAAGATGCCATGGTCTCCACCCTGGTTAACCGGCCGCTGGTGAAGGCCTACTTCCGTGATCTCATGCAAACGGCGGCCGAACTGCAGTTTGAAGCCTCTCCCACCGATGTGCTCCGCATGGCCACCATGATGCCCAATGCGTTCAACAACGGTATCCAGGATGCGGAAGAAGCAGAAGAGGCGTGGAATGAAGTGTTGGAGGTGATCAGGGCCGGTATAGTGAAGTGCCGCGAATTCCGGATCCGGGAGGGTCAGGGAACCAAAATTAAGTTTTCGGAATATATCGAGACGATCAGCCGCCTGCTGGAACAGGTAAGCGCACAAGACGCCCAACGGATCATCAATACCCGGGAAAAGATCACCAAAGCCATCGGCGATTTTGTTAATTCGGATAACTTCGACAAGAACCGCTTCGAGCAGGAACTCATCTACTACATTGAAAAATTCGATATTTCTGAAGAGAAAGTGCGCCTTAAAGCACACCTCGAATACTTCCTGAAAGAACTCGACGGGGACTCCAACGGAAAAAAGCTGAACTTTATTGCCCAGGAGATCGGCCGGGAGATCAACACCATCGGGTCAAAGGCCAATGATGCCGAGATTCAGCGGCTGGTGGTACAAATGAAAGACGAACTGGAAAAGATCAAGGAACAAACTTCTAATATCCTTTAAAAGAAGGCTTAAGCCTTATCCGGGTTAAAACACCCCCATCAAATAGGGTTTTTTAACGGTATTCATACCGTTAAAAAACCCATTTTTTTTATGCAAATACATAATTATCAGCATATTATCTCTATTTTTCAGTTATAAAATCATATCGAATATAGATAGAGCAGGAAAAACTGTGTAACTTGCACACTGTAATTATTCCCCATTATTAATTATTTTACGACCATGAAAAAAATTCTTGTTTTTTCCAATCTCCTCACCCTCGGTGTTCTCGGAATGCTGGTGATGAAAAGCTGCTCTCAACCAGACAAACCGGATGAAGCCGGCGGCAACTCGGCCAACCTTAGCAAAGGTACCCAGGTTGTCCTGGATTATGCCAACGTAAACAGCTTCAAATCCATGTCTATCGCCCAGGCTATGATCCTGAAAAAAAACTACATGGCTAACCTGCCCGCCATAAGAAAGACTTTAAACGTTGAAGACACAGAATCCATTTATTACAGCCTGGAGGATTTAAAAAATCTGGTTTGGTACGTGGAATATTATGGCAAAGCTTCCGGTCAGAATGTCAGACCTGAGGATCTGGGAGTAAACGTGCACTTCGGACGGTATCCTACTTCCGACCTGCTGAAGCAATTCCCTCAGTTGGAGCAATTAGGAGGAGAGGCCAACAAAGCCGGCAAGCAAACCATTTTCTTTGTGCCGACCATAGTTCAGAGCGGTAAAAGATTCGAGTTCAATCCCAAGAAAAACTACCTCGAGATTGCTTCCGGCCGGTCAAAGAAGATCAGGTCTCTTTCCGACCATTATAAGAATGATTTGTCTACATTTAAATTGATAGATTACGACGAAGATTCGCCGATCCCAGACTTCGGTAACATGCAGCCTCCTTATTTAGATGATACCAAATAATCCCAGTGGCTGCGCTTAAAACTTATATATTTATATATATTGCCCTTATAGGTTTTTTTGGGTTGCTTTATACCAGGAAGCAACCCAAAACCTACTGGACCACATTTCCCTGGTTTCTGATTATTGTAGGAATTCTGGATGGTCTGGGGCTTGTTATGAATAAGACGCTTGAAGTAAGTTACCCGAAATTAAATCTTTATTATTACCAGCTTTTTGTAATCCCTTTCCATGTTCTCTATTATTTCTGGATCATCAACAAAAATATTATTACCAACAGAAGGCTTTACTATATAGGCTCGGTAATATTTATTCTTTCAGTAATTATAGAGTGCTTTACATTGGTCAACCTCCAAAACTATTTCTTTAATAGCTTTTCATATATGGTGGCCAATATTCTTATGCTGGCCCATATTATGCGATATTTCTATCAATTAAGCAAAAGTGATCGTATCCTGTTCTTTTATAAGGAAAGAATGTTTTGGGTATCACTGGGCTTACTGATCTTTTGGCTGGGGTCGCTCCCGTTCTTTGGTATTTTCAATTATTTGTTCATTAATTATCAAGCTATAGGCTCATTTTATTACAAGGTTGTTTTGATATTTAACTATATAATGTATACCTGTTTTCTGATCAGTTTTATATGGGCGGTGAAAGAGAAATAGTAACTTTTATTATCCTGGTCAACCTGATCCTCTTTGTGTTCATTTTCGGGATGATCTATTTTGTCTCCCAATTCAGAAAACGTAAGATAATCTATGAAAAGGAATTAGCCCATATTAAAATGGAATACGAAAAGGCAAAACTTCAGATAGAGGTTGACGCTCAGAAAGAGACCATGAAAAAAATAGGTAAGGAAATTCACGACAGTGTTGGTCAGAAACTTACCCTTGCTTCTATTTACCTGAAAAAGAACGGTTTCCCTGCTGAGAACTATGTGCAAAACAACCTCGGCGAAATCAGTGAGCTGATCGACGAATCGCTCACAGAACTTCGTCAGCTTTCCCGTACGCTGGTCAACTCCGAAAGGTATCAGACCCGCCTCCAGGATCTTATCCTGCTGGAAACAAACCGCATACAAAGCATGAACGGCATCCAGGTGTTGGTGGAACAAAAAGGGGAGTTTGACCTCCATGAGGAAGCAAAGCACAATATCCACCGGATCATCCAGGAGTTTCTCCAGAACAGCGTAAAGCATGCCCGGTGCTCCCAGATCAAAATCGACCTCGATTTTACCGACGAACAGCTGCAGGTGAAATGCTCGGACGACGGCGTGGGCTTCGACATGCATAAAAATAACGGACCGGGCGTAGGCCTGTCGACTATGAAGAAACGCGTCCAGGAAATGATGGGCCGCGCAGAGATCCGATCCCGCAAAGGAGAAGGTACGGAACTCACTTTTTTTGTGCCTTATTGACACTTTTGCTAAATTAATTATGTAAGTTCGCTGCGGAAAACGGATGAACAATATATAATTTAGCACCATGAAAACTAAAGTTGTAATTGTTGACGATCACAAACTGATTGCCACCGCCATAGGGTCTATTGTGAATGACTTCAGTGATTTTATGGTTTTATACGATGTGGAAAACGGTGCCGAACTGATTGAGAAGCTCAAATTTTCCGAAAATATACCCCATATTATTCTCCTGGATATCTCTATGCCTGTCATGGACGGCTTCGAGACTGCCCGGTGGCTCAATACCCACCATCCGGAAGTACTGGTGATGGCGCTGTCTATGCAAGACGACGAGCAGTCGCTCTTCCGGATGATCAATAATGGCGCCAAAGGGTTTATGCACAAGAATATTCATCCCAGAGACCTGGAGATCGCCCTCCAGACCCTGCTGAAAGAAAAGATCTACTTTCCGGGATGGGCTACAGCAAAGCTCTATTCCAACGTCAATAACCCCGCGCCGGTAAACGTGGTCAACCCCTACAATATCACCCCCCGGGAAGAAGAATTTCTCAAGTATGTCTGCATGGACCTGACTTATAAGGAAATCGGCGAGAAAATGACCTGCAGCCACCGGACAGTAGACGGCTACCGCGACTCACTTTTTACCAAGCTGGGAACCAACTCAAGGGTGGGGCTGGTGCTGTTTGCGGTGAAGCATAAGTATTTCGACCCCAATAATTCCAATATTTGAGGGTAATCTCTATTCGCCCAGGACCGAAGACATTTTAGCCTCTGTGATCACGAAGTTTGACTGAGCCTCGCCGATGTTGGGGAGTGCGGCAAGCTTATTCAGAATGAAGTGCTTGTATTCTTCCATATCGCTTACGATCACCTTCAGAAGAAAATCTGACTCGCCCGATATACAAAAACATTCAACAATTTCCGGGATTCCCTGTACATCTTCTTCAAAGCGTTTGAGGTATTCCCGGCTGTGCTCTTTAAGCGATACCTTAACGAACACCATGAGGTTTTTGTTCAGCTTTTTAAGATCGAGCTCGATCGTATAGTTCCGGATGAGGCCGTCACGCCGCAGGCGTTTGATCCGCTCATGAACGGGCGTTGTGGTCAGATTCAGCTCGTAGGCGATCTGACGGTTGGTCATCATACCGTCTTTCTTTAATATCTTGAGTATCTTGAGATCTACCGGATCAATATCCATGGATGTAAAATCTTTTAGGGAATGTAAAGTTAGTTACGACAACCCGAATAAATGCCCTTTGGTAGATTTTTTTTCTACCAATACTGCATTCTCCCTTAAAAAACAGAATTTTTGTCTCCTATTTTGACAGCTCTTTTGCCCGCTCTTCCGCCTTCAGGATGCCGGCTATAAGCGAGTCGCCCAATTGTCTTTCTCCGAAAGTCTTCAGGGCTGCTTCGGTGGTTCCGCCCTTCGAGGCCACCGCTGCGATCAGCTCGTCGAGGCTCTTCTCTGCATTGTTGATCAGGTGATAAGAGCCCAGCATGGTCTGCTTGACCAGTAAGCGGGAAAGCCCCTCGTCAAAGCCCATCTTCATGCCGGCTTCCACCATATGCTTGACCAGGTAATAAAAATACGCAGGGCCGCTTCCGCTCAGAGCCGTAACGGCATCGATGAGGCCTTCATTTTCGAGATACACGGATCTCCCGGTGGCATTGATCAGGTTGTCTATGCGTTGCAGCTTCTGAAAGCTGATCCCTTCAGCCGCGCAGTAACCTGTAATGCCCTGCCCCAGCATAGCCGGTGTGTTGGGCATGGCCCGCACCACCTGCCGGTGGCCCAGCTCGGCCTGTATTCTGGCCATAGGAATCCCGGCCATAATGGAAAGAATCACCTGCTCCGGGCGAAGAAAAACGCGAAGTTCGGCTGTAACGGAGGTAAAATCCTGGGGTTTGACCGAAAGAATCACCAGGTCATATTCGCCCACCGACTCATTGATGGTATCCACCACTACTCCTTCCTTTTGGGAACGAAGCATTTCGGAACGTTCCGCGCTTTTTTCGATCAGCAGCAGATCTTCCCTCTTCACCAGGTCATACTGTACAAAGGAACGCGCAAAGGCCATTCCCATGTTCCCGCAGCCTACAATAGCGATTTTCATGTGCTTAAATTAGTTTCGAATAGTGAATAGTAAGTTAAAAGTTAAAAACTAAAAGTTAAAAGCGGCCGCCGCTGCGGTTAAGGTACTTAAGTATATATATAACTATGGTTCCGAAACTTTTATCTTTTATCTTTTAACTTCATTTTTCTTCCAGCCACTGACTGATTTCTTCCACCACCGCATCATCCGAGCCGGCAAAGCCCCTGCTCATGTGCAGGAATTTCCCTTCCTTATCGATAAAAAACTTGGTGGGAATAGACTCCACACCGTATAAAAAGGCGATCTGATGCCCTTCATCCAGGATGGTATTCAGAAATTCCAGCCCTCTGCGGTTTACGAAATTGTCCACATGGCCTTTAGTGGCATCGGCAGGAACGCGCTCAAAGGTGTTGACATACACAAAGGCCACATCATCACGCCCGGCGTATTTCTCCATCGCCTGCTTCATGCCCGGAAAAGACATCAGGCAGGGGCCGCACCAGGTAGCCCAGAAATCCAGGATCACCAGCTTTCCTCTCAGATCGGAAAGCTTCACCACTTCCCCTTTCAGGTTTTTCAGCTCAAAATCTGGCGCTGCTACCCCGGGAAGGCCCATCTTCTCTTTATTGACGCGCTGAATGAATAACAGGGCCAGGCGCGATTTCTTACCTTCCTGCTGCAGTCGTCCGGCCAGCTCATCGAAATATTCTCCTGAAGCTTCGTTGTCCAGAAAATTGTTAGTGGCCAGTATTCCCGCAGAGCTGGTACCCAGCGCCTTTACTTTATCGATGATGGCCAGGTTATGCTCTTTCAGAAGGGCCAGGTATTCCTCCCTTAACTTTAATCTTGTAGCTTCGTTACCAGTGGCTTTAAATTTGGTATCAATGTCTTTCACTTTATTCATGAAACCGAAATAATCGTTTAGCAGATCATTATACGCCGTCATTGCAGAAGATCCTTCTATGGAGGCCTCCGGTGCTTTATCTTCCGGCGTTATGCCCTCGGCTTTGATGTTCAGCTTTTCTCCACCGTCAAGCAGCAGACCGATCTGCTGGTCATTGGCAATGTTCAGCTGGTAAATGCCGGGTTCCGGGATATTCGTCCGGAAAACAAAAGGAGCTCCGTCGATCTGAACACTGTCTACTTTCTCCCCGTAGCCCCGGTCATTGATCTGTTCCAGGTATACCTTTCCCTTTACTTCCTTGTTCTGAAGGGTTATCTGAATCTCTACCGGCAGGCTCTGCGCCATGCCGCTCACCGAAATAAGAAAAGCGAAAATCAATAATCTCATATTATTTAAGTTTTTCCATTAATACTTTATTGACCTCCCGGGGATCGGCCGAACCGCCCGAAAGCTTCATGACTTCTCCCACAAACAGGCCGAGAAGTCCTTTCTTCCCTTTCTTAAACTCCTCAACTTTCGTTTTATTGCGGGTAAGCACATCTTCTACCCAGGTGGTGATGCTGGAAGCATCCTGAGTAAGCAACAATCCGTTTGACTCTGCCAGTTCCATAAGGTAGGCATCAGGGGCCTCCGTTAACAGTGCCATTAACTTCTGCCCTGCCGAATGGCTGAATTTTCCTTCTTCAATGGCATTGACGAGACCGGCCAGCTTTTCCGGCCGGACCGGGTACTCATCGATTCCGATGCCCCGCTCATTCATATCGCCCCGCATATAGGAAACCATCCAGTTGGAAACCGCCTTATAATGCGGTGTGTGGTTTGCCGCCGCCCTGAAATAATCGCTCAGCTCCTTTTCTTCCGAAATAACGTAGGCGTTATCTTCCGGCAGGCCGTATTGCGAAACATAAGTATGAAAAAGGTCATAAGAGAGCTCGGGGATGTGCATTTCCGCCAGCTTTTCTTCGGAGATCTGCACGGGCGCCAGGTCGGGTTCCGGAAAGTAACGGTAGTCATTGGCCGTTTCCTTTACCCGCATGCCTTCTGTTTCGCCCGTTTCCGGTATAAACGTGCGGGTCTCCTGGAGCACCTGTTCACCGGCCCGCAGAATATCCGTCTGCCGCCTGATCTCATATTCGGCGGCCCGCTGCAGAAACCGGATGGAGTTCATATTCTTGATCTCTACTTTCGTACCCAGGGTTTCGCTTCCCTGCGGTTTTAAGGATACGTTCAGGTCGGCCCTGAGCGAACCCTCTTCCATGTTTCCGTCGCTGATCCCGAGGAAACGGACGATCCGCCGTACTTCCGTCAGGTAGCCGGCCGCTTCTTCCGGCGAAGTGATGCAGGGGTAGGACACGACCTCCAGTAATGGCGCTCCGGCCCGGTTGTAGTCGAGGAGGGTGGCGTCGTCAGTATGAATAGATTTGCCCGCATCTTCCTCCATGTGAATATGATGCACCTTTACTTCATGATTCACATAAGAGCGGCCTTCCTTTAAGACAAACCGTACGCTGCCGCCCACGCACACGGGCCGCCTGTCCTGAGTGACCTGGTAGCCTTTGGGCAGATCGGGGTAGAAGTAATTTTTCCGGTCGAAATAATTGAACCGGTTGATCTCGCTTCCGAAAGCCAGGCCCAGCTTTACGGCACTGTCTACCACTTCGCGGTTAGTACGGGGAAGCACCCCCGGATGAGCCAGGGTCAGCACTCCGATATTCGTATTGGCTTCCGCCCCGAATCGGTTATGATCCGTAGCAAATATCTTGGTCTTCGTATTCAGCTGGCAATGTATTTCCAGGCCTATCACCACATCAAACTCCATCAGAATGTCTTTTTTTTACAAAAATAAGGCCTTTCGTCGCTATTAAAAACAAAAGAGCCGACCAATATAGCCGGCTCTGTATGGCTGTTAAATGTTAGATATTAGAGGTTAGCTGTCAGACAATTTCCAACTTCCAATATCTAACATCTGTCAGTACTCCCACAGGTTACTTTCTTCCTCCATGATCTTATACTCCCATTCCTGGGACTTCAGCAGGGCTTCGCGGGGGTTTTTGTAGATCTGGTCAAGGTAGCGGTTACGCGGATCGGAGGTACGCACGATCCGGCCGTTAAACAATCTCAGCTCGATGGCATCGGCATAGTTCATATGCTTTGCCGTATTTTCCTCATTAAACCACAGGCAATTGGGGTTCAGCCGGAAATAAGACTCCAGCTCTTTGTACTTAAAGGAGGCCAGGTCCTTTTCAATTCCTTCCGGCGACAGTTCGGCGGGTATCTTGATAGTCACCACCAGCACGTCAAAGTAAGCGCGGGAGCGCTGTGAATCAAATATCCATTCTTCCTTAAGCTCCACAATATACAGCTCATTGGCCAGCAGCTCATATCCGCTAGCCAGGTCGGTCACCTGGGAGTTGCCCCATCCGTCCTGCGAGCTGGAAGCATTTTTAGCCGTGGTGTCGGTCGTTCCGCCGTCGCCCCAGCCATCGTCTTCCGTCGCTCCAAAACCGGCGTCGATCTCCTCCTGCGACAGTCCACCGCCTTCAAAATCACGGTGCATCCGTTTGTTGAACTCCTCCAGTGTGATCTTGGTCGTCAGCGAATCATTGCTGAAGGGTTCCAGTACACCGGCACGCACACCGTCAATAATATGTTTGGTAATCTCACTTCCCTTTGAAAAAAAGGGAAGGTTAGCCTTTTCCTTCAGATCGATCCTTCTCCACAGCGTATATTTTTTGGCCTGGTTTGACGTATTGATCGGTCGCAGGGAAAGAGGGTTTACCCCGTTGTCAGAGCGCTCCTGTGCTGCAAGGTCTGTCTGAAGACCCGAGAAAGCACACACCAGATAAATCGCTATTCTTTTCATATTGCATTAATTTAGAGCTATGGTTTGAACTGCACTGTCACCTATATTCACTTCTTCCACATTTCCCTGGAAATTCCTTCTTTGAACCGAGTTTATGGTGATCACGTAACGGTCACCGGGAGAGGCTTCCCCCGCCAGCCCGGATACATTGATCGAATTAGACTGGCTGTCCAGTCTTCCTTTTGATCTTGATCCACCTGCCAGCACTACCGAGAATCCGCTTATACGATAGGCTGCATCTTCGGGGTTAGTGTCCTTGAAACTTGCATCGGGCTCAGCCACTACGGTCAGGTTTCGTACCTGGGAAGCTGAAAACCCTTTCCTGAGATTATCCTGGGAAGCCGCTGCACCGTTAACCAGCACCTTGATGGTAGGTTTGGGCACCAACCTTACATTGAACGGGAAGTTCTGTAAAAGGATCCCGTCATTTTTCACTTCCAGGTTCACCTTACTGGCATTAGGCACCACGGTCACCTTACCTCCGCCACCGGGAATGAAATCTGCTCCCGTTCCCGAGAAGCTGGGATTGTACAGAGCGCCCAGTCCCGGACTGGTCGTCTGCAGGCGGTTGGCGCATTTAAAGTACAAAGCCGGCATAGAAGACGTAGCGATCTGAACCGAAGGCCTGAGCACTGTATATTCTTCATCTTTGGTCACTACTTCCCGAGTGCCGTCAGGCTTCGGGTAGGAGAGCGTGGCCGTATAAGAGCGTTTCAGCTGACCGTTATTATCAAAGGTGCCACCGCTCGCTCTGAGCTCATAAACCCCTTTGCCATCTTTCACCGGCAAGGCAGCGCCATTAATGCTGATGCTGGGTGAGATCGTACTGGAATAGGCCCCTATGGCGATCTCCGCACGGTAGGTCTGTCCGGCCACCACGGTTCTCGAATCCGGGATAACCACAGCAAAAAGCTTATCAAATTTAATTTCCTTGGCGCCCACCTGCTGCGCCAGGTAATCGAGCACTTCGGCTTCATACCGCCGGATCACCGACTCTTTCTGGCTGAGACCGGCCAGTGCGGCCGGCACCGGGGTTTGCGCAAAGAGCAGCTCCGCAAAATCTTTTCTCCGGGTCATCGGGTCAGCATTGGCCATGGCCGGATCATCACCGGCATCCAGGGCCAAAGACTGAAATTTGATGTTGGGTGCGTGCTTCTGAATATAGGCAACATACTCGTCCAGCTTCTCCTTCAGCTCATACCCTTTTTTGTTCTTCACAAAGATATTGGCCACTTTATCTTCTTCAGCCAGGTTCTTGATCTGGTTGGTTTCCGGATCGATCCCGCCTCCGGCTTCATTCCGGATGGTTTCCTTTAAACCTTCTATATACGAGATGATCTCCCCTGTTTTTTTTCTTACATCCACAGCATTGTTGTACAAAGCCCGGTATTCCGCCTTATTACCGGATTTATCCACGGCTTCGTTCATCGCATCCAGAGTTCTTTTATTACTTGTATCAGCCGCTTTATTCGCCTGATCTAAGGAGTTATCCAAAAGTAAGAACTTCTCCAGAATAGCATTACTGATCTGTAAGGCAAGCATAGCCGTCAACACAAGATACATCATGTTGATCATCTTCTGCCGTGGACTTTCCTTAACTCCTGCCATATTTTAGTTCTTTATGGGGTTTAAATAATACTATTCTTAAACGTTTACACTTCCTTTCATGGCCGAAAGCATACTGCCGTACACGTTGTTCAGCGAGGCCAGGTTAGTGGTTAGTTTATTTAATTCCGCCTTGAACTGCTGACTGTCTCTGGAAACATCCGACATATCGCTCAGAACATTCGAGAAGTTACCGTAGAAAGCGTTCATCGCCTTCAGGTGACGGTTGGTATCCTGAATTTCGATCTCGTACACGGCATTCAGCGCGCTCATGTTCTGAGAGATCTTATGAAACTGTGTCCGGTATTCCTGAGAATCTTTTGTGGCATCGCCCAGGGTCACCATGGAGTTGACCACATTGCCCAGCGAAGCGTTCATCTCGCCGATTTTAGAAGATGCTTCCCTGATCTTACCGTTAAATTCGCTGGTAGCTATTCCCGAGTTTGAGATCTCGCCCAGGCTGGACACCGACTCACTCAGGTTTTTAAAGCTGGATTTCAGATTATCAAAAATGTCGGGGGTGATATTGGCATTCGCCAGCATATCATCCATTTTCGCGGTCAGGCCGAGGCCGGAAGACTGCTGGGAATAAGAACGGATCTCGCCTTTGTAGCTTTCCGCCAGCTCGGGATAAACCTTTTCCCACTGGTATTCTGTCACCGGTCTCAGCAGGGATTGCGCGGCATAAATCAGGAAGATGATCGCCTCTACACCAAGACCTACCGGTAACATCCAGGAAGCCCAGTCATAGTGCATGATCTTTCCCATAGCCCCGACAATTACAACTGCCGCTCCGGCGCTGTAAACAAAAGGAATGAATCTGTCCCAAAAAACACTGGGACCGTTATTTGCTGCCATATTTTATGATGATATTTTAATAAACGTTTGGTATTTATTCTCTGCCGGGTACGGATCCCATCCTGTCCATAACACAGCGGAATCCTATATACGATTTGGTGGCCGTCTGGTATTCAAATGTGGTGGTTCCCGATTCAAGGTAATGCGCCACATCTTTCCATGACCCGCCCTTGATCACTTTCCGGGGCTCATCCCGGTTGTCGTAGTTAGGATTTAAGTCCCAGGTTACCGGCATGTAAGACTCAGAATAAGCATCCTGCGTCCATTCTGCCACGTTTCCTGCCATATTATATAAGCCGAAAGCATTTTTTTCATACATATTCACCGGCGCCGTATACTGGAAGCCATCTTTCTGGTAGTTGCCACGGTTAGGCTTAAAGTTAGCCAGGTAACAGCCCTTGGCATTGGCTACATAGGGGTTCCCCCAGGGATATTTCGCGCCTTCACTCCCGCCTCTGGCCGCCCATTCCCATTCGGCCTCGGAAGGCAGACGGAACCGGGGTGAACGGAATTCATTGTTTTCCGCCCGGAAATTGTTATACAGGTCGGATCTCCACTGGCAGAAGAACTGGGCAGCATCCCAGCTTACGCCCACCACAGGGTAGTTATCAAAAGCGGGGTTACCGTAGTAGTTTTCCGTCAGCTGATCGCCGTTATGGTAAGTAAAGTCTTTCTTCCATACCGTAGTATCGGGATAAAGTTTGGTCATAATAAACTCTTCTCCCAATACCTCCAGTGAATCGGCCAGAATGGAATTGACAAACATCCGGTATTCATGGTTGGAGATTTCCGTGTCATCCATATAAAAAGCAGGAATGGATATCCGCTTATTGAGATTGATCCTTGAAGACATCACATCTTCATCCGCCTGGCCCATCATATAAGACCCTGAAGGAATAAGGACCATTCCATCCGGCGACACCTGCTTGTAGCCTTTTCTGGCTTTGGCCACCAGCTGACCGTCTTTAATTCCTGCAAGCGGATCCTCCACACTTCCACCTCCTTTTTTTCCTCCCCTGCCGAAAATCTTATTCACGGTATCGCAACTTTGAAATAAGAACGCTGAGGATAAAATAACTGCAACAGTTAAGATCTTTTTTGAAATGCGCTTATTCATTTTTTTGAAAGCAAGAATTTTAATCTCCTATTTTTTACTTTGTCAGAACGTTAATCCCTATTAATATATTGTTAATGGTTATAATAAATGCAGGCCATTTCACCAGTACAATTCATAAACCATGCCAATTCTGTTTTTTTAAGCTTCGCAAAAATCATAAAAACAATCGGAGTTTCATAAATTAGTGCGCATCTTTTTATCATAAACTGTATCGGGGGGTCTTTACTACCGATTTTCTGCCCATTTTTACAGGTTCGAGAACGTACCGTATAAACAATTCGTGCGAGGTGCCCGATTTTGCATTTGCACCGGTAGTGACCAGGTCGAGGGCATAACCCAGGCGGAGCTTATTCTCCATGAGGTTGGTTCCCAGCAGCACGGATCCCGCATCCTGGTTCCGGTAATTGCCCCCTATCCACAGCCTCTGATTGTAGGTCACGATCAGCCCGGCTTCCACTGAAGAGCTGACGAGGTCGGACCGGACCATCAGCATGGGGCTTATATCCAGCGTATACGAAACCGCAAAATCATACTTACCGGTCAGGAAGTACTCCCTGTTTTCTTTGAAAGCGCCGTTCTCTGCACCTATGTTGTATTCCGGTTCAAGAATGTTTTTTGCAGAAAGCCCGATCTGGTAGCTGGGATTAACGAGGTAGATCCCTGCATTCAGCCGGGGGACCATACTGGTGATCCGGCTGGAAGGGATATACGGATCATCCGGATCCCGAGGAACGTAATCTTCCCCTCTCAGGGTAAGATTATTGAAGCCTGCTCCGAGACCAAACCCCACCATATTGCTGCCTATCCGCTTATGAAAGGAATAGCTCAGCATCATCTCACTCATGCTCTGTGCTCTGCTGATGTTCTGATTGGCAAAATGCACGCCTGCCCCGCCTTTCAGTTTGGCCACCGGCATATCTACTGCAAAGGCGGTAGACAGGTTGCCGCCGCCGGAAAATTCGGTGGCGTTATACCCCAGGTATTGCGACCTTACGGTAGACTGGATCTGCACGCGGTTGAACTGTCCGGCCGCACCGGGATTGAGATAAAACTGGTTGAATATGTAATGTGTAAACTGCGGTAAGTTCTGGCCAAATCCTGTTAACCCGGAAAAGGAAAAAAGTAAAGCAAGCAGGTACTTTCTGGCCATACGGTTAAGGTAAGGATTTTAAAGCTATATACAAATAAACAAAATAAGACCCATAATATTATGAATCTGTTTAAAATTGTCTTTGATAATTCTTTATATGCCTCTTTTTGGCTGCGACTTTGTTAAATTTTAAAACGATAGTGCTGCTATCTTTCCAAAATTTGCCTTGTCTCGCTCAAAAACAGGCTATAAATTTCTTAATCAAGACAAATTTAAACAGATTCTGAGAGGAAAATTTACGCTATGTTATTGGCTTTTTTGATGTAAAGTTCCAATGCACCCACCATAGACGGGGCGTTGGGCAGCGGTGCCTCAATATCCAGGATCAGCCCGAGGTCGCGGATGGCCTGGGCCGTTGTCGGACCAAAAGCCGCCAGGCGGGTGTTATTCTGTTTCCATTCGGGGAAGTTATGCACCAGCGAATGCACGCCCGAGGGGCTGAAGAAGCAGATAATATCATAAAACACCTCGGTAAGATCGGACAGGTCAGCCGGAACGGTCTCATAAGTGATGGCCTCCGTCAGCGGTATGCCGTGCTTACGCATGAGATCGGGGATGGCATTATTCCGGATATTGGAGCAGGGGAACAAAAACTTCTCATTTTTATTTTTGAGAATGAATGGCTCCAGGTCAGCGGCAGTCTTATTTCCTGAAAATATCTTCCGTTTCCGGATGGTAATGTATTTCTGAAGGTAATTGGCCGTTTGTTCTGTGATACACAGGTATTTCATATCGATCGGAATTTCCACCCGCAGCTCTTCACACATTTTGAAGAAGTTATCTATGGCATGCCTGCTGGTAAATATAATAGCCGTATGCGCTAAAATATCTATTTTCTGCTTTCTGAATTCCCTGTGATCTACTTTCCTGACATCAATAAAATTCCTGAAGTCCACTTTGATCTTGTAGCGGTCGGTCAGGTCAGAGTAAGTAAGAGATTTTTCGCCCGGGTTATCTAGAGTGATTAAGATACTATCTACCTTCCTCAAACGTTCGTCATTTTCTGTCATCTCGCTCAAAACAAATACCTGAAATTCCTTTCATTTAACCATCAGCACTTTTAGAAAAAAAATCTCATCCCTAAAATGATCGGAAGTGCTTCTGCGATGCAAAGATACGAAAACAAGTATAAAAATTTTACATTACTCTCCCGGTTTATCGTAAAATATATCAGCAGGCCTCTCCAGGAATAAAAAATCATCATTAGTATAAAAAGGTAATTTTCAATACCTTCCGGGAGCGGAATATAGGCATTATACATCACCAGGGTCAGCAGCAGAAGAAGCGAATAAAAGAAGAGACTGCATTGGATTACCTTAAAATAATGCAGGTCGGTCACCTTGCCCAGGTTGAACAGCTTCCCCATGATGTTGAGGTAAAAAAACTTCAGTACGTAGACAATAAAGACCAGCAGGCACAGCTTGAGAAAGTTGACGGTATGAACGGCAAAGGTGTTTCCCGACTGAAAAAGGAAGTTGCCTTCTATCATGGAGAGCCCACCGAAATGCAACATCAGGATAAAAAAGCCGAGCACCATACTCAGCAGAATGACAAAAAGAAGGCTGGGGCGGTCAAGCGGCTTCCCGATCATAAAAAGATCCTCTTTCACACGGGAGGAAAGCACATCGCGCAGGGAGTAATATTTAGCGTAAACACGGAAATAGTTACTGGAAACAAAGCTCATGACCACCAGACTAAGCACAAAGGCAATGGCCACGCCGCTGTTAAAACGGGAAACCGACCGGGGGGTCAGCCGGACCACTTCACGCACGGAGGTCTTCTCCCTGACCGATGAGCCTGCCGAAGTGCCGGAGGGAAAACCTATATACGCGACCACTTCCGAGGGGGAAGAAGCGCTGAAAAAGCTGAAGTAAATTTTCTCTTTCCTGTATGCTTTCTGAAGGCTGTCGAGGTTATATACCAGCCATTCCTGTTTTTTGGACACCCGCTCCAATGCGTGGTCCACAAAGATATTCCCGCCTTTGGGGGGCGTTCTGACCAGTAAAAATGCGTGAGGAAAACGCGAAAGGTCGAGGGTGAGCGTAAAGGTCTGGAGTTCCTTATCCGCATTATAGCGGTACGGTACATACACTTCTTCTTCGTGATCGTACATCAACCACTCGTGCGTGAGGTCATGAACGGGCCGGTAATTCTCATACAGGACCGGAGGATTGGCCCGGGCCGCTGTCCAGATCAGACTGAATACGAGAAGAAAAAGAGGATGTTTCACCCGAAACGCAATTTTTCTGCAAAATTATAAAACCTTGGGCAAGACACCATACACTTTGCAAAGTATGTTCAATGAATTGTTAATGCTGAATGCTGAATTATTAATGGTGAATTGTTAATGGTGAATTGTTAATCCTGAATGCTGAATTATTAATGGTGAATTGTTAATGGTGAATGCTGAATTGTTATAATTATCTCAAAAGTGTGGGCCACTATTCATTAAGCATTCACAATTCAGCATTCCCATCAAACCTCAACGTTCCCCAAAAACTTAACACCCTTTTTTTGGAAATTCCATAAAAAAAATAATCCTTTGCAACATAACATTCCTATTCGGTATGAAAGAGAAAACAAAACAACTTAAGGCCACCATAAGCAAAGGTCTGGCCGCTATTGGGGAAATCGGCGATCTGGTCGAAAAAAAAACGATCCGCAAAAAGATCACTGCACTGGCCGATGACCTCCGGAAGCTTTTAAAGAAAGATGCCCGGAAAAAAGAAAAGGAAGCCGCCAAAGCGGAAAAAGAGACGAAAAAAGCAGTAAAAGCCGAAGCCAAAAAGGAGGCGAAGCCAAAGTCTGAAAAATCGCAGTCCGGAAAAGAAACAACGGGGAAAAACACAGCGGTAAAAAAAGGCAGGGAGCCACAATCTAAGGAAGCAGCCGCTTCCGCAGAGGCAAAAAAAGAGGCCACGCAGCCGGCAGATTCGGTTAAGAACCTGAAAGCCGAAGTGTGGAAAGGCACTTCGAAAGAGTAGTTTCTAAATAAAAAGGTATAATTTAGGGGATCAAAAGATCCACACATGAAATTATACCTTTTTTTATTCCTGTTTATGGCCGGCCGTTTGCTCTGCGCGCAGGCACTCATTATCACCGAAATTTTCGCCGACCCTACCCCCTCACGGGGACTTCCGGAGAGAGAATATCTTGAGATCTTCAACCGGTCGGCTGAACGTATTTCCCTCACCGGGTACAGCCTTACATACGGAACCGTCAGGACGACATTCCCCGCTTCCGTCATCGAACCCGGAGAGTATGTCATTGCCTGCCGGACTACCTACGTACAGGAATTCACCTCCTTCGGAAAGGTCATCGGCCTGTCTAACCTGTCGCTGAACAACAACGGGAATACCTTAAAGCTTTCCGGCCCTGCCGGGAATGAAGTGCACACCGTAAGCTATTCCTCTGCATGGTATACGACGGGCCGTACGGAAGGCTACAGCCTCGAGATGATCGATACCGCTTACCCCTGCCGGGGGAAGGCCAACTGGCAGTCGTCGCCGGCGGGAGAGGGCGGCACGCCCGGAAAGCCCAACAGCGCGGCCCGGGCCAATCCCGACCTCACACCGCCGGAACTGCTCCGGTACGACCTGCAGGAAACCCGGATACTCCTGGTCTTCGACGAAGTGCTGGCCGGCACATTTGCTGAAAATAGTGCCCGCTTTGAGATCCCCGGTGATGATGCATTCCTTACCCATGCCACTTTTCTGAATGAAAGCCGGGAGGCCGTGGTGCTCACCCTTGACCGATCTCCTCCCGGCGACCTCGTGTTGAGGATCTATGGTGCCGAAGACTGTTCGGGAAATACCGGCCCGGATATCACCGTGGTTTTCGAAAACCTGCCGGAACCGCTTCCAGGCGATATCCGGCTGTCGGAGATCCTGTTTAACCCGCTGCCGGGCGGAGAGGATTTTGTGGAACTTTACAATACCACAGAGAAGCGCTTTAACCTGAAAAACTGGCAACTGGCCCGGTTGAACGCCGCCGGAGAGGTTGCCGGACACACCGTCATTTCCACCACCCAAACGGTACTGCCCGGAAACAGCTACCTGGCTTTTACCAAAAACCGGTCTTTTCTCCGGGACCATTACCCGCTTGCGGGAAACCTCATGGAGGTGCCGGCGCTTCCCGCCTATAACAATGACGCAGGTACCGTACTGCTTCTGAAGCCGGACAGCAGTGAGTTTGACCTTTTCACTTACTCCGAAAAAATGCACGCTTCCCTGATCCGGAGCCCCAGGGGAGTTTCGCTGGAAAGAGTATCCTTTCAACATAACGTATGGGTCTCCGCTTCTTCAGATGCGGGCTTCGCCACCCCGGGAGCTCCCAACTCACGCGGGGAGAACGATCCGGCAGAAGCGCTTTTCACCGCCGAACCCCTGGTCTTTCAACCGGATACGGAGATCACCCGGCTAACCTATCGGCTGCCGGGCGGGGAGCTCTATGCCGCAATCACCGTGCTGGATAAACACGGACGGGCGGTCAGAAGCCTCGCCCGTAACCACCTGCTCGGAACAAGCGGAGAAATCGCCTGGGACGGCACCGGTGACCATGGCCGCCTGCTGCCGCCCGGCTATTATGTTTTTGTCATTGATGTATTCGGAGCAGGTCTCAACCGCAGGTTTTACGCCAAAACCGTGATCGGGATGCCGTGAAAAAAATATTCTATTAATAACAACTTTTTTTGACTTTTTAGACAATTACCTCCTATTTTTAAAAAATTATACCAAAAAACCTATTGAGAATGTCACCTTTTGTTTTATTGCTGGATTGGGAAGGTTTTGAAAGAGACAAATATGTCCACACGGTACTGGAAGATAACCTCCTTCCGCATTACCTGGAAAAATGCAGCTGGTTTGCCGGAAAAAACCGGAAAAACTGGAGGATCAAGATCACCGGTGCCATCCGGATGAAATCTGAGGATGCGGAATTTTTCTTTACCTATCTGCAGATCCGGTATTCGAGCGGGGAGACGGAATCCTACCTTTTCCCGGTTTCATTCGTAGGAGAAGAATCAGAACATATACCGGAAGATGCCTATATATCGCGGGCCTCGCTGGATGAGAAGGAAGGCTTCCTGGTAGATGCCGTTTACGATCCGGCGTTTCGCCTGGCCATTTTCAAAAATCTCCTGAGCTCGGCCACCACCCCCCAAAAAAATGAGCAGGTACTGGAGTTTGAAAGAGGAAAAGGATTGGAAGACGAAACCGATCCGGAAAGCAGCTTTATTGAGATCGACGGCAATAATACGGCCTTTGTCTTTAACAATAAATACTTCTTTAAGCTCTACCGGAACCTCTACCAGGGAATCAACCCCGAGATCGAATCGCTCCGCTTTTTCTCCCGGAACGAAAAATTCAGAAATTACCCTAAATATTGTGGCAGCATCAACCTGACGGAAGAAAATACTCCGCTGTACACGTTTGGGGTAATGACAGAGTACATTGCCGAATCCAAAGATAACTGGTCGCTGACCGGTGATTACCTGAATGACTTCATCAACGGCCTGGTAGACGGTAATTTCCAGGTGAAGGAGCAGGTTTTTGTAAAAGTGGCCCTGCTGGGGAAAAAGACGGCCGTCATGCACGATGCGCTGTTTGATCTTAATTCGGAGGAGGCCTTCCGGCCGGAGCAGATCAACCGTTCCTACCGTACAAAGGTACATCGCAAACTGGAAGATGCCCTCGACAAGCAATACGAGACCCTGATCGAAATATACATGGACCTCGACGAGCAGACCCAGGCCCTGGCCTGGCAGTTCATGGAGGCGAAAGACAAGATCCTGAATTTTATAGACCAGATCCTTACCCGCGTATTTAATTCGCTGAGAATACGGATACACGGCGACTTTCACCTTCGCCAGATCCTGGTCAATACCAACGGGATCCATGTGATCGACTTTGAGGGCGAACCCAACTCCCCAATCAGCAGCCGTATCACCAAGCACAGTCCGCTGAAAGACGTGGCTTCCATGATCCGGTCTTATCACTATGCGGTATCGGCCAAGCTGTATAACAGCGAACAGACCCAGATGATCCCCGAAAAAGACCTGTTGCGGGCTTCCGACCGGTGGTACAAGCTGATGCGGGATACCTTTCTGGAGGAATACCTGGCGTACTTCGGGCCGCATCATACCCTGCTGAAAAACAATAACGAGGTGAATTACCTTTTACAGTTTCATTTACTGGAAAAGGCCATTCATGAGCTCGGCTTCGAGATCAGGAACCGGCCCTCCTGGATAAAGATCCCGCTGAAAGGCATCCTGGATGTGGTGAGGGAGATCGAAAAGCTGAGGACCGTCTGATGTTTCAGAAAGCGCTGATGTTTTTCTTTGCGGCAAAGGTAGCCCTGGTCACCTGCCGGTATGAAACGGATAATGCCGGTTTGGAAAAGGAAAAGATGAAGGTGCAGCGGGCTGCAACGCTCGACCGCATTTTGTCGGAGTGTTCCGGACTGTGCCCTTCCCCCTGGTCAGATCACCTGCTGGCACTGAACGATTCGGGCGGGGAAGCGGAAATATATGAGATCAATAAAGAGGGTGAGCTGGTGGAAACCCACCCTGTTCCTGATGCCGTGAACCGCGACTGGGAGGAGATCACCACCGACCCGGCCGGGAATGTGTATATCGGTGACTTCGGTAACAACAGCAACCGGCGGAAAGACCTCACTATTTATAAATATGTAGGGGGCAGCACCTCTGCCGGCCGCACCTCAGCCGGCCGCACCCAAAAAATCACTTTCCGTTATACTGACCAGGATTTTTCCGCCGGTGAAAAGAAAGAATACGACTGCGAGGCCTTTTTCTGGGCCAATGACTCCCTCTACCTCTTTACCAAAAGCTGGGAAAAAGGTGCCCGTATCTGCCGGATGTACGTACTCCCCGACCAACCCGGCCACTACGAGATAGCCCCGCGCGACGAAGTCTTCTTCAAAGCCCAGATCACCGGTGCCGCCATCAGCCCGGCCCAGGACCGGTTTGCCCTGATCTCATACGGCAAAATCTTCCTGTTTGGCATTGAAAACGGAAAGATCGGCTTCCGGTCTCCCATCGCCTGCATTAAAATAGCCCGGAAGCAGACGGAGGCGATCATGTTCGAAGATGCGCATACGCTGCTGTTCACAAATGAGCAAAGGGGAATGTTTCGTATTTACGAAAAAGTGAAAAACTAAAAGCGGCCGTCGCTGCGGTTATGGTATATAAGTATAATATGTAAGAATGGTTCCGCAACTTTTCACTTTTAACTTTTAGTTTTTCACTTATACCGCCCTAATTTTAAATTTAATACTCCCTTAACATTAAAATCACCCGCACTCCCTAATTTTGTACCCGAAAATGTCCAATATGTATGAACGGTAAGATCCTGGTAATTG
>CAZLXI010000006.1:0-88614 GCA_964563435.1 uncultured Lacihabitans sp.
AGCTTTCATATTCAAATTCGTTTAAAGGTCAAAAATCAAAATCATAGTCCAAGTAGCTAAATAAATCCGGCCCGGGGTATGACAAAAAGCAGGTAGGAATGTGATAGGAATCACCCTTTCAGAGAAACCGGGAAACAAAAAAGAAAGCGGAGATTCATCATCCAGGCAAAAAAACATCTATATTTACGGGCAATGAGACGATTTTTGTCCCTGTTTTTTCTAACTATCTACCTGTTTTCAAACGCTGAGTTTTGCCAGCTTTTGAAAGTTCCGCTTTTTATTGAACACTACCGCGAGTTTGTAACCAACGGAGAAGGGGATCTGGTTGATTTCCTGGTCCATCATTATGGCGGCCATGAAAAAGACGGTGACTGGGATACAGACATGAAGCTCCCTTTTATGAGCCTTGGTAGTGATCTCAGCCATGCTTTTTATATTCCTAAAATACAATTTGACATTCCTGGCCATCCGACCGTTCCCCGAGAAAACACCCAACCCGTGGGTAAGGTAAAAAACCTGGTATCCAGCTACTACAACAATATACTTCAGCCTCCCCGTATAGCTTAACTTTTAAAGATCACCGGATACCTGCGGCACGCCTGTCGTAAGGTCTGCTATGTATTTTTTTAATTGTTAATCCAGCTATCATGTTGAACAGTATTATCCGCTTTTCCCTGCGGAATAAACTCATTGTCGGGCTCTTTACAGCGGGCCTGGTGATTTTCGGCATCTATGAAGCCACCCGTCTGCCCATAGATGCCCAGCCCGACATAACCAATAACCAGGTGCAGGTAATTACCGTGGCACCGTCTTTCGGGGCTGCAGATATCGAGCGGCTCATCACCATCCCTATTGAACAGGCCAACAGCAATATACCGGACATAACCGAGATCCGGAGCTTTAACCGTTTCGGTCTCTCTCTGGTCACCATCGTTTTTACGGACGAAACCGACATCTACCTGGCCCGGCAGCTGGTCACCGAGCGCCTGAACCAGGTCAGGGAACTGATTCCGGACGGGATCGGCAATCCTGAATTAGGGCCGGTTTCTACCGGGCTGGGCGAGATCTTCCAGTATGTGGTGCGCGCCAGGAAAGGTTATGAATCGAAATATGACGAAACCGAACTTCGCACCCTTCAGGACTGGGTGATCCGTCGTCAGCTCCTCGGCACACCGGGAGTAGCCGAGGTCAGCAGCTTCGGAGGAAAACTGAAGCAATATGAAATTGCCGTTAATCCTGATAAGCTACGGGCCTTCCGGCTAACCATTAACGATGTCTTCGACGCCTTAGAGACCAACAATCAGAACACAGGGGGCGCCTATATCGAAAAAAATGAAACCGTACTTTTTATCCGTACAGAAGGGCTGATCGGAACGGTAAATGACATCGAAAACATTGCTGTAAACCATACCGCTGACGGAAGTCCGGTAAGGATAGGCGATGTAGCAGACGTAAAAACCGGTTATGCCACCCGTTACGGGGCCATGACCTACAATGACCAGGGCGAGGTTTCAGGGGCTATCGTTCTTATGCTCAAAGGAGAGAATGCCAGCCAGGTGATCAAAAATATCAAGAAAAGACTGGCTAAAATCGAAAAGACCCTGCCTGAAGGAGTTGTCATTGAGCCTTTCCTTGATCGGGCCAAGATGGTGAATAATACCATCAGAACCATTGAAACCAACCTCATTGAAGGAGCCCTGATCGTGGTTTTTATCCTGGTGCTTTTCCTCGGAAATCTGAGAGCCGGGCTACTGGTGGCCTCCGTGATACCCTTATCCATGCTTTTCGCCATTATCCTGATGAACATTTTCGGAGTGGGCGGCAATCTCATGAGCCTGGGCGCCCTCGACTTCGGCCTTATAGTAGATGGAGCCGTGATCATTGTAGAGGCCGTTCTCCATCAGTTGTCTAAGCACGGATACCTTGGAAATATTCGCAGGCAGGATATGGATGAACCGGTCTACGATTCTGCCACCAAGATGGTCAACTCGGCCGTTTTCGGGCAGATTATCATCCTGGTGGTATATCTTCCGATATTCAGCCTGCAGGGTATAGAAGGAAAAATGTTTATCCCCATGGCTCAAACCGTGACTTTTGCCCTGATCGGGGCCTTTATCCTTTCACTAACCTATATACCGGTGATGAGCGCTCTGGTTTTAAAAGTACCTGCAGGCCAGACCTTTTCCGATAAGATTATGGCTAAAACAGAAGCGCTCCACTCCCGTTACCTTCTTAAAAGCCTCAAATACTCCAGGCTGATCATTGGGTTAGTGCTGCTTCTTTTTGCAGGGGCGGTTTTCGTGCTGGCGCGCATGGGGGGCGAGTTTGTCCCGTCTTTGGAAGAAGGAGATTTTGCTGTAGAAATGCGTATTCTCCCCGGAAGTAATATCAACACCACCATCCGTGAAACCAACAAGGCCGCTCATATCCTGCTCACAAGGTTTCCGGAAGTGGAAAAGGTGGTCACCAAGATCGGAAGCGCAGAAATTCCCACCGAACCCATGCCTATGGATGCGGGCGATATGATTGTAGTACTGAAACCCAAAAAAGAATGGACTTCCGCCGGGTCCTTTCCGGAGCTCTCCGAAAAAATGAGCCGGGCGCTGGAAGTCCTGCCCGGCCTCACCACGGGCTTCCAGTTCCCCGTGCAAATGCGTTTTAACGAGCTCATGACGGGCGCTCGGCAGGATGTGGTGATTAAAATTTTCGGGGAAGACCTGGATAAACTTGTAAAATACGCCGGCCAGCTGGGCGGGCTGATCGCTAAGGTTCCGGGAGCCCAGGACCTCTACATTGAACCCCTGATCGGCGCACCGCAGGTAGTAGTGCGTTATGACCGCGCCGCTCTTTCACGCTACAGGCTTTCGGTTTCAGCTGTAAACCGGGTGGTTAACAGCGCATTTGCCGGCCAAAGTGCCGGGCCGGTTTTTGAAGGAGAACGGCGCTTTGAACTGATGGTGAGAATGGGTGAAGAGCGGAAAAAAGACATAGAAGACATCCGTAACCTCCTGGTTCCCACGCCCGCCGGCGTCCAGATCCCTCTCCGCCAGCTGGCAACCGTGGAATACACCAGCACACCGAACCAGATACAGCGTGAAAATACCCGCCGACGTATAGTCGTCGGCTTTAATGTGCGGGGGCGTGACGTCCAAAGCATTGTGCAGGAGCTTCAGGATAAAGTGGCTTCGAATATGCCCCTTGAACCCGGCTATACCCTTACTTATGGCGGGACGTTTGAAAATCTGAATAAAGCCAAAGCCCGGCTGGGAATAGCCGTGCCCATTTCACTGGTACTGATATTCCTTCTGCTGTTCTTTTCTTTCCGTTCAATCAGATACAGTCTGCTGATCTACACGGCCATTCCCCTCTCTGCCATCGGCGGAGTCTATTTCCTTTCTTTGCGGGGTATGCCATTCAGTATCAGTGCAGGAGTCGGATTTATTGCCCTCTTTGGGGTAGCTGTACTGAATGGTATCGTACTGGTAGCAGAGTATAACCGGATCCGGATCGGTGAAGGCCTTAACGCCGTTCAGACCGTACTTAAAGGTACGCGCATAAGGCTGCGTCCGGTATTAATGACTGCCCTGGTAGCGTCACTTGGCTTCCTGCCCATGGCTCTCAGCAAAGGCTCCGGAGCTGAAGTCCAGCGCCCCCTGGCCACTGTGGTCATTGGCGGACTTCTGTTTGCTACCTTCCTTACCTTATTTGTATTGCCTATTCTTTACGTGCTGGTGGAGAACTTCCGAAAACCAAAGGCATCCGTCCTCACTCTTCTATTGGTTATCACCGGAAGCGGGGCTTTTGCCCAAAGACCCCTCACACTGGAAGAAGCGATACAAACAGCTGCTGAAAACAGCCTTTCCGTGAAAAACGCACAATTATTGGCAGAGTATAAGGAAAAGCTGACTCCTACCTACTTAGATCTCAGTCCGACAGAACTAAGCGGTGAGTACGGGAAATACAATGGTATCCGGCCGGATAACCGGCTGGCCCTGAGTCAGCGATTCCGACTGCCAATCACCTACTTAAGGCAAAAAAGCGTTCTGGAAAGCGAGTGGCAACTGGCAATTTTAAACCGGAATCTGACAAAAGCCCAGGTCAAAAAAGCGGTTTCAGAAGTATTTCAGCACATCCTCATTCTTCAGCAAAGGAAAGAGTTATTGCAAAAGACCGATTCCCTGTTCAGCCAATTCCTGAACCTGTCCGGACAAAAGCTCAGACTGGGAGATACAGACCGCCTGGAATCGTCGACAGCAGCCATCCAAAAAGAGCAGATCAGCCTGCAGCTGACCTACCTCATAAGCGACCTGGAGGTGAGCATAATAGAGCTTCAGCTGCTGCTAAATGTCACAGAGCTGCCTCAGCCGGTGGCACCAACGGCGAAAATCAGCCTCGAGCTTTGCTGCAGCACAGATGACCACCCCGAGCTACAGGCACTGCATCAGCAATTACGGATCAACGACGCCCAGATCGAGGCCGACAGGAGCCGGCTATTGCCCGAATTTTCAGTAGGCTATGCTAACCAGACTTTACGCGACCTCGCTCCGGGCCGCTTCGGTTCCATCACTGCCGGGATCGACATCCCCGTTTTTAACAAAAGTCAGAAAGCACGGATCCAGGCAGCCAAAATTCAGAGAAGTATTACCGAAAATGAACTGGCCATGAAAGAGAAGCAGCTAAATACCGGGTACAAACAGGCGCTAAGTGAAGCCATATACCTCGAATTCATCGTCAGGAATTATGAAGAAAAGCAAATTCCCCAAACGCTTCTGGCCGAACAGCTGGCACAGCAGCAGTTGCACGCAGGAGAGATCAACTACCTGGACTGGGTGATTCTTACGCGCCAGTCACTGGAAGTAAGAACCGGACATCTGCAGGCCCTCGAACAACTAAACCTGTGTATCATTCGATTAAATTATCTGATAACGAAATAACGCTCAGCTTTCAGCAATACCCGCTTGTTAGACGCCGCAGTAAATATAGCGGACTACCGAAAACCAGGCGTTATCCGGCTGAGTTCTGAAAACTGACAGTTTAAACTTTTATACGTATGAAATATTTCAAGATTGCCCTCCTTTTAATAGTTGCCTCCTGTAAACCTGCGGCAAAAGAAGCCCTTGAGGAAACGTCACCAAGCCCCGAAAACATCATCCGGCTGTCAGAAGAGCAGATGAAAACCCTGGAGCTGTCTGTTACCCGGCTGCAGACCCGTAACCTGGAAGCCACACTCCGGCTGAACGGGAAAGTAGACGCTGCACCATCCGATGTGGTATCGGTAACCTCCGCCCTGGGTGGGTATGTCAGGAAGATTAATATCCTTCCCGGGGCCTCCTTCTCCAAAGGGCAGATTCTGGCTGTTCTGGAAGACAACCAGTTTATCCAGCTTCAGCAGGATTACCTCTCCACAGAGGTACAACTCAAAACGGCAGAGCTCAACTACGATCGTCAGAAAGCGCTCAACCGTACCCAGGCAGCCAGCGATAAAACATTGCAACAGGCCGAAGCCGAATACCGCACCCTGAAAGTGGCTCAAAAAGCACTTGAACAAAAATTACGGCTTATTCATATAGACCCTCAAAGCGTAAATACCGATAACCTCCGCAGCACGGTTAACATTTATGCTCCCTTCAGCGGAACGGTCAGCGAGATCCGGGTGAATACGGGAAAATACGTTTCTCCTGTCGAAACACTGTTTGAGCTGGTCAACCCGGCCGGACTGCTCCTGCGGATCAAGGCCTTTGAAAAAGACCTGCCTGCCCTGAAAACCGGGCAGGAGGTGCGCTTCTCTGCCAACGACGGGCTCTCCTCCCGCGCACAGGTCATTTCTACCGGAAAAACAGTGAATGAAGACGGCTCAACAGATATTCTGGCACGCCCGCTGGGCAGCCGACCCGGGCTCATCATGGGCATGTACATCAGTGCGGAAATCGAGACACGGAATAAGTTGAGTCACGTTCTCCCCGAAGCTGGCGTGGTAATGTTTGAAAACAAATGGTATGTTTTTGAGCAGTTGCCTGACCGTGCCTTCCGCATGCTGGAAGTTCAGCCGGGTATCCGTCACGAGGGGTGGGTAGAAATCCTTCAGACGGATATGCTTGAAGGGAAACCCCTGGTTGAAAACGGTGCTTACACCCTGCTCATGGGATTAAAAAACAGGGCCGAAGAATAAATTCGTCTATTAAAATTAGGGGATTATCGAAAGTAGCCAAGTTTTCATACAGATATTTCCCGAAATCCTTACATTTAACGGGTGTTTAAAAGCTAAACAGAATGTTCAAAATACAAAAATTTGGAATTTTTATAGGATTACTATGGGTGGGTCCTAACATCATGGCGTCACCCGGAGACTCCCTGAGCCGCAAAGACTATGAAAATGCCGCCAACTACCTGGCTCAAAACCTGCAAAAATATGTGTATAACACTTCCCTCCGGCCCAACTGGCTGGAAGACGACAAATTCTGGTTTGTGGAAACCACTTCCAAAGGCAAAGCGTTCTTCCTGGCAGATCCGGCAAAGAAAACCCGTAAAGCGGCCTTTGACCACGGGAAGCTGGCGCTGGCCCTGGGAAAAGCAACAGGCAAGAGCTATGCCCCCCATCAACTGCCGTTTACAGGCATCAGCTTCTCTTCAGGCCTGAAGCTCATTTATTTTTCGGCTGAAAAGAAAAACTGGTCCTATAACCCGGCTAACGGTGGGCTTACCGAATCGGCCGTGGAAACGAAAAGCGAGCCGGAGCAGGAAAGCTTCACCGCCCGACGAGGACGCTTACTCGAAATCCCTTCGCCCGACGGAAAAATGGCGGCTTTCCTGAAAGATCATAACCTTTGGGTACGGGATTTAAGCACCAAACAGGAAACCCGGCTCACCACCGACGGCATAAAAGACTTTGGCTATGCCACCGATAACGCCGGCTGGACCACCGGCGACGGCCCCATTATCAGCTGGTCACCCGACTCGCGGAAGATAGCCACCTTTCAGCAGGATCAGCGGCATGTAAAAGACATGTACCTCGTAACCACCAATGTGGGCGCACCGACCCTGAAGGCATGGAAATATCCGCTGCCCGGCGACAAAGAAGTGATCCTTATCCACCGGGTAATTATCGATGTGCCTGCAAGGGAAGTCATTCGCCTGAAAGTGGCACCTGACCCGCGGCGGTCTTCCCTGAGCGACAATATTACCAATGGCGGCCGCCTGGCCGATGTGGAATGGTCACCTGACGGGAAAGAGCTGGCCTTCCTCTCCACCTCCCGCGACCATAAGATCTCCCGCATGAGGATAGCCGATACCGGAACCGGCGAAGTAAGAGAAGTATTCGAAGAGGTGGTTCCTACCTATTACGAATCCGGCGTAAATGCCATCAACTGGCGTTACTTCCCGGAGACCGCTGAAATCCTCTGGTATTCCGAAAGAGATAATCATGGACATCTATACCTGTATGATTCCCGCACCGGAAAGCTGAAAAACCAGGTAACCCGGGGTGATTTTGTAGTAGCCCGGATGACAGAAGTGGACGAAAAGAGCCGCCGGATTTGGTTTACCACGACCGGATTGGACCCGAAAAATCCCTACTACCAAAGGTATTGCCGGGTGGATTTTGACGGTAAAAACTTTACCGACCTCACCCCTTCTACCGGAACCCACCAGACTACCTGGTCGCCCTCCGGAAAATACCTCATTGACACGTGGTCTGAACCAAACGTTCCCCCGACATTTGAATTAAGGGATGCCAACGGAAATCACATCCTGACTTTGGGCAAGGCAGATATCTCCCGGCTAGAATCGGAAACCGGCTGGACACCTGCCACGCCCGTGAAACTAAAGGCCGCCGACGGGAAAACCGACATCTTCGGGCTGGTTTATACGCCCAAACACTTTGAATCAGGCAAAAAATACCCGGTGATCAACTATATTTATCCCGGTCCGCAGGGCGGAAGCGTGCGTTCGTGGGGTTTCAGCCCTGTCTCCGGAGACCATCGGGCGCTGGCCGAGCTGGGCTTTATCGTAGTGGCCATAGAAGGAACCAGCAACCCGTACCGTTCCAAGAGCTATCACGACATGAACTACGGAAACATGGGCGAGAACACTCTTCCCGACCAGATCGCCGGCATTAAGCAACTGGCGGAACAATTTCCGATAGACCTCGACAAAGTAGGGATCTGGGGACACTCGGGAGGTGGATTTGCCACTGCGACCGCTATGTTCAGATACCCCGATTTTTATAAAGTAGGGATCTCGGAATCGGGCAACCACGACAACCGTAACTACGAAGACGACTGGGGCGAAAGATACAACGGCCTCCTTGAAAATGCAGATTACGAAGCCCAGGCCACCCCTACCCATGCTAAAAACCTGAAGGGAAAACTGATGCTGGCGCACGGAATGATGGACAATAACGTACCGCCATACAATACTCTGCTGGTAGTGGAAGCCCTGCAGAAGGCCAACAAAGATTTCGACCTGGTGATCTTCCCTTCCGCAACACACGGTTTCGGTGCCTACTCCAACTACATGATGAGACTGCGGTGGGATTATTTTGTCAGGCATCTGAAAGGGCTTACGCCCCCCAAAGAATTTGACCTGGGAGCTTATCTAAGCAGGACCGGCCGGTAAAATTAATCCATGGAGTGAATGAGCACATAGTATTTATAGGCTACCACCGCCTGCTCAAACTTCGTGAGCTTCATAGGATCTTTTTTGCTGTACTTTGGCAGTACCGCCTTATTAATCTTATTGAGAAATTTGAAAAAACTCTTTTTCATAGGGATAAAACCTTGCTGTAAAACCGCGCTTGTTTTGCGTATTAAAGTAAAGTTACAAAATATAAACATGCTCTGACATGCATTTGCTATAATTCATAGCTATTTTCGGACCGGACGTGAAACCTGCCGTATTTTCGTTAATATTGAAATCCGAACAGATACACCTGATTAAATCTTACATAAAAACTTGACGTGGAGAGGCTCACGGAAAAACTGAAAATACTGGCCGATGCGGCAAAATATGACGTTAGTTGCAGCTCAAGCGGCAGCAAAAGAAAAAATACCGGTGGTATAGGAGACGCCTCCGCCTCCGGGATCTGCCATACGTATACGGAAGACGGAAGATGTGTATCCCTTTTAAAGATTCTGCTCACCAATCATTGCATTTATGACTGTGCCTTTTGCGTAAGCCGCAGAAGCAACGATGTCAAACGGGCCGCTTTTACCGTAGAGGAAGTAGTAGACCTGACCATGAACTTCTACCGGAGAAATTATATAGAGGGCCTGTTCCTGAGTTCGGGGATTTTCAAAAATGCCGACTATACCATGGAACGGCTGCTCCGTATTGTAAAAAAGCTGCGTACCGAAGAGCGCTACAGCGGTTACATTCATCTGAAGACCATTCCCGGGGCCAGCGAAGAGCTGATCCGGGAGGCTGGCTTGTATGCTGACCGGATGAGCATTAACCTGGAGATGCCTACCGAAGCCGGCCTGAAGATGTTGGCTCCCGAAAAAGATCATGAGTCGGTGCGAAAACCGCTGGCGTTTGTTGAAAACCAGATTCGGGAATATCAATCAGAATCCGGCCTGGTCAAACATAAACCCCTCTTTGTACCGGCCGGTCAGAGCACCCAGATGGTGATAGGGGCTACCCCTGAAACTGATCTTGAGATTATGAATGTGGCCAAAACATTTTACCGAGATTATAACCTCAAAAGAGTATATTACAGTGCTTATGTACCGGTCACCAATGAGAATCCATTATTACCTCAAATCGGCACGACTCCGCCCCTGGTTCGTGAAAACCGGTTGTACCAAACCGACTGGCTCCTAAGATTTTACGGTTTTGAGCTGGAGGAGATTCTGAATCCCGAACATACCCGGCTGGAGCTGGACATCGACCCCAAGCTAAGCTGGGCCCTGCGTAACCCGCACTTCTTCCCGGTAGATGTAAATACGGCACACTACAGGTCCATCCTCCGGATTCCCGGTATAGGCAGGCAGTCGGCCGTGAAAATCATTCAGGCCAGGAAATTCGGCCGGCTGCGCGAATACCAGTTGCGTAAAATGGGCATCGCTTATAACCGTGCCCGTTACTTCCTGGTTTGTGCCGACAGTCCGGTGATATTAGGCACTCCTTCCATGGCCGATGTAAAAGCAGCTATCCTGCAAAAGCCGGATACCTCATCTTCCGGGAGAGCGGATGTTAACCAGTTAAGCCTTTTCTGAAAGATGCATTATATTTTTGACGGAACTTATCCCGGCTTTCTGTGCTGTGTCTTTGATAGTTTTGCCCGGAAAGAGCCGGATATCATTCCATTGCTTCCCGGAGATCAGCCGGCCGATCTCTTTAAAGCCAGCCGAACCGTCATCTCTGATATTGCGAGCGCAGAACGGGTACAAAAAGGCCTGAAGAAGCATTTTAATGCCTTAGCTTCACAGGATTTCTACAAAGTATTTTTATCGGAAGACCGGAAAGCTTGGGTCTCCTGCTTCCGGGTCATCCATCAGGTCTTTACGGGAAATCCGGATGTTCTTCAGAACTTCGGGGATGAAGACGTGTTATACTTTTCCCAGACCCTCACAAAGGTAAATCGTGAACGCCACCGGATGAAAGCATTTGTCCGGTTTCAAAAGAGCAGCGACGGGCTGTTCTTTTCTATAGTGGAACCCGATTTTGACGTTTTACCCCTTATAGCCGGTTTTTTCAGGAAGCGTTACGCAGATCAGCCCTGGCTGATATGGGACAACAAAAGAAAATATGGCCTTCATTACGATAAAAAAACGGTATCAGCCGTGCAATTATCTCCGGAAGAAAAAACGGCCTTATCCACTGATGTGACACTGACTCTGGACGAAAAAGACAAACATTTCCAGGAGCTATGGAAACAATACTTTCAAAGTACCAATATAGAAGCCCGTAAAAACTTAAAGCTCCATTTACGCCATGTGCCCAAAAGGTACTGGAAATACCTGACGGAAAAGCAGCCTTAGGTCAGGCCGGAACATTGCCATGTCAAAAAAATCTCCCTGACTGCCAAATAATCTTTCCTGACCGTTATATTTGCTGCAGATATGAAAATTCTTACGTTCATCCTGAGCTTAATGGTCATGACACTGTCACTGGTGCCGTGCAGCGATGCTTTGAACGATTGTGAAGCTGCCGAAAATTCTCATACGCATAAAGAGGATCATAACGACTTCTGCACCCCGTTTTGTACCTGTTATTGCTGCGGGGCAAACGTGGTTCTGAGCGATTTCTCTTTTCATAAGGTTTCAGATCCTGTTTATATTCCCATCAACGGGAAAGTTAATTCTCACTATCCTTCCTTTATTCCCGGTTTCTACGGAAACATCTGGCAACCGCCTAAAATTTAATTGCACGAAAAGAGGGTGCCGGAGTCTGCACGGTCCAATCTGACAGATCCGGTTTTCAGACTGAATTTAGCCCGTATGGGGCCTGAAGAAGGTCTGTGTACCCGAAGTTCACCCTTTTTGTTTCCATTTACAGATGGCTTACAGCATCAACAGACAGTTTTCCTGCCTGTAAGAAGGTGTCTGAAAGTACTAATTCTTACAGCCCGGCCAGATGCCCGAAAAGTGGCGGTTCGCCGCTGCGGCAAAATGCAAGGCCTTATCAGTAAATTTTACATTAAACGGACAAGCACGTGTTAAATTCCATTATCAGATTCAGTATAAAAAACAAGTTTATCATAGGCATGATGACGCTTGTATGGATAATATGGGGGGGCTGGAGTGCTACCAAATTGCCCATTGATGCAGTACCTGACATCACTAATAACCAGGTACAGATCTTTACCAGCTGCCCTACCCTCGCTGGCCAGGAAGTGGAACAACTCGTTACATTTCCCATCGAACAAAGTATTGCCAATATTCCTGACATTGAAGAAATAAGAAGTATTTCCCGTTTCGGGTTATCGGTTATTACAGTAGTTTTCAAAGAAGAGGTAGATATTTATTTCGCCCGCCAACTCATCAGTGAGAAAGTTAAAGAAGCGGAAGAAAAAATACCCGCCGGTATCGGAAGACCGGAACTGGCTCCGGTGAGCACGGGATTGGGCGAAGTGTATCAGTACATCATTCACCCCCGAAAAGGAAGCGAGCATAAATACAATGCCAAAGATCTCCGGAGCATGCAGGACTGGATTGTGGCGCGCCAACTTAACGGAACTCCCGGTATTGCGGAAATCAACAGCTTCGGCGGGCAATTAAAGCAATATGAAGTAGCTGTAAACCCCGACCGCCTGAAAGCTATGGGAGTCAGCATCCCCGAGATTTATACGGCTCTCGAAAAAAACAACCAGAACACCGGCGGGGCGTATATCGATAAACGTCCGAATGCCTATTTTATTCGTGGAGTGGGTCTGGTGACTTCCCTTGAAGATGTCAGAAACATTGCCGTAAAAACCACAGGGTCTGTGCCGGTATTTGTAAAAGACTTGGCCGATGTGCGTTTCGGAAGTGCCGTACGCTACGGGGCTTTAACCTATAACGGTGAAGTGGATGCCGTGGGCGGTGTGGTCATGATGCTTAAAGGTGAAAACAGTAATGAAGTGGTGAACCGCATCAAGAAAAAGCTTCCCGTCATTCAAAAGTCGCTGCCTGACGATGTGGTCATCGAACCCTATCTCGACAGAACCGACCTGGTGGGCCGGGCTATAAAAACCGTAGAGAAAAACCTCATTGAAGGGGCTCTGATCGTTATTTTAGTATTGGTGCTTTTTCTGGGAAACCTTCGGGCAGGGTTGATCGTAGCCTCTGCCATTCCCCTGTCTTTGTTATTTGCGTTGGGGATGATGAATGTTTTCGGGGTCAGCGCCAACCTCATGAGCCTGGGAGCCATTGACTTCGGACTGATCGTTGACGGCGCGGTCATTGTGGTGGAAGCCACCCTTCATCATCTTCAGGTGCGGAGCAGGAATTGGGTATCAGCAGCGGGTAGAGACCGGGAGTTAACCGGTAATACCGCAGCGCGGGCCGGCAACGAAAGCGTTCTTCAGCTATCACAAGAGGAAATGGATCATGAAGTTTTCGAATCCGCTTCCCGGATCAGAAATAGTGCTGCTTTTGGCGAGATCATCATTCTGATCGTATACATTCCTATTCTTACCCTTGCAGGAGTGGAAGGTAAAATGTTTACGCCTATGGCTAAAACGGTGGGCTTCGCCATTTTGGGAGCACTTATCCTGTCGATGACCTATATCCCGATGATGTGCGCCCTGTTCCTGCCTAAAAAACCGGATCTGAAGAAAACCTTCAGCGACCGTATGATGGAATACTTCCATGCCCTTTATCAGCCTCTCCTGGAAAAAGCGATAAAAATAAAATATGCGGTAGTGGGATCGGCGGTTGCCCTGTTTGTCACAGCCCTGTTTTTCTTCAACCGCATGGGAGGAGAGTTTATTCCACAACTGCAGGAAGGGGACTACGCCTTCCACTGCATCCTGCCCCAGGGCAGCTCTCTCGAGCAAAGTATGGAAACTTCCATGCAGGCCTCGCGAATACTTAAAGGGTTTGATGAAGTAAGAATGGTAGTAGGAAAAACCGGTGCGGCAGAAGTACCTACCGATCCCATGCCCCCCGAAGCCACAGACCTGATGATCATTCTGAAACCTGAAAAAGAATGGAAATCCAAAAAGAGCTATAGTGAGCTGGCCGATGATATGATGGAAAAGCTGGAAGTGATCCCGGGTGTATTCTTTGAAAAAAACCAACCCATCCAGATGCGGTTCAACGAGTTGATGACGGGTATCCGCCAGGATGTAGCTGTAAAGATTTTCGGTGAAAATCTCGACTCCCTGATAACCTACGGAGATAAAGTAAGTGAAATTATCCGGGGTGTGGATGGAACCACTTCTCCTCAGGTGGAACGGATAGCCGGTTTGCCGCAAATCAGCATTGAATATGACAGAACCCGGATCGCAAACTACGGCGTTACCATTCAGGATGTAAATGATGTGGTGAGTACCGCTTTTGCCGGTAAAACTGCCGGAGTGGTTTTTGAAAATGAACGAAGATTTGATTTAGTGGTGCGCTTAGATAGTACGCACAGAAGCAGCATTGAAGACGTAAATAATCTTATGATCCCGGCCAGCTCAGGTATCCAGATCCCCCTTTCACAGGTAGCCTCTATCAGCTATAAGTCAGGCCCTGCCCAGATCAGCCGTGAAGCGGGGAAACGCCGGATCGTGATCGGCTTTAACGTATCAGGCAGAGATGTGCAAAGCGTGGTGGAAGATATTCAGGAGCAGCTCGACGAAAAAGTAAAGCTGCCGCCCGGCTACTATTTCACTTACGGCGGCCAGTTTGAAAATCTTCAGAAAGCCAGCGCCCGGTTAATGCTTGCTGTACCGATAGCCCTGCTATTGATCTTTATACTGCTGTATTTCACTTTTAACTCTGTGAAAGGAGCGGTTCTGATCTTCACTGCCATCCCCATGAGCGCCATAGGAGGCGTTTTTGCCCTGATGGCCCGGGGAATGCCGTTCAGCATCAGTGCCGGCATCGGGTTTATTGCATTATTCGGGGTAGCGGTGTTGAACGGGATCGTCCTGATCGGAACATTCAATCACCTCTATGAAGAATGGAAAAACAATAGATCCACGGCACCGGGTAATACCGATAAACATGGATCCGGTAAACCCGCTGATGAAACCGGCCTCTTCAAAAAAATAGTATTGGAAGGAACCCGGACCCGGCTTCGGCCCGTATTAATGACGGCCACCGTAGCTTCCCTGGGTTTTTTACCCATGGCTATAAGCACAAGTGCGGGAGCCGAAGTTCAGAAGCCGCTGGCCACGGTAGTCATCGGAGGATTAATTTCAGCTACTTTGCTCACCTTATTCGTCTTACCGCTTTTATATCTGATTTTTAATTCAAAAACATACCTTCCGAAAACAGGAATGAAAGCCCTCATCTTAACGGTTTTGTTTGGAATCACATTTCCCACCAACGGTCAAACCCGTATAACCATTGAACAGGCCGAAAAAACCGCATTAGCAGAGAACAAACAGCTCAGCATTAACACAGAAGAAATCAATGCAGCGGGATACGCGGTAAAAACGGCCACAGAAATCCCCAAAACGGGAGTTTTTGTTGAAAATGAAGATTTGAGGCCCTCCGACAATGCGGGTATCCTAAAAATCGGTATAAGCCAGAGCATTGCCTGGCCGGGACTATACAGCGCCCGCCGGAATTACCTTAAGCAACAACTGAAAGCTGCGGAGCTTAACACAGAGGTGTTAAATGCGGTTATCCGGAAAGATGTAAGGAAAGCCTATTATCAACTTTGGTACCTCGAGGATAAAAAACGCTTATTCAACCGTCTCGACAGCCTGTATACCGATCTGTACCAGGCCGCTGAAGTACGTTTTCGTGCCGGAGATGCGGCATTGCTCGACAAAATAGCGGCGGAAGTAAAGCTCAAAGAACTTAAGGCCTTACGGGAACAGACCGCCGGCGAAATGAACATTCAGCAAAAGCAGCTCATGATGCTGTTAAATGTGGATGAGTGGCTCCTGCCCGTTGAAGAGCCGCTGATTAAACTGGAGCCGGGAAATCCTCAGGGGGCAATGCATCCTGTTCTGTCCGTCCAGGAACAGAACGTACTCATTGCTGCTACAAATCTGGCTGTCCAGAAACAAAACAACATGCCGGAATTTTCAGGGCGGTTTTTTAGTCAACGCTTATGGGGAGCGGGCGACCCTTTTACCGGGTTTTCTGTGTCAGCTTCCTTCCCGGTTTTCGGCAAAGCAGCTTATAAAAGCCGTACCGATGTAGCCCGGGCCGGGCAAAAGGTACAGCAAGAAACCCTGGACTTCCGGATCCGGCAGTTTGAAACGGAGAAAGCCTCTGCCTTAACGGAAATTGAGAAAAACCGTTCATTGCTCAATTTTTACGAGACCTCGGGCCTGAATCAGGCGGATCTGATCATCAGAACAGCCACATTGAGCTACCGGTCAGGAGAGATCAGCTTTGCTGAGATGAGTCAGTATTTAAGTCAGGCGATAGGTATTCGCCAGAATTACCTCGACGTCCTTAACCTTTATAACCAGTCGGTCATCCAACTCAATTATTTAAACAATAATTAAAAATGAAAAGAACGATTTTAATCCTTGCGGGTATTATAACCCTGTGGGGCTGCAGACCATCAGCAGCCGATAAAAACGATAACGCTTCAGAGGAAACGCATAGCCATGAAGAGGCGGTTTCCGTAACTTCTCTTACTCCGGAGCAATTCAATTCCGTAGGAATTATCCTGGGCTCCATGGAACAAAAGCAACTGACCTCCACCGTTCGGGCCAACGGATTGCTGCGGGTTCCCAATAACAATAAGGGCATAGCCACTGCCCTTTTCGGAGGGGTTATCAAAACCCTTCATGTAGAGATCGGCAGCTTTGTTCGTAAAGGACAGTTGATCGCTACTATTGCCAATCCACAGTTCATCCGGCTCCAGGAGGAGTATCTTACCATTAACAACCAGATCACTCTGGCAGAGCAGGATGTTCAACGCCAGCAGGAACTGGTGGAAGGAAATGCAGGTGCCCGGAAAAACCTTCAGACTGCCCTGTCTGAATTAAATACTCTCCGCACCCGGAGATCTTCCCTGCAGGAACAGATCAGGATGATGGGCATCAACCCGGATGAACTAGGCAACAATTCTTTAAAATCAGTCCTAGCCGTAACAAGCCCCGTTACGGGAACCGTAAGTAATGTTTTCTCCAAGATCGGAAGCTATGCCGATGTCTCCTCGCCTATTGCTGAAATCGTAGACAACAGCTCGCTCCATCTTGATCTGCAGATTTTCGAAAAAGATCTTCCTGAAATGAAAGTGGGGCAGACCATTCATTTTACATTAACCAATAACCCTCGTGAAAGTTATACGGCCCGGGTATTTAATATCGGCTCCTCATTCGAAAATGAAAGCAAGACAATAGCGGTTCATTGCAATGTCATTGGTAATAAAAAAGGGCTTATCGACGGCATGAATGTTTCGGCCATAGTAAGCCTGAATGACGTAACGGGCACGGCGGTTCTGAATGATGCCATCGTGGAAGCAGACGGCCGGTATTACATTTTTATACAAACTGACAAAAAACCGGAACACGTTCATACCGAAGACGGACACGATCACGACCATGAGGATAGCGACAAACATGCGGCAGACGAGAAAGCTCTCCATTTTGAAAAAATAGAAGTGGTAAAAGGGGTTTCAGACATGGGGTATACGGCCATTACACCCGTCACTGACCTTCCCAAAGAAACCAAAGTGGTAATAAAGGGAGCATTTTTTATTCATGCTAAAATGAGCAATAGCGGGGGGCATTCGCATTAAGCCCAAATTACGCATTATATTTTTTTACTGCGTAATTTGGGTTAAACTTTCTCTCCCTGCTGCAACATTGCTACAAAAATGAGTTAATTTTGCGAACTAATGACGCAAACCCGTGTTTTTAAGTAAAAGACAAGACTGACATAACACTTCAATGGAAATATTAACCGGCGCTATAATCATCAGTTTACTTCATGCTGTCATTCCGAATCACTGGCTACCTATCATTGCCATCGGGCGTCAATATAAATGGAATATAAACGAGGTAACACAGGTTACCTTTTTTACTGCCTTTGCCCATATATTGAGTACATTGCTTATCGGTTGGGCTTTGGGACTGACCGGTCATAAGCTGGCGCACAATATAGAGCATATTACCCATATTGCAGCCCCCGTAATTCTGATCATAATGGGCCTGGTGTATATTTACCGGCATTACCGGCATAAGCACTTTCACCTTCAGGGTGGACCGATAAGGGCCACCACCAAACGTAACATCATTATTTCACTTTCTGTGGCCATGTTTATGTCTCCCTGTATGGAGATCGAGGCTTTGTTTCTCATGGCAGGAATACAATCTATGGGTCTCTTAATGACCATTTCGCTGGTGTATGCGGTGGTCACTCTCATCGGGATGCTGTTGCTGGTACGGGTGGCTTATAAAGGCTTACTCAGATTGGATTCCCACAAGCTTGAGCACAATGCCGGAATTATTACCGGTGTAACCTTGATTTTAACGGGTTTAGCTTCTATTTTCATCCATTGAAAACTTAGCGGTGCGGAGCTTCCCCCGCTGATCCTGAACTATGAATACAGAAAATAAGCTTCTGGACAAAAACACCAAACCTACAAGCATGCGTATTCTGGTGTATGATTTCCTGAGTAAGCAGGAAATAGCTCTGTCCCTATCCGAAATAGAGCATAATTTTGAGCATGCGGACAGGATCACCCTTTACCGCACCCTGAAAACCTTTGAAGAAAAGGGCATTGTGCACAGTATCCAGGAGAATCACACCACCCGGTACATGCTTTGTCATGACGGCTGCGATGAGCATACCCACAAAGACTGGCACCTTCATTTTTACTGCAAGATCTGCAAGCAGACCACCTGCAAAGAAGATTTTACGTTTCCCTCCGGTATTCATCCGGATTTCAGGATAGATGAGATCCGGCTTTTTGCCAGGGGAATTTGTGAGCACTGCATACAGGGTGACGCATAAGTACTTTTTATTGTTTCTTCCGGACAACATGTTTAAAACATATCCCCGCCTGAACTTTGCAATAGCATTGCATTCCCCCGCCCCGTAACTTTGAAAAAAAATTAATCTTTCATGGTGCATGATCATATAAACGAAGATACCTGTTGCACACCAACACACGGACATAGCCACGATGATGGGCACACGCATGATCACGGAGAAAACAATACACTGAAGCTGTTTGTACCGTCAATTATTTCTCTGGTATTATTATTGGCCGGAATTGCCCTGGACAACTGGATACCGCAAACGTGGTTTAAAGGATGGCTGAGGGTGCTCTGGTATGTGTCCGCGTATCTTCCTGTTGGCCTGCCTGTTCTTAAAGATGCGGTTAAAAGTATTAAATACGGGGATTTCTTTTCGGAGTTTTTGCTCATGGGTATTGCGACCATCGGGGCATTTGCGATTGCTGAATACCCGGAGGCCGTGGCCGTAATGCTTTTTTACAGTTTAGGGGAAGCGTTTCAGTCTATGGCTGTTTCCAAAGCCAAAGGCAATATCAGGGCTTTGCTTGACCAACGCCCGGACCAGGTTTCTATCCTGCAAGGGAACGAAATAATAACCTTAAAAGCCGAAACCGTTAATATCGGTGACATCATTCGCTTAAAACCCGGAGAAAAGCTGGGGCTCGACGGCGAGCTGCTATCCGAAACCGCCTCTTTTAATACTTCGGCTCTCACCGGAGAAAGTAAACCGGACACCAAAACCAGGGGGGAGCTCGTTTTAGCCGGGATGATCAACCTGAACACCGTGAGCCAGGTAAAGGTCACTACCGCCTATAATGACAGTAAGCTGAGCAAGATCCTGGAGCTGGTGCAGAACGCCACTTCTCAAAAAGCTCCTACCGAGCTGTTCATCCGTAAATTTGCCCGGATTTATACCCCCATCGTGGTATTTCTTGCCATAGCGATATGCCTGCTTCCTTACTTCTTTGTGCAGGATTATGTATTCAGGGACTGGCTGTACCGGGCCCTTATATTCCTGGTGATCTCCTGTCCCTGCGCTCTGGTCATCTCTATTCCCCTGGGATATTTCGGCGGGATCGGTGCAGCCAGCAGAAACGGAATCCTGGTAAAAGGCAGTAACTTTCTGGATGTGCTGGCCCATGTACGGCATGTGGTCATGGACAAAACCGGAACCCTGACACAAGGTGTATTCCGGGTACAGGAAGTAGTATTCCGGCCTGAATGGGATAAAAATGAGATCCTGAAGCTGGTGAACGTACTGGAAAGTCACAGTACTCACCCGGTGGCTACGGCCATTCACGAATATGTGGGGCCGGTGGACCGCTCGGTTACACTCGAAAATGCGGAAGAGATCGCGGGATACGGTCTGAAGGCTACCGCTAACGGCAAAGACCTGCTGGCCGGTAATTTTAAGCTGATGGATAAATGGGGTATCTCTTACGATATGGACCCCTCAGGCATTGTCTATACTTTAATAGCTGTGGCGTATGATGGAAAATTTGCAGGATACATCACCATAGCTGACAGCATTAAGCCGGATGCTGAACCGGCCATCCGGCATTTGCATCAGGCAAATGTTAAAACCACCATGCTGAGTGGTGATAAAGACGCGGTCGTACAATATGTAGCTCGGGAACTGGGAGTGGGCAGTGCGTTCGGTGATCTGCTGCCGGAAGACAAAGTAAATAAGGTGAAAGAGATCAAAGCCGGTGGCGGAGCTGTGGCCTTTGTGGGTGATGGGGTGAATGACGCCCCCGTGGTAGCGCTGAGCGATGTGGGAATAGCCATGGGCGGTCTGGGCAGTGATGCCACCATAGAAACGGCCGATGTGGTCATCCAGGACGATAACCCGGCTAAAATACCGGTGGCTATCCGAATCGGTAAAGCTACCCGAAAAATCGTCTGGCAGAATATAGGCTTAGCTTTTGGCGTAAAAGCCATCGTACTTATACTCGGTGCCGGCGGAATGGCCACGATGTGGGAGGCGGTTTTTGCCGATGTGGGTGTGGCCTTGCTGGCGATCTTAAATGCGGTAAGAATTCAAAGAATGAGATTCTGAAAGGGTTGCTAAATTTTTTAAAAAAACAGGGAAATATTTGCAGATATAATAATTATGCTATATTTTAGTAGCAAAATAACTATGTCATGTCTGAAGATCCTGTAAAATATATTGCGAAGCATGGTACTCAGAAAGCTAAAGAGGAAAGTGAAGACTCTTCAAAGCTGATGGTGAGTGACAGCGAAGTGTACTACTGGAATACCCGGATGGATAGGGTAAACCTGATTCGCCGGGGCGTTTCCTATAATGCCATTGAGGCAGTCAGCAAAAAAATGAACACGCCGGTAAGAGATATGCTGGAGCTTTTAGATATTCCACAAACTACCTACAATAAAAAGAAAAGGGAGAATTCGCTGTTGAACGGCCGGGATAGTGAATTCATCCTTCTTCTTTCTGAATTAACTGATTTTGGCCTGGAGGTCTTTAACGGCGAAGAGGCCAAGTTTTCACGCTGGTTGAAAAAGCCGAATATTTCTTTGGGGGGTCTTACCCCGGAGAGCCTGCTTGATTCCGTTACCGGTATCCAGGAAGTTAAAAACACCCTCAACAGGTTAGAATACGGTAGTTTCGCATAATGAGGGTATTCAGAATAGAGCGGGAGAAATACCTCGACAGCACCCTGAAAGGTATCGGGGCGGCCCGGAGTGACGGCTTCCGGTGGAACAGTAAAAACACCTGCCTGGTGTACGCGGCAGAATCCCGGGCCTTAGCCACGCTCGAAGTTTCCGTGCATCTCGATTTAAGCGAAGACCTTCCCGATGATCGCTATTATGTGGAGATCGAGATCCCCGACGACGTGACCATCGCAGAACTGTCGTATAAAGACCTGCCCGAAAACTGGGACGCCAAACCGCCGGTTTCCGCCACACAATACATCGGCGATGCTTTTGTGCATGACGGAGAAGCGGCGGTTCTGAAAGTACCCAGCAGCATTGTGCCGCCCGAATCCAACTATCTCATCAACCCGTATCACCCCGATTCAAAAAAAATAAAGGTCATCTCAACCCGGAAAATGAGCTTTGACGACCGGCTAAAATTATGAAGGCGGGGTGTTCGGCCTTCCACCGTGATGTCTGAACACCCTCAGCCTGACAAGGCCGGTCTTTTCAGGCACCCGGCCTTTTAAAACGGCTTGAATATCAGATCGCGGTAATCCTCCATCGAATTACGGATGATCTTGTGTGCATGTTCCTTTCCATACTCAAATGCAATAGAACAGGTCTGGGGCTCATCAGGAAGATTTTTATAGGTCAGGAAATAGTGTTTTAAGCGCTCTACCACTCCCTTGGGAAGTTCGGAGAGATCATTATACTGCCCGTAGATCTGATCTCCTACCAGCACGGAGATGATCTTATCATCGGCTTCCCCTTTGTCGAGCAGACAAAAGCCACCGATAGGGCGAGATTGCAGAATGATATTCCCGCTGGTAATGTTATGGCTGGACAGCACGCAGATATCCAGCGGGTCGCCGTCTCCTTCCACCACAGCCGCTCCGTTTCCGCGGGCTATCTCGGCTACCCGGTCACCGCAGTAGGTCTGGGGAATAAACCCGTAAAGCGCAGGAATAATGTTGGAATATTTCTGTGGCCTGTCGATCTTTAAATAGCCCGAATCTTTATCGATCTCGTATTTGATGGTATCAGACGGTACGATTTCAATAAAAGTGGTCACTTTTTCCGGAGCTTCCAATCCTATAGATATCCCATGCCAGGGATGCGCTTTATATACTGGTTTCATTCGTATTTTTTGCTACGTAAATTTTAATATTCTTTGAGAAAGAAAATAAATAAAAAGTAAAACTAAAAAAATATTTTTACTGTTAGCACGATATATAAACGGATAACATTAAACATTATAGTTTTCACTACACATAATACAATCGTATTACAAAATGAATAAGCCTAAAGTCATAAAGGATTTCATGAAGTTGGATGAAGAACTTCAGGAACAGATTTTGGAACAATATCCTGATGGATATGAAAACAGCCTGATCTTATTTACCGACAGGGACGGGAAATATGCACAGGCCCTGCCTTATGAGACGGAAGACAAATTTTACCTCCTGCGTATGCCCCAGATGAAACCCAAAAAGAATGTTCTGGATACAGAGAGGCCCGTTTCGGAGGAGGATGAAGAGGAGGACGCTACGAGAGGTTACACCGATCTGGATACTATGCAAATAGGAGGAAACAAACGGAATGACGACGATGAGGAATACGATTAATCCCCCACTTAGCGTTATATTTACAAACCGGGAAAAGGACCCGCTATATAGAAGTAATGAAAAGACTTGGTTTTTTGATCCTGTTACTGGGATGGCAGGTAACATATGCGCAGTCGGGCGGGATAGATTTTGAGTCATCCAAATGGAAAGAAATCGTCAAAAAAGCCAGAGAAGAAAACAAGCTGATCTTCTTTGATGCTTACACTACCTGGTGCAGCCCTTGTGTGAAGCTACAAAACCAGGTTTTTCCTGACAAGGTCCTGGGAGAGTACTACAACAGGAATTTTATCAATGTCAAATTTGATATGGAGAAAGGGGAAGGAATAAGCCTGAGCCGGAAATATGCGATCCAGGTGTATCCTACTCTCCTGTTCATTGATCCCCGGAATGAACGTGTGGTCAATCATGCCATTGGTTTCAAGAGCCCGGAGCAGCTGCTACAACTGGCCGAACAGGCCATTTCCAGGGCCAACCTGTAAAATCCTGAAGGTGTCTACAATTAGTATTTTAGTCAGCCTCTTCCCATTGATCGGATCGTAGAGAACCTCCCAAGCTCCCGTAGACGAAAAACACTCCATGAGTTCAGAGACACTTACGTAGCCCGAGAGTCTCAAAGGGCGTTTAGCCTGCCTCAATATTTTTTCCTACCTTTGTTTCATTCACCTTAAAAATTACATGAAAGACGTATTTATCGTGGCCGCCAAAAGAACCCCCATTGGAAGCTTCGGGGGAGTATTTGCCGGTTTACCGGCCACTGAGCTGGGTGCCATAGCCGTAAAAGGGACCCTTGAAAGCATTCATTTTGATCCTTCCGGCATAGATGAACTTTACTTTGGATCGGTAGTCCAGGCCAACCTGGGCCAGGCTCCTGCCACACAGGTAATGCTTGGGTCAGGATTACCACCCTCGGTTCCCGCCACGCTGATCAATAAAGTTTGCGCATCCGGCATGAAGTCGGTCATGCTGGCGGCCGGCAGCATCGCATCGGGACAAAACGGAGCGGTGATGGCCGGAGGTATGGAGAACATGTCGCAAATCCCTTTTTACCTTGAGAAAGCCCGCTACGGCTATGGTTACGGAAACGGAACACTCATTGACGGCCTGGCCAAAGACGGTCTCACGGATGTTTACCAGCAAAAAGCAATGGGCTGCTTTGCCGATGCCACCGCTGAAAAATTCGGTTTTACCCGCGAGGCCCAGGATGCCTTCGCTATCCAGTCCTATACACTCGCCGCCGAAAACACCGCCAACGGTTTCTTTCAGAGGGAGATCGTGCCCGTAGAGATCAAAGACAAAAAAGGAAACGTTACAACCCTGACCGAAGACGAGGAATATAAACGCGTGAACTTCGATAAAATCCCGGCCCTGAAACCGGTTTTTACCAAAGATGGAACAGTAACGGCGGCCAATGCTTCTACCATCAATGACGGGGCCGCAGCCCTGCTTCTGGTTTCCGGAGAAGTGATGAAAGCCCATAACCTGGCGCCCCTGGCCAGGATAGTAAGCTATGCCGACGGCGCACAGGAGCCCGAATGGTTTACCACTGCCCCTGTACTGGCCGCGGGCAAGGCACTGGAAAGGGCTGGTCTGAAGGTTGGGGATATTGATTATTTCGAAGTTAATGAAGCTTTCGCTGCTGTTCCTATGGCCTTTGCCTCAAAGTTGGGCATTCCTTCGGAAAAAATAAATATCTGTGGCGGTGCTGTAGCGCTAGGACACCCGCTGGGCGCCTCCGGAGCCCGGATCATCGTTACGCTGCTGAATATTCTGCAAACCCGGAATGCCCGGAGGGGTATGGCCGCCATCTGTAACGGCGGCGGCGGAGCCAGCGCCATTATCGTGGAAAGGGTTTGATCATCGACGCCTTACACTGGCGGCGTTGCAGAAAAACTCATCAACCTGCGAAACCCAGACCTGATCCCTTTAGTCTCACGGTGACTGCGTTGCTACAAAACCTCGCCAGCCTGAGAAATTCGGTGATCACTTCAGTCTCACACTGACGGCATTGCTGTGCGCCTGAAGCTGCTCGGCTTCTGCCATTTTCATGACCGTATTCCCTATATTCTGCAGACCCTCTTTCGAGATCTGCTGATAGGTGATCTTTTTCACAAAACTGTCTACTGAAACCCCGCTGTAGGTGCGGGCAAAGCCGTTGGTGGGTAAGGTATGATTGGTGCCTGAAGCATAATCTCCGCAGGACTCCGGGGTATAATGACCTAAAAATACCGACCCGGCATTCACCACTCTTCCGGAAACCGCTTCGGGGTCCTCCACAGCCAGGATGAGGTGTTCCGGTGCATAACGGTTAAGAAGGATCATCGCCTCTTCGGCGCTGTGAACCAGCACGGCCTTCGAATTTTTCAGGGCTTCTTCCGCCATAGCCTTTCTTGGCAAAACGGCCAGCTGCCGTTCCAGTTCGTTCATGACCTCCCCAATGAGGGTTTCGGATGTGGAAACCAGGATCACCTGGCTGTCAAGGCCGTGCTCCGCCTGGGATAACAGATCCGACGCCACAAAATCAGGACGTGCCGTTTTATCGGCCAGCACAGCCACTTCCGACGGGCCGGCCGGCATATCAATGGCCACTCCAGCGCGGGAAACCAGTTGTTTGGCTGCTGTTACATACTGATTGCCGGGGCCAAAGATCTTATATACCTGCGGAATGGTCTCCGTTCCGTAAGCCATAGCGGCTATCGCCTGGGCTCCCCCTACCCGGTACACAGAAGTAATGCCGCACTTGAGAGCACAATAGTAAATAGCCGGATGGTTAGCAGGTGAGCATAGGATCACTTCTTTACAGCCCGCGATCATCGCCGGGATCCCCAGCATCAGAACGGTGGAAAAAAGCGGGGCTGTACCGCCCGGAATATAAATCCCTACCTTTTCTATTCCCTGTGATTTCCGCCAGCATACCACTCCGGGCATGGTCTCTACCGGCTCTTCCACCCTGACCTGGGCCTTATGAAAGCAGTAGATATTCTCAAAAGCCTGATCAATAGCTTCCCGAAGCTCGTTATCCAGCCGTCCGACCGACTCCTGCAGTTCCTCTGCAGATACCGCAAAGTTATCCATCAGGATATTATCGAACTCCAGGGCAAACTGCTTTAAAGCGTAATCGCCCTTTGCTCTGACCTCTTCCAGCACAGGATAAACCCGGCTTTCTATTTCTTCCCGGTCGAGCACGGGCCGCCGGACGATGTCGCTGATCTCACTTTCAGACGGATATTTGATTACCTGCATTTTATAATACCATTTTTTCAATAGGAATAACCAGAATCCCCTGGGCTCCGGCACCTTTCAGCGACTCAATCTTCTCCCAGAAGTCACTTTCTTTCAATACCGAATGCACCGAGCTCCACCCTTCTATGGCCAGCGGCATAATAGTGGGGCTTTTCATACTGGAAAGAATGGCCGTTATGGCCTCCAGCTTATTGTTAGGGGCATTCAGCAATACATATTTATGGTCTTTGGCGGTCTGCACCGAGGTTATTCTGAACAGGAGTTTATCCAGGATGGCCCTCTGAGCCGGAGCAAGACCGGAGTTGGCAATTAAAACAGCCTCCGACCTGAAAATGCTTTCCAACTCTTTCAATCCGTTACTGAGCAGAGTGCTTCCCGAGCTCACGATATCGCAGATGGCGTCGGCCAGTCCGATCGAAGGCGCGATTTCCACCGATCCGCTGATCTCATGGATATGGGCCGAAATATTATTTCTTTGCAGGTATTCGCCCAGGATACGGGGATACGACGTGGCGATACTCTTTCCGTTCAGGTCTTCGGGAAGCACAAAATCGCGTTCTCTTGAAACCGCGATAGAAAGCCGGCATTTGGAGAAGCCCAATGATTTGACCACATCCGTTTTTTTAGCGGATTCCACCAGAACGTTCTCACCCACGATCCCCAGGTCAGCTACCCCGTCTTCCACATAGCCCGGAATATCGTCGTCTCTTAAAAAAAGAAATTCCGCAGGAAAATTGGAGGATACCGACCTCAAACGGCCTTTCCCCATCTCCACTTTAATTCCGCACTCTTTAAAAAGATTCAGTGAATCTTCACTGAGTCTTCCTGACTTCTGGATAGCTATTTTTACAATTTCCTTCATTAATTCTTACAAATTGGCACAAAATTAGTCCTAACTCTTGTAAATAAATTGTAGATTCTTTAATATTATTGCCGAATTGGATTTTATAGTGCTTTTTCTAAAGGAACTACAAGTTCATATCGAAAAAATCATAACCTTAAAAACACCCCGGTGTTTTTAAAATTAACCCTGTACGAAATAATGAAAAATGTGCAATTAAACTATCACAAGGCGAAAGCCAGCACTTCCGTTGTGGAATATCGCTGGTTCAGAGTGCTAACCATGATCGTGCTTTCAGCTTTGGTCCTGATCGGAATCTTTAACCTTAATTTTTAAGCGTATTCCCTGAAGATTTAGTAAAAGCTGCGTTGCGTTCTACAGGTCTTTACTTATATTTGATATAGGTTTTTCTATATCATGCGTAAAGTCTTTGTCATTTTGCTGTTTCTGCCTTTCCTTAGCGAGGGCCAGGCAAAGTATTTTGTTTATTTAAAAGACAAAGCAGGTTCTGTAGGACTTGCCCCTGAAACATTTTTATCGGAACGTTCCCTCGGGCGACGTGCGGATCAGAACATTGCCCTGACAGACAAAGACCTGCCGGTTTCGGCTTTGTACATCACCGAAATCCGGGAGGCCGGTTTCCGCATCATCGGGAAGTCGAAATGGCTGAATGCGGTTTTAGTGGAGGGACAGGCTTCGCGGCTCAATATCCTGAAATCGCTGCCCTGCGTAAAAAATGTTGAGGGCGATGCGGACATACGGGGCGATATTTCCCTCGGGCAGTACGCGCGGGCGCGCTCCAAATTCGATTCGCCGGTCACCCCCGTTGATTACGGCGGCTCTGCCACCCAGATCAGGATGCTTGGCGCCGACACCATGCACGCGAACGGGTACCGGGGAGAAGGCGTCCTGATCGCCGTTATGGATGCCGGTTTCCCCAGGGTAAATACTGCTGACGCTTTCGCCCATCTTCGTAACGGAAATAAGATCCGACATACCTACAATTATGTTTATGAAACCCCGGATGTCTATCGGGACAATTCCCACGGAACCAATGTACTGAGCATCATTACCGGCTATCTTCCCGGAAGGCTTTCCGGAACCGCCCCGGAAGCGGAAGTGGCCTTGTATGTCACGGAAGATGCCTTACCCTACAATGAATCCAAAATCGAAGAGGTATACTGGGTGCTGGCGGCTGAACATGCCGACAGCCTGGGAGCTGACGTGCTCAATACTTCCCTGGGCTACTATGAGTTTATCGATACCACACAAAACTATACTTATGAACAGATGGACGGGAAGACCACCATTATTGCCCGGGGTGCTGACCATGCGAGCAGGACGGGAATGATCGTGGTAAATTCGGCCGGGAATGAAGGCAACGGGGAATGGAGGTTTATCTCCACACCGGCCGATGCCGAATATGTTATAGCAGTAGGTGCCGTCAACGCCAACCGCCAGAAAACAGGCTTCAGCTCTTTCGGACCTTCCGCCGATGGCCGTATAAAGCCGGAAGTATGCGCTATGGGACAGTCTACCGTATACAGTAACACCGGTTCATCGGCAAGTACAGGCAACGGCACCTCTTATTCAGGGCCATTGATAGCGGGCTTTATGGCAGGACTGCGGCAGCAGTTTCCCACCCTCACCGCACTACAGCTGCGGGATATCCTGATCCGGTCTGCCGACCGTTTCAACACACCGGATGATGCTTACGGCTACGGGATCCCCAGCTATTCAAGGGCGCTGCAGGTGGCCTATAGTAATTACGGCATTGTACTGCAAAAAGAACCGGAGGAAATGCAGCTCTTCACCTACCCTAATCCACTGTCTTCCGCTCAGGGGCTCTCTATCAGGATCGGTGGGCGTATGCTGCCGGATACCTGGAAGATCACGGTTACCGACAGCCGGGGAAGGGTGATCAGGGGAGACATTGAAAAAGCCCGCCTGAATCTTCAGGAGCTGGAAGACGGGTTGTATCATATCATCGTGCTGTATTCGGGGAAGGTATATTCAGATAAGCTGGTGATAAAGAAGTAAAAAATCAATATACGTAAAATACTATTGACATGAAAGACTATTTGCTTACCGAAGAAGAAGTCGAAGCCTATGCGCGGGACGGTTACGTGATCGTAAGGAACTTTTTAAGCGGGGAAGAAGTAGAAAAGCTCTACAAGATAGCTACAGGAGACGATGCGGTCAATGCCAACGCCATCGACCTCAACGACACCACAGGCAAAAAAACCAAACTGACGCTATGGTATAAGCCAGGAAATGACGCCTACGGCCTGCTCACCAAAAGCGACCGGATGGTGAAAAATGCCGGTAAGCTTATGGACGGGGACTCGCCTGTATGTCATTTTCATTCCAAGCTGATGCAAAAGGAGCTCAAAGTGGGCGGAGCATGGGAATGGCACCAGGACTACGGCTACTGGTATAAAAATGAGTTTCTTTTTCCGGATCAGATGACCTCGGTAATGGTGGCCGTTACGGAGGCCAACCAGGCTAACGGCTGCCTGCAGGTGATCCGGGGCTCGCATAAGATGGGGCGGATAGAACACGGCTTCGCTGGCGAGCAGGTGGGAGCATCACAACATTACGTGGACCTGGCCTTAAAAACCCTGGAGCATGTGTACGTGGAATTAAAAGCAGGTGATGCCCTCTTTTTTCACAGCAATCTGATCCACCGTTCGGAAGCCAACACTTCGGAACATGCCCGCTGGTCTGTCATCTCCTGCTATAACCGCGCAGCGAATGTGCCGTACAATGAGCCTTCCGGAAGCAGTACACTACCACTGGAAACCGTGCCGGATGAGGCCCTCATGGCATGGGCCGATTCCGGGCGACTGGATGCCTCTAATTTCCTGAAAAAAGAAAATGACAAAGCTTTAAAGTAAAGATCAATGCCAAAGATATGTATCCTGGGGGGAGGTTTCATCGGCCGGTTTTATGCCACGTCGCTCACCGGAAAACGAACAGCCGACCGCCTGACGGTGGTGTACTCCCGCAGCGAAAGCAGTGCCGAACGTTTCGCCGGTGACTTTAATGTACCTCACTTTTTCACCGAAATGGAGGAGGCCGTCAGCCACCCGGAATCGGAGATCGTGGTGATCGGGCTGCCCAATTTTCAGCACGAAGAAGCCGTAAACCTTTGTGTGAAGCATAAAAAAGCGGTATTGTGCACCAAACCCCTCGGCCGGAACGCCGACGAAGCCCTGCGCATGCTCCGGGCGGTAGAAGAGGCCGGGATCTTTGCGGGATACCTCGAAGACCTTTGCTACACCCCCAAATTCCTGAAATCTTTACGATCCGTTAAAAACGGAGCCGTCGGCAGGGTGCTGTGGGCCAAATCAAGAGAAACCCACCCCGGCCCGCATTCCGACTGGTTCTGGGACCTCGACCTGGCCGGCGGCGGGGCCATCCTCGACATGGGATGCCACTGCATTGAGATCTCACGAAACTTTATCGGGAAAGACATCCGGCCCGTGGAGGTCATGTGCTGGGCCGATACCCAGGTCAAGCCCATCGAGGCCGAAGACCACGCCATTGGCCTGGTCAAATATGAAAACGGGGCCATCGGACAGTTCGAGGTTTCGTGGACCTTCCGGGGCGGCATGGATCTCCGCGACGAGGTTATGGGCACCGAAGGCACTATCTGGATCAACTCCTGGCTCCGCACTGGTTTTGAGATGTTTACCAGCGGAGCAGGCGACGCCTACGTGGTTGAAAAAGCAGAATCGGCCAGCGGCTGGCAATTCCCGGTGGGTGATGAAGCCCACGAACTCGGATACACCAATATGTTCGTGGACATGCTTAACGCCTGGGAAAAAGGAGACCCTCCGCAGGAGACCTTCTATGACGGCTACGTGGTCAATGCCGTTATTGACGCCGCTTACCGGTCTTCTAAAACCAAACAATGGGAAGCAGTGGAACTTCCGCTCTGGCGGGGCCAGACGGGCGTTCAAAAGCCGTCAGTATATAAAGAATACGATCAGGATCATTGGTTGATAAAAGAAGAGCTGCTTCCCAACGGCGACAAAGTAACGATCCTGAAAGAAAAGAAATCGGGGAAGGTAATACAGAAGTAAGAGAGTATTAAAAAACGAACGAAATCCAACCTGCGCGGCCCTGTCTCCGATCCCTTCCACGGGGACGCTTACACACGGACCGGCCCAGTCAGGCTTAGCGTGACAGTGGTGATGACATGGATAAACAACATCTCTGTCACGCTAAGCTTGCCTGCGCGACCCGGTCGAAGCATAGACACTCAATAGGGACTCGGGCACTGGCCGGTTCTCCTTACGAATTTTTTTGCATTTTCTTTTTGGTTTGCTCCAGCAGGGCGGCGAGACTGTCTTCCGGAGCCGGTGAGTTATTCTGCTCCTGCTTCGCCAGCTCATTCAGGTGTTGGGTCATCTGCCGGCCGGCATCTTCCAGGATACCGATCATCTTTTGGTCCTGGGTGGAATCCCCGATCATCTGCACCAGATTACCGATCATATCTACGGCAAAATGGTTCATCTCGTCTACAGGCATATCCTTTGTCCATAGATTGATCCCCAACAGCCCGCGGTGATAGTGGTCCCATACGCTGATGGAGATGGCTTTGGTCTCATTGATCCCTTCATTGGGGTTTTCCGTAGCGTCCCAAAAGATCTTCTCCGGAATTCTGTCGTTGTCTAATTGAATCTCAAAACTGATTTCTGACTTCATGCTTAATTATTAACACTTCCAAATACTCTTTTTAACAGGTCGGTAGTACGGGCCAGCGGATTCTCCCTGATCTTCGCTTCCTCATGTGCTACCAGTATAAATAACCCGTCAATTGCTTTTTGAGTTGCATAGCCCTGCAAATCCGGATTAATTTTTGTCACAAAAGGTACTTTGTTATAGGTATTAGCCAGGTCGCCGTAATACTTTGTGGCCTGGGTGGCATCCAGGGCTTTTTGTACATGTGGAGCAAATGCCTGTGTGAGCTGCGCCGTGGTTACCCGCTTCAGAAACTGCGTAGCAGCGTCTTTTTCTCCTCTTAAAATATTAAAGGCATCGGTAATGGTCAGTTGTTTGATGGCAGAAACAAAGATGGGAGCAGCCTCCTTTGCCGCCCTTTCAGCCCCCCGGTTCAGGGCGGTCACAAATTTATCCACTTCATTTCCCAATCCGATATTTCTTAGTGTACTTTCCACTTTCTGCACTTCGGGAGGAAAAGGAATGCGGATAAGGGAGTTTCCCAAATATCCGTCAAGGGCCGAAGCCTGGGTAGCCCCGTTGGTTATACCTACCACCAATGCTTCTTTCAGCCCGTTAGCCACCTCACCTTCCGTCAGGGGCGCATTATTCAAAACACTGCCCAAAACATTTCCTAAGTTCACATTTTGTCCGCACGACACGAGGGTCACCGCTAAAAAGGGAATAATGATAATTTTCTTCAACATGATTTTTAAATAACTGTTTGTTATATTAGACGCAAAAATAGAGACTTTTGTAACGTTAATAGATAAACGATATATAAAAGTAGACCAACTGATCCATTTTTTATGAACCCGGTAACCGCTGAAATAGTAACCATAGGTGACGAGATCCTTTACGGACAGATCACCGACACCAACTCGCAATGGATAGCCGAAGAGCTCTCTGCACTGGGAATAAAAGTGCTGCGTACCACTTCCATAGCAGATACCGCCGGTGAAATCATCGCTATCCTGAATGAAGCGCTGACACGCTCCGACATCGTGCTGTTAACCGGTGGGCTGGGCCCTACCAAAGATGATGTCACCAAAAAGACATTGTGCGATTACACCGGTGACCTCCTGGAGATCAACACCCGCGCCGAAGAACATATCCGGCATCTTTTTGAAAGCCGCGGATTCCCTTTTACCGAAATGAACAGGTTGCAGGCGGCCATTCCCTCCCGCTGCGAATACCTTCACAATGCGGCAGGTACCGCTCCCGGCATGTGGTTCAGCTTCAATGGGAGAGTCATTGTCTCCATGGCGGGCGTTCCCCGCGAAATGAAATACCTCATGAACCACGAAGTGCTTCCCCGCATCAGGGAACGGTTTAAAACGCCGCCAATCACCCACCGGTACATTAAAACCATCGGCATCGGGGAGTCTTTTCTGGCAGAGAAAATTGCACAATGGGAAGACGCCCTCCCGCCACATATAAAACTGGCCTACCTGCCCTCGGTGGCGGAAGTAAAGTTGCGGCTGACGGCTTTTGGCGAAAATACCGGTGCGGAACTGGAAGATAAAGTAAGTGAAGTAGTGCCTCTTATCCGGGAATATGTGTATGCTACAGAAGATATTTCCCTCGAGGAAGCCATAGGAGACCTGCTTTTGGCCCGGGGCGCCACCCTTTCTACCGCCGAAAGTTGTACGGGAGGTAATATTGCCCATCAAATCACGAGAATCGCCGGAAGCTCAGAGTACTTTCTGGGGACTGTAGTGAGCTATGCCAATTCAGCAAAATTGGATATTTTAAAGGTAAAATCAGAAACTTTAAGTAATTTTGGGGCTGTAAGTGAACCAACCGTAATAGAAATGGCCGAAGGTGTTCAGCGTTTAACCGGGTCCACCTTTGCGGTTTCAACCTCCGGTATTGCGGGTCCGGGAGGCGGCACTCCCGAAAAACCGGTAGGAACCATCTGGATGGCCGCCACCAATGGCCGGGAGACAGTGACCCGTAAGCTGAACCTGGGTAAGGACCGGTTAACCAATATCACCTATACGACCAAGGCGGCTTTGAATTTATTACGACTTCAACTAACTGGGAAATGGCAAAAATAGAGATTTTAATGCCCAATATGGGGGAAAGCATCTTTGAATGTACAGTATTGAAATGGCTGGTCAGCGAAGGAGACCGCGTAGAGACAGACGACATGATCATTGAAGTAGCCACGGATAAGATCGACACGGAGATCGGCTCCTCCCATAGCGGTGTTATCACCCGGTTTCTGGTGCAGGAAGGAGAAATCGCCAAAATAGGAGAGCCTATCTGTGAAATTGAAGTGGAAGGTGCGCTTGCTGCCAGGCCGGAAGTGCCGGAAACGAAAGCCGTTCAGGAGCTCGAAGCCGACATCAAAAAGGCGGTAGAAACCGTGGCGCAACCGGGTAGCTCAGAAGGCAGGTTTTACTCGCCCCTGGTACTGAATATTGCGAGAAAGGAGAACATTTCACAGGAAGAACTGGACAAAATCCCCGGAACCGGGCAAAATAAGCGTGTAACCAAAGACGACATACTGGCTTATCTTCAGAATAGACCTGCCGGATCTTCGTCGGGTCTTCCGCAAATCACCCCGTCAGCCGGTGGTGACCAGGTGATAGAAATGGACCGTATGCGGAAGATGATCGCTCAGCGGATGGTGGATTCAAAGCGCACATCTCCGCATGTAACTTCCTTTATTGAGACCGACATGACGCGGGTTTCCAACTGGCGAAGCTCGGTGAAGAACGATTTTAAAAAGAAATACAACGAAAACATCACCTTTACTCCTCTCCTGATCCGGGCGATCATAGCGGCGATCCAAAAGTTCCCTGCCATTAACGCCCAGGTAGACGGCGATAAGATCATTTATAAAAAAGACATTAACATCGGGATGGCCGTGGCCCTGCCCAGTGGCAACCTGATCGTTCCGGTGATCCATCAGGCCGACAAATATGACCTCGTCCAGCTTACAGCAAAGGTCAACGACCTGGCTGGCCGTGCCCGAAATAACCAGCTGAAACCCGAGGAGCTGGTGGGCGGGACATACACCATGTCGAACATCGGCGGGTTCGGGAACCTCGCCGGCACCCCCATCATCGTACAGCCGCAGGTGGCCATTATGGCCTTTGGTGTGATCCGTAAAATGGCATCGGTCATAGAAACACCGGAAGGCGACGTGATCGGTATCCGGCAGAAAATGATCATCTCCCATTCGTATGACCACCGGATAGTGGACGGCTCACTTGGCGGGCTTTTCCTCAAAGAGGTTTCTGACCAGCTTGAAGCCATGAGCGAAGAAAAACTCAGATAAGGTGTAGAGTTGCACGGAAACCGGCCGGCGGTGGCTCCCCGCCAGGTGTGCTTCTGGTTCGGCTCATATTTCCGGGAGTACGGAAACCTGAGCCGCTTTTTCATTACGGAAAGAGTTCTACAACTCCTTCCCGTCTATTCTGGCTTTTACCAGTGAAACCATCGGGTCAACGCAAAACGAGCAGTCGAGCTGGATGAATCCTATGCCCGGAGCCAGCCAAACCCAATATTCTTCGTCAGCCGTCTGCGGTACATCTAAATAGAACTTGTAACAATTTTTGATCTCCCTTCCATTAAAAGTAACTTTTTCATTCCTGCTCTGGAGGGTAACCTTATAGCTGTGGTACATCCATGATTCCCCTTCCTCTGCAGTCAGGTCAAACATCAGGCCTTCGCCTTCTTCCTTATTCCGGCCCTGTATAGCATATACTTTTCCGTTATTGAGGCGATAATAGGTAGAGTCGCGCCACCTGTTATCAGCAGTCTCACTGATCAGGTGATAGGCTTTTCCCCCGAGTTCAGCTGTTCCGGTCACTTCATAGGTTCTTCTCTGCCCTAACTGCCAGTAATTGCCTACCGCCAACTGAAAATAATCGGATTGTATTTCTATTTCCGGCACTTCCTGTTTCGAACAGGAAGAAAAAAGCGCGGTTAAACTCAGGAAGGCAATAAAAAAGAGTCTCATAATATAGTATTTAAAGTTATTCCAAAATTGGTTCGCCGGCCTGCCCCAAACCGGTTGTAACTCGCTCCCGTGCCTTCTAAGGCTGCGTACGCCTGTTATAACTCCCGGTAAGGAAAGCCGGAATTACTCCTCCGATTTTTGCAGCTGTAATCTTATTATACGTTCCGACACATTCACCCAGACACCTGGTTTGGATGAAACCGACCCCGGGAGCCAGCCATAAGTTATACTCCTCATCCGCCGTAGCCGGAATATCAAAATAATACTGTTTACAGTTCCTGATCACTGAATCCCCTATAAACACACTGGCGGTATCATTTTGCAAAGTAATCTCCCATTCGTTAAATTTCCATTTGTCTTTGACACGGGCATGGATATCAAACATCATTGCCTCCTCTTTGCTGCTTTGCCCCGGTTTTAATACCAGAACTTTATTTTTGGTCGTCCTCAGAAAGCTGGTATCCCCGGAACTGACCATAACAAAATACTCCTTTCCGTGCACTTTTTCAGTACCTGTAATCTCTCTTTTGAACGAATTGCTGAAAGTCCAGTAATTGCCTGTCTCCAGCGGCAAATAACTCCACTGGCGGCCAATATCATTGTTCTCACAGGAAAGTGCTGATGCGAGGCCTGTTATAAATATCAGTAACCGTGATATCTTCATAGGTATCCTTTTTCCACAGGACTACGAATCCGGTAAAAAGGTTGGAATTGAAAGTCAGGATTTTGGCAGCAGCCCCCGTTTCTTCAATAAAGGCGTTATGGAAGGTTCCGAGCCCCTAAAACGCTTGTAGAGTTCCATGGCCTCTTCGGTATTCCCTTTTTCGAGAATATTTTTGCGGAAAGAAGCCGCTTTTTCAGGATCAAACAGCCCGGTATTCTTAAAGACAGAATAGGCGTCGGTATCCAGCACGCCTGACCAGATATAGCTGTAATAGCCGGCAGAATAACCGCCTGCAAAAATATGCTGGAAGTAGGTGGTGCGGTAGCGGGGAATGATAGCATCTATCAGCCCGATCTTATCCATAGATTTCTTTTCAAACTCGTTTGCGCCGGTTTTTATATCGGAAAGCTGCGTATGATAATCCAGGTCAAGTAAGGATGCTGCCAGGTATTCAGTAGTGGCAAACCCCTGGTCAAACGTACCGCTTTTCTCCAGTTTTTCAATCAACGCATCGGGTATCACTTCCCCGGTTTTATAATGTTTGGCATACAATTTCAGCACTTCAGGATCTGCGGCCCAGTTTTCCATGATTTGTGACGGGAGCTCCACAAAATCCCTCGAAACTGCTGTCCCTGCCATACTCCGGTAGTTTACATTAGAAAGCAAACCATGAAGGGCGTGGCCGAACTCATGGAAAAACGTGGTGGTTTCGTCAAACGTCAATAATGCCGGGGCATCTGCCGTGGGGGGAGTGAAATTGCATACAATAGAGATCACCGGAGGTATACGCTTCCCGCTTTTCATGGTTTGCGGCCGGTACGAGGTCATCCAGGCACCGCCTCTTTTGGAAGCCCGCGGATGCATATCCATATACAGCAGCCCGACTTCCCGGCCGTCAGCTTCGGTTACTTTCCAGGTCGTTACATCTTCCTGATATACCGGTACGTTTTTCACCTGCTCAAACTTCAAACCATAGAGTTTCTCCGTAACCTTAAAGATCCCTTCCCTGACTTTTTCGAGTGAAAAATAGGGTCTCAGCTCCTGCTCATCCAGGTCAAAACGTTGTTTCCTGATTTTCTCCGTATAATATCTCCAGTCGTGGGGTTTAACATCTCCTGTTATGCCTTCAGACAGCATAAGCTTTTTAATATCACTTCCTTCTATTTTTGCGTTAGAAAGTGCCGGAGCCCATAGCTGGTTCAGTAGCTCGTATACTTTCTCCGGTGTTTTCGCCATCGATTGCTCCAAAACATATGCCGCATGATTGGCATAACCCAATAGCCGGGCTCTTTCGTTTCTGAGGTTGGATTCCCTAATGGCTATTGTTTTGTTATCGGCTTCATTATCATTGTTTCCTCTCAGCTGGTAGGCATTCCAGATCTTAAACCGAAGCTCCCGGTTAGGCGAATACTGTAAAAAAGGCATCACGCTGGCGTTTTGCAAGGTAAACACCCATTTGCCTTCTTTTCCTCTTGCTTTTGCCGTATGGGTTGCTGCTTCCACTAAATTATCAGGGAGGCCTGCCAGATCCTCAGCATCCTCAATCACCAACTCGAATGCATTGGTTTCTGAAAGCACATTGTTTCCATATTTTACGGCTAACAGCGAAAGCTCCCCGTTTAAAGCACGAAGTTTCTCTTTATCGGCTTCGGAAAGATTGGCCCCGCTTCTGACAAACGCCTTGTACTCCAGCTCCAGCAAACGCTCCTGCTCCTTACTGAGCTTCAAGGCGGATTTCTTGTCCCAAAGCGCTTTAACTCTCTTGAAGAGCTTATCATTCAGATAAATATCATCCGAATGTTTTGACAAAACCGGGGCTAACTCCTGAGATAGCACCTGTATTTCTTTGCTGGTATTAGCCGAGCTCAGGTTAAAAAAAACGGTGCTTACTTTTCTCAGCAATTCCCCTGAATTTTCTTTGGCTATAATGGTATTTTCAAAAGTGGGTTGGGCAGATGAGTTGGCGACCGCCTCTATCTCCCCTTTCTGGATCCGCATGCCTTCCAAAAAGGCCGGCTTAAAATGTTCGTTACGGATCTTGTCAAAAGGCGGTACCTGGTAAGGGGTATCGTACTCTCTCAAAAACGGATTTTCCTGTGCGGAAACCATCGTAGCCACTGTCATAAATAAAATCGGTAAAGTCTTCATAAAACATCGGATAATAATCTCAAAGATACGAAGAACAGTGAATAGTTAACAGTAAACAACTAACAATGAACAGTGAAAAACTAACAGTGAACAGTGAAAAACTAAAAGTTGCGGTACATTAATCTATTATTGAGTTGTGGCTAAATTATTCCTGCATATTAAATACTTAATGTTCCTTAACTGTTCACTGTTAGTTGTTCACTGTTCACTAATTATTGTTCCTTAACTGTTCACTGTTAGTTGTTCACTGTTCACTAATTATTGTTCCTTAACTGTTCATTGTTAGTTGTTCATTGTTCACTAATTATTGTTCCTTAACTGTTCACTATTCATTGTTAGTTGTTCACTGAATTAACTGTTCACCGAATATCCGGTGACCGTAGATCGCAATCCGCAAAGTCGTCCACCCTAATTTAGACTAATAACAATTTATCATCAGGAGACAGCTAATCTTAGAAATCCGAACGATATTTGTTTCTATAATCAAACTTGGGCAAAACGATATGTATCCTCTTTTATTAACAATGCATAACCTGCTTCGGTGGGTGTTTTTAGTATTTATCCTGATCTCCCTGATCCAGTCTTACAGTGGCTGGTTCGGCAGTAAACCTTACACCAAAATTGCCAACAGGTTTAAGACACTTACGGTAAGCACGGTTCATTTGCAATTAGTCATTGGCCTGATCCTTTACTTTCTCAGTCCGATAGTCGCTCAGTTTTTAGGGGATGTAGGCGGCTCCATGAAAGACAAAGACCTGCGGTTCTTTGGAATGGAACATGTCATCATGATGATCCTAGCAGTGGTGTTCGTTACCATCGGCTCTGCCAAATCCAAAAGACAGCCGACCGACACGGCAAAGTACAAAACCATTGCCATCTGGTTCACCATCGCCCTGTTGCTGATTCTGGTGGCAGTCCCATCCGAATTCTCCCCCATGAACGTAAGACCGAACTTCAGGGGCTTTTGATTTTATTCCTGAGAAATAGCATTCCGGATATCCCTGTGATACCGGAATGCCTTATTCAGGTCATCCTCGTACCAAACACTGTAGAAAAACCTGTTCCGTTTCAGCAGATCCACTGCAGGGGAAATAGCGGTCGTCGTATTCTAACAGACGTGATTCTGAGCGGTTGATTTATAAAATTTACAGCTGCCTCACCAACCCGGGTTTGGATATAATGACCAAAGCGAAATCGTTTCCGCAAAAGGCTTTCAGGTAAGCGTCTTTCCGGAGCGGAAAGCTGTAAGCATAAAGCGTATCGTTTAACAGCTGAATATTGGCACCTGTCTGCTGGCCGTTTTGGATACCGTATCGGTAGGCTTCCAGCAGCTGGCCTTTTATACCGCCCACGGGCTCGCCATCGGTCAGAGCCGCATTATAAAGTTCTACCCGGTGCCCGTCAATTTCATATACACGCTGGCACTCTACCCGGTAATCTCCGTTTAACCGGACGCTCATGGCCTCACCGATTTCACTAACCTTTGCGAGCAATTGCTTTTCGGTCACCCGTTTTACCTTATTGTTTCGCATCACCTCTCTGATATCAGAAGTGTCGATCTGCTTTACCTTCCCGCAGGAAATCAGGAATACACTTAAAACGAGAAAAGTTATCTTCATCTGTATAAAAGTTCCGAGTTCTGAGTACTTAGTTTCGAGTTTCATGTGCATAAAATTTTAGCCGGGCGGCGAACCGCAATAAGTTATGAGCCGTAGGCTATCCGTTTATTCATCGGCCGGTGGGTGTGCTCTACCTCTGAAAGTGGTTCGCCAACCGGCTGATTGCTGAAAGCTCATGGCTATTTCATGTTTCTAAAAAGTTTGGAGCTCACTCCGGCAACAGCAAACTCGAGTCTCCGAAACTCAGGAAACGGTAATTATTTTCACGGGCCTGCCGGTAAACTTCCTTCCAGCTCTGCTCGCCGATCAGGGCAGCTACCAGCAGCAACAGCGTAGAAGCCGGCTGGTGAAAGTTGGTTATCAGGCCTTTGCAAACCCTGAACCGGTACCCCGGAAAGATCATGATCTCCGTATTACCGATCAGTTGCTCCTGGTTTTCCTGATTCAGAAGCTCCAGGATCGCTTCAAACGATGCCTTCAGGCTGATGTCCTCACGGGACCGGTACGGGTAAAGCTTCTCTACAAAAAAAGGATTTTCACTGCCTTCCAGTATCTTCACCCCGAACCAGTACAGGCTTTCCAGGCTACGCATGGAAGTAGTGCCTACCGGAAGGATGAACCCGTCATTTTTAAGTAGATTTTCAATGAAGTTGCGATGAACTACCATCTGCTCGGAATGCATCGGATGATTCAGTGCGTTTTCTTCCTTCACCGGCATGAAGGTGCCCGCACCTACATGCAATGTTACAAAGCTTTTACCGATCCCCTTCTGCTGAAGCTCTTCAAAAACGGTTTGTGTAAAATGCAGACCGGCCGTAGGAGCGGCCACGGCACCGTCTTTCTCGGAATAGATGGTCTGGTAATCCTGCTTATCGGACTCCGCCGCTTCCCGGTTCAGGTAAGGTGGCAGAGGAATATTTCCATAGGCTACCACTACCTCCGAAAAAGGGATCCCGCCCTCCCACTCCAGGCTGACGTGATTTTGCAGGTTGCCGGTCAACCTGGCCTTCAGTTGAAGATTCCTGCCTTCGTACCGGAACTCTCCTTCCAAAACCTCGCCCTCCTTCCACCGGCGCTTATTTCCAATCACACAATGCCAGGTAACGGCCCGGGTCTCTTCCATAACCAACGGAAGCACCCCACTGGGCTCCACCGGGTTCAGGAGAAAGATCTCAACATTGGCCCCTGTTTTTCGTTTAAAAAATAAACGGGCCGGAATAACCTTGGTATTGTTGAGCACCAAATGGGCATTCTCCGGCAGGTGGTCGCCGATCCTTTTAAATTTAGTGTGCTCAATTCCGGAAGGGCGGTACACCAGAAGACGGGATTCATCCCTCGGACTTTCCGGAAAACGGGCGATCTGCTTATCCTCCAGCGGATACTGATAATCCGAAATATTAATCTTCATCCGGGGCCTGGGTAGCGATAAGTTTGTAGGGCAGGTAGATAAGAATAATAAGCAGGATCAATAGCCCGATGACCAGAAGGTAATTGTAATTAAAATCCAGCGTCTGCTCTTTGTGGGAATTGATATTGTACAGTCCCAGCAAAACAAACACCAGGTAGGTATTAATGAAAGCCAGCAGGGCGGAAAACCAGCCTTTCAGGAAATTCCTGACCGACCCCGGATTTTTAGCCCAGGAGCTGTTCCCCAACAGGCGACTGAAGTCGAGCTTCACCAACGTGTTCTCCAGCACTCCGAATAAAAAATTGAGTCCCAGGATAACCCCCGCCGACCAATAGAAAAACTGCTGTTTATCAATAAAATTAACCGGATCGCCGGCTTCGCTGAAACCCACGGCAATACTATCCGGCAAAGCGGTGTAACAAAAAAGTAATACTATGGTCAGGAGAGTGATGGAACCTATACGCCAAAACTTAAAGAAAATATTTGTCATTAGCTGCCCTGTCTTTATCTTTATTAAAATAAGCCCCGAACGGGAGTACAAAGGTAGCCCGGTTTTGCCGGACTTCAAGAATTATTAAAGAAGAATAAATGCCAAAAATTTATACCAAAGGCGGAGACAAAGGCCAGACCTCGCTGGTGGGCGGAACCCGCATTTCCAAGGATCATGATAAAATTGAGGCCTACGGAACCGTGGATGAGCTAAATGCCTGGATCGGGGTCTTATCAGATGCTCCTGAAAATGCGGAGCGTAAAGACCTGCTCCGGGAAATCCAGGATCGCCTCTTCACCATCGGCGCAGAGTTGGCTTCCGAACCGGAACAAAACCGGAAAAAGCTACCTGAACTTTTTGAATCGGATATTGAGCTCCTGGAAAAAGAAATGGACCATTACAGCGAAGTCATCCCGCCTTTAAGAGCTTTTGTATTACCGGGGGGACACCCGCTCGTTTCCTTTACTCATGTGGCCCGGACGGTCGCCCGGAGGGGCGAGCGACAGGTGATCCGGCTTTCCCGGTCTGAGCCGGTCAACCCACTGACCATCAAATACCTGAACCGCCTTTCCGACTATCTTTTCGTATTGTCACGAAAAATCACACAGGAACAGGGTGCGCCGGAAGTGAGCTGGAAGCCGAGGCGGTAAACCGTATGTTCCGATTACAATTCCGGCAGGAGCTGCAAAATATGCCCGGGCTATCAGAACCTGCAGCTTCAGATCTGAAATTTCCGGAAGGATTCTTCTCCGTCAGGTACCTGCCAAATCCACCACCTTGAGATGTCCGAACCGCTTAGGCCGGTGAAAGGCCGGTTCTGTTCCGGAAAGCGTACTCTTCCAGCACACAAAATCACAGGTATCCGCATCACATCGCCAATCTGTATCGGGGTGCGAAACGCGGGAGCGTATCCTGTAAAAGTTGATACGATAGTTCCCGTCAGCATCCCTCCCTATAAAACTCCAGGGAATATGTAAAAAACCGGCCCAGGTATTTTTTGAAATTTCCACATCATGCCTGATCCCTGCCATTTCAGGATTCACCTGTGCTAAAACACTTTGCTCACTTTCACCCAGTCCCGGATTAAAGATTTTCCCTATCCACAATGCGTTATTCGGATTAACCTCTATTTCAAGATATTTACAGCAATCCTCTTTCCCTACTCCTATAAAAACCTCAAAAACCTCCTGGTTATACAACGGCTCGTTATGCTGCGTCATCCGGTTTTCAGAAGTGTGAAAATTGTCATCGCATACAAAATCCACCTTGAGATAGTTATTATCATAACTCAGGCTGACATGGGTATCAAAGTCGGCCTCTTCTCCGTCTGTAGAGTGCTGAAAAGGTGTAATAATTGTATATTGAGCTTCGGGAGACTGTAGATCTATCAGCATAAACTACCTGAATATAACACTGTATTTATTATTTTTTAAAATATAATATGACCAGATCATAAGCCCTGTCACTGATATAGCCGGAGTTCTGACAACCTGGTTTTTAAGTACGAAAATGTCAAAAATAAAAACAAGAATGCCTGCCACGCCTATTCCCAGCAAAATCCCTTTATAAGTCTTACTTTCTTTGGCCTGAGTAATGATGATTTTATCCCATCTCCCTCCCAAAAGGGGAGTTGAAAATTTATCCCCATCCTTAAAGATCAATGTAATGCTGTTTTTCCGGGGCTTCAGGTTTACTATTTTATGTGCGTCTCCCCTTTTCTCCGGATCTAATGGCACTTCCTTATCATTTATAAGTATACTTTCCAGCTTTTGTTCCACTCCGTTCTTAAAATAAAAAAATACATCTTTCTCCATTTCCACCTTCATTATTCTTTTAAGTGCTAATATAGCTCAATTCCTAACTTCATCCTCTATTTTTTTGTAGCTTTGCAGACTTTTTAAGTGGAACCCTCCGTTTCAAAACAAAAAATGTTTCGAATGCAATCTTTACGAATACTTGTACTGTTCCTGTTCACACTTCCTGCCATGGCACAGATCGAACCCCGTTTGTTTGAGTTTGGTCCCAAAGCAGGGGTTAATCTTTCTACCATTTCGCCGGCCGATACCATTACCTACTCCATGAGCCCGTCTTTCGGCTTGCAGGGGGGGATTTTCACACGGCTTAATATCGGGAAATTCAGCCTTCAGCCTGAATTTATTTACCAGGCCAAAGGAACCAATATGAAAAAACCCATTTCGGCGAAAAATACGTACCGTTATTTTTCCACCCCCGTGCTTCTGGGTTATTCTCCCATCAAACACCTCTATATTGAGGCCGGCTATGAAAGGAGCTGGGCGCTGAACCGGATGACGCAGATCCCTACCCTCAATAAGCCGTATGGTCCCGGAAAAGCGCATGACGAAAGCATCATCGTGGGCGCCCGGTTCAACCTGCTCGATATGTTTTCGCTTTTCAGCATCAACCTCCGGTACGTACACGGGCTCCGTAATGTCAGTGAGCTGAAAACCAGTACCCAGCTGCCCATGGAATTCAGCAACCGGAGTTTCCAGATAAGCGCCTCCTATACCTTTTCCGAACAATACCTCTGGAATAAAAAATTCGGAGTTAAAAAAAACTAGAAATGGGATTCATCGATGAACTAAGGTGGCGGGGTATGATCCAGGACATGATGCCCGGCACCGAAGAGCAGCTGAACAAAGAAACCACCACAGGATATATCGGGTTTGACCCCACCGCCCGGTCGCTTCATATCGGCAACCTGGCGACCATCATGGTTTTGAAGCAGTTCCAGATGGCCGGCCATAAGCCATTGGCCCTGGTGGGCGGGGCTACCGGAATGGTGGGTGACCCCTCGGGAAAAAGCGCTGAAAGAAATTTCCTTTCCGAAGAAACCCTACTGGAAAACCAGGCGGCCATTAAGAATCAACTGGAGAAATTTCTTGATTTTCACGCCGGTGAAAACTCGGCGGAGATCGTGAACAACTACGACTGGTTTAAAAACATCAGCTTCCTCCAGTTTCTGAGGGAAGCAGGAAAATACCTGACCATCAACTACATGAGCTCTAAGGATTCGGTCAAAAGAAGAATTGAGACCGGAATTTCCTTTACCGAATTTTCCTACCAGCTGATCCAGGGATATGACTACTATCACCTCTACAAAACCCGGGGGGTAAAATTACAGATGGGCGGTTCGGATCAGTGGGGAAACATCACAACCGGAACCGAACTGATCCGGCGGAAGGAGAACGAAAACGACGAAAATGCATCTTATTCGGCTTTTGCCTTAACAACGCCCCTGCTTACCAAAGCCGACGGCACCAAATTCGGCAAGTCGGAAGGCGGAAACGTATGGCTGGACGCCGAACTGACCAGTCCTTATGAATTCTACCAGTTCTGGATCAATCAGAACGACGCCGACCTGCCCCGCTTGATGCGGGTATACGGGTGTTACCTCAGCCGGGAAGAAATAGAGGCGATCGAGGCAGAACATGCCCTGGCTCCCCATTTACGTCTGGCCCAGAAAGCGCTTGCAAAAGAAGTGACCGTCATGGTTCACGGCAGCGAAGCTTATGAAACCGCGGTTAAAGCTTCGGAAGTACTGTTCGGGAAAGCTACCCTAGAAACCCTGAAAAGCCTGGATGAAAAAACCTTTCAGCAGGTGTTTGCAGGCGTTCCTCAAACGGTGGTAAAAAAATCGGAACTTACCGTCGAAAGTAACCTTCTGGAGTTGATCTCCGTACTTTCGAACGGGGAGATCTACCCGTCGAAGGGCGAAGCCCGCAAAGCTATTCAGGCTAATGCGGTAAGTGTTAACAAGGAAAAAAAGCAAAACGACAAGCTGCCGGTTTCGGAAATTGCGCTGCTGCATGACCGCTACATTCTGATCGGAAAGGGTAAAAAGAATCATATTATTGAGATCTTATAAATATTGCCGGACCTGTCGGCTCTTCGACGGGTCCGGTTCTTTCACTACTTCCCCCTGAACGGCATAAGCCTCCTACTCCACCTCATAAAATCTCTTCTTCAAAATCAGGTAAGCCAGGATCAGTCCGGCCCACGAAAACGCCCATGCGGGGATTTTAAACATAACAAGAATGGCCAGCGTCACTCCGGAGAAAAACACCACCTGGAAACCGCTTTCATTATTTCCCGCCACAAAAATCTGGTAATGCAAAAGGATCACCGTAACAGAAAGCAGGAAGAAGAATTGCATCAGGCCATCCGTCACGCTCAGACCTGCAGGGAAATTCCGGGCCAGCACCATCGCTTCCGGCAGCAGAATAACCGCCAGGGTCAGCAGGTAATCCAGAAACCACCGGAGACCGGGAACAGGCATATTTTTATAGATGCCAAAATACATCCTTTCAAAAAAATGCAGGTTCTGCAGAATAACACTCTGTGAAAAAGCCGCAAGAAGGCAGCCCAATGAGATTAGCCGGATATCATAATCATCTGTAGGGTACAGGTAACAGCCCCCCATGATCACAAACGCAGTGAAGCTCTTGGTGATCAGAAGGAGCACCGTTTGCCGGGTGAGCAGGTAACGGGGATAGAAAAGGAACTGCGGGGTTCTGAAATTAAAGTACAGATATTTCTTTCGGATATTTTGCTGACTATTGGGTCTTCTTATTTTTAATTCAACAATGACAGCGCCGCAAAATGTAATAAAAACATTAACGAGTACTACTATGCCTGCAGCACGCCATTGCTGATGCTGAAAAGCAATGACCAGCATAGCAAAAGAATAAAAAAAAGTAAGCTGTATCAGGCTGAATACCGTTAACAGAAAAGAGAAAAACCGCCTGAAGCGGCCAAATGCCAGAAGATGATACAGAAACTCATTCTGCTTCAATGACAACGCTCTTACTACAAATAAAACTACTTTTACTCCATGCAAAACCCAGATCATACAGAAAAGTAACAGAATGGAAAGGTTATTGAGAGCATGATCTATAATTGTAAGATGCTCTCTTGCTCTCAGAAATCCGAAAGCAAACATCATCACCGCAAAAATGAAAATGGCATTCTGCCGGTAGTATTCCTTTACAAGGGCCAGGTACAGGATCCTGTTCATACCTGAAAAATGCTTTGATTTTCTACCTGGTAAGAATGCCGAATGGGCAGGCTCTCAAAAATAAAATCCTGGTGCGAGGAAAGTAAAAAACTAACGCCTTTGTCTTCATAAAATTCCCGGACCAGCTCGTAAACAACCCCTACACTCTTTACGTCTATGGTGATCAACGGCTCATCCAGGATGATCAGCTCGGGGTTTCCGAGAAATGCCGAAATGATAGCGATCTTCTTCAGCATCCCGCTGGAATAGGTTCCGCACGGGTTTTTCCAGTAAGCCGGGGCTTCAAACCGTTCGGCCAGGTCTTGCAGCTGCTCCCGGCTACCCTGCTTGGCTTTATTGATAAAGCTCAGGATGTCGTACCCGCTTAAAAATTCGGGGTAAAGGGGCTCCGCCTCGCTCATATTTACCTTCAGCCGGTAGGCTACCGGTAGGGTCTTTTGGTCGATCCCGTTCCAGGATATCCGTCCCTCATAGGGGACAATTCCGGCTACTGATCGGAAAAAAGTAGATTTCCCGGAACCGTTCACCCCCCTGACCCAATGGATACCGGCGGGAATCAGCAACTCGTCTACGGCAATGATCTTTTGTCCGGAATAGCTTTTGGTGAAGTTTTCAATTTTCAGCATTAAAGTGCATTCATCTAAAAAGTTAAATTTTTCTTTTTTTCGGACTTTGTCTGTTTGAAAAGAATGAAATAATTTCTATATGGTCATGTTTAACCCTGTAGTAAAGGCTATTATATTTCAAAATAACCACACGATGAATATTAGCCCTGTCGGATCTCGGGAACAGGTTCGGATGATGCGTTATTAATTCAGTTATACTTTCTATCTTTTGAACAAGTTTTATTATTTCCTTTTGTGTGAAATTCTGTTCAAGATATTCAATCGTACGTTGAAGTTCATTTAAAGCATGAGGTGTCCAATTAACTTTATAGCCATTTTTCATAAAGCTTTTTTACCGTCGAATGGGGAATTAAATCATTATTATCCGCTTCTTTCAGACCTTTTTCAATAGATAATTTTTCTTCCGTAGAAATACTATCCCACCAGTCTTTTGTTGAATCCTCTTTAAACTTTACCAGTTTCTCTATAACATCGCCGTCTTCCAACAAGGAAAGCCACTGAATTAATTCAACTTTTTTTTCCAATACCCCTATATTCATTTCTTTTCTCATTTCTAGCTCAATTCAAATATACGTTTTTTTAAGTTGATCAAAAAGTTTTAAAACGAAAATCCTACAAGCCTTTGCGCCAATACCGTAAGTAAAACCTGCGTACATCCTGTTAATTTTGTAGCCTGAATCAGAAAAAAAATGAATACTATTCTCCATATCCCCTTACTTGATGTTGACAATGAGCATTGTGCGCGCATTGTTGATAACGGATTAAGTGAAATCAAAGAGATTGAAACCCACCGCATAGAGATCAATAATCAACGGGCCGTTATCACAGCTAAAAAATACCCGGAAGAAGCCGTACAGGAGGCGGTAAAGCATATCCGGAATTTAGGGTATCACGTACCCACGGTAAAAAAGACCTGGCCCGTTACCGGGATGTCGTGTGCTTCCTGCGCCGGAAGTTCCGAAGCCACCCTTAATAACCAGGCGGGCGTGGTGAAAGCCGAAGTAAATTATGCCAACAATACGGCTCAGGTAGAATACATACCCGGAATGATCACGCCGGAAGAAATGAAATCGGCCCTGCAGGCAGCGGGTTATGACCTGCTGGTGGGCGAAGCCGGATCGGAGACCCTCGAAGAAGTACGTGAAAGCAGCTATCTGGCCTTGAAAAGGCGGGTAACGGGAGCACTGATCCTGGCGGTTCCGCTGTTTATCATCGGTATGTTTTTTATGGATATGCCCTATGCCAACTACATCCTGTGGGCGCTTTCCACGCCTATGCTTTTTTACTATGGCCGGCAGTTTTTCACCGGAGCCTGGAAGCAATTAAAGCACAAAAGCGCCAATATGGACACGCTGGTAGCCGTGAGTACGGGTACCGCTTATCTTTTCAGCGTATTGATCACCTTATTCCCCGCTTACCTGCATTCCAAAGGCATTCATGCGCACGTCTATTTCGAAGCCGCCGGTATTGTCATTGCCTTTATCCTTTTAGGGAAGCTGCTGGAAGAAAAAGCCAAAGGAAACACTTCTTCCGCTATCAAAAAGCTGATGGGCTTCCAGCCGAAAACCGTGACGGTGGTTCATGACGACGGTCACCAGATGGAAATGTCCATCCAATCGGTCAGGCCCGGTGCCATACTCCTGGTGAAGCCGGGAGAAAGAATTGCGGTAGACGGTGCGGTCACCTCAGGGGTATCGTTTGTGGATGAAAGCATGATCAGCGGTGAGCCGGTTCCGGTGGCCAAATCGGCGGGTGAAAAGGTTTTTGCGGGCACCATCAACCAGAAAGGCAGTTTTCAGTTTCAGGCAGAAAAAGTAGGTGGGGATACCGTATTGGCCCGGATCATCAAAATGGTAGAGCAGGCCCAGGGCAGCAAAGCACCGGTACAAAAGCTGGTCGATAAAATCGCGGCTGTTTTTGTTCCGGTGGTGATAGGTATCGCCGTGATCAGCTTCCTGGCCTGGCTGATCTTTGGCGGAGAGCATGCGTTTACACAGGGGCTGATTGCCTTTGTTACCGTCCTTATCATTGCCTGCCCTTGTGCCCTGGGCCTGGCTACTCCCACCGCCATCATGGTGGGCGTAGGTAAAGGCGCCGAAAAAGGAATTCTGATCAAAGATGCCGAAAGCCTGGAAATGGCCCGTAAAGTCAATGCAGTTATCCTCGATAAAACCGGCACTATTACTGAAGGAAAACCTGCCGTGACCGCCCTTCACTGGTTCGTTGAAAAAACGGAAGAACTGAACCATATCCTTTACAGCATTGAAAAATCGTCGGAGCACCCGTTGGCCGACGCTATCGCAGAACATCTGAAAGCAGAGTCGGTATTTCTGAACGGTATAGAGATTGAGAATCTTTCAGGTCAGGGAATAGAGGGCCGGTACCAGGGTAAAACCTTTACCATCGGAAACCGGATCTTAACCGATGACCGGACCGTGCAACTCTCCCCCGGGGCGGAAGGCTGGATAAATCATCAGCTGGACCGGGCGCACACCGTGGTGTTGTACAGCGATGAAACCCGGCTTCTCGCCGCCATCGCCATTGCCGACCGGATCAAACCCACTTCTAAAACGGCTATTGACACCCTGCACAAAGACGGCATCAGCGTGTATATGCTTACCGGCGACAACGAGCAGACCGCCAAAGCCGTAGCCGCTGAAACCGGGATCGATGAATACAAGGCCAATGTGCTGCCGGCAGAGAAGGCCGCCTTTGTGCAGCAGCTTCAGCAACAGGGCAAAGTGGTGGCTATGGTCGGTGACGGCATCAACGACTCCAACGCCCTCGCACAGGCCGATGTCAGCATCGCCATGGGCAAAGGCAGTGATATCGCCATGGATGTGGCCAAAATGACCATCATCTCTTCGGACCTGACCAAAATACCAGAGGCGATCCGTGTATCAAAATATACCGCCCGGGCCATCCGCCAAAACCTGTTCTGGGCGTTTATATATAACTTGATCGGTATTCCCGTGGCAGCCGGCGCCCTCTACCCGCTCAACGGCTTCCTGCTGGACCCCATGTGGGCCGGCGCTGCCATGGCATTCAGCTCGGTGAGCGTGGTGCTGAACAGCCTGAGGCTTAAAACAATCGTTAATGATTAATGGTAAATTGTAAATGGGTATTTGGAATCCATCATTAACAATTTACCATTAACCATTCAACCCCTCTTTTTAAATGAAAAATAATTTAAAAACCTATATGTACCGCAGCGGCGGACCGTTAATATACCTTATGGTAAACAAAATGAAATTCAAAACCAACATCAATTGCAGCTCCTGCGTAGCCAAAGTAACACCGATTCTAAACGAACAGGCAAAAACCTGGACAGTAGACACCGAAGACCCTGAAAAGATCTTAACAGTAGAAGGAGGAGACATCGACGTGGAAGAGCTTATCCACTCCCTGAAAAAGATCGGGTATCGCGTCGAAAAGATCGGAGATTAAATTCTCAAGGTCTCCTGCCCGGAGACCTTTTCTTTTATTATTACAGCCTCTTAAATGACTTCTATACCTTGTATAGCAAAAAAAACAAAAAACTTCTGTAACAAAACCGACGCATTGTAGTTAACAATACAAAACCTGCAAGAAAAGCTATTGAACTCATTAAATGACAATGCCCTGATGCTGAAAGTGAAAGCCGGCGATCTGGACCGGATGGGCTTGCTGTTTGAAAGGCATTATAAACCGCTGTTTGGTTTCCTTTACCGGATGACAGCCGATAAGGAAAACAGCGAAGATATGGTTCAGAATGTTTTTCTCAGGATGCTGAAATACCGCCATACCTTTAAAGGAGACGGGGAGTTCAGAACCTGGATGTACCATCTGGCCCGAAACGTACTGAACGACTATCATAAACGAAGTAAACGGCAGGCCGATCCTCTGGAACACGAATTCAGAGAAGTAGCGGATGAGGCAGTGGAGAGCACGATAGACAAAGAAGAACAGGTCAGCCTTTTAAACCGGGCTTTAACCCAGTTGACGGAAGAAAACAGGGAAATACTGGTCTTAAGCCGGTACCAGGAGCTGGCCTATAGCGAAATTGCCCGGATCCTGAATATTTCGGAGGCCAATGTAAGGGTGAAGATACACCGGGCCATGACCCAATTGAAATCCGTTTATTTAAAACTCGCAGACTAAAACATGGAAAAGATCATCGATTATATCAACGGACAACTACCGGCAGAGGAAAAACAGGCCTTTGAAGAGAGGCTGACCCGTGAGCCTGACTTCCGGGCGGCTTATGAGGAAGAAAAAGCCTTATGGGATCTGATGGGCAGGATAGAGCCCCCTTTGATGGATGATAAGGTGAAAAGTCGCTTCCTTGACACTTTGCAGGTTTATAAAGACGCGGCTGACCCGCGCCCGGGCCTCCTTATCAAATTGAAAGAGTTTTGGAATTTCCAGCCTCAGCTGAAGTTGTCTTATGCCATGATGATGCTGTGTGTGGGCCTGGGTGTCGGACTTTATTTCAATAAAAAGAATCACCGGGAAATTGCCCGTATGTCTTCTGAAGTAAGTGAAATGAAGCAAATGATGGTGCTTTCCCTGATCGAAAACCCGTCTGCTACCGAACGGATACGTGCGGTAAGTATGACCAACGAGATCCGGAATGTAGACGATACCGTGATCGAAGCCCTCTTATCCACACTCAACCATGACCCGAATGATAACGTGAGGCTGATGACACTGGAAGCCCTGACCGAATTGGCCGATAACCCCAGGGTGAGAGAAGGTTTAGTGCAGTCCATTGTCTCGCAGACCTCACCCATTATGCAGTCGGCTATGGCGGATGTTATGCTCAGGCTTCAGGAAAAAAGATCGGTAAAACCCCTGAAGAATATGCTTAACCGCGACGATCTGAACAGTACCGTCAAAGATAAACTGGAACAAACGATTCAAAAGATACTCATTTAAATTAATAAAATTATGAAGAAGCTTATAAGTCTCCTGTTTGCAGGAGTGGTGATTTCCTGTGCCCAATCTAACGCTCAGTCTTCCAGAGAGCACATCAGTAAAGAGATTTCTTTGCCCTCAGCCCCGAACAATACGGTAATCGAGGTCTATAACCTGCTCGGTTCCGTCAGGGTGGAAGGCTATTCCGGGAATAAAATTCTCCTGGAGATCGACAAGACCGTCTCCGCCAAAAAAGAAGCGGACGTCGAGCTTGGAAACAAGGAATTTGAATTGGGTATAGATACCAGACAGGATACGATCGTCATCTATACCAAAGCCCCTTATGATACCCGTCCTTCCCGGGGGAAAAAACACGACAAGGACAATCGCATCCACTATACCATAAAACTGGACTACGTCATCAAAGTACCCCGGAACGTATCCCTGCGCTTATCGACCATCAATGACGGTAAAATTGAGGTGACCAACGTCAGCGGCAAACTGAAAATCAATAATATTAACGGAAGCATAAACGTGAATAATGCCAGCAGCCAGACCGATCTCCATACCATCAACGGGGATATTGATGTCAGCTATGCAGTAGCGCCTGCCGCCAGTTCCTCCTGCCATACCCTGAACGGGACCATCAACGCGACCTACCCCGGAGATCTTTCCGCTGACATTAAACTGAAAAGTATGAACGGAAACTTCTATACCGACTTCCCAAACGCTGAGGTAGCGCCACAAACGGTCGTCAAAAAGAATTCATCCGACTCCGGCACTACCTATAAGCTCAATAAAGATACCCACCTGAAGATCGGGAAAGGAGAAAATAAAATGAATTTTGAAACGCTGAACGGCAGCATATATATAAAGAAAAAATCATAAAAAATGTTTCTTACTCTTATGAAAACCAAGATGACCCTCGCCCTGCTTTTCCTGGCCACATTCACCAGGCTGCAGGCACAGAATGAAAAAATCGTAGTGGAGCTTTCCCAGCCCGGGAAACCTTATACCGTAGAGCTTAACCTTGTCCAAGGGGGTATCCATGTGGTGAAAAATTCCGGGAAGGAGCTGATCATCGAAGCAGGTTCGCGGAAGTCACCTGCCCCTGCTGCCCAGAAAGAGGGCATGCGCAAAATATCTTCCGGCGGTGGTTTTGATATTACCGTAAAAGAAGCAGCGAATAAGGTACAGATTAACCCGGGCCTTCCCCTCAATGTTGTGGACATTACGCTGCATGTACCTGAAAACGGGACCTTTAAGCTGGGCACGGTCAATGCCGGTGATATTAAAATAGACAACGTCAGCGGCGAATTCGAGGTATCTAATCTAAACGGCAGGATCTTCCTCAATAACGTCTCAGGATCTGCAGTGGCTAACACGACCAACGGCGACATCATCGCTACCTTTACTCAGGTCACCCAGGGCACGCCTATGGCTTTTTCGACCTTAAACGGAAAAATTGACATCAGCTTTCCCACCTCCTTTAAGGCCAATATAAAAGCCAAGAGCGACCAGGGCGATATCTACAGCGATTTTGAGGTCGGCTTCCTGAAAGATGAGCCCAAGGTGGTACGTACCAGCGAAAAAGGGTATTCCAAGATAGAAGCCACGCGTTGGGTGACAGGAACGCTGAATGGCGGCGGACCAGAGGTGATGATGAAAACCCTTCTCGGCAGTATCTTCATCCGCAAAATTAAATAACGGGTAGATATCTGAAAATATGCAAGGAATTGAGGATGAACACAACGGAACATATTGGGACAGGTGATGTTCCGAAAATAACGCAGCCGTTTGTAACTTTTCAAATATCGTTCAGTAATTCTAAACAACTGACAATTTTTAGACAGCGTTGTAAACAGTACCACCGGGCAGTTAAAAATCCTTAAATGAAGAACGCATTAACTTACTTTAAGAAATTGCCGGGTTTTGTAAGCGTACTTTTGCAAAACAAAATATGAAAAAGTTAGCATAAAGCCGGCCTGTGGCATGCAACACAGGCCGGCACTTTCCACACTTTAAGAAGGGAGTTCAGAAAAACTATTACTTAAAAAATGATCAGATCAATTATTCTTATCACCTTATGGCTGGTATCCGGCCTGGCGATGGCCCGGAATACATTCCAGGTATCCGGAAATGTAAAAAGCTCCGGCGGGGAAGCGCTTCCTTTTGCCAACGTATTCCTGTACAAGTCTGCCGACAGTACTTTCTACAAGGCTGTAGCTACAGCAGCGGACGGAAAATTTTTAATAGAAGACGTGGAAAGCAGCAGCTATTACCTGAAAGTGTCGTCTGTAGGGTATGACGATTTCTTTACTCCCGTATTTGTTATCAACAAAGAAAATCCTGCTGTCAATTTTACCGACATAGGTATGAAGGAATCGGCCACCCAACTGCAGGGAGTGCAGGTCACCGCTAAAAAGCCTTTTATTGAGCAACATCTCGACAAAATGGTGCTGAACGTGGAAAACAGCATCTCCGCTAGTGGAAGTACTGCCCTCGAAATCCTGGAAAAGGCGCCCGGGGTGATTGTTGACCGGCAGAATGACCAGATCCGGATCAGGAACAAATCCGGCGTGGTGGTCATGATCGACGGAAAGATCAGCTTTATGTCGTCGGAGGCACTGGCTCAATACCTGGGCAACCTGCCTTCCGACCAGATCGCTTCCATTGAGATCATCACCAACCCTTCGTCAAAATACGATGCGGCCGGAAATTCGGGGATCATCAACATCCGCCTGAAAAAGAACCAGATCTACGGAACCAACGGAACCCTCAGCGCCTCTACGGGAACGGGAATACTGGAAAACTCGACCAAGGACCTCTACCGGGGCAATTTTAACCTTAACCTGAATCACCGGAATGCCAAATGGAACCTTTTCGGGAACGTCAGCACGGGACGAAACCGCTGGTACAACGATAACCATTTCTGGCGGACTGTATATTTTGAAAATACCCGCACCGATTTCGACCAGTATACCCAGAGAATAGGCGGCGGGGTATTCTACTACGGGAAGGCAGGGGCCGATTATTTTCTTACCGAAAATACCACCATCGGACTTCAGACCGACTATAACCTGTGGGACGGCTCCATGATCAGCAAAGGAAATACGGCCATAAACAGGACATCGGGCGGTGAGATGATCAATACCACCCTCATCCCAGGAAGCAGCAGAAAAATGGATAATCAGAACTTCTCCTCCAACTTCAGCATCCGGCATAAGGTCGAAGAAAAAGAAATTTCCTTTGACCTCGATTACAGCGGTTATCGTTTTACCTCCGACCAGGTCTTCACCAATAACTACTATGGCAGCTCCGCTATACCCGACTCTGTCACCCGTCAGTGGGTGATCCAGCCTACAAACATCAATATTTACTCGGCCAAACTCGACTTTAGCCTGCCATTTGAAAACAAGTTTAAGCTGGACTTCGGCGCAAAAACCACCTTTGTGGATGCCGACAACAATTTTACCTACAAAGACTTCCTTGAAGGTGCCTGGCAAAACAATGTCAAGCGCTCCAACCACTTCCAATACAAAGAAAACATCAATGCCCTGTACACCAGTGCAGGCTACCAGAAAGGCAAGTGGTCATTCCAGGCAGGGGTTCGGGCTGAACATACGGTTTCGGACGGAAACTCGGTTACTATGGATCAGCGAAACAAAAGAAGCTACCTGAACATCTTTCCTACCGGGTTTGTCAACTATAACATGGCGGAGAACCACTCGCTGAAATACTCCTACAGCAGAAGGATCGACCGGCCCAATTACAGTAACCTGAATCCATTCATCTTCTACCTGGATCCTTACTTTTATGTGATGGGAAATCCTGACCTCAGACCACAGTTTACCAACTCCAATGAGATGACCTACACGTTCAGGGGGGAGTATTCGGCTACAATGGCCTATGCCGATACACGTCACATGATCAATGAGGTGATCATGCAGGAGGCAGCCACTGGTGTCAATATCTCGCAGAATCAGAACCTCGCCCGTCTGAGAAGCTTTTCGGCTACTTTCTCCGTTCCGGTGAAAATCAATAAATGGTGGAGCACCCAAAACAATTTCAATATTTTCCATAATCGTTATACTGACAATGATGTTTCAGGGAATGCACTGAACAACAGCGGTCTTATGGCAGGCGTGAACACCACGCACACCCTGACCCTGCCCAAAAACTGGTCGGCGGAGGTCAATTACTGGTATTATTCACCGGGCGTTTATGGTGTATTCATACAAACCAAACCACAGCACGCATTCAATCCGGGAATCCAGAAGACCTTTCCCGGCAAAAAGGCCAAGCTCAAGCTGAATGTCAACGACCTCTTCCTCACCTCTTTCTTCCAGGGGTATGTTGAAAACGGCGACGTGGACCTGAAGATCTCCAACCGCTGGAATGCCCGGCGGGTATCGCTGACATTCACCTATAATTTCGGTAATCAGAATGTAAAAGCAGCGCGGCAGAGTTCATCCGCCGACGATGCAAAAAACAGGGCCGGCGGTGGAAACGGGTGAGGGTGATGCTGAAAGAACAGTGTAGTTTGGTACGGGCAAAAACTATTAGCCGGGTTTTACCACCTTCAATCCCGATTGTTTACTGATAGGGTCGAAATCCCGGTCGGTGTGTACGATTGGGATTGAAAACCAAATAGCATAGTATGCGATAAGGCAGTCGTTACTTTTACGAATAGTAATGCCTTGCTTGCGTAATGACCTGTATAAATCGGCTGCCCCAATAGCACTTTCATACGCCGGTAATTCCAATAATGTGAAAAATGACAGGGTTTCTTTGAGACGGGCATATAGACTGTCATCCCGGATTCCCTGTAAAATTTCCTGCAGGATAACGGGAACAAGAAACACCTCTTCATCAAGTGAAATGTATTCTTCTAACAAAGTGGATTCAGCTGTTTCTTTTTTATTCAGGAAGTCGATCCAAACCGAAGTATCAAAAATTAAGGATTCCTTCATAAACTACGCATTTGATCCAGATCACCCTCCCAGGCGCCTTTCCCTCTTAATGTAAGTAATTTTTTACGCTTTAAAGTGGCAACATAGTACCTCAAAGCCTCATGTACCACGTCCTTTTTGGTCTTTAAGTCACTGATCTGCAAGGCCTGTCTGACTAACTGTTCATCTAATTCAATATTAGTGCGCATCGGGATACTTTTTAAATTTATGTGTAAAAATATGGAATTTTATACACATAACGAAACGTTGCCGGGAAAATTGAATCCTCACCCTGGAGGAACATAAATTCTTTAATCCCGCGTTACATATAGAAAAACCCCGGTATTGTTTAGCCTTATTATATTTAATTGTACTATTACCTATTCACTTACAAAAGCAGGTGTACACCTCATCAGCGATGCGGAGCTGCACCGGCTGATCAGGAACTACCCGGTGAAAGGAGTCAGTCAGCTTGCCGAAGGTTTAAAAAGACACTTTGAAGAAGTGAATCAACGACCGCTTAAAATCAGGGCAAAATCATTAGGTGCCGAGATCCGGGGGCATTATTATTTTGAAAAGCTGTATTTGCCTTTCCGGTGGCTGTTGCGGGTTTTCTTCCTGAATAAAGTGGCCGATATCCTTGACACTTCCTTAAAAGAATACGATTGCGCCGAAGCAGGCACTGACCCTAACCGTAAAATCTGGGACCTCTTATCCCGCTTTGACGGGCTGTTTTCTTTCTTTGTACGGGACAAAACTTAAATAATTTAAAGGTCTCCTATATTACTTCCGCAAATAATAGCAGGATAATCAATACCGCTTACTTTCACCATCATCCGGGATAAACACTTTATGTAACAAACCAGCTTTCTTTAACACTTCAGTTAATTGAAACCGGGTGGTTGGGCAATGATTAACAGCTTCCAGGTGATTGGCTATAACACTTCCGGGCGCATTGCTTACGAATTTCAGTATATCGTCTATTCGCATAAGTAAGGGTTGGAAGATGTCTAACTGAGCCGTACCGCAGGCCAATACAGAAATATCAGGCTTTAGCTCTGACAGCACTTTATGTATTGCATCAGTATAAATAGTATCCGCACTTAAGTAAATTGACTTTTCGCCAGGATATGTTTATGAAATAGCCCATTACATTACCCATCAGTAATGTAAAAGTTGGGCCTGATTCCTCTATTTTGCCAAGCATGGGGTCAACTAAAATTACTGTGTTGCCAACTTCAACCACCAAAGTGGCATTTCGCAGGTGATGTATTTTCATTTCCGGAAATTTAAGTATAACGAATCCATGTTATCTCCTTGTTGCGGTGCGCGGCAGTTGATTTACAGTAAAAGCTATAAATTTCTTCATCCTAACACTGTTACCAGGCACAGGGGTTTATTTACTTTGATTCTTGAATAGATATTTTGATCGATAGCCGGTAGGCGATTCTCCGGTTTTAATGGTAAAGAGCCGGGTAAAATAGGCCGGGTCATCATATCCCAATTGGTAACTGATTTCTTTGGCCGACATTTCAGTATGCACCAGTAGACGCTTTGCCTGCAATACAATCCTCTTTTTAATGATTTCGTTAGGTTGTTGAAGCCCGAGCTTTTTAAATTTATTAGTAATGGTTTTTGGAGCTATATGCATTAACCCGGCGTAGTCAGCCACGGTATGTTTTTCAGTATAATGGGCATCTACCAGAATCGTAAACTTCCTGAAAAATTCCAAATCTCTGTTATGATCTGTCAATTCCTTTTCAAGATTTTGCTTTTTCCATAGTCTCACGGCTTTTATAAAAATCTGCTTTAAATAAGTTCGTATCATTTCTTCCAGCGAAATATCGTTAAGTGCAAACTCTGCATCCATTTGCTCATACAGGTAATTATAAAAACCGACTTCCTCAGTTTCCAAGGTAACAAGCGGCATATTATACACGTTATTATACAGCAATCCGTCACATGCCACTTCATCATCGTGCAGTTGTATACAATAAAAATCTCTATTATAATAAATAAAGTAACATTCCCGCTGACCGATCTCTTTCACATGCAGGTGCTGATTGGGGCCTATAAAGAAAAGAGAAGGATTCTTTGTTTCAAATTCGGTAAAGTCATATACCAGCCTGCATCCCTTGTTTACATACAACACACGAATGTAAGACTGAAATTCATTCGAATTAAGCAACTCCCGGTTGGTATTATCAATAGACAAAAAGCCGAATGTTTTTAATTCTTTTTGAAATAAATTGTTATTCATATTATTAAAATCTTGGCAGGAATAAAAATAGATATTTTTTGGCTTTTGATAACAAAGGAGATCATAATGATCCGACAGTTCACAACGTATCTCCTTACATTGGAAAAAGCGAAGGTGTTCAAAAAAGTGTCAAGCGCCATGCACAGAGGGTGAGGCCGGAGGCATAATATGGTATGTGACCGGGACTTTAATGCAACGCAGTGACTCGTGTATTTTTTGTACACCTTCGCTAAAGTGATTAATCAGCTGAAAATTTCTCCAGTTCAGTATTGAACTTTTCCATTTCTTCAATGAACAGGGCATGACCACTTTTTTCGAACCTGATGATAGTGGAATTTCTCAAACCCTTGTTTAATTCCTCTGCCCATATAAAAGGGCAGTTTTTATCGTAGACACCATGGAATATGGCTACCGGCACGGTGATGTTCGAAAGTACAGGGCGTAAATCCAGGTCCCTGAGAGCAGAAATAGACTCCGTAACAGCATAGGGAGAAGCCTCCAGATTGATATTTTCAAGCCATTTCTCCATGTTTTTTGAGATGTTACCTTCTCTGGCAGGAAAACCCGCTCCAAAACCGGCAATCAGGTCCTGTCTGTTGGTCAGTGTACTCTGGATAAGTCCGGCGGCATCGGCATCCGATATACCATAAGGGAAATCATTCCGTTGCTTCCAGGAAGGGGCTGCCGCACCAAATAAAGCCAATTTACTGATATGCGCCGAATTGTATTTAGCCATATAGTGAATAACAACCGCACCCCCCATTGAAAAACCACCCAATACGGCATTGTTTATATTTAGTTTTTCCAAAACAACTTTTATATCATCTGAAAAAACATCAAAATCGTATTTGCCGTAAGGTTTGTCTGATTTACCAAAACCACGAAGGGTAATTCCAATAACTCTGAAACCTTTGCGCGATAAATACTGGTACTGATACTCGTACATCGCATCACTCAGGGGCCATCCGTGTATGAGCACTATGGGCCTTCCTTCGCCAAGGTCAGTAACATGAAGTTTGACCCCTTTTTCTACTTCGATATATTCAGCCCTCCCATAAGATGCGGGGTGTCTTTTGCTTTGAGCAAGCACTTTGTTACCAAATAGTAAAACAAAAATGGCAACGGTGAATAATAAACTTTTCATTTCTTCTTTAAAATTTTGAAATATTAATTTTTGATCATATTAAATTAGCTTCAAGAGTGATCTCAAGATTATACGCTTTACTCACAGGGCAGGTCTCCTTGCTCTTTTTAGCAATTTCCAAAAACTGTTCCAGGCTTATATGGGGTACTTTTGCATATACTACAAGAGCAGATTTTGAAATAAGCCCGTTTTCAAGTGAAATCGCAGAGGTAGTAGTTAATTCCTCAGGCACAAAACCGGCTGTCCCGAGATCAAGGCTTAGCTTCATGGTAAAGCAACCGGCATGGGCTGCGGCCATTAATTCTTCAGGATTGGTACCTGTACCCTCTTCAAACCTTGAAATAAAGCTGTAAGGAGTAGCATTCAGTGCCTGACTTTGTGATGTGAGGTGGCCTTTCCCCTCTTTTACCGTACCATTCCATACGGCTGTTGATCTTCTGTTCATTTTTAATAATTATTTAAGTAAATTTGATAATGCAAAGTTGGCCCAACGCCATCTGCCCATCAATGGATAAACTTCATCATAAATTGTACATTTTTCCTTTCACAAAAATTAAAGCATCAAAACTTAAAAAATAAGACATGGACATATCGCTTAACAGAAGACAATTTATACAAAACAGCTCATTGACTCTCGCCGGGCTTTCCCTGGCCCGCTTCCCTGATCCACCGGCAAGTGCCTTACCTGAGGCAGAGCTGGCCTGGCTGGGTTCCTGTGCGAAAAACCAGGGTGTTACCTGGGGTGTACCCTGGTCTAAAGGGGTGATGAAGACGCTTAAACAATTCATGGTAAGGGGAGACGAAGGGGAATCGGCCGTACAAACCTGGCCGCTGGCTTTCTGGCCCGACGGCAGCTTAAAATGGACTGCCCACGCCTTGCCAGGCAATGTAGTACTGGGTAACAAGATCGTACTTCGCCAGGAAAACGCTGCTCCACCCTCTTCCCAAATTTCCGTTACGGAAGATGCTACGCAAATCCGTATTCATACCGGTCCTCTGCAGGCTGTGATCAATCGTCAGGGCACACACCTGGTCGAATCATTGCTGAGAAACGGGCAAATGATCTCCGGCAAGGGCAAACTGCTGGCTTTTGTACGTAATCAGCCCGACCACGAACCCGGCATACCTGTTCACACAGAGGCTTTTGAAAGTGAGCTTTCGTGCGTCACGATAGAGCAGAAAGGTCCGCTAAGGGCCACCATTAAACTGGAAGGTACCCACAAAAACAAGGAGGATAGAAGCATTCTGCCCTTTGTGGTACGGTTCTATTTTTATGCCGGGAGCGAATGTATTAAAATTATCCACACTTTCATTTTTGATGCCGACGAGAACCGCGACTTTATCGGTGGTCTGGGTCTGAAATTCGATGTCAGTTTTCAGGGGGAAGAGCTTCACAACCGGCACATCAGGTTTGTAGGGGAAGAAAAAGGCGTCTTTTCAGAGGCAGTAAGAGGGCTTACCGGGCTAAGGCGAGATCCCGGCAAAGAAGTGCGTGATGCACAGATCGGTGGTCAGAAAACACCCCCTGTTGATACATTCCCGGCCAATGTATCCGGCCGTATGGATTACATAGCAGCATTTGGTGACTATACCCTGCACCAGTCAGCTGCTGATGCATTTGAGATCCGAAAAAGAACAAAAAATGGCCATGGATGGTTACAGGCCGGTTACGGCAAACGTTCTGCAGGCACCGCTTACCTCGGTTCGCCTTCGGGAGGACTGGCCTTCGGTATCCGGAACTTCTGGCAGAGTCATCCGGCACAGCTGGATATCCGCCATGCGCAATCTGATACGGGTGAGGTATTCCTGTGGCTGTGGGCGCCCCTCTCCTCCCCCATGGACCTGCGCTTTTACCATGACGGCATGGGGCAGGACACCCACGCCAAACAACTGGAAGGGCTGGAGATCAACTATGAAGACTATGAACCCGAATTCGGCACACCCATGGGCGTAGCCCGCACCAGCGAACTAAGCCTGAAACTCTTTGATACCACTCCTTCTCATGAAGATCTGGCTAATTTTGCAGAAGAAATCCAAAACCCGGCCGGTATCACGGCCACACCCCACCATATGCAGGAAGCAGGTGCCTTCGGACGGGCCTTTAGCATTCCGTCTGCTACTGGCCGAAAACGCGGAGAAATAGAAAAACAGCTCGACTTTTACTTTGATTTCTACAAAAACCAGGTAGAGCAGCACCATTGGTACGGTTTCTGGAATTACGGAGATGTAATGCATAGCTATGATGAAGACCGCCACGTCTGGCGATACGATGTGGGCGGTTATGCCTGGGACAATTCAGAACTCTCCACCGATATCTGGTTATGGACCTATTTCCTGAGTACCGGCCGCGCCGATGTTTTCCGCATGGCGGAAGCTATGACCCGCCATACCGGGGAAGTAGACGTTCATCACCTGGGGCGCTTCAGCCCGCTGGGCTCCCGTCATAATGTTTTACACTGGGGCTGCAGCGCAAAACAACTGCGGATCAGTACAGCCGTTAACCGACGATACTACTATTACCTCACCGCTGATGAACGAACCGGTGACCTCATGCGAGAGCAGATCGATGCCGTCAAAACCCTGCAATCCGTGGTTCCTATCCGTAAAGTGAACCCTGATGTACCAAAAAATACCGAAGATACAGAGGTAGCCAGTGTGGGTTTCGGAACCGACTGGGGAGCCATTGCCGGCGCCTGGTTTACCGAGTGGGAACGTACCCGAAACCCCGGAATGAAAACCCGGCTCCTTAACAGCATGCGAACCATAACTGCGCAACCCCGAGGCTTCTTTACCGGCATTTCCTTCATGAACCTGCAAACCGGTGAGTTTGAAATCGACAAAACCGGCAATATAGCTGTTTCTCACCTGAGTGCCGTGTTTGGCCTCCCCGAAATTTGCTTTGAACTGATTGAAGCCCTAAGAGATCCGGCCTTTGAAAAGGCCTGGCTGGATTACTGTACTTTATATAACGCATCACCCGAAGAGCAGGAAGCCCGGCTTGGTGAAAAACTGAAAAAGCTGAATCTTCAACAGGGCCATGCACGGCTGACCGCCTATGCCGCCTGGAAAACAGGAGATCAAAACCTGGCAAAAAGAGCATGGGCCGAATTCTTTAAAGGAGAAGGCGGAGTAAAGAAACCCTCTGCAGAGCGGATACAACTGAAAAGACCGGAAGTACTTAATCCTGTGGAAGAAGGTTATGGTATATCGACCAATGCCGTGGCACAATGGGGGTTGGCAGCAATGCAATGCCTGGCTTTTGCCGGAACCGGCCTGGAGTAACAGCCCCACTAAAGCCTCAATATCCTACCTCTTAAATACTACCAGAGCGTTTGAAAATAAATTATTTAAAATAATTCTAAATAATACTTGCTTCGTAAAAAGCTACCTTCTACCTTTGTCTCATTATTTATACAGAGTCTAAATAAACATGTGTAAACACCGAGTTCTGGTTTCCAACTTTCACGGTTATGTGGCCCGATGCGAAAGTTGCTCTAAAGTTCAGATTGCCTTTGGCACTTCGCTTTTCGGCATGAGTATGAAAGAATTTGAGTCTTTTGCCAATTATTTATATCACCTGCGGATAAAGGGTGACGCTTACGGTTTGCATGAAAAGAAAATCTATGTAAACCTGGGAGATTCCGATTCGATGATGATCCTTACTCCTTACGAGTTGGAAAATTTTATAGAAGTGATCGAGTCCGCCAGCATAAAAAACCTGATCCATGGATGCCTGGCGAATCGTAACTGAGTAAAATACGGAACGAAGAACAGATGCAAAATTTTGCGTCTCCAAACCCGGAACTTTTATATCCATGAGAACGATCATTTTCACTACCGAAAATACAGCCGTGCAGCACCTGGAGAAGCTGCAGTGTGAACTGAAAAACGTAGGGATAGGGAGTTTTAATGTAGACTTTGAAACGAAGGAGATCTCGGTAGTTTGCCCGAACTACCAAAATATAAATGCACTGGAATGTGCGATAAGAAAAGCGGGGTTCCGGTGCCCGTGCTTCCGGGTGACCCATTCCACCGACTAAAGTCACTGTTTTCGCTTAATTAGAAAACTGCCCAAGAAAAGCTAAGTTCACGCAACTTTTAAATCAATAATAGTTCTGAGAGGAAAGGATACGGGCGACCGGCGTATAAATCACAAAGTGAATAGCTCTCAGCTCATGTTTTTTTTCTTATCTTGACAAAAAATACTTCTGCATGATCAAGATCAGGGCCTGGTGGATCTTCTACCGGAAAATATTTCTGTACAGCCTGATACTGACCGGCCTGCTTGGCTTGCTGGCGGGTGGTTTGACAGACGAAATTTCCCCGGTCTTTCTCGGCTTTTCCTATGCTTTCCTTTCTCCTTTCGTGCACCTGTTCTTTTATGAGCTGAACCGCCCCCAGGAGTACTACTTCTACGCTAATCTGGGCCTGATCAAACGCCGGCTGTGGCTCATTACAGGCGGGATTACACTTACTATCTTCATCCTTATTTCCCTTATAAAATGAAAAAGCTTCATGTAGACAGTGTGGTAAAATATTTTCACACCGCAAAAATCCTTTCCGATGTTTACCTGACCTGTTCACCGGGCGGGATCACGGGGATTTTGGGGCGGAACGGTTCGGGGAAGTCCACGCTGCTAAAAATTATTTTCGGAAGCATGCCGGCAGATCATGCCTATGTACGGATAGACGGAAAAGTGTATATCAACCGGTCAGAAAGGCCTTCTAAAATAGCTTACCTCTACCAGGACAGCTTCGTACCGGGCCATCTGAAGGTCCGGACGGTACTGAGCCTGATGGCGGCAGACCATCTCGCTGAGCACCCTGTAGTTAAGCCCATCCTGAATACCACCTTTTCGGAGGTTTCCGGCGGGGAGGTCCGTTACCTGGAGATCCTTTTCACCCTGAACCGGTCCACTCCCTATATCATCCTGGATGAACCTTTTAACGGCTTATCCCCTATTCTGAAAGATGAAGTAAAGGAGATCATCCGGTCTGCCGCCCGGGAGGGCAAAGGCATTATCCTTACCGATCATGACTACCGCAATGTACTGGACATATCCACCCAAAAATATATAATGAGCACCGGGTCGCTCAGGCCGTTTGATGATCCGGAAGAATTAAAGCGGTATGGCTACCTTCCCTGAATCATTTACTTCCGTTTCACCCGGAGTGCAAAAATACCGATGGCTATCATTACCAGCCCTATGATGAACTTCCCTGAGAGTAAGGTTTGAAGCCGCAGGTCAGGGGCGGTTAAAATAAGTAAGCTCACTGAAAGTATGCCGCAGGATATGGCCACGATAGCTGCAATCCTGTTTAAAGACTCCCTGTTCATTTTTGGATAAGGGTTTAATAATTTCAAATTTAATGATTTTACACCTTTCAGGCACCATTCCCCTTCGATATCTGTTACTATCTCTGTAATTTATAGTAATTTTGTAAAAAATACGCATCCCGTTAAGTAATGAAGAGAAGCACTAAGTTTGAGGTGATGGCACCCGCCGGGTCAAAAGAAGCCATGGTGGCGGCCATTAAGGCCGGAGCCGATTCCGTGTATTTCGGGGTGGAGCAGCTGAACATGCGCGCCCGGCAAACCAATAACTTCCTGGTAGATGACCTGCCTGAAGTGGCCCGGCTGTGCAACGAAAACGGGGTTAAAAGCTACATCACTTTAAATACGATCATCTACGATCACGACATCTCCCTGATGCGAAGGATCATCGACAAGGCCAAAGAAGCCGGTATTACCGCCGTCATCGCTTCCGATCTGGCCGTGATGAACTACTGCCGTAAAACAGGCATGGAACTGCACGTGAGCACGCAATCGAACATCACCAACATCGAGACCGTAGAGCTTTTTTCCGACTACGCCGATGTGATGGTTATGGCCCGCGAGCTTACCCTGAAGCAGGTGGGGGATATTGTAAAGACCATTGAACGAAACGATATCCGCGGCCCGAAAGGTGAGCTGATACAGGTGGAAATCTTTGCACACGGCGCCCTTTGCATGGCCGTATCCGGAAAATGCTATCTGAGCCTCCATTCGCACAATGCGTCTGCCAACCGCGGGGCCTGCATTCAGAATTGCCGCAGAGAATACACCGTAACCGATGAGGAAGGCATAGAGCTGCAGATAGACAACGAATACATCATGTCGGCCAAAGACCTCTGTACCATTGACTTCCTGGATAAGATCCTGGAAGCGGGGGTTCGGGTGCTGAAGATCGAAGGCCGGGGCAGAGCCGCCGATTACGTGTACACTACCACACAATGCTACCGTGAGGCCGTTGATGCCTTCGAAGCGGGTAATTACACCCCTGAAAAAGTAGAAGCCTGGAAAGAAAAGCTCAGTGAGGTCTATAACCGCGGCTTCTGGGACGGCTACTATCTGGGCCGTAAAATGGGCGAATGGAGCAATGTTCACGGCTCGGTGGCCACCACCAAAAAGATCTATATCGGTAAAGGGGTGAAATACTTTGATAAGATAGGGGTTGGCGAATTCCTGCTGGAAAGTCATGACATCAACGTGGGCGACCGCCTGATCGTTACCGGCCCTACTACCGGACTGGTCGAAGCCGTGGCCGATGAGATCCGCCTGGGCACGGGAGATCCGGTACAAAAAGCCGGAAAAGGAAATACCATATCCCTGAAGATCGCGGAAAAGATCCGTCCTTCCGATAAGCTCTACAAAATAGTGGAAGCGCATGCCTAAGCTCTTTCATTACCGGCAGCGCTGTATCGGATGCAATGCCTGTGTGGAAATTGCCTATGAACGCTGGCGTATGTCTAAGAAAGACGGAAAGGCCGTACTGCTCGGTGGAATAGAAAAAAAGGGGGTATACCAGGTGGCCATCCGCCCCGATGAGGTGGAAGAAAACGAAAGGGCCATGCGCGCCTGCCCGGTGAATGTGATCAAGATGGAAGGACTGTAAACCCTACGATTTAAACATGCTCTAAGTGTTAAGAGACTCATTCGGCAGGAAGATCAATTATCTGCGGCTGGCTGTTATCGATCGCTGCAATCTCCGCTGTACCTACTGTATGCCGGAAAGCGGCCTGGCCTGGATCCCGCAGGAAGATCTGATGACGCCCGGTGAAATGCTGAGACTCTGCCGGCTCTTCACAGAGATGGGCGTGGGTAAGATCCGGATCACCGGCGGTGAGCCTTTTATGCGCAAAGATCTTCTGCCGTTGCTCGAAAACATCTCGCACCTGCCCGGACTTCAGGAGCTCACCCTTACCACCAACGGGCTGCTTACCCAACCCTTTATTCCTGAAATGAAAACGCTCGGCATCCGGTCGGTGAACATCAGCCTGGATACGTTGGACGAAGGGCGCTTTTTCAGGATCACAAGACGCAACGGGCTGGACAAGGTGCTGGGCACAATTCATACGCTGCTGGCCCACCGGATCAAAGTGAAGATCAATTGCGTGGTCATGGACAGACAAAATACGGAAGACATTATTCCTTTGGTCAGCCTCGCGGAAAGACTTCCCGTAGATATACGTTTTATTGAAGAAATGCCTTTTAACGGGACAAAAGACCCGGTTTCATTGAAATGGGATTTCCCGCACATCCTGGAACATATTAAAAATAATTTCCCGGGCATTGAAAAAATTCCCGACCCGGAATATTCCACTTCCTATAATTACCGGGTTCCCGGTTTCAGGGGAAATATAGGCATCATTGCGGCACACACACGCTCGTTTTGCGGTAGTTGTAATCGCTTGAGACTTACCCCTTCGGGAATTCTCCGGACCTGCCTTTATGAGTCTTCAGGGAAAAACATGAAAACGGAATTGAGAGCCGCAAAATCAGATGACGAACTGAAAGAAATTATTTTCCGGGCCGTTCAGAAAAAACCGAAAGACGGCCGGGAAGCAGAAAAAATAAGTACCCCAACCCGCCAGGTTTACGAATCGATGGCAACAATCGGCGGATAAAATGGACATGATTAGTGTACGGGAGGCAGAAGACATCGTTCTTTCGCATAGTTCAGACTACGGTGCGGAAGATATCTTTTATGAAAATGCCCCGGGCAGGATACTGGCAGAAGATCTCCGGGCGGACCGTGACCTGCCGCCTTTCCACCGGCCGACAGTAGACGGTATTGCGATCCGGTTTTCTGCCCTGGAAAAAGGAATCCGGAGATTCAGAATAAAGGCAACCCGGGTTGCAGGAGAAACGCCGGTGCCCCTTACCCTTGAAGAGGAATGTGTGGAAATTATGACCGGTGCTTCCCTGGATGCGTCTGCAGATACGGTCATCCGGTATGAAGATCTCCTGATCAACGGCGATTGGGTCGGGATCCGGGTGGAGCTGTCAACCATAAAAAAAGGACAGAACATTCATTCCAAAGGGAAAGACAAAAAGCAGGGAGAGATCCTTGTGCCTGCGCATCAGAGAATTACGCCTGCAATCCTGGGGGTAGCGGCCTCGATTGGAAAAACCTCCTTTTGGGTCAGAAAGTTACCAAAAGTAGTGATCATTTCTACCGGCGATGAAATGGTTAGCCCGGAAGCCGTTCCCAACGATTTCCAGCTAAGGCGTTCCAATGGGATTGTTCTACAGGCGGCGCTTGAAAAGTATAAGATTCGGGCCGAACTGCTCCACCTGAACGATGATCTTATGGAAATCAGAAAAGCGCTCAGCCGCTGCCTGGAGGAATACGACGTGTTGCTGATGAGCGGGGGCGTTTCGATGGGAAAATTCGACTTTGTCCCTAAAGCATTAGAGCAGCTCAGCATCGAAAAGCTTTTCCACAAAATAAAACAACGCCCTGGAAAACCTTTCTGGTTCGGTAAAACGCAGCAGGGAAAACCGGTTTTTGCCTTTCCCGGGAACCCGGTTTCGGTATTTATGTGCCTGCACCGGTACTTTATTCCCTGGCTGGAAAAATCACTGGGCATCCCTTTTTCAAACCCTGTGTATGCCGTACTACAAAATGACATCCGGTTCCCCTACCCGCTCCAGTATTTTGCGCAGGTGAAGCTAACAGTAAATTCCGCTGCCGAACTCCTGGCCGAAACAGTGGACACCAACGGTTCGGGAGATTTTTCCCACCTTCCGGTGACCGATGCGTTCATGGAATTGCCTTTGGAAAGAAATGAGTTTAAAAAGGGCGAAGTATATAAGGTATGGCGGTATGTGCCGCTTTGACCTGACAGCACATACGCTCTTTATTTTCCCCATCGGAAAGGTCTGCTTACGCCCCTGATTCCGGAAATTTCAGCGAACAATGGGTCTGCACCGATTCTCGTGTAAGAAGAGACCATAAATAAAATTGTCAAAATTTGCGCAATCAGATAATTGCATCTATATTTGCAATCAAATACTTGCGTTATGAAAACAAGGCGGGATATATTTCAGGCAATAGCTGACCCCACAAGACGGGCGATTCTTACACTCATCGCATTGCAGGCCATGACACCCAATGCCCTAGCAGAACATTTTGACACCAGCCGGCAAGCCGTGTCAAAACACCTCCAGATTCTGACCGAATGTGAGCTGGTAACCCAAAAACAGCAAGGCAGGGAAATCTACTATCAGCTTCAGGTCGACAAAATGAAAGAAATAGATCAATGGCTTAACCAGTTTCGTCAAATATGGGAAGACCGCTTTGACAGGCTGGAAGCCGTACTGAAAAAACTGAAATAAAAGATATGGAACCGAAAACAAAAGTCAGCGCCGAAGACGGCAAACAGGAAATCATCATCACAAGAGAATTTGACCTGCCTTTGGAATTGCTTTTCAAAGCGTATGAAGACCCGGAAGTTTTTGAACAGTGGATGGAAACGAAAGTACTGAAGCTGGAAAACAAAAAACACGGTTCTTATGCATTTGAAACCTCCTACAATGGGAATGTGGTTTTTCGGGCCAACGGAACCATACATGAATTTGTACCCCGTCAAAAAATCACGCGGACATTTGAAATGGAGAACACGCCCTTTCCGGTTCAGCTCGAATACCTGGAATTTGAAAGACTGACGGAAAATACCAGCAAGCTTACCATGCACATTGTGTTCAGGTCGGTGGAATTCAGAAACCAATTGCTGCAAATGCCATTTGCACAAGGCATCAATATGGCGCATAACAGGCTACAGGAAATCGTAAACAAATTAAAAATATGACAAAGAGAAATAAGATCATCTACTGGGTTGCCACTTTGTGGTTAGCATTGGGAATGACCTCAACGGGCATAGTTCAGCTTATCAAGCTGGAAGAAGAAGTACAGAAGACCTCACTGGAGTTGGGCTATCCGGGCTATTTTCTGACCATTATCGGTGTTTGGAAATTGCTGGGGGTAGTCGTCCTTCTCCTCCCTAAATTCCCGTTACTGAAGGAGTGGGCTTATGCAGGCTTCTTCTTCCTGATGTCAGGAGCAATTATTTCTCATCTGGCGGTGAATGATAATGCTTCCGAACTTTTTGGCCCCCTATTATTGCTCGTTCTGACCGGTATTTCCAGGTATTTCAGACCCACGGATAGAAAAATAATCCAATAAACTCCGGAAAACAGGTCATTGAAAATGACAGGAACGGCTAATACACCGGTTGATTTTTCAGGCCACCATGTAGGGATAAATATAGAAAAAAATTAAAAAATGTTTTATATAGTTAGTTGTCCTAACTATATTTGCAACGGTAATATTGCCAACTCATTTTTTAACCGTAAAATCATGGTAAAGTCAGTTTTCTATCACGCCGGTTGCCCTGTATGCGTTAGCGCCGAGCACGACATCGTTAATCTTGTGGGTGCAGACCATGTTGAAGTTGTGCACATTGGTGAAGACCGTAAGCGCATTGCAGAAGCGGAAAATGCCGGTGTAAAATCGGTTCCGGCTTTGGTAACGCCGAACGGCAATGTACTTCATATCAACTTCGGCGCTTCTATCGCCGACGTAAAGGGTTAAAAAATTTGCCTCATATTGTTAGGATCGCTAACTTTATGAGGCATTTTTACACATTTAGCTTAATGAACAGATCTGATTTTGACCTGGCCCACCAGAACCAAAGCGCCGAAAGCAAAATAGTAGCGTCACTGGAAAGAATAGCGCAGGCTTTCCGTGTTTTGTTATGGCAGGAAAGCAAGGAATTTTCATTAAGCCCTATACAGGTGCAGGTGCTGATCTTTCTGCTTTATCACAGCGATGAAAAAAGAAAAGTAAGCTACCTGGCAGACGAGTTTAACATGACCAAGGCCACCATCAGCGATACCATCAAAACATTGGAACAAAAAAACCTGATCACGAAAGAATATGAACCGCACGATACAAGAAGCTATATCATCCACCTGACAAAGAAAGGCAAAGAAATCGCCGGTAAAACATCGCTTTTCACAAAGGAGATCAGAACACCGGTAGATCAGCTGCACCCCGACGATAAGGAAAACCTGCTTTTCAGCTTACTGAATATCATACGACACCTGAACAGGTCGGAAATAATTACCATTCAGCGAATGTGTATGACCTGTGCCTATTACAGGCCGTCTGAGGGTGGGCAAAAGCATTTTTGTAACCTGCTCAATCAGAACCTGCACGTTACAGACCTTCGGATAGATTGTCCCGAACACCAACTTGAGCCATGAATGATATCTTAGACAATCTTTTGCATATCCGCGAAAGAATAAACAATGCCTGCCGGGAAAGCGGAAGAGACCCCGGCGAAGTGCAATTGCTTTTGGCTACCAAAACCGTTCCTGCCGAACGTATCAGGGTAGCCTTACAGGCAGGGCATACACTCATTGCCGAAAACAAAGTGCAGGAGCTTAAGGAGAAGTATGAAGCCTTAAAAGAAGTGCCGCATACCAGCCATTTTATCGGGCATCTGCAAACCAATAAGATCAGAGACCTGCTAAAATACGATGTTTCCTGCCTCCATTCGCTCGATCGTTGGGAGCTTGCCGAGAAATTACATCAGCGCTTACAGGCGCAGAACAAGACCCTGGATGTATTGATCCAGGTAAATACTTCCAACGAAGAAAGTAAATTCGGGGCAAGCCCTGATCAGGTCATTGATCTGGTAAAGCAGGTGGCCGAGTTGAAAACCCTGAAAATAAAAGGCCTGATGACCATCGGCTTATTCACTGCAGATGCCGGGAAAGTACGTGAATGTTTCCGCCGGCTTAAAGATATTCAGCAGGAGATCATGGCATTAAGGATCCCGGGGGTGGAAATGAAGGAATTGTCGATGGGCATGAGCGGCGATCTGGAAATTGCTGTTGCAGAGGGTGCAACCCTGCTAAGAGTCGGTACGGCAGTGTTCGGACAGAGGCCTACGCCCGACAGCTATTATTGGAACGAAAACGCGAAATAAACCTTTTATAGTATAAGAAGAATAGCCCATGTCAGATTTTACCCATCTAAAGAAAGACGGTCAGCCCGCCATTGTCGACGTGAGTGAAAAGAAGATCACCCGCAGAAAAGCAACGGCCGGGGCGAGTATAGTCTTGCCCGAAAAAGTTCTGCAGGCCCTTCAGAAAGACGGTTTTCAGACAGGAAAGGGCGCGGTATTTCAGACGGCCGTCATTGCCGGAATTATGGCGGCCAAGAAAACGGGAGAACTGATCCCGCTTTGTCACCCCATCGGCCTGGAAAACTGCGAAATAACCATCGCCGTTGACAACAAAAATGAACTCTCCATCCGTTGCACGGCAGAAGTGGAAGCCAAAACCGGCGTGGAAATGGAAGCCATGACCGGTGTGTCAGTTGCGGCACTGACCATTTATGATATGTGCAAAGCGCTGAGCCACGATATCGTGATCAAAGAAATTAAGCTGATGGAAAAATCAGGCGGAAATCATGATTTCAAAAGAGACTGACATACCGGAACTTAACGGGCTGGTGCTGGCCGGCGGAAAAAGCCTGCGCATGGGGCAGGCCAAAGACAAAATGAAATGGCACGGTAAAGAACAGCGTTACCATGCCGCCGATCTGCTGAAAAAATTCTGCAGTGAAGTGTACATATCCTGCCGTTTTGACCAGGCCGGAGAAATCGATGATGCGTATGCCACGCTTCCCGACAGCTTTCTGAATATGGGGCCTATGGGAGGGATCCTCTCAGCCCTGCGCTCACAGCGTGACAAGGCATGGCTGGTGGTGGCCTGCGATCTGCCTTTGCTGAATGAAGAAACTTTGCAATTCCTGATCGCACAGCGGGATCCGGAGAAAATCGCCACCACCTTCGAAAGCCCTTTTGACAGTAAGCCTGAACCGCTCATCACCATTTGGGAACCGCAGAGTTATCCTATACTGTTACATTCTTTGGAAAAAGACATCACCTGTCCGCGAAAGGTTCTGTTGAACCACCCGGTAAACATCCTGTCTCCCCCGGATACCGATGCGCTGATGAATGTCAATACACCGGCTGATGCGGGAAAAGCAAAAGAACTACTGACAAAATGAACGAGCGTTATCATTGCCAGATGGCCCTGCCAGGCTTTGGAGAAGAGGCCCAGCAACGGTTAAAAAATGCCAGGGTCCTGGTGATCGGGGCCGGCGGCCTGGGTTGCCCGGCATTGCAATACCTCGCTGCGGCAGGGGTCGGAACTCTCGGTATTGCCGATGACGACATCGTATCCGAGAGCAACCTTCACCGGCAGATCCTGTATACCCCGCAGGATATTGGCCTGCCGAAAGCGGAAACTGCCGCTAAAAAGCTACGGCAGCAAAATCCGTCGGTTAATATCCTTATCTATAACCAACGGGTGACTTCGGCCAATGTGACAAAGCTGATAGCCGGTTTTGACCTGGTCATAGAAGGAACAGATAATTTTGAAACCAAAGCCCTCATCAACGATGCCTGTGTTTTATCCGGAAAACCTTTGGTTTACGGGGCCATCTACCAGTTTGAAGGGCAGGTGGCGGTCTGGAATGTAAAGCAGGCCGACGGGTCTTTTTCTGCCAACTACCGCGATGTGTTCCCCGAAGCAGAACATGCTGAGGTTCCCAATTGCAGGGAAGGTGGAGTAATTCCGACCCTGGCCGGGATAGTCGGCTGCATGCAGGCCAACGAAGCGCTCAGGTTCTTCACAAAACCGGGGGAACTTCTAACCGGAAAACTGTGGATGATCGACCTCTCAGACGGTAAGACCCGCATCATTCAACTGAAAAAACAAACCCGTGATCTCCCTTCCGCCCTCCCTTCTACCGTAAAACACCTTAGCTGGGCGGAAGTTCAGGAAAAACTAAAACAGCCGAATGTGGCCCTGATCGACGTACGCACCGAAGAAAAACATCAGCATTTCCATATCGGCGGAAAAAACATTCCCATCGATCAGTTGGAAAGCTGTTTCGCTGAACTGGAGCCCTACGAAGAAGTTATTTTTTACTGCACTTCGGGAAATAAAAGTACCCGTGCAGCCAGGATCTCGGAAAGTCTTCTGCCGGGTAAAAAAGTCTACTCCCTGATCAATGGGATCTCTTCTTTAAAACACTAATCCATATCCCGGCACTTACTTTAAAATCCGAAGCGGAGGATAAGTTCCTTAAAAGTGCTCATCACCGGATCACATTTTCTTCAAAACCTTTTCAAAAGTATTCAGGTTACGGGAAGTAAAGGAGTCTTTCAGATTCTTCCTTCCCAGTATTTTTCCGAATTCCGAATCAAGGGTATTGCCTTTTGGCACCCGCCAGTAGAAATTGTCTTCCACGATCCGGCCTTCCTCCCCTTCTGCCTTTCCCGCTTTTTGAAATTCTTCCATCAATATTTTCTCAATGCCATCAATTCCGACAAAACCGTAAATGTGAAAGTCCGGGTGAGCTTCGAAAGGATTACAGTTAAAAATTGACTCCACTTTCCTTTTATCTTTCACAAAGAGAAAGGCTTCATAGCTGAAATGCTCAGACATCGCGTTTTCCAGAATTCCCCTTAATTCTTCCGCCCTTTTTCCGGCGGAAAACAGGATATTTCCTGAAGCCAGGACAGAAGAAACATCTTCCATTCCTTCCTTTTCAAATACAGAACAGGCATCCGCCATTTTCATGGCGGTGCCTTTTACATTTACACCCCGCAGAAAAGCGCAGAATGTATTCCCGGAAACCAGCGGCCGGATCTCAGATGCTTTTTTCATTTAATAGCTTATAAAAACAATAATGAATCTCCTATGTCTTTCCGAACCCGGATTTTATTTTGCTTTTCCGGACGGTTTGGCTTTGTCATAAAAATCAAGACAGAGGTTCATCCAGAATTCAAAATCTTTCTTATTCCTGAACCCGGCAGGGTCCACATAGCAATAACCCTGAAGCTCTTTGCCTTTCATGATCATGGACAAAAAACCTGTTTTTCCGGATAGTTCAGGCGTCATCTCCGGGTCAAAACGGCACATTAGGCGGTCTTCTGACACATTAATACACATTTTGCCGTTCACCATAAACGCTAATCCGCCAAACATTCTTTTTTCTTCCACTTTAATTCCGGGAATAAGGGCGAGATATTCCCTGGCCCTCTTCGCCAGATAATCGTCGTATGCCATGCTGTAAAACGTTTAGGATACACCGTTAACAACCATTATTTAATAAGGGCCAGGTACTTTTCCCGGTTATCATAAATGATCCAGAGCAGAATGGCCCAGATGACCAACGCTACCGGTAGCCCTTCGGGCGCTGTAAAAATGTGGGTAAGCAATACGCCCGCCATTACAGGAAATACAACCAGAACCCCCAAGGGTCTTGTCCTGGGAAAAAGGATCAGTAATCCGCCCAAAACCTCTGCAAATCCGGCCAAAGGCATCAGCCATGAAATTTCCGCAAAAGCAGCGTTATCTTTTACCACGGCTTCCGGCAGCCCTTCCGGTACCGGCATATAATTAAAGAACTTATTTAAGCCTCCGTTCAAAAGCAGAAGACTAAACAACAGCGACAAGGTGTTTAAAATTTTTCTTTTCATTTGAAGATGTTATATAATGTTTAAAATAAGATGCTTAATGAGCAACATTCTTCTACGGATGGGCTGAAACCCATTCTTCCCCATCCTCAAAAATTTCTTTCTTCCAGATGGGAACACGCTCTTTCACTATATCGATAATAAAGCTGCAGGCTTTGAAAACCGCATTCCTGTGCCCGTTGCTTACGGCAATGATCACCGCCGTATCTCCCGGAAACAAAGTGCCTATCCGGTGATATACTGCAATATTCCGGATGGAAAACTGCGAAATTGCTTCTTCACAAATCTTCCGGATCTCTTTCACCGCCATTTTCTCGTAACACTCGTATTCCAACCGGACCACCGCTCGGCCACCGGTGTTGTTCCGTACCGTTCCGATGAAGGTAGCGATTCCCCCGCATGCGGGATCGGATACGGCAGTAAGGCAATGTCCGATGTTTAACGGTTCTGCGGTTATATTTATCTTAATGCCCATAATTCAAATAAGTGAACAGTGAACAATTATTGAACATTCCTTATAATGAAAAACTTATTGTGCCGCAGTTTTTAACTAAATTTCACTGTTCACTGTTAGTTGTTCACTGTTAACTGCCTCCTACCCCCCGCTCACCGGCGGGATGATCGCTATTTCCTGTGTTGCATTCAACACTTGTCCGTCTTCCGCATATTCATCGTCGATAGCGATAAAGTAGGCCCTCAGTTTTTTCAGTCCGGGAAAGCAGCTTTCCAAAGTCGCTTTTAACACTTTCACGTCAGCCCCTTCCTCTATTTCGAGCTCTTCCTCCGAAGACTGAAAAATATCCTTCACAATACCGAATGCCAGAATTTTAATTTTCATCATCAATATTTGATCAAAACATTTACCCCTGCTGCAAATACCAGAATGGCCGTCGCCCTCCTGATCACCTGCGGATCCCATTTCAGCGACATCCGCGATCCGATCTGTCCGCCGACAAAAACGGCCATACACAGGTAAGCAATTTTGGTATAATTCATACTTCCCGAAAGCTTCATCACCTGCCCCGTGATTCCCGAAACGGAGTTGACGAGGATAAAAACACTTGATGTGGCGGCGATCTTTCTTGCGGTATCCCATTTCATCAGGTTCAGCAGAGGCGAAAGAAAAATCCCCCCACCAATACCCACCATACCCGAGAGGAAGCCGATCGCTCCTCCCAAAACGCTGTTTTTTGCCGGGCCTGCCCCCCTGCCTGTTGGTGTTTCGCCTGTGGTCACTTCCGTTTTTATCCATAAAAGCAGGGCCGCCAGGATCAGGGTAACACCCAAAATACGAAAAAACGTACTTTCATTTATCTTCATCACAGCACCCAAATAGGCCATAGGGACACTCAAAAGGGTAAGAGGAATGATCTTTTTCCAGTCGGTCTGTTTCTTCCTTACATACAGGATCACGCTCCCGGTCACTACGATCACGTTACACATCAATGCCGTCAACCGGATCTCCTGGTAAGGCAGGTCATACATGGCCAGAAGCGCAAGGTAGCTGCTGCCTCCGCCAAACCCTACAGAAGAATAAATAAAGGCAATGACAAGAAAGAAAAATACAATTTCCCAGTGTTCCACAAGCCGGTTCTAAAATTAACAGGAGTACAATATTACTTATTTTTAGCACGATGGTGGCATTCTGTGACAAGTAATTATTACCTCTTCACAACCCGGTTCTTCCTGGATCATTTATCACATTTGAATGATAATGCCTTGGGATATGGAATCAGGTACTACTCCAACAACGAATAATCCTCAGAATGTGGAAGATTATCGGAGCAACAACACTTATTTCCTGCGTATGACACTGCAGGGAGAATACCGACATTAAGTCCGTATTCCGTTTGTACCTCCTCCCGATATGCCGGATAAATTTTCAGGAGGAAGCACTGACGCTTCGCGGTTTCCGTCGGAAGCAGTGGAAGGTTTCAGGATACCCCTGCTCAAAAAAATAAGCTCCTATCTGTTTGTAATAAACGGTTTTTACGTTTATTTTACTGTCTATAGAAAACCCGTACTTATGAGAATACTGTTATTGATCCTGATCCCCTTTTTCGCCTTTGCCCAGAAAGAAGACAAAAAGCTGAAAGCGCTGATTGAACGGGAAACCCAAAATTTTCAGGGCGACATCGGCATCTATGTACATCACCTGGGGAAAAACAAAGAGGTGGCCATCCTGGCCGATACCGTCTTCCCTACCGCCAGTATTGTTAAAGTTCCTATTCTTGTAGGTATCTTTCAAAAAATAGCGGATAAGAAATTAAAGCTTTCTGATGAGTTCTTTTACGATGCAAAACGTATTTACGGCGGTTCGGGCCTGATGCAGTTTTATAAAGACAGCGCCAAAACCGACCTCTCCACCATGATCTCCCTGATGCTGACCTACAGCGATAATGTCACTTCCATCTGGCTGCAGGAGCTTTCCGGGGGCGGGCTGACCATTAATCAGCTCATGGACCATTATGGCCTGCCCAATACCCAGGTAAATTCCAGAACGGAAGGGCGGAGCAAGATCTGGGAAAAATACGGTTGGGGACAGACCACGCCGCGGGAAATGGCGCAACTTTTCACGCTCATCCGGCAAGGCAAGGTCATGGATGCCCGGTATTCCGATAAAATGTACCGCTTCCTGAAAAACCAGTTTTATAATGAGCGCTCGCTATCCGGCTTCCCGCCTGAATTCAGCACGATCTCTAAAACAGGTTCGGTTAACCAGGCCCGCGGCGAAGTGGTTTTGGTGAATGCCCCCGGCGGAGATATCGTTTTTTGCATACTCACTAAAAACAACAAGGATCAAAGCTGGACTTACGAAAATGAAGCAGAAGTATTGACCCGTAAGCTCGCCAGTATCATCTGGAATTACTACGAGCCGAAGCACAGGTTCACTCCTTACGCGCGGGTCGAATAGGCGCGAAGATTCATTTTGAGATTTCCCGGTGGTGATCGTTAAGGTTATCATCTCCATTAAACGTTATTTCCATTCCGGGAGGATATCCCAATTACTTCCCCAGGACCTCCCGGTAGCTCACCAGCCGGATCCCTTTGCTGTAAATGGCCCTTTTTACTTTTTCACTGGTAAACAGGTCGGTGACCCCCTGCCGGTCTTCGGCTACGTTTTCATATCCGATGTGGTGGATGGCCCGTAATTCCTCGTTATCGAGGCCGGGGTGTTCCAGAAAAACATAGGTTTTATCGGCCTCCAGTTTATCCAACAACCGGAGAAAAGCGTCGATACGCTCTTCCGTACTCTTATTCCGGGAATCGATCCAGATATATTCTATCCCGAAATCTTTTACCGCATCCGAGTCTACCACCGGCAGGCCGTATTCTGCCGCCACCTTTCGCACCAGCGCCTTCACTTCGGGAGTGAACAGGGTGCAGCCCATGTGACCCGAAATATGGCTGACGCGAGGCACATGCCTTTTCAGCGTCTCTATCTGTGCTCTCAGCTCCGTTTCAATATCCCTGAGCTGAAAATCGTGATCCATAATGGCTTGTCCGCGATAATGGCTGTTCTTAAAGATCATGGGATAAAAATAGCCGTCGGCATTCCGCAGGCTTTTCGCTTCCGTCAGCGGCCTCCATTTTACATTATCCCATTCGCTGGTAATAGTAAAATGCAGGCCCACATCAATGCCCGGGTTTTCTTTCAACATTTTTACCGCTTCCGGAAACCAGGGTGCGGGCACGATCACCTCTATAGACGTCTGGATCCCTTCCAGAGACGACTTTAACAAGGCCTGGTTGCCGGAATGTGAATAGCCCATGTCATCGCCCCGGATGATAAGCTTCGGCGAAGAGCCCTGGCTGCGGTCTTCCACGGCTTTGTACGTTTTGGGTTCCCTGGCACGTATGGCAATATTATCAAAGGTCACCCTGGCATCCTCCCCGTCAAAATGCATCGTAATGGTTTCGGTATGCATATTCTCATAATACTTCAGGGCCAGCACCAGGGTATTGGGATCTTTCCAGCCGTAGGATCCCGCTACCTTATGCCGGGGAATAACGCTGCGGTTAGCCTTTGCCCCTGCCACAAGGTAAGGCCCTTTGAGAGTAGTTTCCGACAGCGCCCACTTTCCGTCCGAAAACGGAATAACATGGTTTACGGAGTCGGTCACGAAGGTAACTTCCAGGTCTTCGTCCTTTTTTTTCAGCTTAATCCCCTTCAGGGAATGATAGGGAGGCTCAAGAAAAACGAGGTTTCTTTGGGAAAGATCCCCACGGGCAGCGCTCTTTAAAGGCTTCAGGGAAAGGCTCTTTAATTTTTCTTCCAGAGATCGGTAGCCGGCCGGGTCTTTTTTCGGCTTTCCTTCTTTAAAGGCAGGCAGAAGCTTATCCCAGATCAGGTTCAGAAGCCCCTGCAGATCTGAACTTTCCCCGGTGGTAATGATCACCGCATCTTTTTCCGGCAGGACGATAATGTTCTGGCCGTAAGCACCGTCTGCCCTGAACGTCTCATGCCTGCCCCGCCACATCTGGAAACCGTAGCCCTGGTGCCAGTCGCTGTTTTCCCGCTGGCCTTCCGGCGGAAAGATCTGCGCGGAACTTGCCTTTGCTACCCATTCTTCGGGCAATATCTGCTTTCCGTTCCACTTCCCTTTCTGAAGAAACAGCTGACCGAACTTGGCCATATCTTCGGTTTTAAGGCGCAACCCCCAGCCTCCTACATTTATGCCGGAGGGGTCTACCTCCCAGTCGATGCCCGAGATGCCCAAAGGCCGGAACAGCCGGGGGGTCAGATAATCAAGCACCTTCTCACCGGTCACCTTATGAACGATAGCCGAAAGCATATAAGTGGCCGGGGAATTGTACATAAAACGCGACCCAGGTTCATAGGCATAAGCCGATCGAAGGAACGCGTTTACCCAGTTTTCCTCCGCCAGCATATACCTTGGTTCCTGGTCATTTCCGGCACTCATGGTCAGCAGATCCCTCACCCGCAGCTTTTTCAGGTTATCCGAGGGGTTTACCGGGGCGTCCTCCGGAAAAAAGGAGATCACCCGATCATCCGGGCGGACCTTTCCTTCCTGGACGGCAAAGCCTATGGCGGTGGCCGCAAAGCTTTTGCTGACCGAATACATGGTATGCAGGAGGCCGGGGTCAAAAGGGTTCCACCAGCCTTCCGCGATCACCTTCCCGTGCCTGATCACCATCAGGCTGTGAGGCTCATGCGCTTTTGAAGATTCCCAGGATTCCACAAAATCCTTTATTTCCCGGGATGACACCCCCTGCGCCTCCGGAGTAGAGCGGGGCAACTGCTGGGCGAAAACAGCAACGCCCGTAAAAAGGAGAAAGAGTATTTTTTTCATATAGATAAGATAGTTCTGAGTAGTGAATTCACTAATTTATAACTTGCCGGTTATATGACCATTAAATATTTCAAAAATCTATTCCGCCATTTATCATTTATTTTCCGGAGAAGCCGTTTTGCTTTGTATAATTGCATACTGAAAAACCAAAACCTATGTTCCTACATTTCCTTCGACTGGAGTGGAAAGCCTTTACACGTTCAGCCAGCCTGGGGCAGGAGATCGCCATGCGGATTTTCCTGGGTTTTCTCGGGCTCTATATGCTGGCTTCCTGTTTAGCACTGGGGTTTGCCCTCTATCCCCTTCTCCAGAAAGTACTGCCCGAACAAAAACCCATTCAGGTGGTCAACAGCTTCGTTCTGTTCTGGGTTTTCCTGGAGTTGGCCATGCGTTTCTTTATGCAGACCCTCCCTGTCATAAATACAAAACCCCTGATGGTGGTGCCTGTCAAAAGGCAAAGCATCATCCATTTTGTTCTGGTCAAAAGCATTTACTCTTTTTATAACACGCTGGGGCTGCTCATATTTGTGCCGTTTGCCCTCATCTGCGTAAAAAAGGGAGACCTCAGCCCTTCACAGGCTACAGGGTGGTTAGTAGCCATTACGGGCATCCTGCTCATGGTGAACTTTATCAATTTTCTTCTTAAAAAGAAATTTGCCGATGATATTAAAGGGCTTCTCCCTTACCTCCTGGTGTTGGGGGTACTGTTAGGCCTGGAATACTTTAAAATTTTCAACAGCTCGGAAGTGATCGCTCAGGGCATGGAGCATGTCCTTCAACGCCCTTTCCTGAGCGTGTTGCCTGTTTTGACGGCGGCGGGTCTCTACTTCTGGAACTACAAAACCCTGAAAGAGAAATTCTATCTCGACGCCTCCCTGAAGTCCAAAACGCAGGAGGCCCGGGCTATCAACCTGAGCTGGGTGGATCGCTTCGGTAGTTTTGCCCCCTTCATCAAGCTGGATATGAAAATGATCCTTCGGAACAAACGCCCGCGGGCCGCCGTGATCATGTCTGTCCTGCTTTTAGCCTACGGCCTGATATTCTATCCCAATAAGACCTATAACGACCTCCCGGCATTTCTGGTTTTCGTAGGGGTTTTCATGACGGGCATCTTTATGATCAACTTCGGGCAGTTTATTCCGGCCTGGGACAGCGGATATTATTCGATCATGATGGCCCAGAACATTCCGCTACGGGAATACCTGCGCTCCAAAGCAGCATTGATGTACCTTTCCATTGTGGTGCTTTTCCTGGGAACCCTGCCCTATGTTTATTTCGGGATCCATATTGTGTTTTTAAACCTGGCGGCGGCACTTTACAACGCCGGTATCAATATACCCGTGCTGCTTTTTGCCGGCTCCTTTAATAAAAAGCGGATCGACCTCGAAAAAAGCGTATTCATGAATTACCAGGGCACGGGCGCTACCCAGTGGATCGTGGCCCTCCCCACTATGGTCGTTCCCATCCTGATCTGGTACATTGCCTACAAAGCGGGAAATCAGCTGATCGCTAACCTGGTACTGGGGGGCATAGGATTGACCGGCTTACTTTTGCAGGGTCGTATCAGTGACTTTATTGCCCAAGCCTATAAAGAAAGAAAATACAGAACAATAGAAGGTTTTAAACAACAAGCATCATGATTGAAGCGATCAACTTATCGAAAACATACGGACCCAACACCGTCCTCAACATAGAACACCTGACCATTCCCAAAGGCGAGAGTTTCGGCCTGGTCGGAAATAACGGCGCCGGGAAAACCACCTTTTTCAGCCTGCTCCTTGATCTGATCCAGCCTACTACCGGCCATATTGTCAACCAGGGTGTGCAGGTCAACATCAGTGAGGACTGGAAACCCTTCACTTCCGCTTTTATTGATGAAAGCTTCCTGATCGGGTACCTTACCCCGGAAGAATATTTTTATTTCATCGGTGACCTGCGCGGACAGAACAAAGCCGACGTAGACGCCCTTCTGGATAAACACCGGGAGTTTTTTAATGATGAGATTCTCGGCGGCAAAAAATACCTGCGCGATCTTTCAAAAGGAAATCAGAAAAAAGTGGGTATCATTGCCACATTGATCGGCACTCCGGAAGTCATCATCCTGGATGAACCCTTCGCTAACCTGGACCCTACCACACAGATCCGTCTGAAAAGGATTATTAAAGAACTGGCGGATGACCCGAATGTAACCATTCTCGTTTCCAGCCATGATCTGCTTCATACGGTAGAAGTATCTAACCGTATAGTGGCTTTGCACAAAGGGGAGGTGGTTAAAGATATTACTACTTCGGAAGAAACCCTTAAGGAGCTGGAGGCGTTTTTTGCAGTCTGATCTTTTATTAAGTGTAAAAAATGCGAAATTTACATTTCGCTTTTTTTACACTTTCAAAGCCTCCAATACATGAAAAATTCCATTATTGCTCTCATTTTTCTGGGATTTGAATGTACTACCCTGACTTTCTCAGGGTATAAAAAAGTGGTAAGGTTTATAGAAATCGACAAGTGTCTGGACAGAGGAGGCGTCTGGAATTATAACACCGATACCTGCGAGGAGTATCTAAAAGATCATAATCTTTCCCTTTAAACACCGGTAATCTCAGTACTTTTCGTCACTCAGGTCCTGTTTCTCTGTCTGCTGTCCTCCGATTGCTTTAACCCACCATCACCGGCTCTGTGGCGGGCATGGTAGCATTCCTTATAGCAATTTTCTGGGCCAGTTTCTCCGCTACCTCCATAAACGAGCCCGTCACAAGCTCGTGATCGTCCATCGTTACCGGCCGGCCCTCGTCACCACCCTCCCGGATCTTCTGCACGATAGGAATCTGTCCGAGCAGCTCCACGCCTAGCTTATCGGCCAACTGCTGTCCTCCGCCCTGACCAAACAGATAATATCTGTTTTCCGGCAGCTCGGCCGGGGTAAAGTATGACATATTTTCAATGACCCCGAGAATGGGTACGTTAATATTGCCCTGGCTGAACATCGACCCGCCCTTTGTGGCATCGGCCACCGCCACTTTCTGAGGGGTGGTCACCACCACTGCACCCGAAACAGGTACGGTCTGCACAAGGGTCAGATGAATATCGCTGGTACCCGGAGGCATATCCAGCAGCAGGTAATCCAGCTCACCCCAGTCAACATCGCCAAAAAACTGCCGTAACGCCTGACTGGCCATCGGCCCGCGCCATACCACCGCACTGTCCGGCGGCGTAAGAAAACCGATGGAGATCATTTTGATCCCGTACTGCATGATAGGAGCAATGAAGTTCTTGCCATCTTTAGGCGACACCAGGGGTTGCATATCTTCTGCGCCGAACATGATGGGAATCGACGGCCCCGATATATCGGCATCCAGGATACCCACTTTGGCACCGGCTTTCTTAAGGGCCATGGCCAGGTTGACCGTCACCGTGGATTTCCCCACTCCGCCTTTCCCGGAAGAAATGGCAATAATATTTTTCACTCCCGGAAGCATAATACTTTTCCGGGCATTGGCCGTAACATCCGACGTCATTTGAATATTGATCTCGAATCCGGTTCCCAGGTCGCGCTGAATAGCTTCAACGCATCGCTGCCTGATCAGCTCCTTCAGCGGGCAGGCCGGAGTGGTCAGCACTACCGTAAAACTTATCTGGTTTACTCCTGCCTCTACATCCCTGATCATATTTAAGGATACCAGGTCTTTCTTGAGATCCGGCTCCTCCACAGTACCTAATGCTGCCAGTATTTTGTCTTTTGTGATTGAAAACTCACCCATTTTTATGTAAATTCTTGTAAAAAGTTCCGAGTATTGAATTCTGAGTATTGAGTTCGGGGTTTTATTTTCTCTCAACTCATAGCTGTTCTTTTTAATTACAACAGCCTCCCTACCCGGGAAGTTCTTGTGAAACACCGTATTTCGCCTAAAGTTCCGTCAATTACCGTTCTCCAGCCATCTTTCCACGACTTCACATTCTTCACTAACCTCAAAAAACGGGCGGAAAGTTTTAATTTTAACCAGTAAATTCTCCAAAAAAGCCCGGTGGGATCCGCTCCCCGGGTTCATCGGCCGGTGATCCAGAGCCATGCTTACCTTGTTCCATTCTTCACTGATCCGGTGTGCCTCCTCTGATATCACACTTTTCATAAAAAGGTCACATATATAATTTTCGGCCACTTCATCCGGATGGATCAGGTCGGGTTTATAAAAGCGGTAATCCCGGAGATCGTCCATCATTATTTCAAAAGAAGGGAAATAGAAAGTGCCGGGATAATATTTCACGGCTTCATCACAGAGGACACGAAGGATAGCCTTTGACAAGCCGTTTTCAGGTATGCCGTCTTTGATATGACGTACGGGACTAACCGTAAACATCAGCCTCAGCTTCGGGTTAAATCTGCGCAATTTTGCCATCAGCAAACTCAGCATTTCAACTTGTGCCTCCAGGCTCAACAACTGCTTCTGAAAGTGAGAGGCAGGTAATTTATGGCAATTGGCCACTGCCAATTCTTCAAAATTATACACCCAACTGGTCCCAAACGTAATGATAAGCAGTTCGGCTCCTCCAAAAAAACTCCTGAAATCCCGCCCTGCCGCATTGATTCTGTCCATAAGTCCGCCGTGGGTGTCGCCATAGAAGTGAGAATGATAATCGAGGTGAAAAAACAGGCCGTCCCGGGTGACGACACGATCCTCATCCGGGAGAAGGTCTTCTAGGGCATTAACCACGGCATGATAGATAGACATTATATTATACACCGTACCGAAAGGATTGCTTTTCACTGAAAACTTGCGGTGCTGCAGGTAATTTCCTATCACGTCTGAAAAGCAGGAACCCAGGGTGAGAATTCCCGAACTATGATCAAGCTTAAAATCAAAAGCGGGAACGTCGAGCGGTGTTCTTAATTTCATATCTCTGCTCTCTGCAAATGGTTCTGTTATACCTTAATATTAAATAAATAAAAGTAAAAGTACTTTACACGGGGAAATATTTATAATTTTGCACCTTGAAAATCTAAAATTACGCTTTCATATGAATTTATTTGAGAGTTTTGATGAAATCGTCAATGACGAGTTTATTGAAAAGTTCAAATCTTATACATCCACATACGGCGACCTCAATGTCACCGTAAAGGGAGTTTTTTATACGCTTCTCGCAGGCATGATCCGGAAAACCTACAGCGACATGAGTGCCGGTATGCTTTTTAACCAGATCGAGGAAAACGCGAAAAAGATAAATTTACCTTCTAACCTGGCCAGCATATTCAGCCAGGAGACGGTTCTGAAAAAAATAGGGACCGACGGTTCGAAAATTATATCACAGGTATTTCCGGCCTACAAAAGTCCGCTGCTGAGTATGATCAGCACCTATTCAGGTGTGAGTAAGGCCACTACTACGATAGCATCGGATATTGTTGCCAATGTGCTTATTTCACTTTTCAAAAAAGATATTGAAAGCGGGAAATGGGATAAAGACCAGATGGTCAACCTTCTTAGACAGCATCATGAACCACTTCTTAATGCTATCCCCGAGCCTTTGCTGGAGAAGATTATCCCTTCGCTGGGTCTTCATGAGCTGATGAGCGTGCGGCCGTATGTGCCTAAGAAAGAAAAGACAGAGGCCTCCGGAAAGACCCGTGAAGAAGCCGTACAATCCATTGATTATGCGGATACTTCAGGAGAAAGTTCCTCTTCCAATGGCTGGCTGATCGGTTTGATCATCGGGGTATTGGTCATCGGGGGGGGATTGTACTATTACTATACCCAAAACGGGCATCTTAACTTCTTCACCAAAAAAGAAGTGCCTGTAGAGAGTGTGGAATCGCTGACGGAAGACAGCCTTTCAACTGACTCTTCAGCAACCGGTGCGGTGACCGAAGAACCCGGAGACGTCGTTGCAGCAAACGACTTTACCGGCTTCAAAGCCTACATTTTAAATAATAATGAGCCGGCAGGCCGGGAATTTGACCTGAAATCTGTTAAGTTTGTAACCGATTCCATTTCTCTGCAACGTACTTCTTTCCCGATAGTAGACAGTATTGCGGTTTTAATGGAAACTCATCCGGGACTTCAGATAAAAATTACCGCCTTTTCCGGTTCCGGTGAAAAAGCATTCAATAATAAACGTGCTTTTTTCGTTAAAAGAATACTGACCGGGAAAGGTATAGCGTCGATCAGGATCGATGCGGTGTCGGGAGGTATTGGCGAAGATTTTACAAAAATTAAGGTTATCACCAAATAATCCTAATAGAAGATAACTAATAAACACGTCAGGATAAAACTCTATAAATATTGTGAGAAACATTGAAAATGGAAACTCTTTTGGGGTTTCCATTTTTTTGTTTGGTCGGCTTCGCCTCCCGGGTATTGAAACATATTAGGCATATAAGCGGTCCGCCGCTGCGGTTCATATTAGTTTAAGTTCATATAAGTATGAGGGGGGGGGGAAGCTTATGTAAGTTTTTTTAGGGGCGGGGTAATTTTTAGGGGTCTGACCGGGTAGGTTTGGAGAATCAGGTGAGAATATATTGGCGGGGAAAGGCGTTATAGATTCGGGAAAAATCATTCTAT
>CAZLXI010000006.1:88714-91993 GCA_964563435.1 uncultured Lacihabitans sp.
GGTGAGAATATATTGGCGGGGAAAGGCGTTATAGATTCGGGAAAAATCATTCTATGCATATTATTCTTTTTGTGGTTTTGTTTGCTTTTCAGACTTCAGGGGATGTCAGAAAGGAGTTTTTGAGGGAAGTGAATGCCATTCGGGCTCAGGGGTGTACGTGTGGCGGGGATTATTTTGGTCCCGTGAACCCTGTGACCTGGAATGAAACATTGGAAAAAACCGGCTTTCTGCACAGTAAAGACATGCAAACCCAGGGTTACTTCTCCCATTTTTCACGGAAGGGAAAATCTCCGGCTGACCGGCTCAGAGCCCAGGGCTACAGGTACAGAAGCTTTGCTGAAAACCTGTTTGCCGCCTCAGGCTATACTCCTACGACGCACGAGGTGGTCAACGCCTGGAAGAACAGCAGCAGCCATTGTAAAAACCTGATGAACAATACCGTCAGTGAAATGGGCATAGGAATTTACAAAGGATATTACACACAATTATTTGGCAGCAGGCAAACTAAATAACGAATAAATTTGTAATATTGTAGTAATAATGGTTTTTAGATGGAAGATTTAACATTAAAAGTAGAGCAGGCTTTAGACAATATCAGACCTTACCTGATTGCAGACGGCGGAAACGTAAAAGTTCTGGGAATCACTGAGGATAATGTGGTGAAGCTGGAATTTATCGGTTCCTGCGGCAGCTGTCCCATGTCATCCATGACCTTCAAAGCAGGGCTTGAAGAAGCCATATTGAAGAATGTTCCTGAAATTAAAAGTGTGGAAGCTGTAAATGTTGCGGTTGACACTTATTAAGTATTGAACAATTCAGCTGTCGGGTTGCCTTTGATCATTTCACAGGGCAACTTTTTGCATTAACAAGCCACGCTAAAGCCGAACCTCAAAATAAACTGTAAGGATGAACCAAAAACTTAAAGTCGGGATTTTTTTCGGAGGACAGTCGAGAGAAAGAGAAATTTCTTTTCTCGGCGGAAGAACAGCTTACCACCACATTGACAAACGCTATTTCGATCCTGTACTTATTTTTGTAGACAGCCTGGGAAACTTCATTCAGGTAGACGAAGCTATCCTGGAGGAGCCGGACATCCGGAGTTTCTATCCGTCGAAAAACCAGAATAACGGTTATAAAGTGTATATTGAGTCCTTAGGCCCCCTTAAGGATTCCCAGTTATACAAGCTTATCTATAAGATCGGGTCGCAGATCAAATCCGAAAACCTGAAGGAAATCATTGATTTTGCGTTCATTGTGATGCACGGCCCCTATGCAGAGGATGGCAGTGTCCAGGGGCTTTTCGAATGGCTGAATATCCCGTATATGGGCCCGGGGATCCTGGGCTCCGGTATCGGTATCAATAAGCCGTTCCAGAATCAGCTGATGGCCTATGCTACGGGCCAGGAAAAAAAATATACTACGGTCAGCAAAAAGGAGTGGCTGGAAACCGACCGGTCCAAGCTCTTTTCCCGGCTTATCGGGCAACTGGGCTTCCCCCTGGTAGTAAAAGCGCCGCATCAGGGCTCCTCTATTGGCGTGGCTATCGTCAAGAAAAGAAGCCTGGAAGAATTTAGCCGTGCCATGTCACAGTGCTTTTTCGAAACCACGATCCCCAGGAAAGACTGGGACAGGCTCTCTACCCGGAGAAAGAAAAACCTCCTCGAGAAGTTGAGTAATCTAGACGAAGGAATAGGCTTCCCCCTGGTCTTTAACGACGAAATGGTCTACCATCCCGCGGTTTTGCTCAAAAAGCTGAATGAGCATCTCTCAAAAAATGAGGCGGCCCTGCTGACCAGTGTAAATGCGGAAGATTATGTTTTGATCGAGGAGTTCATCTCCGGTCAGGAGTTTTCCTGCGGAGTGATCCAGGACGATAACGGAAACCCCATCGCCCTGCCTCCCGCCGAAGTATACGGCGATACGCAGACCTTTGATTTTAAAGCCAAATACAAATCTACCGTCAGTAAAAAGCGGATCCCGGTAAAGACCAGTGACGAAAACCTGGAAAAAATACACCAGGATGTTCTGAAGGCCTTCGAGGTCACGGGCATGAGCGTGGTTTGCCGGATAGACGGCTTCATTACAGAAAGCGGTGAAGTGCTGCTCCATGATCCCAATACTTTACCGGGGATGTCGCCCAGCTCTTTCATTTTTAAGCAAATGGCAGAAGTGGGGTTCAACATTACAGACGCCATCACCTATTTTATCCGCCAGTCGCTCATTGAAAGAATACGTAGCGGTAAGAATCGGTATGAGCTTAGCAACCTGCTGAATAACCTGTCAAACCGCATCGGTGCGAGCGGTCCCCGTAAAAAGCTGGCCATACTTTTCGGCGAAAATGACGAAGAATATGCCCTGGCCAGGAAAAAATACGGTGAATACTGCGGCAGTGAAGAGTACGAGCCGATTCCCGTTTGTGCAGCACTTAACGGCTCCAAATACCTGATCCCACTAAACCTGATGTTTAAACCGGATATTAACGAGTTCGGTACGTCTATCGGTACGCCCAAGCACCCTTTCATTGCCAGGAATATAGAAAAGACGAAACAGCTGCGTGAATTCTATGTCGGGAAAGTGGATTTCTCGGTCCGTAAGATCTCAGACACCGACTTCACCCAGACCTTCAGAACACTTTTCATCTGTAAAAACAACGAGCTGGCTATCCTTTAATGGCAAAATATTACGTGGTCTGGAAAGGTAGAACTACCGGTATACTGGAAGACTGGGAGTCCTGCAAAAAAAGCATACAAGGTTTTGAGGGGGCACAGTATAAATCATTTAAGGCTTTAAGGGAGGCTGAAGATGCGCTAAAAAGGGGGTTTTACAAATCCATAAAACCGAAAGAAACAACGATCGGCCGGACTCTCCGTCCCGATTACCCTGCCTGGGCGGTAGATGCCGCATGGAATACCAAAACCGGGGATATGGAGTACCAGGGGGTCGACCTCCTGAGTGGCCGGAACGTATTCCACAGAGGCCCGTTTTATGACGGCACAAACAATATCGGTGAGTTTCTGGCCCTGGTACATGCCCTCGCCCTTCTTCATAAGCATCGGTCTGACGCCCCGATCTTTTCCGATTCCCGAACCGCCATTTCCTGGGTGAAGAAGAAAAAAGCCAATACCAAACTGGAACGGACTCCCCGGAACGGTGAGCTGTTTGAGCTGCTGGAAAGGGCGGAAACCTGGCTGCGAACCCATACTTATAATAACCCGGTACTCAAATGGGAAACCGAATGGTGGGGAGAGAATCCGGCCGATTTCGGAAGAAAGTAAGGTT
>CAZLXI010000006.1:92093-161807 GCA_964563435.1 uncultured Lacihabitans sp.
TGGGAAACCGAATGGTGGGGAGAGAATCCGGCCGATTTCGGAAGAAAGTAAGGTTCAGATTTAAACAATTCACCGTCATCCGGAAAAACTCCGCCATGAAGGTCCGCAAGGGTTCCTTTTCGGGGAAAATCCCGGCGATTTTGTAAGAAGATATGTTCCGATTTAAGCAATTTACCGTTATCCAGGAAAATTCCGCCATGAAGGTCTGTACGGATTCCTGCCTGTTCGGAGCTCTCATCCGTCCCGAAAAGTCTCTTAACGCCCTGGATATCGGTACGGGAACGGGGCTTCTGAGCCTTATGCTCTCCCAGCAATACCCTGCCCTGACCATTGATGCGGTGGAGATAGACCCGGGATCTGCCAGCGATGCCGGTCACAATTTCAGAAACAGCCCCTTCAGTGACCGTATCCAGCTGCACGGGTGCTCCATCCAGGATTTTGCGAAAGAAACGCAGCTAACCTACGATCTTATCTTCTGTAATCCGCCCTTTTATGAAAACCGGCTGAAGTCGCCCGACAAACTTAAGAACATAGCGCACCACGCCGCCGGGCTTTCTTTCCTGGAACTGGCCGCTGTTTCTACCCAACTTCTAAGCGACACCGGGGTTTTATGGATCCTGCTTCCGCCGTTTGAAATGGTCAGATTCACCGCCGAAGCCACCGCTGTCTCACTGGCCATCGCCGACCGGTATATCATCCGCCAAAAGGCCGGAAAACCGGTTTTCCGGGAAGTAGTTTCCTTTTCCCGACAACCCGCCGGAAACCCCTCATCCCGGGAAATTATAATTTATGAAAACGATAAATATAGTAGTATCTTTGCGGCGTTGCTGAGAGACTATTATCTCATCTTTTAGTTTATGGATATATCCGTTGTAATACCGCTGTATAATGAGGCTGAATCTCTTCAGGAGCTTCATTCCTGGATCAGGCGCGTTATGGACAATCACGCTTTTACCTATGAAGTGATTTTCATAGATGACGGAAGCAATGACGGTTCATGGGAGATCATCCGGCAACTGGCAACCGAGAACCCGGAAGTAAAGGGTTTCCGCTTCTCCAAGAATTACGGGAAGACGGCCGCCCTCCAGACCGGCTTTAACCAAACGGCGGGAAAAGTGGTCATTACGATGGATGCCGATCTTCAGGACAGCCCGGACGAGATCCCTGAGCTCTACCGCATGATCACTGAGGACGGCTTCGACCTGGTTTCGGGATGGAAGCAGAAGCGGTATGACCCGATCTCCAAAACACTTCCCACCAGGCTGTTTAATGCCACCACTCGCTTCATTCATGATATTCACCTGCATGATATGAACTGCGGCCTGAAGGCCTATAACAGCAAGGTGACCAAAAGTATAGTTATCTACGGGGAAATGCACCGCTATATTCCTGTAGTAGCCAAATGGAATGGCTTTGGCAAGATCGGCGAAAAGGTAGTTCAGCACCAGGCCCGGAAATACGGTCATACCAAATTTGGCATTGAGCGTTTCCTGAACGGGTTTCTTGACCTGCTTTCCATTACCTTCGTTAACAGGTTCGGAAAGAGTCCCATGCATTTTTTCGGCCTTTTCGGTGTGCTCGCGTTTGTGGGCGGCCTGGCCATGGCCGCTTTCCTGATCGGTGAAAAACTGTACAGCATCTATGCGCACCAGCCTTACCGGAATGTTACCGATAACCCGCTTTTCTTTCTGGGTCTTACCGCAGCTCTTATCGGCTCACAAATGTTCCTGGCCGGATTTTTGGGTGAACTTTTTGTGCGCAACAACGCCCGAAAAGACGATTATGTCATTTCAGAACGTATTTAATTATTTTTTTCAATTTTAAAATTCAATTTCCAATTTCATGAAAAACCTACTTTACTCCCTTCTGGTAGTATTTACCTTCGTATCCTGCAGCAAAGATGACCCGACCCCTTCAGCCAGCGTCGAAGGCAAATGGAATTTATCAACCGCCAAAGTGGAGTTAAAATCCCTGTTTGGAGACGAAGACAATACCAGGGATTACAAAAACCAGGACGTTTACTTCGAGCTGAAAAGCAACAATAAATTCTCAGGAAATATTGTGCTGTCCGATGACTTTTCCGAACTCATTGCGGCAGGCCAGACTTATGAATCCGACTACGAACAAAAGGATAATGAGCTCATCCTGAAAATATACGATGATGCTTTCGAAGATTATATTCCTGTTAAGCTGAAAATACAGGGTGTGACCGAATCGGAGATGACGCTGCAATTCACCAAAGCCGAGCTTGCCGATCTCTTCAAGGAATATGACAAACTGGAAGGGAGCAACGAATACACCCAGATACTGCCATTAATCACTTCTCTGAATGCGGTTCTGACCTTTAATAAGTAAGAATAAAGGAGAGAATGTTTAAAAAGTATACGTTACTTATGGACTGATGAGATGTTTAAAAAGTGTACGGTTCGCCGTTGCGACAAAATGCAAGGCGTTGAGGAAGAGGGCGAAGGAGCATACACAAGTAGAGACGCAAGATTTTGCGTCTCTACTGATACCGAATTCCGAAACAACTCAGCAGTTTGTATACTTTTTAGACAGCTTCCTTAATATCCGTACCACTCTTCCCACCAGCTCTTCAGCGACCTGCGGATCTCATTCTCCCGCGCATTGATTCCCGGCTCATACAGCTTCAGGCCTTTCAGCTCTTCCGGCATAAAATTCTGCTGCACAAAATTCCCCGGGAAATCGTGGGAATACTTGTACCCTTTTCCATAACCGATCTGCTTCATCAGCTTGGTGGGGGCATTTCTCAGGTCGACAGGCACGGATAAATGAGGCGTCTTTTCCGCCAGCTCCATGGCCGTATTGATGGCCGTATAGGCGGCATTCGACTTGGGGGAAGTCGCCAGATAGATAGCGGTCTGTGACAAAATGATCCGACTTTCGGGGTAACCGATCTTCATCACGGCATCCATGCAGGCATTGGCCACCATCATGGCGGTCGGGTTGGCCAGACCGATATCCTCCGAAGCGGAGATCAGCATGCGGCGGGCAATGAACTTCACATCTTCTCCTGCCACCAGCATACGGGCCATCCAATACAAAGCCCCGTTAGGGTCCGACCCGCGGATCGCCTTGATAAAGGCCGAAATAATATCATAGTGCTGTTCTCCCGATTTATCGTAACGGGCAAAATTTTTCTGCGCCAGCTCCTCCGTAAGCGCATCGTCAATGACCACCGGGTCTTTGCCCTGCTGGGCATTGACCACCAGCTCCAGCAGGTTGAGCAGCTTGCGCCCGTCACCCCCGCTCATTCTGAAAAGCGAGTCCGTTTCCTGCACTTTAATATTCAGCTTTTTCAGGATCTCATCTTCTGAAATAGCCCTTTGCATCAGCCGGCCGAGCTCTTCCGTACCGAAAGCTTCCAGGATATACACCTGGCAGCGTGACAATAAAGCCGAATTTACCTCAAAAGAAGGGTTTTCGGTGGTGGCGCCGATCAGCGTAATATGGCCTTTTTCCACGGCGCCTAAGAGCGCATCCTGCTGGGATTTGTTAAAGCGATGGATCTCATCAATAAACAAAATGGGCGGAAACAATCCCGAAGGTTTTGAAATGACCTCGCGCAGGTCTTTCACCCCTGCAGAGATAGCGCTCAGGTTATGAAACTGTCGCCTGGCCACCGCAGCGATCAGCAGTGCCAGGGAGGTTTTTCCCACGCCCGGAGGGCCCCAAAGGATCATGGAAGGCAGCATACCTGACGCTATTGCCCGCCTCAAAGGCTTGTCCGAACCAAGGATGTGCTCCTGGCCGATAAACTCATCCAGGTTTTTAGGACGAACTCTTTCTGCTAAAGGAATGGAATAATTCATATCTCACCCAAAATTATAGCTTTCGGTAAACAAATCTATCTGAATAAACGTATATTTGAAAAAGATAATTTACTCCTGCCTATGCATTTACCCAACCCTGACCGTTATCACCAAACCCCCTACCGTCGAACCGGAAGAAGCGGCTTATTGCTTCCTGAAATTTCACTGGGCCTCTGGCATAATTTCGGGGGTGTGGATGTTCATGAAAACTACCGGGATATCCTGCTTACCGCCTTTGACCGGGGAATCACTCATTTTGACCTTGCCAATAATTACGGTCCGCCACCCGGCTCTGCCGAAGAGAATTTCGGAAAAATACTGACCCGGGATCTTAAACCTTACCGCGATGAACTCATTATTTCGTCGAAAGCCGGCTACCTGATGTGGCCCGGCCCCTACGGCGAATGGGGTTCACGAAAATACCTGATTTCCAGCTGCGATCAGAGCCTGAAACGGATGGAACTGGATTATGTGGACATCTTTTATTCCCATCGTCCTGATCCCAGAACGCCTGTTGAGGAAACCATGGGTGCACTCGACAGCCTCGTAAGACAGGGAAAAGCGCTTTACGTGGGCCTGTCGAATTATACGGCTGAACAAACCCGGGCCGCTGTGAAGGTATTGCATGAGCTCGGAACGCCCTGCCTGATCCATCAGCCCAAATATTCCCTGCTCGTCAGGGAACCGGAAGAAGACGGGCTGCTCGACACCCTCGTTTCTTCGGGGGTGGGCTGTATCGCTTTTTCTCCGCTGGCACAGGGGCTGCTGACCAATAAATACCTCAAGGGGATACCGGAAGACTCCCGGGCGGCCAAATCCACGGGCTTCCTGCAGACGGATCAGGTGGACGAAGCCACGCTGGGAAAAGTCAGGAAGCTGAACGAAATAGCCCTGCAACGGGGTCAGTCGCTGGCCCAGATGGCCATCGCCTGGCTGCTGAAAGATCATAAAGTGACATCCGTTCTTATCGGAGCCAGCAGAACCGCTCAGCTCCTCGACTCCCTGGGCGCACTGGAAAATAAAAAATTCTCCCCCGATGAGCTTCAGCAGATAGAGCATATCCTTTCGTAAACCTGATTTTTTTCCATTTAAAACAAATATCTATGAATCGTTTCAAGCTTTTATCGTGTGGGTTTACTTTAATGGTTATCCTGGGGGTAAGCTCCTGTAAAGTGGAAGGCCCACAGGGGCCGGCAGGTCAGGACGGCGCCGACGGAAATGCCAATGTTAAAACCCAGCTTATTACGGTCACCCCGGCCAACTGGGTCGGAGACGAATATATATACCAGGCTCAGAAACAATGTTCCATCATCACAGCAGAAATCGTCAACAGCGGAGCTGTATTATGCTATATGCAGACCGGCAACAACGTTTATGCCGCCATGCCTTTTACCTATACGGGCAGTGAGGAACTTAGTGACGGAAGTTATAACCTGTATGACAGCCATAGTTTCTACGAATACAGCCCGGGGGTAATCTTCTTCTATCTCCAGGACAACGACGCCAGAACTCCGCGTCCAACAGGCAATATACAATTCAAAGTGATCACCATAGCTTCTTCCGAAGTAGTTGCAGGTTTAAACACGGCGAATTATAACGAAGTGGCCACAGCCCTCGGACTTAAAGACTGATAATAATAAAAAAAAACGCCTTACGGCGTTTTTTTTTATTTCTTAGGCTTAGGTGCTATGATCACATTCAGCCGCTTACCTTCCAGCTTCGGGGGTGCTTCGGGCTTACCCAGCTCCGCCAGCGCTTCCATAAAGCGCTCCAGAAGCTTGAAACCCTGCTCTTTAAACACGATCTGTCGGCCAACAAAATGCACATAGGCCTTTACCTTTGAATTCTCCTTCAGGAAATTCTCAGCGTGCTTCAGCTTAAACTCAAAGTCATGATCATCGGTCTGCGGACCAAAACGGATCTCCTTTATAACCGTTTTGACCTGCTTGGCCTTCAGTTCTTTCTGCTTCTTTTTCTGTTCGTATTTAAACTTCGAATAATCAACGATTCTACAAACGGGTGGTGCGGAATTGGGAACGATTTCCACCAGATCCAGGTTTTGTCCCCGTGCAATCTCCATGGCCTTTGCATAAGGTACCACGCCCTGCTCCACGTTCTCACCTACCAGCCTTACTTCCTGTACACCACGGATCTTTTCATTTATTCTGTGTTCGTCCTCTTTTCTGACCGGTGGACGCATCGGTCTTCTCATATTTTTTGCCATATAGTGTTTAAAAAGTCCATTCCCCTTCCGGAAAATCGACCAAATTTATTACTTAGTTTTTAATTATTGCCAAATTTGGGGATATTTTTATTTATCTCATTCTTAGCAAATTCAATAAACTCCTGTACGGTGAAAGTCCCCAGATCACCTTCCCCCTTCCTGCGTACCGAAACCTTGCCTTCTTCCGCTTCCTTTTCACCGATGATCAGCATCAATGGCACTTTATTCACCTCTGCATCGCGGATCTTACGACCGATCTTTTCCGCCCGGTGATCAATGTACCCGCGGATATCATTTTCCTGCAGGATGAGAAAGACCTCGTTAGAAAAGTCTTCGTATTTCTCTGAAATAGGCAGCACGGCGATTTGCTCGGGCGACAGCCAGAAAGGAAAATTCCCCGCCGTATTTTCCAGCAGAATGGCGATAAAACGTTCCATGGAGCCAAACGGAGCCCGGTGGATCATCACCGGCCGATGCTTCTGGTTATCCGACCCCATATATTCCAGCTCAAACCTCTTCGGAAGGATATAATCTACCTGGATGGTTCCCAGCTGCCACTTGCGGCCCAGCGCGTCTTTCACCATAAAATCCAGCTTAGGACCATAGAAAGCGGCTTCTCCGTATTCCACTACCGTATTAAGTCCTTTTTCTGCAGCGGCTTTGACAATGGCCGATTCTGCCTTTTCCCAATCTTCATCCGAACCGATATACTTGCTTCTGTCTTCCAGGCTGCGCAGCGAGATCTGGGCGGAGTAATCTTCGAATCCGAGCGATCTGAAAACATACATCACCAGGTCGATCACCTTCTTGAATTCTTCCTCTACCTGGTCATTGGTACAGAAGATGTGGGCATCGTCCTGTGTAAAGCCCCGCACCCGGGTTAATCCGTGCAGCTCACCGCTTTGCTCATAGCGGTACACCGTACCGAATTCGGCCAGTCGAAGCGGCAGATCGCGATAGCTACGGGGTTTGGATTTATAGATCTCGCAATGATGCGGGCAGTTCATGGGCTTCAACATGAACTCCTCCCCTTCTTCAGGTGTTTTGATGGGTTGAAAAGAATCTTCTCCGTATTTATCCCAGTGACCGGAAGTGATATACAGCTGCTTGCTGCCGATATGCGGGGTCACTACCGGAAGGTAGCCGGACCGCAACTGCGCCCGCTTCAGGAAATTTTCCAGGCGCTCGCGTAGCATTGCACCCTTAGGGAGCCAAAGCGGAAGTCCCTTACCTACTTTCTCCGAAAAGGTAAAGATCTCCAGTTCGGCGCCCAGCTTACGGTGATCCCTGCGTTTGGCCTCTTCCAGGAACTGCAGGTATTCTTCGAGTTCCTTTGCTTTAGGGAAAGTTACGCCGTAAACGCGGGTAAGCATCTTATTGTTCTGGTCGCCCTTGAAGTAGGCCGCAGCCGCATTCATGATCTTGGCCGCTTTGATAAAACCTGTATTCGGGATATGAGGACCACGGCATAGGTCGGTGAAGTTCCCCTGCTTGTAAAGGGTAATATTCCCGTCTTCCAGGCCTTCCAGCAGGTCCAGCTTATATTCATCCCCCTTTTCTTCAAAATATTTTACAGCATCCGCTTTCGATATGGGGATACGTACGTATTCATTTTTCTGGCGGGCAAGTTCCAGCATTTTATCTTCGATCTTCTTAAAATCATCTGAGGAAATAGGGCTTCCGTTCGTATCCACGTCATAATAGAATCCGTTTTCCAGCGGCGGCCCTACCCAGAACTTCACACCGGGGTATAAGGCCTCCAGCGCCTCCGCCATCAGGTGAGCAGAAGAATGCCAGAATACCGACTTACCGTCGCTGTCATTCCAGGTCAGTAAAGAAAGGGCCGAGTCTTCCGTAAGCGGGGTATTCAGATCTGCTACATTGTCATTTACTCGGGCGGCCAGGACATTTCTGGCCAGTCCTTCACTGATAGACAGCGCTACATCATACGGGGTAACCCCCTGCTCAAACTCCCGGATACTTCCGTCGGGAAGTGTAATTTTTATACTCATTATTTTTAATTTCTGGTAGAATCTCTGCTGAGAGAGGTTGTTCTTCTTTTTTGTATTTTATTTATTTCCAGTGATCGGTCAAAGATCCTTTCTTCTTCCTTATCGTTATCTCTTCCGGTAGCAGGGTCTTCCCCCGAATTCGTATAAGAAGAGTAGCGGAGGGCACCTGACTCTATCCTGTAGTTGACCGCATTCAGCTCGGCTTTCAGCAATTTATTATCGGGGTACTTTTCCAGCGCCTTCACCAGGTAATATTTGGCTGCCGGAAGGTTATCCTGTGCAATATAGCTCCGGGCCGCCTTTAAACGGGGCATGGGGTTCTCAGGTTCGAGATCTGCCCACTGGTTATACGTCACAAATGCCGATGGGTAGTTCTTTTTCCGGAAATACATGTTGCCTATCCGCTCGTACACGTCAAACCGCTGCGGCTCCACCTTAAGAAACTTCCGGTATATACCGATAGAGCTGTCGAGCAGGCCGGCACTCTCCAGGATAAGCCCTTTGTTATACAGCAGTTCTTTCTTATCCGGGAACTTGGCGATAGCCGCTTCATTCAGATGCAATGCCGAGTCGATTTGGCGGGCTTTGCCGTATATCTTGATCAGATCGTCATAATATTCAAAGATGCCCGGCCGGGTATGGATGGCCCTTTTATAAAAATCAACAGCGGCCACTGTGTCTCTCATCATGGCATAGTATCTTCCTTTTCCGTTAAACAGGTCCGAATTGTAAGGATAAATGCTCTCCGCCTTACTAAAATATTCTTCCGCCTTCTTAAAGTTCCGTTTGTCGAGATACAGCTTAGCGATCAGGGTGTACAGCTCCGGCGACACAAAATCCTGATCTTCCGAATACAAGGCATTTTCCAGGGCATTATCCTTACCGGACTTATACAGGATCGCACTTTTCAGGAACAGGATCTCGCCGGAGTTGGGGCTCAAACGCTCTGCCCGGGTGATGTCGATCAACGCTTCATCATAATTTCCTTCTCCGTATTGCCAGCGGGCCCGCTTGTAATAGTTCAGGGGGTTACTCGGATTGGATTTTATGTTTTCCGACAATTGCTCAAGGATCACTCCCAACTGTTTTTGAGGATTTTTTTCTGCATTGCCGGGAATATCGTATTTATCCCGGGAGGTATCGGAACACCCCACCAGGAAAAATAAAATAGCCGGAAACAGAAAATACCTCATAAAAAGCAAAAAGTACGCAAAATTCCTAATTTTTTAGCTAAGAATGAAACAAAACGATTCAAACTTTTAGACATCTTCAAAACCGGCCTATTCGGATTTCCCGGCTGAAATGGAGGTTAGGAAGTAGGTTTTACGGGTCTGGGTGTAAGGTATGGAGCGTTTCTTTTTCTTTTTACCGGTGGGCCGGGCTACCTGCTGCGCCTCTATCCGGCTTTGTGTTCCTACTGCCAGGAAAATATTATCATACCAGTGGAGGGTCTGGCGGTAGCCTGCCACGTGCGGAGAGCCGTCACCTTTGTCATCGGTCAGCTGGTAGGCGATTGGCCGGGAACCGATATTAAAGTTTCTCACCATCACCTTCCCGTTTGAAACATAGGCTACCGCCCCTGAGCTGTTAATACTGAGCGGAGCGGTCAGCTGCCCCAGGAGCTGGTTTATCGCTATGGAATTCTGGAACAATACCTGGGCGTCAGGGTCCAGGCCAAAGACCCGGGCCGATGAAAACTCCAGTCCGGCAAAGACCGTGCGGCTGTCTGCCCGGGCCCGGTTACCGTATGCATCATATCCTCTGCCCGCGGTCACGCTCTGGAATTGGGGAGTGTAGAATACCCCGCCGATATGAATTCCGTCGGATCCTGCAGTCGGAGGGATTACGAGCCACTCCGCGCTCTTCAGGAACCTTTCTTTCTGCCGCCCTTCCAGCTGGTCTCCCGCCAGCTCGGCAAAAGACCGGTAGAAAACCGGCGTGTTTTTTTCTTCCTTCAAAAAAGAGAAATACATCCCCTTCTGACCGTCGGGCTGGCGGTAAATTCCGCTGACCAGTCCGTTCGTCCGGGTGCCGGAGACCGGAAAACGGCCCGAGCTTTGCACAATATTTTTCCGGCTCAGCACCTGTCCGGCCGTATCCATCCGAACCTCGGTCACCTGTGCGCTTTTGACGTATTCCCCTTTCTTCCTGGATTCGTTCGAATAGCCGACCGTTTTTTCCACAGCGAGAATATTCAGAATACCGCCTTCCTCTGTCAGAACATCCTGTATCTCAATTTTGCCTGTAAGCTGCGTTTGTATCAGCTTTCCCAGATCGGTGTTAAAATCATAAACAAAATACGCCAGCCCCTTTTCATTAATACCGGTCAGCAGGGCTTTATCCTCGTACATGACCAGGCCTTTATCCTGAAAAAACTCCCGAATTTCAAATCCTTTTCGGATATACTCTCCGTTATTCAGATCAAAGTCAAGCAACTGGTAATACATACCGGATGTTTCCGAGAACATCAGCGTAAGCCGGCCGCCATGGAGGGCCACGGCCGCAGGGCCCGTTTCTGTATCCAGGAAAAGGTCCTGGTCCCAGTTTTTATTGAGTTGAGCATCCAGCTTCACCACTTTAAAGCGGGTCTGGTCTTCCTTTACGATCATCACCAGGCCTTCCTTCTTTAACGGAATGGCTTTGTACCAGCCGGGGCTTCCCACTACCTCCAGAGTAGCCGACCGCAACACCTGAGCCTTGAGCTGCAGAGACAGAAGTATAAAGAAAGTAGTTAGCAAAATCCGTTTCATGTGTATAAAAAGTTCCGAGTTCAGAGTACTTAGTTCCGGGTTTAGAGGCACAATATTTTGCGTCTGTTCCTGATTCCGGATGGATCATTCCATCGTCCGGGGGCCATTCCACGTCCGGAAGACGCTTATGGCGTTAATTTCTGAATAAAACAATTATTATTCCCTCCGTTTTTATGCACTCCCCAGTTAAAGTAAACATTACCGTACCAATGTTCAAAGTTGGAGAACTCCGATTTCTTATTCCTGAACTGGAGCTCCAGTGACTCCGGGTCAAACTCCCGGGCATTCAGAACGCTCCCTTTATTATCCATTTCCGAAACCCTGAGTCGGGCGCCTGTGCTGTACATAGCCATGGTATGATCCTCCGTATTGCTCACTTTCAGATGGGTCGCCAGCTCATAATATTTCAGGTTTTTATACGGAAACGAATTGTCCCAGGTCAGATCTCCCTCCTCATTTATCGCAAAAATGACTCCTTCCAGGTACCGGAAACCGTCAAAAATCTGGGCGTTCCTGTAATTATAACCGTAAAATGAGTTGTTCAGCCAGTAATAGTTATACAGAAAAGGGCGCCCCCAGTACATAGCAGACATAGGCGACATTCCGTACATGCCAGAATAGTTCCGGCTCCGGTATTCGGGTTGAAAAACCTCACCCATGATCAGCGTCTGGTCTTCCATAAACCGGAGGCCGCTGATGAAAAACCGGTAATCAAAACTGTGTTCCCTTCCCTTCTTCTTCTTTTTCTCCACCTGCTTGTCGAGCCGCTCCTTTTGTCTTTCGTTCATGAAGCCGAAAAGATTCTGAAATTTGGCAAAGCCGTAATACCTGATCCTGCCCGCATCAATATCGGCCAGAAAAATCCCCTGCGAGCTTTGCAGGCCGTTAGCAGGTGCTTTACCGATACCATAATTGCCCACCACCAGGCGCTTATCATGGTTTTCAAAGTATTTTGCCGATAAAAAGACGTTGTCTTCACCCGCCCTGAGGCTATGGCTGTCCACCACTTTTCCCCCGTAATCAAATTCCCTGAAGATGATCTGGTTGGTTTTCTTTACATTATTGATAAAGGCCGCCAGGACAGAATTATCCGAAACGTGGATAGCCTGAAGTTCCATGGCGCCCTTGGCGCTGCCACTGATAAACCTGGGTGCCGAGCCGGGAACGGTCTCCATGATCGCAATAAAAGGCTCTGACTTCACCGCCCCGCCGAGGCAGATTACTTTGTCGTTAGCGGCGAAGAATCCGTACTGAAAACCTTTGGCCAGCGGAAAATCAAATTTCTGGTAGGCCGCAAAAGCCGAAGATATTTTCAGGATGACAAAGCTGCCTGCATCTCTGGGCTCCAGGATAATGTACAGGTATTTGCCGTCAAAATATTCGTCAATGAAGCTGGCCCTTCCTGGAATCTCCGTCTGCGTCTCCCATACCACCTGAAGCGTGGTATCCACTTTCCGGATATTTAGTATGCCTTCGGAGGATTTGTCCAGAACTATGATCCCGCTCTCTCTGAGATTCACAGCCCTTACCTGGCTGCTGTTTCCCGAGACCGGAATGTTTAATAAACCCTGACAAAACCCTTCGAAAAACCCAAAAAGTAAAACAAAAAGAATTCTAATTCTCATCAGCCAGATCCATTACTCGGTCAAATTCAGTCGGTGTTACGGGACTGACCGAAAGCCTCGACTGTCTCACAATGGCCATCTCCTGCAATACCGGATCGGCTTTGATCTGCGCCAGGCTTACGGCCTTTTTAAGCTTTTTGACCGGAACAAGGTCTACCACCACCCATCTCGGAGCAGCGGCTCCCGGAGGGGCGCCTCCCGGATCGTCGGCAGTAGGGTCGGGATAGTGTTCTTTGGCCACTTTGGCCAGTCCCACGATCTCCAGGCCCTCGTTGGAGTGATAAAAAAATACGAGGTCACCGGTTTTCATCGCCATCAGGTTATTCCTGGCCGCGTAATTACGCACTCCGTCCCACATATCACCTCCTTTATTAACGAAGGTATCCCATGAAAATTTAAAGGGTTCTGATTTAACCAGCCAATAATTCATATTCTAAAAACTTTAATCTGTGTTCAATTAGTTTTGAATGGTGAGCTTTGAGAGAGCAGGTATACCTGTCAAAGTGAAAGTGGTCTGTCTCGCAGCTCAAAACTCGTAGCTATTTTCTACCGTAAATTTAACAGAACGTGCGGTTTTATGAAAAAATACTTTCAGGGAAACCCTAATTTCATTTTTTTTAATGATTTTTGGGTATCCGAATTTAAACGTTTAAAATATCAGATAACTTCTTTTCCAATGAAAAAATATGGTAAGTTTTACGGGATCATGGCGTTAGCATTCCTGTTTCAGGCATGCGGTGAAATGGAAATCCCTGATCCCGACCCGAAACCATCTCCAGGCGTTGATTTTACGATCAATATAAATCAAAGCCCTTACACTCCGCTTCAAAATGTCGGCGGGTCCGCCACCAATACCCAGCATAAGGTGATTATTGCCCGGCTTTCTTCGGCCTCCTGGGCGGCCTTATCAGCCTCCTGCCCCAATGACGCCGCCTCCCCCATCACCTATAATTCGGGAAACCAGACATTCCGTTGTGCCAAAGACAACACTGTTTTTGACATAAACGGCAAAGTAACCAGCGGAACCTCAAATAACTTAAACCAATACAAAACTACCTTCTTGGTGAATTCCGGAGAATTAAGAATCTATGAAAATTAAGCTTGAACAAACCTGGCGCTGGTATGGCCCGGCCGACGGTGTAACCTTACAGGATGTAAAACAGGCCGGCGCCACCGGCATAGTGACCGCCCTCCACCATATCCCTCACGGAGAGGTATGGCCTATAGAAGACATACTTCAACGAAAAAAAGAAATAGAAGAGGCCGGGCTGGTATGGTCGGTAGTGGAAAGCGTCCCGGTTCATGAGGATATTAAAACCCGGACCGGTAACTATAAAAAATACCTGGCCAACTATAACCTCTCGCTGCAAAACCTGGCCTCGTGCGGTATTAAAACCGTATGCTACAATTTCATGCCGGTGCTAGACTGGACCCGCACCCAGCTGGATCTGGAAATGAAAAACGGAGCAAAAGCCCTGTATTTCAACTGGATAGACCTGGCCGTTTTTGACATATACCTTCTGAAGAGAAAAGAGGCCGCTGCTGATTACAGCGCTGAAATTCTGGCCCAGGCAGAAAGACGATACAATCAATATACCGAACGGGAGCTCTCTGAGCTTCAACGGGTGATCCTGATGGGAATTCCGGGTGAAAAAGATATTGAACCGGAAGCCCTGCTCAAAAGCATTGCGGTCTATAAAGACCTGGGCCGGGAAGGTTTAAAAGAAAACCTGAAGTTTTTCCTGGAAAACATTGCCGACATCTGTACGAAAAACGGCATTCACCTTACCATACACCCCGACGACCCCCCTTACCCCATTCTGGGTTTGCCCCGGATAGTGAGTAAATGGGAAGACTTCGACTACCTGTTAAGTGCCGTAAACCGGGAATTTAACGGGGTTTGCTTCTGTACGGGTTCCTTAGGTGCCGGAAATGCTGACGACATCCTGCGGATCTTCGAGCGGGTAAAGAGCCGCGTATATTTTGCCCATTTGCGAAATGTCAGAAAAGATGAGACAGGTAATTTCTTTGAAGCCGACCACCTCGACGGAGACGTCAATATGTATGGCGTTATGAAGGCATTGAGCGAAGAGAACCAGAAAAGGACCACCCCGATACCCTTCCGGCCTGACCACGGCCACCAGATGCTGGATGATCTTCATAAAACCTCCAACCCGGGATATTCAGCTATTGGCCGACTGAGAGGATTAGCCGAGCTCAGGGGGCTTGAAACGGGCATTTTAGGCGAATAAAAATCAGGGGGAGTGAAAGAAGTATTTGATGCGATAGTAGTAGGCTCCGGCTTATCCGGAGGATGGGCAGCGAAAGAATTAACCGAAAAAGGGCTGAAAGTACTCCTGCTGGAACGGGGGAGGGACGTCCGGCACCGGGAGGATTACAGCACGGCCATGATGGAGAACTGGGAGTTCCCTCACAGAGGCCGTATGGACCTGAAAACCCGACAGAACTACTGGGCGAATGTCAGAACAGGCTATACGGCCAACGAAGAGCATCGTCATTTTTTTACGCGTGACGCGGATTTCCCCTACGAAGAAGAAAAAACATTTACCTGGGTGCGCGGATACCAGACCGGCGGACGATCGCTCATGTGGGGAAGGCACTCCTACCGGTGGGCGGATTTCGACTTTGAGGCCAATGCCCGCGAAGGGATCGCCATCGACTGGCCTATCCGTTACAGGGACCTCGCACCCTGGTACAGCTATGTGGAAAAATTTGCCGGCATCAGCGGGCAGCGGGAAGGCTGGGATTCTCTGCCCGACGGTGAGTTTCAGCCAGCCATGGAAATGAACTGCGTAGAACGGGAAATAAAGCTCCGCCTGCAGAAAACCATGGGACGGAACATGACCGTGGGACGCATAGCCAACCTGACTCAACCCACACCGGAGCAGCAGGCCCTAGGCAGGACGGCCTGCCAGTTCCGCAACCGCTGCATGCGGGGCTGCCCGTACGGCGCTTACTTCAGTACGCAGTCGGCCACCCTGCCGGCGGCCCGGCGAACCGGTAACCTCACCCTCGTTGCAGAGAAGATCGCTTACCAGGTCATCTTTGACGATGCAAAGAGCCGTGCCACGGGCGTAAGGGCTATTGATCAGAATACGAAACAGGAAATCGAATATTACGGAAAGCTCATTTTCCTTAATGCCAGCGCGATCAATACTGCCTGGATCATGATGCAGTCTGTTTCCCGTACCCACCCCGACGGTCTGGGCAACGACAGCGGCCAGTTGGGAAAAAACATCATGGATCACCATAAGTCACAAACCGTACAGGGCACTTTCGAAGGTTTTGAAGACCGTTACTATTACGGCAAACGCCCCGGCGGCATTTATATTCCCCGGTTTGTGAATATGGGAAACGACAAGCGCGATTTCCTGAGGGGATTTGGCTACCAGGGCGCGGCATCCCGGAGCACGGCCGGCAGCAGCGAGCCGTTCGGGGCAAAGCTCAAGGAGGAATATACCCGCCTGGGCCCCTGGACTTTCAACCTCCAGGGATTCGGTGAGATCCTGCCCTTTGAGTCCAACCATTTTACATTAAGCAGTGAAAAAGATACCTGGGGCCTCCCCATCATCCGTTTCCATGCCGAACTCACGGAGAATGAATACAAAATGAAAGACTGCATGGTAGACGAAGCCGTCAAAATGATGGAGGCTGCAGGGTTGAAGAACATCAGAACCTATGAAACGCAAAAGTCGGTTCCGGGCGTCAGCATCCATGAAATGGGTACGGCCCGAATGGGAAAAGATCCCAAGACGTCTGTCTTAAACGCCAATAACCAGGTATGGAACGCGCCGAATGTTTTCGTTACCGATGGCGCCGCCATGGTCTCCGCCTCCAATGTCAACCCTTCGTTAACGTATATGGCCATGACGGCGAGGGCCGCAGATTTTGCGGTGGGGGAAATGAAACGGGGGAATTTGTGAGCGCAATTCTTTAATCTAACTGGCCGCTGGGAGCAGCGTGTTTGGTTTTACCATTCTTCAAAAGTATTGCGGGGCTCGAAAAGGAGGCGCCCAGTTTAACACTCCAGTTCTCGGAGCCGTCCTGACTGTTCAGGCAGAACAGAGAGCCCTCCGTTGGCAGATAAACACTGTTTCCTGCAGCTACGGGAGACGAGTAACCGATCATTTCTTTTACATCGATTTCCCAATGAATATTTCCGTTATCGGCATTCAGCGAATAGAATCTGCCGTTTATGAAGCCCATGAATAAAGTGTCATTCTTTATGTAAGGGCTCGAAAATGCCTGGCTATTGCCTGTGCTCTTCAAACTCCATACCTTTTTACCTGTGCTAATATCCACCGAGAAGACAGAATAGCTGTATTCACTTCCGAAAAAAACTTTGCCGTCATAAATAACCGGGCTTGACAATACCTCGCCATCCGACTGGAATCGCCAGTTCAGTTTCCCCGTCTTAGCTTCCAGGGAAACAAATGAAGTATTAAGTCCTGCCAGTATTGAATTATTGTAATAAACCGGATTAGACCGGATTGTTCCGTTAAAATCCGGGGTTTCCCATTTTAACTTTCCTGTATTTTTGTCAAGGCAGCGGAGTATGGAATTCGTATCGGTAAAATAAATATCATCATTTACGACCGTCGGACTGCAAACAATATAGGAACTTTCAAACTCCCATTTTTTATCTCCTGATTTGAGCTCCAGTGCATAAAGCATTCTGTCAATTGTACCTACATAAACTACTCCGTCTTTAACAACAGGTGAGGTACTTGGAGACCGTACCGGTGACGACTCCCACACCACCTTCCCGGTATACGCATCCAGGCCATACACCACTTCGTAGCCGGTAACATATACTACGTTTCCTGCAATCGTGGGAGAAGTTATCTCCGAAAGACCGGCCCGTTCGAATTGCCAGATTTTCTTTCCGTCATTGGCATCGAATGCAAAAGTATATTGTACCGTATTAATATAAACGTATATAGGTTCCTCGGCTTCGGGTTCTATCTTGTCTGTCCTGTTACACGAGAGACTCATACACACCATTAAACACCCTAGCAGCTTTTTCATGCTAATTTCTTTCTAACTGTTTTCAATACAATGTAGTTTAATTTGTGGAACTTTGCAGTCCAAAGAAAAACGTTGTACACCATTCGTCCTCATGAGACACCCCTATCTACTTCTTCATATCGCCGTGATCCTTGCAGGGTTTACCGGTATTTTCGGTAAGCTGATCACCCTGAATGAAGGCCTGCTGACCTGGTACAGGGTTTTGATTTCGTCTGTAGCACTCTTTCTTTTACTATATTTCACCAAAACACCCCATCCTAAATCATTGCAGGACAAGCTCAAAATAGCTTCCGCGGGCGTAATCATTACCATTCACTGGCTGTTTTTTTACGGAAGCATCAAGTATTCCAACGTTTCGATCGGAGTGGTGTGTTATGCCCTCACCAGCTGCTTTACGGCCCTTTTAGTGCCTGTAATCAATAAGAAAAGATTTGTTTTTTCTGAAATAGTACTGAGCCTGCTTACCATTGCGGGAATAGGATTAATATTTCATTTTGACGCCTCTCACCAAACCGGCATAATTCTCGGGGTGATCTCCTCCATCTTTGCTGCTTTATACACTATATTCAACGAAAAGCTGGTTCGGAAGTTTGATACCAAAGTGATAAATTTTTACCAGATCTTTGGCGGCACCATCGGCCTCACGCTGATTTTGCCCCTTTATCTGTATTTTTTCCCTACAACCTATTTGATCCCGGATCTGAGTGACACCGTTTATTTATTGGTGCTGGCCCTTTTCTGTACAGTAGGACTGTATTGGCTTTTTGCCGAAGCTTTAAAGCAGATCCCCGCGTTTACGGTAAACCTTACGTTCAATCTTGAACCCGTTTATGCGATAGCACTGGCGTTTCTGATCTTCAACGAAGCCAAAGAGGTAAATTTATCCTTTTACGCCGGGCTGTTCCTGGTCATGACCTCGGTGGTTTTGCAGACGGCGATCACGATGAAGAAACGCCGGAAAGGAATGAGCTGAAAGTTAAAAACTATAAGTTAAAAACGGTCAGCCGCTGCAGTGAAAAGTTGCGGTACATTAAGTATTTATTTAAATGAATGTTCCGCAACTTTTCACTTTTAGTTTTTAACTTTTAACTTACTTACCCTTTCCTGCGGCACTTCCTCCTACCCGATAATCACCGCCCCCAGTGGCGGCAGGCTCAGCTGAACCGACTGCTCAAAGCCGTGGCTGGGCTCTTTCTCCGTGTAGATGTTCTGGTTACTTAGCCCGGAACCACCGTATTTTTTATCATCTGAATTAAGGAGCTCCTTATACTCCCGCTCGTCGGGCACTCCCACCCGGTAATCATAATGGGGTGCAGGGGTCAGGTTCAATACCACCACCACATTCCCTGATTCCGTTTTTCGCATATAGCTGACCACGCAGTTCTTCGTATCCGATCCGTCGATCCACCGGAAGCATTCGGGATCAAACTGCTTCAGATGCAGCGCAGGCACGGTCCGGTAAAGCTTATTCAGATCGGCTATCAGGTCTTTCACTCCCCGGTGGCGTTCACTATCGAGCAGGTGCCAGTCGAGGCTTTGCTCAAAGTTCCATTCCCGGATCTGCCCGAACTCCCCGCCCATAAAGATGAGCTTCGTTCCGGGATGAGTAAACATATACGAAAAGAGCAGCCGCAGGTTGGCAAATTTCTGCCAGGCATCGCCCGGCATTTTGGTCAGCAGCGACCCCTTTCCATACACGACCTCGTCGTGCGACAGCGGCATCATAAAATTTTCAGAAAACGCATACACCATACTGAAAGTAAGATCGTTCTGGTGCCATTGGCGGTACATCGGGTCTCTGGCAAAATACTTGAGTGTATCGTTCATCCAGCCCATCATCCATTTCATTCCAAAGCCTAGGCCGCCGGTATAGACCGGGCGCGAAACGCCCGGAAAGGCGGTAGATTCCTCGGCTATGGTTTGCACATCAGGAAAGGCCCTGTAGATCTCCTCGTTCAGTTCCTTAAACAGCGATATTACCTCAAGATTCTCTCTTCCTCCAAAAATATTGGGCACCCATTGACCCTCCTGGCGCGAATAATCGCGGTACAACATGGAGGCTACGGCATCTACCCGCAGGCCGTCAGCATGGAAGCGTTCCAGCCAGAATAACGCGTTACTGATCAGGAAAGACCGGACCTCATATCTTCCGTAATTAAAGATATAAGACTTCCAGTCGGGATGGTACCCCTGTTTCGGATCTTCATGCTCATAAAGCGCTGTACCGTCAAAGCGGAAGATCCCGTTGGCATCGCCGGGGAAATGCGAAGGCACCCAGTCGAGCAATACCCCTATTCCGGCGATATGCAGCTGCTCCACCAGGTACATGAAATCCTGCGGAGTGCCCTGCCGGCTGCTCACTGCAAAATATCCGGTAATCTGGTAGCCCCAGGAAGGCTCATAAGGATGCTGCATCACCGGCATGAATTCCACATGGGTAAACCCGGTTTCCTTCAGGTAGGGCACCAGGGTATCGGCGATCTCCCGGTAATTCAGTTTGCGGTCGGGTTCAGCAGGGTCCCGTCGCCAGGAGCCTAGGTGAACTTCATAAACGGAAAAAGGAGAATCCAGGCTGTTCTTCTCCCGGCGATTTTTCATCCAGTCCTTATCTTTCCACTCATACCAGGTATCCCAAACCACAGAAGAGGTACGCGGTGACTCCTCCCATCGTAAAGCAAAAGGGTCCCCTTTTTCGGAGATGATGCCGTGGTTATTGGATACTATCCTGTATTTAAAAATCTCGCCGTTACCGATATTCGGGATCCACCCTTCCCAGATGCCCGAACCGTCCCACCGGGGGTAAAGCGGATGATTATCATGATTCCAGCCGTTAAAATTTCCAATGACATTCACGGATCTGGCACTGGGGGCCCAAACCGCGAAATAAGTTCCCACCACTCCCTGATGCTCCAGGACGTGCGTCCCCATTTTTTCATACAACCGATAGTGTTTTCCTGATTTAAAAAGGCTTATGTCAAAATCGGAAAAGAGGGAATAAGGTTCCACGTTTTTGAACTCCGGGTCAGGCGCCGGGGCATCTTTCTTCTTCGCCATTAGAAAAGTGATATTTTGTACAAAAAAGAGAAAACTTTTCAGCTTTTCAAAACATTTATTTTTTCATGAAATTTTTTTTTCGGGCATAATTTTAGATTTTTGATATGTTAACTGTCTGATACGCGGACACCGGGTCTGCATTTACAACGGGATATGATCAATATAAAAAAAACAGACGAATACGTCCTTCTTACCCCAGAGTCTTCTATCTTTGACGACAGCGTTTCGGCAGCACTGGAAAAGACGGTGGCAGGGCTCTATTCTTCAGAGGGGAGAATAAATTTTATCGTTGATCTCGACAAGGTTTCTTCACTTGCCGTTTCGGGTGTACTGCTTTTTGACAAAGTTCATAAGATCGCCCTGCGCGAGTCGGGCCTGTTCGTAACGGTGGTGAATAATGATGTCCTAACGGATGTTATAGCCGACAACTCTCAATTTGAACTTCTTATGCTGTCTTCCGTGGATGAGGCCATTGAGGCCGTCTATATGCATTCTCAGGATAGCGAATACGGTGAAGGTGAAGAAGATGAGTTTGGTGAAGAAAACGATTACTGATCTTTGAAACTAACTATACTAGGTACCGGTTCCGCCACTCCGATCATCGAACGGAGGCCTTCGGCAGCCCTGCTTGATCTTGGTAACGAGAGTATCCTGATCGACTGCGGCGAGGGTACCCAGTTCCAGATGTTGAAATATAAGGTCCGTTTTTCCCGGCTTAAATACGTGTTGATCACCCATCTTCACGGCGATCACTTTTACGGACTTATCGCGCTGATCAATACACTTAACAATACCGGCCGCACCGAGCCGCTCATCCTTATCGGACCGCAGGGACTGGATGAAATACTAAGCGTGCAATTGAGATACAGCCAGGCTTTCCTGAATTATGCGCTGGATTTCCGCTGCACCGACCCGGCTAAGCAAGAAGAAATCTTCTCCAATGAAAAGATCTGCATTAAAACCTTCCCGCTCCGGCACCGTATCCCCTGTACAGGATTTTTGGTATCCGAAAAGCCGGCTCTCCGGAAAATCCTGGCAGAAAAGCTTCCGGCCGACTTCCCTCTCCCCTATTTCAAGATGCTGAAAGAAGGCCTGGATGTCACAGATGAGCTAAGCGGCAAAACCTATCTGAACCGGGAGTATACGGCCAACCCGGAGCCGCCCCGCCAACTGGCCTATTGCTCCGACACCATTTATGACCCCGATATCGTCCGACACATACAAAATGCTGATCTGATGTACCACGAAAGCACCTTTACGAGTGAACTGGAGAGCCGGGCGCAGATCACATTTCACAGTACGGCTGCCCAGGCCGCCGATATCGCCCTCAGAGCAGGGGTTAAGAAGCTGGTCATCGGGCATTTTTCATCCCGATATAAGACACTGGATAATTTTCTGACAGAATCACAGGCTGTATTTCCAAACACCGTTTTAGCCGAAGAGGGGAAGGTGTATGAGGTTTGATCAAATCTCTTCCGGGCAATGAACTTTCGTAAAAAAACAACTATTTTTGCGGATTATAAAACTTCCTGTCCCAATAATGACATCGCACCAGATACGTAAGGCATTTTTAGATTTTTTTGAAGAAAGAGGGCACCTTATTGTTCCGTCGGCGCCGCTGGTGGCCAAAAACGACCCCACCCTGATGTTCAATAACTCAGGGATGGCCCAGTTTAAGGACTTTTTCCTGGGCAATGGCACCCCTCCGGCCAAAAGAATCGCCGATACACAAAAATGTCTTCGGGTGAGCGGTAAGCACAATGACCTGGAAGAGGTGGGCTTCGACACCTACCATCACACCATGTTCGAGATGCTGGGCAACTGGTCTTTCGGTGATTACTTTAAGAAAGAAGCCCTGAACTGGTCGTGGCAACTGCTGACCGAAGTGTACAAGCTGCCGAAAGACCGTATCTACGTTTCGGTGTTTGAAGGAAATGAGGCTGAAAAAGTACCGTTTGACCAGGAAGCCTTCGATATCTGGAAGGAGATCATCGGCGATGAAAGCCGGATCATCCTGGGCAACAAAAAAGACAATTTCTGGGAAATGGGCGATATCGGGCCTTGCGGCCCCTGCTCCGAGATTCATGTGGATCTGAGAGACCCGGAAGAAGTGGAGCAGATCCCGGGAAGGGAACTGGTGAACAAAGACCACCCGCAGGTAGTGGAGATCTGGAACAACGTATTCATGCAGTACGAACGCAAAACCGACGGCTCGCTGATCCCGCTTCCGGAAAGGCACGTGGATACCGGCATGGGCTTTGAGCGCCTTTGCATGGCCGTCCAGGGAAAAAAATCCAATTACGACACCGACCTCTTCCAGAATACCATTGAGGTGATCGAACAGCTGTCCGGGAAAAAATACGGTGAGAACGGAACGCTTTCCTCAGACAATTATGTCGACGTGGCCATGCGGGTGATCGCAGACCACCTCCGGGCGGTAAGCTTTGCCATAGCTGACGGACAGCTGCCTTCCAACGCCAAAGCCGGTTACGTGATCCGTCGGATCCTGAGAAGAGCCCTCCGTTACGGCTATTCGTACCTGAACTTCAAAGAGCCCTTTATGTGCAAGCTGGTACCTGTGCTGGCGCAACAGTTTGCGGGTGTGTTCCCCGAATTACAGGCCCAGGTAGAATTTGTAAGTAAGGTGGTGGAAGAAGAGGAAAAGACGTTCCTGCGCACCCTCGAACAAGGCCTGAAGCGACTGGACACCCTATTCGGGGAAGAAACCGGAAACAAAGTACTTCCGGGGGAGACCGTATTTGAGCTGTCAGACACCTTTGGTTTCCCGGTAGATCTGACCGCACTGATCGCCAAAGAAAAAGGATTTTCGGTCGATGAAGAAGGCTATAAAAAAGCCCTGGAAGAGCAAAAAGCCCGTAGCCGTAAGGACGCCGAAAAAGAAGCGGCCGACTGGGTGGAACTGGGGGAAACAGACGGTGTGGAGTTTTTAGGTTACGAACTGACAGCTTCCCCGGCTCAACTGATGAAATACCGGGTAAGTAAAACCAAGACCGGGCAGGAAGTGAACATTGTACTGGATCAGACACCTTTTTACGCTGAAATGGGAGGGCAGGTAGGTGATACCGGAACCCTGTCTTTTGAAATAAGCGGGCAAAAGCATGCCCTGAAAGTGGCCGATACCAAAAAAGAAAACGACCTCTTTATTCATGTGGTAAGAGACAAAAATGCGGGTGAAATTCTGGCACAGCTCATCGAACCCGTTCAGGTGCTGGCGGAAATAGATACCGAAAGAAGAACAGACATCGAAAAAAACCACTCGGCCACCCACCTGATGCTGGCAGCGCTCAGGGAAGTTCTGGGAAGCCACATCATTCAGCGGGGCTCCTACCAGAACGAGGAAGTGACCCGTTTCGACTTCTCGCATTTTGCCAAAGTGACCGACGAAGAGCTACGCAAAGTGGAAGACATCGTTAATCGCAAGATCCGGGAAAACGTAACTTTGGATGAAAAACGGAACGTGCCGTTTGACGATGCCATAGCTCTGGGCGCTACCGCCACTTTCGGCGAAAAATACGGCGACTTTGTGCGGGTGATCACCTTTGACCCCGGCTTCTCGGTAGAGCTTTGCGGGGGTACACATGTGAAGGCTACAGGAGAGATCGGCCTGTTCCGGTTTATCTCCGAAGGTTCTGTCTCGGCCGGAGTGCGGCGTGTGGAAGCCGTTACGGGAGTAAAAGCGCTGGAGCTTCTCCGCCAGCAATCCAACCTGATCAACGAGCTGAAAGAGATCTTAAAATCCGGTGACCTCCTGAAGGCCGTGGAACAGTTAAAAGCTGACAACACGGCCCTTCAGAAAAAGATAGAGACCTTTGAAAATGCTGTTGTTCAGGCAGCAAAGGCGGCTTTACTGAGCAGAGTGGAAAATGTGAAGGGCATCAACCTCATTGCTCAGCGTGTAAATGTACCTAATGCAGATGCCCTGAAGCAGTTGGCCTTTGGACTGAAGCAGAATGTGGGGAAACCAGTGGTGATCCTGGGTGCTGTGGTCAACGATAAACCGAACCTGGCCATCCTCATCGATGAAAATGTAGTGAAGGAGAAGAACCTGAACGCCGGAACCATCATCCGCGAGGTCGCCAAACTGATGAAAGGCGGCGGCGGCGGCCAGCCCCATTTTGCCACAGCCGGCGGAAGTGACATCAAAGGGCTGGACGATGCGATTGAGGCGGCGAAGGCGGCAGTGACAGGGTAATCGTACGAACCGAAAATGAGACCGTCTGAAAAATCCTGGTCTTGGATCGCAGCGGGGCTGAATCATTGATTTAATAATAAGTCCAAAGGATAAAACTTAAGCATGCTCTGAGATGAACAAACCGTTTATTACTTATCTGCTGTTTTTACTTCTGACTACCGCCTGCAGCTCTTCAAAGGAAACGGTTAGCCTGCACAGCATACCCAACTATGAGCCTGTTACTACTCCTTCCATGCTGTTCATGACCTTTGAGATCACCAAAAAAAGAAAAAAAGAAACGGCGCGCCTGGTTCAGATCATGGCAGCTAACGGTAAAATAAAAAATCTGGAAGAGCATATCCATAGTCCTGTAATGATCAGGTTGGTAGTGCATTACAAGGATATCAGGCCCTCTGCCATCTCCCAACATATTCATCCTCTGAACAAGTCTGTAGAAATACCTAACGAAGACAACACCCTGAGCAAAACCACTTTGACAGCACAAAAAGGGTCGTTAACCATCAGGATGCCATCGGATCCCGCTATGGAAACCCTGGAACTGTTCAGTGTGAGCCCTGATCGCCCACCCAAAAGAATACTCAACTTAAAATTTGAGCCATGAAAGTGCTTCATTCCCTACTGATCCTCTTTTCGGCATTACCCTGCTTTGCACAAATCTACAGAGTAGACAAACTAACAGACAACGGCCCGCCCGAAAACCGTATAAACGTGGTCATCTTAGGCGATGGATTTACCGAAGCCCAGCTTCCCTTTTTCAGAGATGAAGCAAAAAAATTTGCCGACTTTTTCTCCGATTATGAGCCGTTCAGGCAATACAAAAACTACTTCAATTTTTACGCTGTCAGCACGCCATCGCCGGAAAGTGGAATTTCTAATCCGGGAACGGCCCCCGATGCATACCAGGATCAACCGGTATCAAAAGTAAACAACTTTTACGGAGGAACTTTCGGAACCCAGATCCACCGGCTCGTAATCATTCAAAACTATGGCCTGATGTACCAGGTTCTGGCCCGCAATTTCCCTCAATATGACCTGGTAGTAATGCTGGCTAACACCACTTTTTACGGGGGAAGCGGCGGCGACATTGCCATGCATACACTTCACAGCAGTGCTAACACCATTGGTGTACATGAAATAGGTCATACTTTTTCGAGGCTAAGCGATGAATATTGGGCCGGCATTTCTTACGCTCGTGAAAATATTAATATGACCCGTGAAGCAAACCCGGATCTGGTAAGATGGAAAGACTGGATGAATCATCAGGGCATTGGTATCTATAACCATGGATTCTCCGGAGATCCGCTCAATTGGAGAAAGCCGGCAAACGGCACTTGTCTCATGGAGTTTTTGAACCGGCAGTTCTGCGCTGTATGCAGAGAAGCTACCGTAGAAAAGATACTTTCTCTGGTAAATCCCCTGGAATCAGCCACACCCGGCTGGAACTCTCCTGTCCACGTTACAGACTCCCTGGAGTTTAGCTTAGACCTGTTGCCCCCTTCTCCCAACAGTCTGAATGTTATCTGGACCCTCAATGGCATAAACCTGGAAGGTTCAGACGCAAAGATAACCATCCATAAAAGCCAGTTAAATTTAGACAGCTCCGTACTTAAAGCTACCGTCTATGATGCATCTCCAATGAGCCGTAAAAACCCCATGCTGAGAACTCATCAGGCATCCTGGACAATTACCGGAGGCGAGTCTTCAAAAATCACCATTACGGCAGAAAAGACCAGCATTTGTAGCGGAGACAACACGTTGTTGACCGTGAGCGGTTGTTCGGGAAAAATCCTTTGGTCATCCGGCGGGACGGAGGCTGCTATCCGGGTAAGTCCCGTCACCTCCGGCGATTTTTCTGTCCAGTGCACGCGGGCAAACGGAACAATACTCGCTGACACACTGACCCTGCAGGTAAATCCCTCTCCGGTAGCTATAGCTTCCAATTCAGGCCCGCTGTTTGAACGGGGCACCTTAAAGCTCTTTGCCTCAGGAGGCACCGAATATCGATGGACCGGCCCTTTGGGCTATTCATCACTGGAGCAAAATCCCGAAATTCCAAATGTATCCGTCTCGCGTAGCGGTATCTATGAAGTATCTGTAAAAAACGCCCAGGACTGCTATTCAAGAGCCACTACAGACGTACTGGTACATGTGGTTTTGGCAAACGAAGAAGAGGGCAGGTGGTTTAAGGTATTCCCCAACCCCACCAGTGAATTTATTAGGGTCGAGGTGTTACGGGAAGGCTTTACAGATGCCGTGCTCTACTCCACCGATGGCAAAGTCTTAAAATTCAGCTCCTTTCAGAAGCTTACTTCTCTAAATATCGCCGAGCTCCCCACCGGGCTATACTATCTCAAAATAAAAAGCGGGGAGAAGGAGTCTCTGGCAAAGGTCTCGAAGCTCTGAAATGGTAATTCAGAGACCACAAAATTGTCAAAATTAAGCCAGAGTAAACTTAATGCTACCGGAATTCTGAATAAAAATGAAAATTCTAAAATGATAGCGGTAAATTTGAATGACAGAATATCTCCGGGATCACTTTGGCCGGAGATACAGTGATTAAATAAAATGCAGCAAAAAAAATCTTTACATAATAGCGGGCAACGGCGCCGGGAAAACGACAGTTTCCTTTACAATTCTGCCCGAAATTTTAGAATGTAAAGAGTTTGTCAATGCGGATGAAATTGCCAAAGGCTTATCTCCTTTTCAGCCGGAAAAAGTGGCCATTCAAGCCGGACGAATAATGTTACAAAGGATCAGCGAACTGCTGAAAGACAATGAAAGCTTTGCTTTTGAAACCACACTTTCATCTAAAAGTTACAGAACAAAAGTATTAGAGACTCAAAAGAGCGGATATACAGTCACTTTGTTGTTTTTCTGGCTTCAAAATGTTGATTTAGCTCAAAAAAGAGTTGAAACCAGAGTAAAAGAAGGTGGCCACAATATCCCAAAAGGCGTCATTGAAAGAAGATATAGAAATGGAATTTTCAACCTGTTTGAAATTTATCTTCCCATTGTTGACGATGTTATGATTTTTGACAATTCGCATGGGCAATACGAACTAATTGCAGAAAAGATGTTGATGAAGAAGTGGATGTTATAAATCAGGAAAAGTTTAGCAAATTAAAACTTTATTATGACAAACGAAGCTAAAATAGAAAGACGAAATAGAATTCTAAAAGGCCTAGAACTGGCTTACGAAAGGCTTATTGAGTTTAAAAAACAAAAAAACTCTGAACTGGTAGTTCTCAGAGACAACAAAACTGTTAAAATTAAGCCGGAGTAAACTTTCCAGGGTTTCATCAACTTCACTAAAAGTGCTGCCCTTTTCAAATATTTTTTGACCGTAAACTAAGTTTTATGGCTTAATTTATTGTTTCAAACCGACGATTTTCGGATTTTCGTTCTATAAACTTTTCCCATTATCAAAAGAATGAAATGAGAAAGGTGATTTCAAGGAGAATTGTTTTTTCCTCCAAGTGGTTCAAAAGTAAAAACCTATGAAACTCAAGCTTATTCTTCTGTTAGCTTTAGGGCTCTGTGCCTGCAAACAAGACCTGATCGATAAAGAGTCCGGGAAGGCCGTTGAAGAGTTTGTAAGACAATTAAAGAAAGGCTCCTATAAAGAATACGGTCTGCCGGAATTTGAGTCAAAACATATTCCGGAGTTATTAAAATACAGTAATGACACTTCGATCATTACGCAATTCCCCAGAAACGGGCTCTCATCTGCATGGATCCCCGAAGTGTATTTAGGCACTTACATCCTGTGGAATATTGAATCGGTCAGAGCCCGGGCCATAAACAGTAAGTTTTTAACTCCGGGCGGATTCCCTTCGCTTAATCCTTATCTGGGGGAAAGCCCCCCCGGAGGAACCATCATAAATTTGACGGAGGCTCAAAAAGTTGCATCTGACGCCTATCATTCCTGGTGGAAGCAGGGCGGAACATTTGATAGTGACCCTTTGGCTGACACCGGTTACGAATGGCGTTAATAAGGACTCCCTTACATATTTCAAAGTTCTTTCCCGGCTGAAAGAGTATTCCGCTCTTCCTATCCTAAAATTCATACCCAATAAACATCCAGATATTATTTTCAAAGAAGTGTCGGTTAATGGTAGAGCCACCAAGATCCGTTTTCTCGAGCGGCCGGAGATAAAACCGGAAAGGTACGGCCAGGTTAAAGTACACCCCTTTTAGTTTAAACAGGTCTGTCTCTCTGTAATTCACTTCGAAACCCAGCGTAGGTGTGGTATGATTCACCGGTCGCCCGCTAAGGGTATGACGGTAAAAATCATTATAGTACCCGGCACTGCCTCCCGTATGCACACCTTTGAACACCGGAACATCATAAAAGAGCTCATACCCTTTAAAATGGCCTTCCACGTTTTTCCCGCTCACTACATTGGCAAAGCCACTGGAAAGGTGCTTTTCGGTCAGTTTGACATCCATATAAACCAACCTCAGCATGTGGCTGTTTTTAAATTTCACACCGGCCTCTCCCGCAAAATTCCGAAATCGGTTAAAGGCCATTTCCCCGAATTCATAAGCCAAAAAATAGTTAGTCTTTTCTTCCTTCTGACCCAAAACCTGTAAAGAAATAAATAAAAGAATACCCGGGATGAATTTGACGTACATATACTTTTTTAACGGCAAAAGTACCGGTGTTCATGGCCTTCTGCAATCGGGCATGAGTAGGATATTGTCTTAAAACAGCAATATCATACAAAAGTATGACTACCGAAGTTTAAGCGGCTATTAATGCGGTTAACTCATGCCTCGACTTCACCCCGCATTTTTTGTAGATATGGCTGCAATGCGTCTTAACCGTTGGGAGCGAAATAAAAAGCTGTCCGGCTATGGCCTGATAAGAAAGTCCTTTGGCAAGAAGAATCGCAATTTCCCTTTCTCTATTCGTTAAATCGTAATTGATAAAATGCTGTTCCTCCGGTTCCGAATTGTTTCTGATGAGAGTCAGTCGTTGTAAATCATCATAGATCTTGTGTAGCGCAAGTAAAATAAATGCTAGAGGCAATAGAAAACCAATACGAAGATTATTGTATTCCTCGCTAAATCCAAAGTGGAAAACAAGATAGACGGGAATCACCGTCATAAATACGATAGAGAAAATCCTGTTTGCTTTTTCCAGGTGGATATATCTCTTTTGTGGATCCGTGAATCTCATCATCGCCATAGACGCTACCACAGAAACGATCAGAAAGGATACGATGAGCCATTGCACCTGACTGATACTTACGGTTAAAAAAGACACTCCTGCCGCCACCAGTAATACACAGGCCGCCCCTGTATGTATCTTTACATAAAGAGGTTTTATATTGTGCTTTCTTTCCTGCAAAATATTTAAAAAAGTAGTAACGGATAACGCCAGCATAGCTACCTGAATGATAAAGGCAGAGACGCTCTCATCTATTATCGCAGAAAGACTTACCGAACTTACCAGTAAAAGAAGCGAAGCGGTAAAAGCGATAGACTCCCTGCTTTCCAGGCTCTTTTTGTAACAAAGAATCCCGATAAAAAGGGCTATTACCAAAACCGTATAGGTAATAAAATACAATACAAGCTCTGCGATGATCATCATCCTGTTTTAAAATTACGGGTTGTTCTTTGTTTGTGGCCAAGTTAGATGATTAGATGTTAAAAAAAAGCTGAATTTTATGAGAAGCCCGTAAATTCGAAAATAAACAAGCGGAATATTGGCACAAAACCCTATATTTAAGACCGGGGCCGGAAACATTGTTTCAGACAACAGCAAAAAATGCAAATTCCTTCATATGGAGATCATTAATTATTCGGCTGAGCCGCTAAACAAAGTATATGGATGGCTGCCTTCTGATTTGAAAGCGGAAAGAGTGATCTTTTTTCCGGACGCCTGCCCGGGGAAGTCTCCTCTGCCTACAGGCACGGTAGTCTATACCGAGCAGGAAGACTGGCGCAAATTTGCCCTGTCAGATTGCGGATGCGGAATGCTGCTCTGTCAGGCAGAAAATGTAAGTCGAAAAGACTTTAAAAAGGATCTGTGGGATAAAATTTATTATGAAATTCAAAAAAACAAAGGAAAACTGGGAGATTTAGGCTCAGGAAATCATTTTTTAGATGGCCTGGAATCCTATACGGATGATGGCTTATATTTTTTGATTCATACGGGTTCCAGAAATGAATCAAAGTTAGTAGATGACTTAATTGATAATCCTGAAAAATTTGACGCAAAATTTCAGCAGGTATGTGATTGGGCTGCAGCAAACAGATTTGCGATTTTCAGAATTCTGGAGAAGTATTTTGGCAGACTTAAAATTGTACTGGATAAAAACCACAACCATTTTGAACTAACCGACCGTGGCGTCATCATCCGTAAAGGTGCTGTGCGGGTTTCTCCCAAAGAATATACGGTGGTGCCGTCCAACATGAACGGAGATGTGGTGTTGCTCTCCGCTACAGATGAGGTGGAGAATACGTTTTACTCGCTGTGCCACGGCACAGGCCGGGTGATGTCGCGGAGCGAGGCCAAAGAATATGCGCTATCTTTTGATTATGATGCTCTCCGGCAAAGTATTTATATCCCCGAAATGATTTCAAATGACAGCATCAAAACCGACGCTCCGTTTTGCTACAGAGATCTCGACACCTGCCTGTCACTGATCAGTCCTTTGATACACATCGAAAAGCGGTTCAGTGTATTCGCCTATCTGGGGCAGATGTGAGTCTAGCTCTGCCTTCTCACTTAATCTTCCAAACAGGATGGCATCAGATAAGAAATGGTCAAATGCCGGAATGCTTTAAGAATCGCTTCGGCTTCTTCTTTGGAGCGGGCAGCAAGGGGAATTATAACTTCCTTTTTTACAACAGTTGGCCTGCCATTTACCTGGTAACCAAAGGCACTGCTGCTGTTGCCGATGATTTTGAGCCGGTTGGGGTGGATGAGCGTAATGTCCCTGATATTAGCATACACAATGTAATATCTCCGCCTGGTGCTATCTTCCCGGCTTCTATAGGAATAAATTATCCGATCTGACCTATAGTCTCTGTGGTGCTCATACGTGCCACCGCTGTAATTGGTTTTTTGCAGTTTTTCCTCAAGCCACTCAATGGTATCGGCCCTACTCTGGGCAAATGCTGAGGTAGTAAACAGCATCAGTATGGTAATAAAGACCGGCTTCATAATTGCGTACTTAGTTTGTTAATTGAGCCCCGTTCAATTGAGCCAAATGGCGTAATTCACTTACAAATTCCTGAATTTCCTCCGTTCCGCAATAATAAGTACAGTAAATGATTGCTGTTTCGCGCCTCCTTTGTTTTATGCTTTCGTTAAGCCCGTCATAGATGGTCTCCTCCTCCATGTACTTCAATGGCTTTTCCACTTCAATTACAATGGATGTTACAAGACTTTGCTCAGGAATATATATTCTTCTGATATGGGCATAAGGAATGGTGTATTTCCTTTTAATAATATGATCTTCGTCTCCTTCAACATACGTATATTCTAACCCGGAGGAAGAAAACGGAGAGTATTCTCTCAAACACTCTTCCATTTTTTTCTCCAGCCACTTAATGGTTTCCGTTTTGCTCTGTGCATTTAATGCTACCGCACATAGTAGCAGCATAGTGGTAATGGCCATTTTATTCATTTTTACCATTTCTTCTCCTTTGAAACTAATCATCAAACGGGCCCTTCCCCTGTAATATTGCCCCCTAGCTTATCGCCATGTCTTTAAGTACTTTTACTACAAAGCCTCTTGACCTTGTGTTAATATCCAAAAAAATAAATGGTTCTTTTTTTGACCTGATCATGATTCTATTAGCTTCTTCTGTAGCCAAAATGTCTGCGATATCTTTCCATTGTATAGAAATTTCAGCCTTGGTATACGTTTTATCAGCCTCCTGGTTTAAACGTATAGCATCTATATCAAATATGACCTGTTTAAGAGCCCCGCTGGCAAGACCGGAACAACCTCCGCTTCCCCGATGAGCCGGATGGCTTGAGTAGCTGTAGTATTTTGAGGCCATGTAACTATCATGATAGCGATTTAACCAGTCCACCGCTTCCTCTTTGTTTTGGGCAAACACGGATGGCGTACTTAGCAGCACTGCGGCGTTGATTGCTTTCATTTTAATTTTAGTTTACCTACATGTTTAGAGGGAAATTCAAACCAGGTGAGATTATTTATCTATCACATTCATTTATATCATAAGAAATCCTACTACCTACCAGCATGGCCAGTTACCTGCTGTCTAAATCTGCATGATCCGATATATTTAATGTTAACTCCTTCATAGTAACATGATCTGATATTTAAAGTTAGGAAATCAATTAATTAATACCGAAATAACCGATACGGAAATTTCTGTTTCACCGGTATCGTATAAGCCTTTTAGAGTATATTTGAGCTTTTCTATTTTTTTAGCATGAAACTCGCACTGATCGGCTACCAGATCCAGGAAAAGTACAATAACGGAACTGTAAGAGATGAAGACCGGGATCTTTTTGATTTTCTGGCAAACAAAGGAATTAACCTCCATCGCGAGGTGTGGAATGACCCGGAGGTGAATTGGGCCGCCTATGACGCCGTTATTCTTAAATCGCCCTGGGATTACCACGAAAAGCTCAGCGAATTTTTGAACTGGATCGACGGCCTGACCCGGCTGGGCGTTCAAACATTCAATCCGGCAGAAGTGGTCCGCCGGAACAGCGACAAACACTATCTGAAGGATGTTCTGGATTCCGGATTACCGGCCATCCCGACGCTCTATCTGGAGAAAAACACTTTTATAGATCCAAAACGCAATTACTTTCAGGAACTCGCTACCACACGGCTGGTCATCAAGCCCTGCGTTAGTGCAGGCGCCAAAAATACGGTTCTTGTCACACCGGAAGAATTCTCCGGGCAGGTTCCGGTCATCAACACCTGGCTGAAAGAAGAAGCCTACATGGTCCAACCGTTTGTGGAGGAAATCCTGGAAGGGGAATGGTCGCTGCTTTTCTTCGGTGGAAAATACAGCCACAGCTTACTAAAAACACCTAAAGAGCAGGACTTCAGGGTGCAGCATTACCTCGGCGGAAAAGTGAGCTATCCTGAAGCGGATGAAACCCTGGTAGCCCAGGCTGCTGAATTTGTTTCAGCATTTGCCGCTGATACCCTTTACGCCCGGGTTGACGGTGTGGTGATTCGCGGCCTGTTTCAGCTGATGGAGCTGGAACTGATCGAGCCCTATCTTTTCCTGGATAATGAGCCCCAAAGGCTGGAAAACTACTACCAGGCACTGAAGTCCAAAATAAGCTAGCGATGTCTGGGGGGCCCTGCGCTCTTAGGAATTCATCACCTGGTACAGACGCAAAATCTTGCGTCTCTGCGTCCGGAATTCACTACCTGGTACAGACGCAAGGCAGAGACGCAAAATCTTGCGTCTCTACCCCCCATCCCGGGGTCTCACTTAAAAGTGGCACCTCTGAATCACTTTTTGCGGGCGCACGGTTTCAGGTTAGTCTGTAATTTGCCGGAAGAAGTTTAATTCAACCTTATACAGACATGAAGAAAATCATCGCCTCGCTTACGGTATTACTTTTTCATCTCTCCGCCTTAGCCCAAAGTATAGAAAGGATAGAACCGGCCAACTGGTGGACCGGCATGCAATACAATACCGTTACCCTCCTGGTTTATGGCAAAAATATCTCCCACTTAAGCCCTTACGCGGATTACCCTGAAGTAGCTCTGCTGAAAACGGAGAAAACCGAAAACAAAAACTACCTTTTTATCACGCTCAGTATCCATCCCGCCGCTCAGCCCGGTACGTTAAAACTGAAGTTCAACCAAAACGGGAGAACGGTACTCACCCGTGATTTTCCCCTGCTGAAAAGAGAAGAAGGCAGCGCTGACCGTGTAAGCTTCAGCCAGAAAGATGCGATCTGCCTGATTTTTCCCGATCGCTTTTCCAACGGAGATCCCGGAAACGACAGCATCCCCGGGATGAATGAGCAGGGAATCGACCGGAAAAATGAAGACAAGCGCCACGGTGGCGACCTCCGGGGCATCATCAACCACCTTGACTACCTGAAAGACCTCGGCTATACCCAGCTGTGGCCCACCCCGCTTACCGAAAACAACGAACCGAAATACTCTTACCACGGTTATGCGGCAACCGATTTCTACAAAATAGACCCCCGTTTCGGAACCAATGAGCAATTCAAAACGCTGGTACAGGAAGCCCGCAAACGGGGAATAGGCGTGATCTGGGACGCCGTTCTGAACCATTGCGGTGACCAGTACTACTTTATTAAAGACCTGCCTTCGAATGACTGGACCAACTTTACCGGCCTCCGCACGCGGTCGAATCATGAAAAAAGCACTATTCTCGACATCTATGCCACCGAAATCGACAAAAAGGAATACCTCGACGGATGGTTCGACAATCACATGGCCGATCTTAACCAGAAAAATCCCCTTATGGCAAAATTTCTTATCCAGAATACCTTGTGGTGGATAGAATACGCCGGGCTTTCCGGACTCCGGGTAGACACCTTCTCTTACTCCGATAAAGATTTCCTTTCCGACTGGGCCCGCATTATTCTGGAAGAATATCCGAAGATGAATATCGTAGGCGAGGAAATGACCAATAATATCGCTTACATTTCCTATTGGCAGAAAGACAAGGTAAACCCTGACGGATACCGCTCCTATCTTCCTTCACTGATGGATTTTTCGCTCAACAACCTCATTGTCCAGAGCCTGAACCAGTCAGGAGGCTATTTCTCTTCCTGGCGGGAAATGTACCAGAGCATAGCACAGGACTATCATTTCCCCCACCCTTACAACCAGCTGATCTTCCCGGACAATCACGACCTCGACCGGTTTTATACCCGTTTGAACAAAGACCTCGATCACTGGAAGCTGGGAATCGCCATGTACATGACCATGCGGGGCATTCCCCAGTTTTTTTACGGTACGGAAGTACTGATGACCCATGAAAAACGAGGCAGCGACGGCCAGCGGCGCAGTGACTTCTACGGAGGATGGGCAGAAGATACCAAAAGCGCACGGACGGGCCAGGGCCTTAACGAAGACGAAAAAGAAGCCCAGAGATACTTCTCCGGCTTGCTGAACTGGCGGAAAGGCAACCCTGCTGTAAACGGTGAGTTTAAGCACTACGCCCCCCAAAGAAATGACGTCTACGTCTACTTCCGGTACGACAAGGATCACAGGGTGATGGTCATTCTGAATAAAAACCCCGAAGCCGTAACCCTGGATATGGCCCGGTATTCCGAAATGACAGCCCCCGTTTTTGAAGCGAAAGACATCATTTCAGGCAAAACCATCCGGGTGGAAAATCGTATCACCGTTCCCGGTAAAAAAGCCCTTATCCTGGATATCCGGTAAACAACCGGATATTCTCTTTTTTTTGCAAAATTTCAATCAATAATTCGGAAAAATTTCATAAAAAACCTATTTTTGTATACTAACTAATAACATTTGAAGTTCTTCGTTCTGTTTTGTATTTTACTTGGCATTTTAGTGCATCAGGAGGTGACGGCCCAAAATACCTCACCGCAGTATGTAAAGAGTGGTAAAATCTATCACGCCCCGCCCAGGGTCAGCAACGCGTCTCCCTATTTTAAAAATATGAGCTTTACCCGGGGAACCATCGTATACGACAGGGTAAAATATGAAAACCTGATGCTCGTTTATGATGTTTCTTCTGACAAGCTTGTGCTGGAAGACGTAAACTACATCCATGTAGTTAAAAACCTGGTGGATTACTTCACGGTCAACGGGGACACCATCATTTACAAATCAAATTCTGCCGGGGGTGTTCCCGCCGGTTATTATGAAAAGATTTACAGTTCAGACAGGGCTTCATGTGTTGCCAGACACAGCAAATACCTGAAGGAAATAATGCGGGGGACAACAATGGAAAGAACCTACCAGGAAACCATCCGGTATTACGTTCTTGTGCCCGGCCTGCAGAATTACAAAGATCTCAAAAGTGAAAAAGACCTGCTTAACGTCAACAGGGACTTAAAGAAGGACGCAAAAGCATTGCTGCGTTCACGGTCTCTGAGCTTTAAGAAACGGCCCAAAGAAACCATTCAAACCGTTCTGCAGTTTTACGAAACCCGCATTTAACCCAGGTAGGTATGAAGAAACTTTTCCCTGTCTTATTTTTATGTTTCCTGATATCGGTGGAGAGCCGGGCGCAGAGCGAGACCGTCACTTTGGATGTATCATCTGTAAAGTTCGATTCCTTCATTGCTGTCCTTGAACAGCAAACCCCCTATACTTTTTACTATGACCAGCAAAGTACCGATAGCCTCATTATAAGTATCCGGGCTAACAACCTTCCTTTAAAGGATGTGCTCGAAGCCGTTTTGCAGCCGGCCAGGCTATACTTTGCCACAGATCCTGAAAAACGGATCTTCATTACCGCTAACCACGCCATCATCACGCAATTTGCTTACCTGGAGCAGGCCATAAACAATCCCGTCGGCCTCGAAGACTACATTTCTCAGGAGAAGCAGGCCGACATTTCCATCGAAAACCAGCTCTTTGAGATCGGCGATAAAAGCAAGCCGGCTTCCGGAAAAACCACCCTCAGCGGATATGTGCGCTTCAGCGAAACAGGAGCCGCCCTGAGCACGGTGATAGTCTCCGTACTGGGGCAGCCGGGAAGTGTACAAACCGATGCTTTCGGCTCCTATACGCTCACTGTTCCCGAAAAAAGGAGCACTATCGTCTTCAAAAGGGCCGGCTTGCAGGAAACCAGCCGGCAGGTGCTGATGCACAGTAACGGTAAGCTGGACATTCAGATGAGTGAGCAGATCTTTGCACTGAAGGAAGTAATTATTACCGGTGAGATGGGTAGTAATGTAAATAGAGCCCGTATGGGGGTGGAAAAGCTGAACGTTAAGATCGTTAAGCAAACTCCCGCCGTGCTGGGTGAAGCTGATGTCATCAATGTAATTCTTACCTTGCCGGGTGTACAAACCGTAGGCGAAGCATCGAGTGGCTTTAATGTTCGCGGCGGTGCTACCGACCAAAACCTGGTGCTCTTCGGCGACGCCACCATTTTTAACCCCTCTCATTTTTTCGGCATGTTTTCTTCGTTCAATGCCGATGCCGTAAACCAGCTGGAATTATACAAAAGCAGTATCCCCTCAAAATACGGGGGCCGGATCGCCTCTGTGCTGGATGTTTCGACCAAACAGGGGAACAAGAAGAAGCTGGCGGGGTCGGGGGGGATCGGACCTCTGACCGGCCGCCTGTCTTTAGAGGGGCCCGTCGGAGAAAAAACCGCTTTCCTGGTCGGGGCCAGGGCTACCTACTCCGACTGGCTTTTGAAGAGAATCCCCAACGAAACCTACAAAAACAGCTCAGCTTCATTTTATGACGCCCAGGTGGTCATCGACCATGAGATCAACGAAAAGAGTCACCTGTTTCTGACCGGTTACGGCAGCCGCGATAATTTTGATCTTAACAATGGTATTCAATACGGCTACGGTAACCAAAACCTGAACCTAAAATGGAAGCACAGCCTGAGCCGGAGACTCTACGGTACATTTTCCCTGGGCACAGACAACTACGATTTCAATGTGGGCGATCAAAGCATCGCGCTGCAAACCTATGATCTGACCTATAAGATCGGGCAGGAATTTGCCCGCCTCGACTTCAGCCAGGAGGCCGGAAACCGGCACAAGCTTACGTACGGGCTGCAGGTATTGAGATACCGGGTGAGTCCGGGAAGCATATCCCCCGTCGGTGTCGAGTCCCTGATCACCCCTAAAACCCTCGAAAGAGAGCAGGCCCTCGAATCGGCGGTTTATGTTGGCGATATCTTTACCGTAAATGACAGGCTTACCCTGGATCTGGGTGCCCGTTTTTCACTCTACAATTACCTGGGGCCGAAAACGGTTAATCATTACATCGAAGGATTTCCCAGAAATGAAAATACCTTTACAGGATCTGCCTTCTTTGCAAAAGGGAAAAATGTCAAAAGCTATAACTCCCCGGAAATACGGTTGGCCGCCAAATATTCGTTTAGCGACCATAGCTCTGTAAAGCTCAGCTACAATTCGTTGCGGCAATACATACACATGTTGTCAAATACTACAGCCATCACCCCCACCGACTCGTGGAAACTGAGCGATAATCACATAAAACCCCAATTCGGCGACCAGGTTTCCTTCGGATACTACCAAAACCTTAAAAAGGGCAAATTTGAAACCTCCGCAGAAGTCTATTACAAAAGGATCAACAACTACCTGGATTATAAAAGCGGGGCTAAGCTTCTGATGAACGAAGCCATTGAAGCCGACGTCATTAATACGGAAGCAAAAGCTTACGGGGTGGAGTTCCAGATCAAAAAAGTATCCGGCAAGCTGAATGGCTGGACAAGCTACGCCTACTCCCGCATCCTTCAGCGAACCACCGGTACCCAGCCGGGCGAGATCATCAACGGCGGAGGTTATTATCCGGGTAATTACGACAAGCCCCACAGCTTCACCACGGTGGCCAACTACCGGTTCACCCACCGTTTCAGCTTTTCGGCCGTAACTACCTACAGCACAGGCAGGCCCATCACCTTGCCCATAGGAATTTTTAACTATGCAGGTTCGGAACGCGTATTCTATTCCAACAGAAATGAGTACCGGATCCCCGATTATTTCCGTATCGACCTGTCAATGAATATTGAGGGAAATCATAAGATCAAAAAGCTGGCGCACAGCTCCTGGACCCTGGGCGTCTATAATCTTACGGCGCGGAGAAATCCCTTCTCCGTATATTTTCTGACCGAAAACGGGAAGATAAACGGGTACAAAACCTCTGTATTGGGTACAGCACTGCCATTTGTTACCTATAATTTCAGATTTTAACCATGAGATACCGCCTATACATATTGCTGGTGCTTTTGACGGGTTGTACAGAACCCTACATTCCTGAATTAAAAGACAAGGCGGTTCAGAAAACCCTGATCATCGAAGGATATATTAATGCAGACGGTAATTCGGAATATACCCTGGGTTATATCGCCCCCCTCTATGAGTCGGTTGACAGCTCCTACACGCAGGTAAACAACGCGCGGCTGTCCATAGAAGAAGAAAACGGGGAGACCTTCAATGATTTTTCCTATACCGGCGACTCCCGGTATGTCATCAATCACCCTTCACTCAGGCCGAATTCAAAATACCGCCTGCGGATAATCATTGGCAGCAGGGAATACCTGTCGGAATACGTTCCGCTCTTAACCAGCCCGGAAATAGAAAAGTTGGATTGGAAACAAAACTATGACGAGGGGGTTCGGTTTTACCTGGATACACAGGCAGACGATGAAGCGCATTATCGATGGGAGTTTGAAGAAACCTGGAGATTTAAAGCTCCGCAACAAAGCCTTTTTATATTTGACGGCACCGAAATACGCCCGAGAACCGTGGATGAACAATATCCGGCCACCTGTTACATATCCCAAAACTCGCCCGGGATCTATCTTCATACCACGGAAGCCCAGGATCAAAACATCATTACAGATTTCAATATCCATTTTATCCCCAACTATTCCGAAAAGCTTGCTTTTCGGTACTCGCTCCTGGTAAAACAATATATCCTGAGCCGGGAGGCTTACGCATACTGGAGCCTGGTAAAGAAAAATTCGGAAGACATCGGGGATATATTCGGCACTATGCCTACTGAGCTCACGGGTAATATCTTATGCATAAGCCACCCGGAAGAAAAAGTGGTGGGTATTGTCGAAGCCGGGAAAATTGCAAAAAAAAGGATCTTTATAGACTTTACTGATTTTCGTATCCCCTGGATTGACAAATACGAATATCCCTGGACGTGTGCTGACACCGCAGGGATGGTTCTGATCAGTGAATCCCCCGTATTTTTTGCAGCTAAAGGAAATGAATACTTCGTTCCTTTAGATGAAGCTTCCTTCCCCCCTTTAACCAACCCTTTGTTTTACAGTTATGCGAATATCCGTTGTGTTGACTGTTCCCTGAGAGGTAGCAAAGAGCCTCCTCCTTTTTGGGAAAATTGAAAAAAATTAACTGAAAAATGGTGAAGTACTACCGATATATGTTCCTGATTTTGCCGCTTATACCGGGTTGTACGGAGCCTTATGCACCGGAGTTAAAAGATGATAATGCAGGAAAAACACTCATTGTGGAAGGTTATATCGATGCAGATGGTAACTCAGAATATAAACTGGGCTATATCTCACCCATCTATAAAACGGTAGACAGTTCCTTTACCTGGGTAAATGATGCCCGTGTTTCCATTGAAGAAGAAAACGGAGACACTTATAATAATTTTTCTCTTACCGGTAATTCCCGATATATCTTTAATCATCCACCGTTACGGCTCAACTCCAGATACCGCCTGCGCATTTTAACAGGAGGGAAAGAATACCTTTCCGACTTCGTACCCCTGATGGTCAGCCCCGAAATAGAAAAAGTAACATGGAAACAGGATATAAATGAGGGGATCAACTTCTTTGTGGACACCCGTGCAGACAATCAGACTTACTTTCGCTGGGAATACGAAGAAACCTGGGAGTTCAAAGCCCCCATGATGAGCCTTTTCCTGTTTAACGGTTCGCGTGTTCGTGAAAGATCACCGCAAGAGTATTTTCCTTTGTCCTGTTTTAAATATGAAAATTCGAATGACCTCTACCTCTATACTACCGAATCGCAGGAGGAAAACCTGGTCAGGGATTTTCATTTACACACCATACCTAATTTCTCCGAAAAGCTGGATTTACATTATTCTATCCTGGTAAAACAATATGCCGTCTCGAAAGAGGCGTTTGCCTACTGGAGTCTGGTGAAGAAAAACTCGGAAGATATCGGTGATATTTTTGGAACTATGCCTACCGAGGTTCCCGGAAACATCGCCTGCATCAGCCACCCTCAGGAGAAAGTGGTTGGCATGATTGAAGCCGGAAAAGTAGCAAAAAAAAGAATTTTTCTCGATTACACTGATTATTTGATCCCCTGGACTCAGCTGTATACCGATTATGCCCCGTGTATTTCGTCAATGCAGATTGTCCCTGTAAGTGAGGCTAATACTTTCTTTTCGAAAAACCCGGAGTTCATTCCTGTCGATGAGTTCTTTTTTGACTCCGGCGGAACAGGCCCGGGAGGCGCCGGAAGCCCAACCCATTACACCTATTCGATTCCTTTCTGCGCAGACTGTTCTCTGAGAGGCAGCAGGGAAACTCCTTCTTTCTGGAAAAATCAAAAAGTTGCATACAAATGAGACTGTTCATATCCTATCTTTTTTTAATAATTGCATTGCCAGGAACTGCGCAGCAAATCCCGGCTGAAAACGTCCACCTGCATACTGATAAATCATTGTACATGCCCGGAGAAGTTCTGTGGTTCAAACCTTATGTTGTGAATGCCTCCACCCGTATATATGCCCCGGAGAGTGCCATTATTTATGTGGAACTAATCGACAAAGAGGCGGTGAGTGTTCTCCATGCAAAAATTGAAAATACCCCGGAGGCTCATGGTTCCATTTATATCCCCCAGGGCATTTCAAGCGGCACATACTCTTTAAAAGCCTACACTCTGCAAATGAAAAAACAAGGCCTGTTCTTTTCAAAGCAGATCCGGATTATCAACCCCTACCTCACTAGTCCTGCAACAATTACGGCAGAAAATTTTGATTTCCAACTCTTTCCTGAGGGCGGAACACTCCTTCACGGTATTCCCTGTAAGATAGGTCATAAGCTAACTGATTCCCGGGCAAAAGGACAACTACATCACCTGACACTCTCCGAAAACGGTCAGCCTGTAGTCCGTTTGTCTGTTTCTGACGCCCTGGGAATGGGCAGCTTTATATTTACCCCGGATGCCGGGGCGGTTTACACCGTTCATGCGGAGGTCCAGGGCAGGATTGTTGCCAGTGTCCCCTTTCCCAGGATAGAGCGAAAGGGGGTTCTTATGAATGCCATTCCTGAGAAAGACCGATACAATCTCCGAATTTATTCCACTGAAAAAACGCCCCTGACTTTGAGCTACATGTCTGCGGAAGGCAGTCTTAAATACAAAGAACTCCATTTTTCTGCTGACGGAAATGTCGAGACGGCTATTCTCAAAAATGAATTGACGGAAGGTACATCCTGCCTTACTCTCTACAATTCTGCCAGGCAGCCGGTAATTGAACGTGTGGTATTCCGGCGCTTCGGCGACACGCTTACCCTGGAAACCCTGGTATCAAATAAGAAACTAAAAAAGAGGACTGAGACTACCCTCTCAGTAAAAAATACTGCAGGGGCTTCATCGAAATTATCTGTAGCTATCCGGCGTATAGATCAACTAAACGGCGGGGTGGCCGAAGATATATTTACCACCTTATTCCTCCGCAAAAATATACTTGGTCGAATTGAGCAGCCTGACTATTATTTGTCTGGCAATAGCTCCGAAAAAGAACTGGATGATCTTCTGATCACCCAGGGGTGGCGAAAAATCACGCAAAGTATTCCTGAAAACCGTTATCATCAGATCCGGATAAAATTTACTGATAAAGAAACCAACCAGCCTCTTTCCGGGCAAAACGCGTTATTGAGCATACCGGGTGCGAATGTCCAGGTCTTTCCCGCAGAAACCGATGCCGACGGGATCGCCACATTCTTTGTAAAAAATATATACGGCCCTTCACAGCTGGCCATCAAGCTGGTTTCCAACAAGCCTTCTCATGTAGAAATCATTCCTCCTTTTCCTCAGCATGAAAAGCCGGGAAAGGCCGGTCTCCCGGAAATTGACCCGAAGGAGCTTTCCTTCCAGGCCATTAACACGCAGGCAGAGAACAGCTACTTTGCAAAAGAAAGAGCAGTATTCAATCCCTCTCTGCTGGCCGACTCCATCCCTTTCTATGGCGAACCCGATGCCCGCTACTTTTTGGATGACTACACCCGATTTGTGCTCATGGAAGAGGTACTCCGGGAATACGTAAAAGAAGTGCGGGTAAGAAAATCAAGAGACAATTACGAAATTCGGATATTTGACTATGCCAATAACATCCTTTTCAAAGAAAGCCCCCTTATTCTCCTCGACGGAATCCCTTTAAATGATGCCAATGAGGTGATCCGGTATGACCCTTTAAAAATGAAGAAAATTGAGGTACTTTACGAAGCCTTTATGTATGGCGGCGTGACGTATGACGGAGTGGTCAGCTTTAACACCTATAAGAGTGTCCTGGAAGACTTTAAGCTGGATGCTGCCACTACGCTCCTGAACTACGACGGTGTTCAGTATCAACGGGTATTCTATACACCGAAGTACCCCGCCGAAGAAGCCAGAAAACCGGATACCCGTACGTTATTATACTGGAATCCCAACGCTTCCCTTAACGAGATTCTAAAATTTTCGACCTCCGATATTGCCGGCAAATACCTGATCGATATTCAGGGAATAGACGGCAACGGCAGGCCGGGAAGAGCCAGAGCATACCTGACCGTGGACTAACTAACGGATACTTTCCGTGATGAAGAATTACCTCCTCTGCATATTTTGTATTTCAGTGCTTCTTTCGGGTTGTATGGAATCGTATATTCCTGAATTGAAAGATAGTGAAAATGAGAGAATCCTGATCGTGGAAGGATATATCAATGCAGACGGTAATTCGGAATATACCCTGGGCTACATCGCTCCCGTCTATAAAATCGTTGACAGCTCTTACACCCATGTCAGTAATGCTCAATTATCCATAACAGAAGAAAACGGGTTGATCTTCAATAATTTTTCCTATAACGGCAACTCCCGGTATGTAATTCATCACCCTGCACTCACGCCGGGTTCAAAATACCGGTTACGGATAGTAATAGGTGAAAGGGAATACCTTTCAGCGTATGTACCGCTGTTGGTAAATCCGGAAATAGAAAAGGTTAACTGGAAACAAAACCCAGCGGAGGGGATCCGGTTTTATGTAGATACCCGGGGAGGTGACCAGGCATACTATCGTTGGGAGTTTGAGGAAACCTGGAGGTTCAGAACACCCCAAAGGAGTTTATTTATATTTGACGGAGACAGTATACGTCAAAGAACGCAGGAAGAATACTTTCCATTGGTCTGCTACAGGTCCCAGAAATCATCTGTGATCAACCTGCATACCACAGAATCACAGCATGAAAACACCATCAAAGACCTGAATATCCATTTTGTACCCAATTTTTCCGAAAAACTGGATATGCGGTATTCCATCCTCGTAAAACAATACGCTATGACGAAAGAAGCATTCGGGTATTGGAATCTGGTAAAGAAAAACTCGGAAGGCCTGGGTGATATTTTCGGTACGATGCCTACAGAGCTGGTGGGCAATATCACCTGCATAAGCCACCCCGGAGAAAAAGTGATAGGGATGATCGAAGCAGGAAACATCTCGAAAAAAAGGATATTCCTGAATTACAATGACCTGCCTGTGCCCTGGGTTCAAAGATACGATCAGTATGGTTCCTGTCTGACGGGACAAATGATCCCTGTAGAAGAAGCACATATGTTTTTTTCTGAAAGCCCGATCTATATTCCCATGGATGAGTTTTTCTTTGAAGAATCAGAAACGGTCACGCATTATACTTATTCGGTCCGGCCTTGTCTGGACTGCTCCACCAGGGGGAGTAAAGAGCCCCCCGTATTTTGGGAAAACTGACAAATCACCTTGAAAATCAGATTCCCATTTCGATCTGGAACCGCGTATTCCAGCCTTTCCCTGCCTCCCCGTTCAGATAACGGAACCGGTCCAAAGAGGCTTCCAGCTGAAACTTAAAGGCGTGTTCCCAGACATATTTTGTAAGACCCAGCGTGTACTGGTTCTGATCCGGGGTATATGCATGTATGGCCCGACCTACTTTTTGAGCGCTCCACCGCCCGATGATCTCATAATTGGAGCGGAACAGATAACTTGCCTGGTAGTCTATACCCCGACCTACATACACATATTCCGGACTACCGGAAGTCTGTATGACCGGGTCATTCGCGTTTCTGCTCATATAAACCAGCATAGCGGAGAATCCTCTGTACTTCAGCACCGCATCGGCCAGCAAGCCGCTCTGGCTCTTCGCTACCGAAAGATCCTTACCTAAAACTCCCTGCGACTTCAAAGCCCTGTCGTTATAATAATACGCTGCCGACAAGAGCACTTTGGGCCGGGCCTCCCTTTCAATATCTCCTTCAAAGGTAGCTCCCGAATTGGCAAAAGCCCCCAGGGGGAACAGCTCTACTTTCCCGGTATATGCCAGTCCCTGGTCTCCCTCCACCGTGGTGTTTCTTCCGTTTCCGGTAGTTATTGCCAGCTTGAGGTTATACGAAAAACGGTCTTTAAATTCATTCAGGTTATGGACCTGGAAACCGAAATCCCGGTCGATATTGAACCGGGAATTATTGATACTCCTGTCGGTCAGCTGCAAGGCGCCGGACGAATTCACCCGCTGACGGTTACCGGGCAGTTTGGTTTGTCCGAAACTGAAGGTCCAGAAGTCATTCGGACGGTAAAAAACCACCGCGTCGCGAATGACATTAAGATTTTTGCCGTTCTCAATTTCCCCTACGTCATCCGGAGCAAAAGAAAGCTGTATCGCATACAAAAATTTAGGACTGCCCACGTAACCGTCAAAGCGTAAACGTAATCTCCTGATATAGCCTCCTACGGCGATCTGGTCTTCCTGGTCCTCGGCAAACTCCGCCCTGTTCTGCATTCTGAACCGGATATTCAGCTGAAACAGGCTGTCGGGTGAGGTCATTCCCAGTCCCCGGCCGAAGTTATAATACGGAAGAACCGACAGCTTGATGTCGTTATCCTGCCGGGTTATCGTTTTTTTCTTCTCTTCCGGGTCTTTCTGCGCCAGCAAAGGTGCGGCGGAAAACAGCGTGAGGAGGATAAAAAGGGGGGGAAGTGCTTTCATCTGTTTAAAAGTTCCGAGTTCCGGGTGGTGAGTTTCGAGTGTGAAGGTGTCCAAAAAGTAGCTTCCTCGTAAGAAAAGTGAAGATGTTCAAAAGGTAGCAAAATGCAAGGCGCTGAGGAGGAGACCGAAGGAGCATACTGTAGTATGTGACTGAGGTCGAATTCCGAAAGCAAAGTAGCAGTTTGTGACTTTTTGGACATCTTCACTGAGTACTGATTTAGAATAGTCACTCCGAGCCGGCGCAGCCCGGCTTGTCGGGGAGTACCTACAGGTTTTATGTTTTGAATTTTTCTTTCAACTCCTCCAGGTATTCTATCCAGTTCCCCCCCGGCAGCCAGTCGGAGATAAGCGATATGATCCTGGGAGCGAAGCCTTTTACAAAATCGTAAAATCTACTTTCCTCCAGCGTGGAATCAGGAAAGCGTATGCCGATCTTTTCGATGATCCATATAAAAATACTGATACCGAAAGTTGCTGTTATAGCACCGAGAGCAGCCCCCAAAAGTCCGTCCAAAACGCCGAGAAACGTAATACGTATGGCCTTTTTCATCAAAAGACCCACCTGGCGTATCAAAAAAAGCGAAGGAAGAAAAACGATGAAAAAGCTCAGGTATGGAGAAAGCCATTTTAACCTGTCAGTTCCTATGAAATCCTCCACAATGCCCGCACCGAGGTACAGGAACTTAAAACCGATAATAATGGCCGCCACGAAAGCGGCTATACCGAAAATCTCGATCACGAGCCCTTTCTTATACCCGTTAAAAGCCCCTATTGCTATAGGGATCAAAAGAAATATATCAAAAGCCGACATGAGCTACGCCAGAAGTTTTTTAGCCATTTCGGAAATAGCCCGCCCTTCTGCCTTACCGGCCAGCTCTTTGGAAGCTGCCCCCATTACCTTACCTATCTCTGCCGGCGACTTTGCTCCCGTTTTTTCAATGATCGCCTTAACCGCCGCTTCCAGCTCTTCTTCTGACATTGCAGCCGGAAGATACTTCTCAATGATTGCTATTTCAGCCAGTTCCTTATCGAGCAGGTCCGGCCGGTTTTGCCCCTTATAGATCTCCGCCGAATCTTTCCGTTGCTTCACCGCTTTCTGAAGCAGCTTCAGTTCGTCAGCTTCAGAGATCACCCCGTTCGCTCCGGGTTTGGTTTCTTCCAGCAAAATAGCCTTTTTGATATCTCTCAGCGCTAAAAGTCTTACCTGATCTTTGGCCAGCATAGCAGCCTTTATATCTGCATCAATGGTTGCTTTTAATGACATTCTTCGTTTGTTTTGGTATTTACACTTATAAAACTCCTAATTTTACACACTTAATTCGAGACTGCAAAAATGACAAAATTATCGGTCAATATCAATAAAATAGCGACATTAAGAAATTCCAGGGGCGGAAACGTGCCTGACCTCCTCCGGGTAGCCGCCGATTGTGAAAGGTTTGGTGCACAGGGAATCACCGTTCACCCCCGGCCCGATGAGCGCCACATCCGCTACCGGGATGTCTTTGACCTGAAAAAACAGGTGACCACCGAATTCAACATCGAGGGAAACCCCACCGAAGGCCGGTTCCGGGAAGTGGTAATGGCCGTCAGACCCGAGCAGGTAACCCTGGTGCCCGATTCCCTGCAGGCCATCACCTCCAATGCCGGATGGGATACCCTCAGAAACCAGGCTAAGTTAAAAGAGCTGGTAAGAATTTATAAAGCGGAAGGCATACGGGTATCTGTTTTTGTGGATGCAATGCCCGAAATGGTGGAAGCCGCTGCGGAAACCGGTACCGACAGGGTAGAGCTCTATACCGAATCGTACGCAGTGGAGTACCCAAACAATCCTGAAAAAGCCATTGAAAGCTTTGTCAAAGCGGCAGAAGCGGCCCAAAAAGCAGGGATAGGCTTAAATGCCGGCCACGACCTTAGCCTGGAGAACCTGGAATACTTTTACCGGAATATTCCGGGTCTCTTGGAAGTGTCGATAGGGCACGCACTTATTTCCGACGCCCTTTATTACGGGCTGGAGAATACCATCCAGATGTATTTGAGAAAACTGCAATAAACGATTTATACACGGATTTCGTTATCTAACTGAAAGCACATAAAATGTTTGAAAATAAAACAATACTGTCTCATAAATAAGTCTCTGCTCCCTCAGGAACAGGCCTTAGGTGTTGGATTAAATTTTATCAAGATGAAAAAGATAATTCTCCTGCTTCTGGCCGGAATACTTATGGTAAGCGCTACTGTTTTCTCTCTTTGGAAGCCCGGTGATTATACCATTAAATTTGACACCCAAAGAGCCAGCGGTACCATAAGCGGCCTAAAAGGGGCGATCGATTTCGATGAAGGAAATCCTGTCGCCTCCCGTTTTGACGTGACCGTAGATCTGTCCACACTTGACATGGGCTTTGGACTAAAGACAAAGCACGCCAAACAGGAAAACTTTTTCCATGCCGATAAATATCCCGTTATCCGGTTCCGGTCAACAGACATCACCCGGCAGGGCGCGCAATACCTGACGCGGGGAGAGCTGACCATCAAAGGAACTACGCGGCCTGTAAGTATCCCCTTTACCTTTACCCGGAACGGAAGCGAAGGACAATTCACAGGCACCTTTGAAGTTAATCGCAAAGACTTCAACCTGGAAAGAAAAGGGGTGGGAGAAGTAGTTAAAGTAGAGTTAAACATCCCGGTAAAACAATAGAAATTCATACCACCGGACCCCGTGGTGCCGTATCGAGCGTATTTCAGCCGGCTCAAACCCTGTTTTTCACGCTTACCCCGGCACCGGCTACCTGCCGTTTGCCGCCTTACATAATTCTCTGTAAGGCAGCCATAGGTAGAACTTTTTTTGTAACTTTGCCCGAATTTCTTTCCAAGCAGGGTCAGATATGATTTTAAACAAAAGAATAGTAGTAGTACTTCCCGCTTACAACGCTGCGGCCACATTAGAAAAGACGTATAATGAAATCCCCTTCGACATTGTTGACGAAGTTGTGCTGGTAGATGATGCTTCCCGTGACAATACCGTTGAAGTCGCCCGGAGAGTAGGAATAAAGCATATCGTTTCCCACGAAAATAACAAAGGTTACGGCGGAAACCAGAAAAGCTGTTACCTGAAAGCCCTGGAATTGGGAGCCGATATCGTCATCATGCTTCATCCGGACTATCAATACACACCAAAGCTCATTCCGGTCATGTCGCATATCATCGCCAGTGAGCTTTACCCGGTGGTGCTGGCTTCCAGGATCCTGGGTAACGGTGCTTTGCGGGGTGGAATGCCCCTGTACAAGTACATCGCCAATCGTGTGCTAACCTTCACCCAGAACCTGATCATCAACCAGAAGCTTTCGGAATACCACACGGGCTACCGGGCTTTTTCCGCAGAGGTGATCCGGAACATTAACTTCGGGGAAAACTCCGATGACTTCGTTTTTGACAACCAGATGCTGTGCCAGATATTTAACAAAGGCTACGAAATAGGCGAAGTTACCTGCCCCACCAAGTACTTTAAAGAAGCCTCCTCCATCAATTTTAAGAGGAGTGTCATTTACGGATTGGGCTGCCTGAGAACTTCCCTCAAGTATTTCCTGCACCGGAATAATGTAATAAAAGACAAGATCTTCCGGTAAAGATTTTTAACTTCAGCATCACTTTGATCGCGGTTTGCATCGTGTAAATATCCGTAATAAAGCCTACCTTTGACAAAACGATCGACGTATGCCAGGGTCAGCATTAAAGACCACCCGTTTAAGCCTGCTTTCCAATATTCTTCTGGCCATTATCAAATGGGTAACAGGAGTATTGGGAAATTCCTACGCCCTGATTGCCGATGCCATTGAATCCACTTCCGATATTTTTGCTTCACTGCTGGTATTGTTGGGAATAAAGTATTCCAGCAGGCCCGCAGACAAAAACCATCCGTACGGGCATGGAAGGGCAGAACCCCTGATCACCTTCCTCGTAGTGGTTTTTCTGCTGGTTTCCGCGTTTGTCATTGCCTGGCAAAGCGTCAATAACATCCGGGTACCGCATGAAGCGCCCCGTGGGTTCACCTTATGGGTGCTGGGCGGGATCATCCTGTGGAAGGAAGCCTGCTACCACTGGGTAATGAATACCGGCGTAAAAACCAACAGCTCTTCCCTGAAAGCGGAAGCCTGGCACCACCGGGCCGACGCGCTCACATCCGTAGCCGCCTTCATAGGGATCTCCATAGCGCTGCTGATGGGCGAAGGTTATGAGTCAGCCGACGACTGGGCCGCACTCTTCGCATCCGGCCTGATCGCCTGGAACGCTTACCGGATCTTCCGGCCGGCACTCGGTGAGATCATGGACGAACAGAACTACGACGAGCTCAAAGCCGGGATTCGCCGGGTTTCTGCTACCGTTTCCGGTGTGGAAGACACGGAAAAACTGTATATCCGAAAAGTGGGAATGAAATATCATGTGGATCTTCACGCCATGGTAAAAGGATCTCTAACCGTAAAAGAAGGCCACGATATTGCCCACCGGCTCAAAGACACCCTTCTGGAAAAGATCCCTTCGATAGAAAATGTTCTGATTCATATTGAACCTGATCAGTGATGAGATCATGCGGATTAAATTACCCTTAAAAATGAGGGCGGGCCGGTCTCTGTATTAGGTTTTAAATCTACACCTGTATATATTTACATCATCAATCTTCAACTTTAAACAGAAAAAATATGAGAACATCCATATTATGCCTGGGGGCTTCCCTGGCGATATACTCTTGCACACCAACGTTTTATATGCCGGACACACAAAACGTTCCGCTTTTAACCGCTAAAAAACAAACCAACATCACGGGTGCGGGAAACGGTGACATGATCAACCTGCAGGTAGCCCATGCAGTCGGTGACAATTTCGGGGTAATGCTGAACGGTCTCCTGGTGCCGGACAAGATCGATGAAAACGGAAATGGAGGAAAAGGAAGCTTCATAGAGCTTGGAGCAGGTTACTTTAAGCCCGTTTCAGACAACTTCCGCTTCGAATTATACGGTCTGGCAGGCTTTGGCGGTATGCGTAACGTCAATACCTCATCGGTCAGCACCAATCCCGGTACCACGGGAGTTTTTGAGAGCAACATCACGCGGATAGGTGTACAACCCGCCATAGGGTATGTGAGTAAATATTTTTCGGCCGCCGTATCAAGCCGGATAGCCTCTTTAAATTATATGAATCCGAAAGGGAGCCTGGTTTGGGAAGGGGAAGAACAGGTGGCCAAAAGATCCGAAAAGAGCAATTATATTCTTCTGGAGCCTGCCCTGACGCTGCGGGCAGGGCTACCGAAGGTCAAACTGCAATATCAACTGATCGGCAGCATGAATTTAACAGAAAAAAACTTTCCGCAGCAAACCACCAGTTCTTCTTTAGGGCTTATTATCAGCTTATAACCGCTTTCCGGAAACCGATGTCGTTACTTTTGTTATGAGGTAAATTCATAAAGGAGTGTTTTCGTGAAACCGCCGGGTCAAAAAACGACTTCACTAAAAAGCCCCGCGGTTTCTCCTACTTCCCGAAAGCGAGAATAGCGCACCAGGCGGCTCTGACCTCATTACTGCCTACTAAATCCTTTACCCGGGCGAGGCTGTCCGCTGCCGGATGGTTTCGCCCAAACTCCCTTACCTCATCTTCATCCGGCAGTTGGTCGATATTCCCGAGCCGTCCCAGGTCATTACCCGTAAACAGCGGATCATTCTTAATAAAATCAGGGATGGCATCTACTCCTACTCCCAACCGCAGGTTAGGTTTGGCTACTTCAAAAGTAGCTGTCCCCGAAGCGCGGCAATACCAGTCACCGCCCATGCGGGCCACCCAGTCGGTTTTCGTGGGATCTATCCGGCCGTTTTCGCCCAGAAGCTCTTCCGAAACATGGGCCAGCACCACTTCACAGATCACCAGGTTAGCCGCCCCGCCTTTGTCACCCATGCTCACGATCTGTCGGATCTTACATTCAAAAGCTACTTTCGACTCGGCTACCCTCGGGGGCTTTATCAGCACAGACGCCGCTTCGGTAAAACCGGCCTTAACAAATTCGTTCACCCTTTTGGGGTATTCGCAACTGGCAAGAGACACCTGTTCCACCATGCCGAAGTCTACCATATTGATCACCACTTCATCTACCTCATACACATTGTCGAGTGTGTCTTTCCCGCTATTGTCCCGCACCCGTTTGTTAGGTGAGAACACCAGCGTGGGCGGATTACTCCCAAATACATTAAAGAAGCTGAAGGGGCTGAGGTTCACGTTTCCATCCTTATCCACCGTACTTGCAAAAGCAATGGGCCTCGGGGCTACGGAACTCAGCAGGTAGGAATGAAATTCGGCGGTGGGGACATCCTGGGGGTTGATGGTTTTCATGATGTATCATTTTGCCGCTAAAACCGTATTACTCACTTCGCCAAAGTCAACCCGGGCATTGCCGTTTTCGGCATAGCCGCGGATAGTAAGGGTGTCGCCGTCTTCCAGGAAACACCTTTCAGTGCCGTCTTCAAAGTGGATGGGTTCCTTCCCGCCCCAGGAGAGTTCAAGCATAGAGCCGAAACTGTCTTTTTCTTTTCCCGAAATGGTACCCGATGCCAGCAGGTCGCCTACCTGAAGATTACAGCCGGAAACGGTATGGTGGGCGATCTGTTGAGCCACCGTCCAGTACAAATGGCTGAAATTTGACCGGCTGATAACCTTTTCCGTACCCGATGCCGTGGTCAGTATTACTTCCAGCTTTACGTCGAAATTCCGGTGGTTTTTGGATCGGAGATAAGGCAATACCTCCGGACTTTGATCCTGGGCCGGGATTCGGAACGGCTCCATCGCTTCGATCGGGATCACCCAGGGCGAAACGGAAGAGAAGAAGTTTTTAGCCAGGAAGGGGCCCAAAGGCACATACTCCCAGGCCTGTATATCGCGGGCCGACCAGTCGTTAAACAATTGAAACCCGAAAACATAATCTTCAGCTTCATCTACGGGTATCGGTTCGCCGATAGTGTTTGATTTACCGATAATGGTGGCCATTTCCAATTCAAAATCCAGCCGTTGGGTGGGCGAAAAAACGGGTGCTGCCGCATTGGCCGGCTTTATCTGCCCCTTCGGCCGGTGAAGCGGTGTTCCCGATACAAAAATAGAGCTTGCCCTGCCGTGATAACCCACGGGCAGGTGTTTCCAGTTAGGCAAAAGGGCGTTATCCGGATCACGAAACATCACACCTACATTATACGCGTGTTGCTCGGAAGAGTAAAAATCCGTATAATCTCCTATCTTCACCGGGAGATGGAGGTCTACCTGCCGGTAATAAAAATAGGCATCCATAATATCCGGACCTGGATTTTTCAGCAACTTTCGGAGTAAATTCCTGACGGCATTGGTCTTCTTCTTTCCCAATGCAATAAAATCATTGAGGTATGGCCGGCTGAAAACGGGCCGGGGAATGTCCAGGTCATCAAAAAGGCCCTCATTGGCCAGATAAGAGAGATCGACCACTTTATCGTCCACGGCCGTGGCCAGGCATTTTTTAGACTCTCCGAAAGAAAAGATCCCAAAGGGAATAGTATCCGTAGAAAAATTCATAAAGGGGGTTTAGCTAAACATATAACGAAAAAATACCGGCATTACTCCAACCACGACCGATAATATTTCCCGTCATCTATCCGAAGGGCCTCTGCGGTGACACTCAGCGGCCGGAAGGTGTCGATCATCACCCCCAGCTCCTGCGTTTCCGTCTGCCCTACCGACCGCTCATAGGCACCCGGCGCCGGACCGTGCGGAATTCCCCCCGGATGCAGGGTAATATGACCCTTCTCAATATTATTCCGGCTCATAAAGTCGCCATCCACATAGTACAGCACCTCATCCGAGTCAATATTGGAATGATTATAGGGCGCCGGAATACTCAGCGGGTGATAGTCGTACAGCCTGGGGCAAAACGAACAAACCACAAATGCCGAAGTTTCAAAGGTCTGATGTACCGGTGGTGGCTGGTGCACCCTGCCGGTGATGGGCTCGAAATTGTGGATAGAAAAACCATAGGGGTAATTGTAACCGTCCCATCCCGTCACATCGAAAGGGTGCGTAGGATAAAGCATTTCGTATAAAACACCTTCTTTTTTGATCTTCAGGATGAAGTCGCCCTTTTCATCATAGGTTTCCAGGTCCTGCGGAAGCTTATAATCCCGCTCGCAGAAAGGGGAATGCTCCAGCAGCTGACCGAACCAGTTCCGGTAGCGCTTAGGCGTATAAACCGGGTGAAAGCTTTCTGCAAAAAGAAGGCGGTTATCTTCCGTATCAAAGTCGATCTGGTAAATAATACCCCGGGGGATCACCAGGTAATCTCCGTATTCAAAGGGAATATTACCGAGCTGGGTTCGCAGTGTACCGCTCCCCTGATGAATAAAAAGCAGCTCATCGGCATCCGCATTTTTATAAAAATAACGGCGGAGTGACCGCCGCGGTGCCGCCAGGCCGATATGGATATCCTTATTCGCCAGAAGCACTTTCCGGCTATCCAGGAAATCGTCTTCGGGCGATACTTCAAAGCCTTTCAGAAGCCGGGCTTTGATACTTTTTTCCACTGCTATCTCCGGCCGCACATCGGTTTCCGAAAGTATTTCCTTCACCATGGTAGGCCGGTAAACCTGGTACATGAGCGTAGACATCCCGTCAAAGCCGATCGTACCGAAAAGCTGTTCGTAGTACAAACCGCCATCAGGCTTTCTGAACTGTACATGCCGCTTGGCAGGTATCTTTCCTAATTTATGATATATGGGCATGTCTTCGAAGTGAAAATACCAAATTACAAAAAAACCTACAAATTTCCTCGTCTGGCCTGCTCTCTTTCGATGGCCTCAAACAGTGCTTTGAAGTTTCCTTTACCGAAAGAAGTAGCCCCGCGCCGCTGAATGATCTCGAAAAACATCGTCGGCCGGTCAGTGACGGGCTTCGTAAAGATCTGCAGCAGGTAACCCTCCTCATCCCGGTCTACCAGTATGTTCAGATCCCGGATCTCCCGCAGGTCTTCGCGGATCACCCCTACCCTTTCCGTCAGGTCTTCATAGTACGTATCCGGCACTTCCAGGAACTCCACCCCGTTAGCCCGGAGCCGCGATACGGTCTCTACAATATCGTTGGTAGCAACGGCCAGATGCTGTACACCAGCCCCGTTATAAAATTCAATGTATTCTTCTATCTGCGACTTCCGTTTGCCGTCTGCCGGCTCATTGATCGGAAACTTCACATAGCCGTTCCCGTTCGAGACCACTTTCGACATCAGTGCCGAATATTCCGTAGATATATCTTCGTCATCAAAGGTGATCAGCAACTTAAATCCCAACACATCCTCGTAGAATTTAACCCATTCATTCATCTCTCCCAGCTCTACATTCCCCACGCAGTGATCAATATATTCCAGGCCCGCATCACCTTTAAAAGTCTTGCTCTCATAAGGCTCATAGCCCGGCAGGAAGATCCCGTTGTAACGACTTCTGTCCACAAAAGTATGCACCGTATCGCCATATGTGCGGATAGAGGCCATGACCACTTCCCCGTTTTCATCCTCAAGAACTTCCGGTTCATGCACCGGCTCGGCTCCCCGCTTCACCGTTTCCTCAAACGACTTCCGTGCATCATCTACCCAAAGGGCAAGCACCTTCACCCCATCACCGTGGCGTTTCACATGTTCAGCAATCTCCGTATTTCCTTTCAGGTCACCGGTCAGCACCAGACGGATCTTTCCCTGCTGCAAAACATAGGAGACTTTATTCTTTAACCCCGTTTCCGGCCCGGCATAGGCCACGGTCCTAAAGCCGAATGCCATTTCATAATAAAAAGCGGCCTGTTTGGCATTCCCTACGTATAGCTCCACATAATCGGTGCCTTTCAGGGGGAGAAAATCAGCAGTTACGGTGGCTTCACGGGCCAATAAAGTTTCCATTATCGATTGAATTTTTTTGTAAAATTCCAACAAATCGTGGTATTTGTCCAATACAATTTACTTACTTTGTAATAAGTTTTACTTATTTTGATTAACCATATAAGGCATGATATGTTAAAAACTAAAAGTGAAAAACGGTCCGCCGCTGCGGTTAAAAGTTGCGGTACATTTAGTATATAATGGAAAAATGTACCGCAACTTTTAGTTTTTAGTTTTTCACCGCAGCGGCGGCCGCTTTTAACTTAGACAAATGGAGCTACGTCAATTAAAATATTTTGTAGAGGTCGCTGAAAAGCAACACTTTGGGCGGGCAGCCGAGCAGCTCTTCATTTCCCAGCCTGCGCTGAGCCAGCAGATCCGACTCTTGGAGGAAAACCTGGGAGTGGAGCTACTGGACGCCACTGCCCGGAAAAACTACCGGAAAGTGAAGCTGACCCCGGCGGGAGAATATTTCCTTGCCGAAGCCCGCAAGCTGCTGAAGCAGGCCGGAAAGCTGGAAGAAGGCACGAAGCAGATCGCCCGTCAAAAGCAGGTGCTCCGCTTAGGCGTTTACAAAGCCCTGCTGAAAGAGCGGATCGTGGAGTTTATAGAAGACTTTCACCTTCAAAATCCCGATACCGAAATTTCAATAACCGAATTTGACAATTACCTCGAAGTGCAGGAGGCCCTTTTAAGCCGGGAGATCGATAAAGGGCTAACCCTGTACCCCGTAATTCACCCCACCATAAAATATGACATACTAAAAATCGGCGGATTATCTGTCATTATGTCTAAAAATCATCCTCTCGCTGCTCAGGAGGTGGAGATCGAACAGCTTCTGAAAACCGAAAAGTGGATAGAGCTCTCCCGGAAAGTACACCCCGTTTATAAGGAAATAGAAGACCGTTGCCAGGTGCTGGGCATTCAGCGCCAGATCATCCAGGAAGTAAGCTCACTTAACCTGCTCATCAGCTTAGTAGGATTAAATAACGGTATCGGCTTTGCCCCGTCGCTGTTTGATTTCAGTTCGGAACCTCAGATCGCGGTTCGTTCTCTCGAAGGCACCCGGTTTGAAGATATTGAGATCTGCCATGTAGTGGCCTGGATATGAACTGCCGGTAAGAAGATTCACGTTAGCCAACGCTTATCTGCAGCCAAATTGATGGCGCTCACTTTATTGTTCACCTGCATCTTCCGGTAAATATTTTCCACATGCTTGCGCACAGTACCCTCGCTGATCGAAAGCGCCGCCGCTACTTGCTTATAGCCCCGCCCGCTTTTCAGTCCCTGCAAAATTTCCAGCTCCCTGTCGCTTAAAATGCAGGGTTCAACGGAAGTTCTTCCCGATTCCCGGATAAACTGCAGGGTTTTAAGCGCTATGGAGGCTGACATGGAAGCGCCACCGTTCAGTGTACTGCCTATGGCCCGGTATAATTCTTCTCCGGGTTCATCTTTCAGCAGGTATCCGGAGGCGCCTGCTAAAATGGAATCAAACAGCTTCTCCTCGTCGTCAAAAGTAGTCAGCATCACGATTTTAACCTCCGGGTACAGCTCCCTGACCTGCCGTGTGGCCTCTATGCCGTTCATGAGGGGCATTTCTATGTCCATCAGCACCAGGTCTGTTTCCGTACCGGCCAGCCCGCTCACCAGCTCACTGCCATTGGTGGCCAGAACCGAAATCCGGATATCGGGATAGGGTGCCAGCTTCGACAGCACGGCCTCCCGTGCCATCCGGTTATCTTCAGCTATAGCAATTGTCATCATTTTTTTAGATCAAATTTAGAAGCTCCCGCCTTATTTGTAAATACGCAAAAGTTCGTAGTGTCATGCCGGTATAATATGGCTGACATGACACGAAGCCTAAGCCGTCAAAGGAAGTATTATCTGCACCCGCGTCCCTTCTCCTTTCCGGCTGACGACCTGTACACGGCCGCCGGCCTCCTCCATCCTTTGACTCATATTTCGCAATCCGAATCCGGCCGCGTTTTCTTCCCTGTCAAATCCGCGGCCCTGATCCTGAACCCGGATGCAGAGAGCCCCCGCCTCATGATCTGCATGCACCTCCACCCGGTCACTTCCCGAATGCTTCAGGGCATTATTCACACCTTCCTGAACCACCCGGAGAAGGGTAGTGGCCTGCTGTGTATTCAGGATAATGTCTTCAGGCAGATCCTGCCACGAAACTTCCACATGCGGGATCCGGCGGTAGAGGTCTGCCAGCTTCACCGCCCACTCCTGGATACTCACATTGGGCTTGTTGATCAGCCAGACGGTCTTGCGTAGTTCGGCTATGGTCTCTGCGGTGAGTTCCTGCAGCTCGCTGATCTTCAAAGAGCCGGGCTCTCCGCTGATGTTTTTAATGGAGGTATCGAGGAAGGTCAGGTAGGAGCCTATGTTATCGTGAAGCTCTCTTGAAATGCCGATCCGCTGCTCCTTCAGCCGGTTCTCGTTCTCAGCCAGGGCCAGGGCCTGCGTGTATTCATGCTCCTTCAGCTGCTGCCGGTTTTTCCTGCGCTGGCCTCTGACCACCAGAAAACCGATCACCCCCAGCAGCACAAACAGCGCGGCTGAACCCGCCAGCAGAAAATTCCGCTCCCGGATCTTCAACCGGCTTTTCTCCAATTCGACATCCTTTTTTTCACTTTGGTATCGCGCCTCCAGGTCGGCCGAATTCTTCAGCATTTCCTTTTCCGTAAGGCGATTAACGGTGGCCTCGTAACGCGCCAGGTAATGATTCAGGCTGTCGGTCTCATGCAATCCCCCAAAGGATTTTGCCATCTGCAGATATACAGACGAAAGTCTTTCCATGCTGTCGTTCCCCTCAAAAACGTTCTGTATTTCTCTCAGAAGGCTCAGCGCTTCTTTGTACTTCTCTTCGGTGTTGAGAATGATCGCCAGGGTGAGCCTCCCGCTCGACAGCTCGGAGATCTCGCCCAGGTTTTCGCGCAGAGCGATGGCCCTCCGCACCAGGTTTTTGGCTTCGGAGAAATATCCCCGGGCCAGGTAAATATTACTCAGGTTGTTCAATGCCGCTGCCAGTGCACTGTTATTTTTAGCCTCCGCAGCTATTTTCTCTGCCTCCCGGTAGGCCTCTACGGCCCGGGTAGTGTCTCTTTTTTCATAATGGATATTCCCGATATTCACCAGCATGCCGGCTGCTTCATAGCTCCGGTTGATCTTTTTTTGTAGCTCCAGACTACGCTGGCAATACAAAAGCGCTTTATCATAGGCTTTCATACTGAGATAAGTACTGCCTATATTACCCAGGAGCACGGAAGTTTCCAGGTCTCTCCCGGCACTTTCATAGAACCCGAGCGCTCCTGTGTAGTAATGCATAGCGCTGTCAGGTTTCCCGATCTTAAAATAGAGATTTCCCATCTTCAGGTCAAGAGAGGCCACTCCTTCGCGATCACCCAGCTGGTCCCGGGCCGTTTTGGCTTCCGCGAAAGACGCCATTGCTCCCTGGTAGTCACCCTTCAGCATGAGCGCTATACCGTAGTCGTTCCGGGCCTGGGCCAGTATCTTCCTGTCACCGGCCTCCAGCGCCTTTTCAATGGCTTTTTGTCCGTATTTGAGGGAAGAGTCTACGGAGAGCGTAATATAACTCCAGCACAGGTCACTCAACAGGGCGGCCTGACCGGCCGCCTTTGTTTCGGCAGACAATTTTTCCTTTAACGCAGTGATCTCATCCTGAGGATTGCTCTGTGCCAGTGCAACCTCCTGAAAAGAAAACAGGAGGCCGGTAACAAACAAAATTTTTTTATACATGGTACAGGGTTTAAAATACGACATTTTGCGTATTGTAAAGGGTAGATTTCCTACCCAATTTTGTACTGAAATATAAGCAAAAAAAGGAAGATCATCAACTTTCCTGTTTACATAAGCCGTTTCCTCATCACTTGCAACATAAAAAACCGTACCAGGACATTATCAGGAAGCTAAAATAAACCATACAAGGTCTGTCAGGGCCAGAGGTTACCGGCCGTGGAAGCAGCACTAAAAAAACTATGTAAGGGTAAATCCCGCAACTCCCGGGCCAGCGTCCTGAAAAGGATTCTGGCTCTCCTCTTTTCCCGTCTGGGCGAGGCCGCATGAAGAACGTGAGTCCCTTTAACAATCCATCAGAGAGGCCAGCTCCTCACCTACCAGGCTCCCGATCGCCACACCGGTTCCCGTAAGCCGCACACCGCAATACACATTTTCTGACAGCTGTTTTACAATAGGGTTGCGTTGTGAACCCATGCCCATTATTCCGCTCCAGCGATGCTCAATTTCAAAGGACTGACCGGGAAGGATGATCTCCCTTAAATAAGTTTCCAGTTGATTTTGGATCCGTTCTGTAATGGCAAACTCCGTCGTGGTTTCACCTTCAATGTCAAGGTTCCGTCCCCCGCCGAATAAAACCCGGTTATCGGTATTCCGGAAAAAATAAAACCCTTCGTCAAAATGAAAGCAGCCTTTTAAAGGGAGATTTTCAATAGGTTTTGTCACCAGCACCTGCGCCCTTGCAGGCACCACGTCCAGGTCGTAAAGTTGCCGGGTAAACGCATTGGTACATAGAAAAACCTTCCGGCAATTCAGCTTAAATGCAGGATTTAATTCCAGTTCCACATGGGTAGGGTGGTCGGATAGTTTTGATACTTGAATCGTATTCAGGATCGCTATGTCTTTTGATACCACCAGCTTCGTCAGCGCCTTCATCATTTTGCCGGTATGGATCTGTCCTTCAAAAGGTGTTTCAATCATCCCGATGGTATCTCCGAATCCAAAATTCCGTTTTGACCTTTTAAACACTTCTTCTCCGAAAACCGGGTAAAGCCAGGCGTTAATCCCGTCCATTTCCGACAGGCTTTTCTCCATCAGATCCCGGTCTTCATTCCGGAAGATCTCAAAGCCACCCGGTTGCCGGTAATCCATGACTTCGTCTCCCAACAGACCCCGCAGCTTTTGTATGCCTTTATACCTTCTCTCTATCAACCGGTAAATCTCTTCTTCCGGATTGGATTCGAGGTAGCCTATGATTTCAGAAAGTGTTCCGAAACAGGCAAACCCGGCATTCTTGGTGCTGGCTCCTTCGGGCAGCATTCCTTTTTCAAGAACCAGGATCCTGGCTTGGGGATGTTTTTGTCTGAGGTGGTAAGCGGTACTTAATCCGATGATGCCGCTCCCTACGACCACAAAATCGACATTATGAAAATAGACGTCACGTTCCCAGTAACTTAAGTTCATGCGATCTATTTCTTTGTGCTTTGCGCCTGCTGCATCGGGTTACCGCCTGTAGAGGCCCCTCTCGGAGCACCTGACATCCGGAAGGCTTCAAAGCGGCTCATCTTAGTGGTATCTCTCGGCCACAGGTTATTGTCTTCATCAATATCGGCGGTCTCCCGGTAGGGATCCAGCTTTATCGTTTTTACCTCTTTGGCTTTCGCAAAGGCCTTGGTGACCTCGTTCTCGTTTTTCCGCCAGATATAGGCCGAGATCCGCTCCACCTCTTTGGTACCGTCGGTGTATTCCCATTCAATGATCAGCGGCATCACCAGTCCGCCCACATTTTTGAAGGTGATCTCGTAAAAATGGTGCTGCGGCCCATCGCTTTTTGACCGGGCAAAGTCCGCCTTATCTTTCTCACTCACGGCAAACCTGTCCCATCTGTTGTAGAAGTCCAGTAAGCTGGTGTCTGCCTCCACGGCGTACTTCGTGCCGGAAGCCAGGTTCCTGCTTCTTGTAACATTATCGCTTATGTTTTTGTCGAAAGCCGCTGATTTCTCACTTGCAATTCTTTCCGGATCCTTATCGTCCGGCATCAGGTGCCTGACGTTCTCTATGGAAATATCCACCGGCTCAATATCATAAAACCAACCTCTCCAGAACCAGTCGAGGTCTACCGCCGAAGCATCCTCCATCGTTCTGAAGAAATCTGCCGGCGTAGGGTGCTTGAACGCCCATCTTGTGGAATACTCTTTAAACGCGAAGTCAAACAGCTCCCTGCCCATGATCGTTTCCCTGAGTATGTTCAGGCCCGTAGCCGGCTTGGCATAAGCATTGGGACCGAATTGAACGATATTCTCCGAATTGGTCATGATCGGCTCCAGCTGGTCTTTTGGCAGCTTCATGTAATCGGTGATCATATAGGCCGGCCCCCTTCTTGACGGATAATCCGGTTCCCATTCCTGTTCGGTCAGGTACTGCAGGAACGTGTTCAGCCCTTCGTCCATCCAGGTCCACTGTCTTTCGTCGGAGTTAACGATCATCGGGAAGAAATTATGGCCTACCTCATGGATGATCACACCGATCATGCCGTACTTGGTCGCCTCCGAATACGTACCGTCAGCTTCCGTACGCCCGTAGTTAAAACAGATCATTGGATACTCCATGCCGTTGGCGGCCTCCACCGAGATCGCTACGGGATAAGGGTAAGGGATGCTGAATTTCGAATACGTTCTGAGCGTATGCGCCACTACTTTGGTCGAATATTTCCGGTAGAGGCCATAGGCTTCAGGCCCGTAATACGACATGGCCATCGGCGTATTTCCTTCCACTCCCTCGGTCTTCATGGCGTCCCAGACCAGGCGGCGGGAAGACACAAAGGCAAAATCCCGTACGTTCCTGGCTTCATACGTCCAGGTTTTCTTAGTGGAGGTTTTCGATTTGATGGCGTTTTCCATCTCCTCCCTGGTCACTACTTCTATCGGCTCTTTGGTTTCGTTTTGGGCGGCTTTCCATCTTTTCATCTGATCGGCGGAGAGCACCTTGTCGTAATTCAGACAAATGCCCGTAGCGCCCACCACGTGGTCTGAAGGCACCGTAATGTTCACTTTATAATCACCGAAGGCCAGTGCAAATTCACCCCGGCCGGTAAATTGCTTGTGCTGCCATCCCTGGAAGTCCGAATAGACCGCCATCCTCGGAAACCACTGCGTAATGGTGTACAGGTAATTATCGTCTTTAGCAAAATACTCGTATCCGCCACGACCGCCCTCTTTCATCCGGTCGGAAATATTATAATTCCAGTCTACTTTAAAAATGAATCTGGCACCGGGCTTCAAAGGAGCGGGAAGATCTATCCGCATCATGGTATAATTGATGGTGTAGGGCAAAGCTTTCCCTGCAGCGTCCGTCACTTTCATGATATTTACGCCGTACTCTTTCGCCGGCTTTTCGGTCATGGCCCGAAGCTGGCTTTCCGGCACCCTTGCACCCATCCTGCTACCGTCAAATGATTTATTTTCGGCATTGCCGGCATGCTCATTCTCATCCAGCTGCAGCCAGAGGTAGGTCAGCGGATCCGGGGAATTATTCGTATAAGTGATGGTTTCCGAACCGGTGATCGTCCGGTTCTGATCGTCGAGCTCCACGTTAATGACATAATCGGCTTTCTGCTGCCAGTAGTTCGGCCCGGGAGCACCCGAAGCCGAACGGTACATGTTCGGATCACTGATAATGCTTCCCAATTGTTCAAACTTGTTTCCGTGATTAGAGGCAGGATTGTTCCGGATGTTCTGGGCATAAGCATTTCCGGCCAGGAAACCCAGTGCCAGGATTAATTTCAAGCTTTTCATTTTCAATTCTAAAGTATATTACCGATACGTTCGATACACATGATCAATGCTATCCCAAAGATAGCAGATGATAAAAACATATTCCAGTCTCTTCGCGAAACTTTGAAATATTTTATAGCCAGCTGCGCCAGCAGCAAGACCACCAGAACGATGATCACCTGTCCGAACTCCAGCCCTGCATTAAAGCCGAACAGGGGCAGAAACAGGTCGGATTCACCCCCCAGCAGGCTCCTTAAATAATTGGAAAAGCCCATCCCATGGATCAGGCCGAAACCAGCCGCCACGGCATATTTAAAGCCCCGGTTCTCCTTTCGGCCTCTCAGGATATTTGACAGGGCGGTAATCACAATAGACAGGGGGATCAGGAATTCGATCAGCGCGGAATCTATCCGGACGATATTCAGTACGCTCAGCGCCAGCGCCACCGAATGCCCGATGGTAAAGGCAGTAACCAGGATAAGCACTTTTTTCCAGTCGGTGAGTGTATAAATACCGCAGAGTGCCGTTACAAACAGAATGTGATCGTACCCTCCAAGATCCAGTATGTGCTGCCAGCCCAGCTCAAAGTAAAGTGAAAATATATCCAAATGTTCGTGTTTATTAATTGACAAATATGCTATTTATTTGGTGTTTATCGTTCGAGCATATTTAAATTTTGTTTTTGAGGCTTATTTTGTTGAAATTTTTGAATGCAATAAGGCAAATTTTGCAGGGGTAGCAGGTCGCTACCTCGAAAAATTTAACGAAATTGCATTCAAAAATTTGCAAAATAAGACCAAAGGACAAAATTTAAACATGCTCTTATTCCGGCGAAGAAATATGCTTTACATCCAACTATTCTGGCTATTCTGGGCACATCCGTTTTATGTGAGCGTGACCACCATAGACCAAAGCCGCGACAAGACCTCCCTGGAGATCTCCTCCCGGATCTTCTTCGACGACCTGGAAGCCGCCCTGAAAGACGAGTTCGGTGGAAAAGCAGACCTGAAAAACGCCGGGGATAATACCAAAAACGCAGACCTGATCCGGCAATACTTCCACCGGCATTTCCAGATCAGGATAGATGGAAACACCGTGGGTACGGAGTTCCTGGGCTTCAGCATCGAGGGCGAGGCCGCCTGGTGCTTCCTGGAGGCCAAAGGGGTAACGTCAGTTCAAAAACTGGAAGTATACAACAGCCTGCTTTACCCTTCCTTTAAAGAGCAGATCCACATTTTTCACCTGAACATCAACGGGAAGAAAAAGAGCTCGAAGCTCAATAACCCCGACGTACGTGCAAAATTCGAATTTTAGCTCAAATCTTAAACAAATCAGTCCTTTTCAGGCATCTCTTACATTTTTCTTCCTAACTTGCTCTTTCAACCTAATGAACATGAAATAGTCATGAGTCATCAAATGTCAGCGGACAAGCGGAGCACCGCCCGACGGAGCGCCGCCCGACGGATGAATAAAACTCGGTGCCCGGAAACCGGAATTAATTTATACCCATGAAAAAACTACCATTCCTTTTAGCCATTGCCCTTATTGTTTGGAGTTGTTCTTCCAGGGAGACAGCCGACCTGATCGTCATAAACGCCAAAGTGTATACCGTTAATTCCGGGTTTAACACTGCAGAAGCCTTTGCCGTGAAAGACGGAAAGTTTATCCGGGTGGGCACTACCGAAGAAATTCAGCGTAAATACGAGGCCGAAGAGACCATTGATGCGGAAGGCAGGCCGGTTTATCCCGGTTTTTATGATGCCCATGCCCACTTCCCCAGCCTGGCGGAGTTTCTGGGACAGGTAGATCTGAACGGCTCCCGGTCTTTTGAAGAAGTGGTGGAACGGCTCAAAGCCTGGGAGCAGAAAAATCCGGATAAGTCGTGGATCATCGGCGGCGGATGGGATCAGAACCTCTGGGCCGGCAAACAATTCCCTACCAAAGACCTGCTCGACAAGGCTTTTCCTAACAAAGCGGTATTCCTGAGCCGGGTAGACTATCATGCAGCGGTGGTTAATTCGAAAGCCCTGGAGCTGAATAAAATAACCGGCATAAAAGAAGTGCCGGGCGGCCTTATCGGCGGGAAAAACAATGTACCTGACGGTCTGCTCGTAGATAACGCCATGGACCTGATCCATATCCCGCCACCGTCGGAAGAAGAATACCTGAAGCTCCTGCAAACGGCCCAGGATTCCCTCTTCTCGGTAGGCCTGACCAGCATTATCGACGCCGGCCTTTCCATAAATACCCTGGAACTTTTGAAAAAATTCTATGAAGACGGTCAGTTGAAGATCCGCGACTACGCTATGGTGGCGGCTTCGGCGGGAACTGTCAACGATTACATCGGCAGGGGCTTCTACGAGTCGGACCGCCTCGAAATAAAATCGTTCAAGATCGTAGGCGACGGGGCGCTGGGTTCCCGAGGCGCCTGCCTGCTTGAGCATTATCACGACGCCCCCACCAAAGGTTTTCTCCTGAGCAGCCCGGAAGAACTCGGCAAAATGATCGAAAAGATCTCCAACAGCCCGTTTCAGGCCAATGCACACGCTATTGGCGATTCTGCCAACCGGATCATCCTGGATCTGTACGGAAAGCACCTGACCAACAATGCCAACCGCCGCTGGCGGATAGAGCACGCTCAGATCGTATCGCCTGCTGACTTCCCGAAATTCGGGCAATTCCGGATCATTCCTTCCATTCAGCCTACACATGCCACTTCGGACATGTACTGGGCGAAAGACCGGGTAGGAGAAGAAAGGATGAAAGGGGCATACGCCTATAAGCACCTTCTGAACGAATACGGTAAGGTAGCCATCGGCAGCGATTTCCCGGTAGAACATTTTAATCCGCTCTACGGCTTCCATGCCGCCGTGGCCCGGGTAGATGCCAAAGGTTACCCGAAAGGCGGCTTCCAGATACAGGATGTGCTCACCCGCGAAGAAACCCTGAGAGGCATGACCCTATGGGCAGCTTACTCCTGCTTCCAGGAATACAAACGGGGCAGCATTGAAAAAGGCAAAGATGCCGATTTTATTATCCTGGAAGACGATATCATGACTGTTGCGGCTGAAAAGCTGAGATCGGTAAAAACGCTCCGCACAGTAGTGGGTGGAGAAACGGTATTTGTCAGGGAATAGAAAGACTTTAATTTCGCCGGCCGGGTTCATGGTGACGACCCGTATTGATCCGGCGATATTCCCGGAATAACGATTAAAAATGAGGCTAAAACAAACCCGGGAGACTTATTACAGAGCCTCTAAACCTTAAATAGAACGTTAAAATGACCTTTCTTATTATTTTACTGAGCTTAGTCGGCCTGATCGTACTCATCTCTTACTTCAGGGTCAATGCCTTTCTTTCTTTTTTACTGGTCTCCATCGCCACAGGCCTCGCTTTGGGCATTGCGCCTGACAGCATCATTAAGTCCGTTGAAAAGGGCATTGGCGGGATCATGGGCGGCCTGACCCTGATCCTGGTACTCGGTGCCATGCTGGGCAAGCTGGTGGCCGAAAGCGGCGCTGCCGACCGTATCGCCGCCGTGATGGTTCGAATATTCGGCGAAAAATACATGCGCTGGGGACTCACCGTCACCGGGTTTATTGTGGGCATTCCTCTTTTTTACGGGGTAGGGTTTGTGCTGCTGGTGCCGCTGATCTTCTCCATTGTTTATAAATACCGGCTTCCGGCGGTTTATATCGGCCTGCCCATGCTGGCCGCCTTATCAGTTACCCACGGCTTTGTTCCGCCCCATCCGTCACCCGTAGCGCTGGTCACACTTTTTGATGCCGATATGGGCCTCACCCTGATCTACGGTCTGATCATCTCCATCCCGGCCATCATCTTAGGGGGGCCTATCTTTTCAAGAACCCTCAAAGGCATCCAGGCGGCACCATCCGGGATTTTCAAGCCTAAGGAAACCGATCATGTACAACTACCCGGAACGGCCAACAGCTTTATTACCGCGCTATTCCCTGTTTTCGCACTGATCGTGTTCACTATTCTTCCCTATATGGTTTCGGGTCCGGCTTTAAAGCTCGTCCACTTCCTGGGCAACCCGTCGGTGGTGATGATCCTGGCGCTGCTGCTGGCCAGCTATACCCTGGGTCTCGGCCAGGGGAAAAGCATGACCTGGCTGATGAAAGTGTATGAAGAAGCCGTGAAAGACATTGCCATGATTCTGCTGATCATAGCCGGGTCAGGCATATTTAAGCAGGTCATGGAAGACAGCGGGGTGAGCCTGCTGATCGCCGGCAGTCTCCAGGAACTGCACATTCATCCCCTTGTCCTGGCCTGGCTCATCACGGCGGTGATCCGTGGATGTGTGGGGTCGGCCACAGTGGCCGCTCTTACGGCCGGCGGGGTTTTACTGCCCCTGGTCACTGCTTCGGGCATGGATCCCAACCTGATGGTACTGGCTATCGGGGCCGGGAGCCTGATGTTCTCCCATGTCAACGACTCCGGGTTTTGGTTATTTAAAGAATATTTCGGGATCAGCGTCAAAGATACCTTCCGGTCGTGGTCGGTGATGGAGGCCATCGTATCGGTGGTGGGGTTGGCCGGAGTATGGGTACTATACCTCATCATCTGATTATGATACCGCTTCCGTTTTAACAAACCGGGCCCGGACAGTATCGACAGGAAATAATCAGACTGCTGAGAACTAAACCCCCGGCCTTGAAATTATCATATCATGAGTATCTCTAAATCAATTCTGAATGTATAACGCAGACGAACAATTTGAAAAACTGGGGCTGTCTCTCCCCCCTGCTCCTGCGCCTAAGGGCGTTTACAAACCCTGCCTTATTGACGGCAAATATCTTTATCTTTCGGGTCACGGACCGGTGCAGGACGACGCCTCCCTTATCATCGGGCGGATAGGAAGTGAGATGGATCCCGAATACGGAAAACTGGCCGCCCGTCAGGTGGGATTAACCATGCTTTCCACCATAAAAACCAACCTGGGCAGCCTGAACAAAATAAAACGGGTGATCAAAGTGCTGGGAATGGTCAACTGTACTCCCGAGTTTGAGCATCACCCGTTCATCATCAACGGATGCAGCGAGCTGTTTGCCTCGGTCTGGGGCGAAGAAAACGGAATCGGGGTCAGAAGCGCCGTAGGTTTCGGTTCACTGCCCGACAATATTCCCGTGGAGATAGAAGCACTTTTTGAATTATATTGAATCTGAAAGAGATATTAGAAATTAGCGGTTAGAAGTTAGCTGAAAGACACGGTGATGGACAAATTTTTCATAGGTGTAAACACACCAGCGATCAGTGTTGCTCTTGGATCTGACAACTAACTTCTAACCGCTAATTTCTGACTTCTAATATCTGACAGCCAAAATTTACACCCATGAATACCCACCTCATCATTGACGCCCACCTCGACCTCAGTATGAACGCCATGGAATGGAACCGCGACCTGCGCGTTTCCATTGACGAGCTGAATGGCCGGGAGGCCGGCATGACCGACAAGCCCGACCGCGGAAACGCCACCATCACCTTCGATGAGCTCCGGAAGGGAAATATAGGCCTGGTAGTGGCTACCCAGATCGCCCGGAATGTGCGGCCGGGAAGCCCGCTTCCGGGATGGCTTTCAC
>CAZLXI010000006.1:161907-166614 GCA_964563435.1 uncultured Lacihabitans sp.
ACCCAGATCGCCCGGAATGTGCGGCCGGGAAGCCCGCTTCCGGGATGGCTTTCACCGGAACAGGCCTGGGCCCAGACCCAGGGGCAGCTGGCCTGGTATAAAGCCATGGAAGAAGACGGGCATCTGCGCATGATTCAAACCCGGCGCGACCTGGAAGATCATCTGATCCGCTGGAATACCGATAAAAGCGCCATCGGCTATATTTTAAGCCTGGAAGGGGCCGACTCCCTCGTCAACCTGAGCTATGTTGAACAGGCCTACGGCTACGGATTACGGGCCATCGGCCCAGGACATTACGGCCCGGGAAGATATGCCAACGGCACCGACTCTTCCGGGAAGCTGAACGCCGACGGCGCAGCCCTCCTCAAGGAAATGGAGCGTCTGAACATGATCCTGGATGCCACCCACCTGAACGATGACGCCTTTTGGGATGCCCTTGACCGCTTCAAAGGAAACGTTTGGGCCAGCCATAACAACTGCCGCAAATTTGTGGATCATAACCGCCAGTACAGCGACCACATGATCCGGGCCCTGCTGGAACGGGGAGCCGTGATCGGCGTGGCGCTGGATGCCTGGATGATGATTCCGGGATGGGTCCGGGGGAAATCCACTCCGCAGGAAACCCACTGTACGCTGGAAATCATGGCCGATAACATCGACCACATCTGCCAGCTGGCCGGCAATACCGACCATGCCGCCATTGGCAGTGACCTGGACGGCGCCTTCGGGCGGGAACAATGCCCTGCTGACCTGGTCACTATTGCCGACATGCAAAAGGTATTTCCTATTCTTCAAAGCCGGGGATACACCGATGAAGACCTCCGGAAAATTGCACACGGCAACTGGCTGCGGTTCATGCGAAATGCGTTACCGGAATAAAGGATCCGCCCCTTGGATTTCCGGAAGCCGTGAAACCAAAAAGGGGCGATAAAATTCATGTATTTTCGCACCCATTCTCAAAATAACGCATCCCCTCGTGTGTTTTTGGCATGCTTAAAATTCCTCATTCACTAAAAAAATCAGGGCTTTCACTAAAAAAAAACATACCCTGAAAACATAAATACCAATTTAGGCGGCAGAACATTAATCTTTTACTGCCATGGCACCACGATTACTTTTAAAACAAAACTCAAAACACCTCATTTTACTCTTTTCACTTCTTTTTCAGGGGTATTTTTCAAAAGGGCAGGTACCGGTGCCCACCGCTGCCTCTCCGCAGATACTTTGTGAAGGAGCTACCATCTCCAACCTCCAAGCCACCAGTTCAGCCGGAAACTCACTTAACCTGACCTGGTACCCCACTTCCACCTCTGACACTCCCCTGGCTGGCAATACGCTCCTGCTTTATGGCCATAGGTATTATGTGGCCGAACATCAGAGCTTTTACATGAACCATGTATCCAGCCTGGCCGGTGGACTGGGTAACAGCCGCTCCGACGTGGTGGCTGACGGTGCTAACAACCTCTATATAACTGACGGAAACGTCATTAAAAAATACGATGCTGCCAGCGGAACTATGAGCATTTATGCCGGAAGCGGCGCCAATGGAAACCAGGACGGCAAACCCGATGAGGCCAGTTTCTCCCTACCGGGAGGTCTTGCCATTGACAATGAGGGTAACCTCTATGTGGCCGACACCGGCAACGGGCTCATCCGAAAGGTGGATAAAGACGGCAGCGTTACCACCATAGCGGGCGCCGGCGGTACCGGTAATGTCGACGGCCCCGCAGCTACCGCCCTGTTCAACTGGCCTATGGGCATTGCCTGGGATCCCGACGGTACATTATATGTAGCAGACTTTTACAATCATCAGATCAGGATCATTAAAGGGGGAAGTGTGGGCACCCTGGCCGGAAACGGCACCCAGGGGTTGACCGACGGAACAGGCACCACAGCCCGCTTCTACTTTCCGACCGACATCACCAGGGACTCGAACGGTGATCTGTATATTGCAGACAACATGAATGCCCGGATCAGGAGGATTGGCTCAGGAGGTAATGTAGTGACGGTCTTTAGCACCTCATCTATGGGCTTCAACCCTATAGGCATTGCTGCAAGAGCCGGATCGGTGTATATCACCGGAGATAATCATCGTATCATAAAAATAAGCTACAATGCAGGTACAAATGCTTATGAGGGTGAGATCGAAGCCGGTACCTTTGAGGGGGATACAGACGGTATCTACAGTGTGGCCCGCATCCGTAATCCCCAGGGAGTTACTGTGGGCGCAGACGGTAGTATCTACTTTGCCGAGTTAAATAACAAACTTAAAAAAGTCTATAATCAGCTGGGGGTGGAATACAGCCAAAGAAGGGAAGTAGAAGTTATTATCAGCATACTCAGTGTGAACGTCGGCCTCTCGGGCCAGACAGCTACCGCCAATGTAGTCGGGTTAAACGACCCCTACACCTTCAGCTGGTCGCCTTCGGGGGCTACTACCCGGGTGGTTCCAGGCCTGGAACCGGGGCAACACACAGTAACAGTGACCGATACCCGGGGCTGTACAGCTACTTCGTCTGTAACCATTACAGCCCCCCCTCCCCTGGAAGTTAACATTACGGATATCACGGATATCAGCTGTTTTGGAGAAACAGATGGCAGAGCTACGGTTATAGCTTCCGGGGGCACCGGACCTTATACCTATGAGTGGTCAAACGGGGATTCTACGCCCGAAATCACCGGTCTGGGTGCAGGACCCTACACCATAACCGTAACCGATGCAAACGGCGCTACCGCTACTGCCGGGGTCACCATAACCGAACCCGAAGAACTGCAGGTAAATGTAATTTCCATAACCGGGGTAAGCTGCTTTGAAGGGCATGACGGAAGAGTAGATTACCAGATCAGCGGGGGAACGCCCCCCTATGATCCTTTATTGCTGACCTTGGCCGTTCCATCCGGCAGTACACAAACCGGCGACGATACGTTCTATGCGTACGGCTTATATTCCCGGGATGCCAGCGTACGGGTTTATGATGCCCGAAATTGCCGGATGGATCAGACCAGCTTTGTTCCCCAGCCTGCAGCTCTGACAGCAGACATCAGCAGTATTACCCCGGTAACGTGTGAGACCTGTTCTGACGGGTCAGCTACCGCTTTTGCTACCGGTGGTACGGCACCCTATACATTTGAATGGTCTGAGGGCAGTCAGGGCCCTACTGCCGGAGGGCTTGGAACAGGGCAATACACGGTGATCGTGACCGATGACAACGGATGCACGTTTACAACTGAAGCGGCTATAACCGTTCAGGACAGCCCCTTAATCGTTACCATTTCAGACAGTACCCACCTGGATTGTTTCGGCTACACAAACGGAGCAGCTACCGCCCTGGCGTCAGGAGGAACCGCACCCTACAGCTACGAATGGTCTAACGGCGATAGGAGTGCCGGAACGACCACCGGTTTGAGTGCCGGCACTTATACGGTTACCGTAACCGATGCCGATAACACTACGGCCCAAACCAGCGTCATTATCCGGGAGCCCGAAGTCTTAACACTTACTTTGCTATCACAGGAAAATGTAAGCTGTAATGGCGGCTCAGACGGCTCTGCCCTATTTGAGATCACAGGGGGTGTAGGGCCTTATGCGTATAATTTTGTCTATAATATTTTTTCAGGAGACATTCTCCCGGAGAATGATAACCGGGTAAGAACCATAAACCTGTCGGCACAGGCTTTAGTACTCCGGGCAGCAGATGCCAACGGTTGTTCCGTACAGACAAATTATCTCATTAGTGCTCCCCCCGTACTCAGCGCTGAGATATCCGATTATACACATATCAGCATTCCAGGTGCATCAGACGGCAGAGCCGTAGCAGAAGCCAATGGCGGCGCTAGCCCCTATGCTTTTGAATGGTCTACCGGGGCAGTTACCCCGGAGATAAGCGGGCTTGATCCGGGGCACTACACCGTAACCGTCACCGATGATAACGGCTGTACCTCTACGGCGGAAGTCACCCTCTCAGGCGGAACCGAGACCCTTACTGCATCCATCACCGACAGCAAGAATGTTACCTGCTTTGGCTTATCTGACGGCGGTGCTAGCGTTACGGCCACAGGCGGAACCGCTCCATACAGTTACGAATGGTCGAACAGAGACGCTACCGCCACAGCCAGCGGCCTGCCGGCCGGAACCCACACCGTTACGGTCACCGATGCAGACGGAGCTACCGCCACAGCAGAAGTCACCATCCAGGAGCCTCTTGCTCTCTATCTTAATATATCGGATTATACGGATATTACTTGTCGCGGGCAGTCAGACGCTACCCTGCAATTCCAGGTGATAGGTGGTACAGCACCCTATTCGTATAGCTGGGATGCAGGTTCCGGAACCCTGGAATCATCAGCAGGTTCATCGCCAACAGTCAGCGGCCTTGGACCCGGGCTATACATAGTAAGGGTAACGGATGCGAACGGTTGCTCGAATTACACCGGTTCTGTCATAGTAGACCCCGATACGTTAACTGTAGTCATCACTTCACAGACCAACGCGAGTGCACCGGGAGCTACAGACGGGAGCGCCACTATAGCAGCAGACGGAGGCAATTGGCCTTATAATTATGAATGGTCAAACGGAAATAATACAGCCACTGCCAGTGGTCTGGCAGCCGGTAACTATACCGTCACCGTCACCGATATCAGCGGCTGTGTGGTGAGCACCCCGGTGAGCATTACAGCACCCGGCGGGCCGGCGCTCGAAGTGAGCAT
>CAZLXI010000007.1:0-66642 GCA_964563435.1 uncultured Lacihabitans sp.
TTTTATTTGTTGAAAACCCGTAAATAGGGCTACGGGCCGGAAATTTATTTTAAAGATACCTTGTTCTGAATACTAACAGACTTTAACCCCCACTTGAATGACGCAGTATTATGATTCTTTGGCAGACCGGTATTGGTCTGAAAGCACACATCTGAAACGACACTATAATACCTACAGCTTTTTCAGACTGGCTTTGGCAATAGCCATGATTTTTACCATTTATTTCTCTGTGGTTTCCGGCCAATGGATTTATGCGGTGGTCCCTGTGGTGCTCCTCGGACTCTTTGTGCTATGTGTAAAAAAGCACCGGTCTATCCTGTGGCAGAAAAGAATGGCTGAAAATCTCAGGGATATCAACCGGGAGGAAGCCGGTTTTCTTGCCCTGAAAGAGAATCCTTTTTACGATGGGGCCCGCTATACAGACAGTTCCCATTTTTATACCTACGACCTGGATATTTTCGGAAAAAATTCACTTTTTCAATACCTTAACCGGACCACCACATACATCGGCGAAGCAAAGCTGGCCCAAAGCCTTCAGCGCCCGTTTTCTCCTGAAGAGGTGCTTCTCCGCCAGGAAGCGATAAAAGAACTTGGCCTAAACCCCGGCTGGAGGCAAAATATAGCTGCCCTGGGAAGAATGATGCGGGATAGTGAAGCCGATTACCGGAAGCTGTTGGCCTGGTCGGAAAACAGGGATAACGAGGTGAGTAAAGGGGTGACGATCTTAACATTCGTCCTGCCGGCCCTGTTTATTTTTGCCATCGGGGGCTATCTGGCAGGAGGATTCTCGTGGAAATGGATATTACTTGCTTTTACGGCTAACCTGGTACTTACAGGCAGCCAACTGGCAAAAATCAAAAGCGAGCTGATCGACTCCCGGAACGTGGCAGAGCTCATCCGGCATTACGGTCTCATCCTGGCAGGAATAGAAACGAAATCTTTCCGGTCTCAGCACTTAATAAAATTGCAGGAAACGCTGTGCCGAAAAAACAGAAGTGCAAGCAGAGAGCTGGAGAACCTCTCGAAATTATTCCTGAAGATACAGGGAATCAACTTTGAGTTGGGGGCACTGGGACTTAACGGAACACTGGTCTACCATATTCATGTGCTACGCTCCCTCCTGCAATGGAAGAAGGCCCATGCAGCGGAACTGCACCGCTGGCTGGAAGCGATGGGAGAGATCGAGGCCCTGAACAGCTATGCCAACTTCGCCTTTAATAACGCGGACTACACCTGGCCGGTACTCAATTCCGGCCTGGAGCTGGACTTTGAGGAGTTGGGCCACCCCCTGATCGCCCAAGAGGCACGGGTAAGCAACAGCATCCGCTTAACACCGGAAAATTTTATGATCCTTACGGGGTCAAATATGTCCGGAAAGAGCACATTCCTGCGTGCTTTGGGGGTAAATATGGTGCTGGCAGGTACAGGAGCACCCATCTGTGCAAAAAATGCACGTATTCATCTGCTGCCGGTGCTGGTATCCATGCGTCAGTCGGATTCCCTGAGCAGCGGAGAATCGTATTTCTTTGCGGAAGTGAAACGGCTGAAAGCCATTATGGATCAACTGGAAGAGCAGCCCTGCCTGGTTTTGCTGGATGAGATCCTGAGGGGAACCAACTCCGACGACAAGCAGTCGGGGACCATAGGCGTGATCAAAAGAATTATCTCCCGACCTGCCCTGGGCGGGATAGCTACCCATGATCTGGCGGTCTGCCAGCTGGCCGCAGAATACCCCGGCAGGCTGGTAAATAAGAACTTTGAAGTAGAGATCATCAACGGTGAGCTGGCTTTTGATTATAAGCTCCGTGACGGCGTATGCCAAAACAAAAGCGCTACTTTCCTGATGAAAAAGATGGAGATCATTTGAGTATTTTACCGGGAGTCCGAAGATAGGGAGACCCTGAATGTCCTGGGGCTGAGAGGATCATGATCAGGCCGATTTGTGGCAGAGTCTCGCCGATTTCCGGCAGAGTCTCTTTGAAAAAGGACTCTCCCTTGCCGAGGGAAGGCCAGCAGAGTGCAACAAGTTGGGACTCTGCTGCAACGAAAGCGGATCATGATCGGGCGAACCTGAGCCGCATTAAAACATAAAAACCGCCCTTTTTACGGGACGGTTTTTTCCTGATCAGGTTATTTTAATATTCTTTTACGTCTTTATGCTCATACGTTTCGGTCAGCAGCTGATCTACCGGCAACTCCGGCTTGTTGAGCCCCAAGCGATTCAGGATGCTGTCAAACAGCTGGTAAACCACCGGCACTACAATAAGGGTCAGGAACAGGGAGCTGATCAGACCACCGATGATCACCCAGGCAAGACCGTTTTTCGACTCCGACCCGCTACCTGACGCCAGGGCGATAGGCAACATACCGAACACCATGGCGATGGTGGTCATCAGGATCGGGCGAAGACGCGCATGGTTGGCCAGGATCAGCGCCTCGCGGGTGGTTTTACCCTCTGCTTTCAGCTGGTTGGTGAAGTCGACCAGGATGATGGCGTTTTTCGCCACCAGACCGATCAGCATGATCATTCCCAGCATAGTAAAAATATTCAGCGTATTATTGGTCAGCGCCAGGGCCAGCAGGGCGCCGATCACCGCAAGCGGAATCGAAAACAATACCACGAAAGGGTGCACAAAGCTGTTGTACAGGGCCACCATGATAAAATACACCAGGAGGATAGACATCAAAAGGGCAACTCCTAAGGTACCGAAACCTTCCTCCTGCATTTCGATGTCACCGCTCCAAACGTAACTTACGCCGCTCGGAAGCGGGATAGCCTCCAGCTTGGGCCTCCATTCTTCCACGATCACCGATGCCGGCTTACCCACTGCCTGCGACTGTATCTTGATCGCCGTACTCTTATCTCTTCTTTCGAGCTGGCTAGGGCCCGAGCTTTCGCTGATGTCGGCAAACTGGCCCAGGCGTATCAACTGCCCTTTGCTGTTGATAAACGTGGTATTGGATACGTTAGCTATGTTTTTACGGTCGTAATCGTCAAAACGTATGTTAATATCGTACTCGTATTGTCCCTGCCGGTATTTTCCGTTGGTGTTTCCGTTAAAGGCCGTCTGCATGGTTGCCCCCACGGTGCCGAGATCCAGCCCCAGCGCCGACATTTTGTCGCGGTTTACTTCTACCGATATCTCCGGGTTGCCGCTTTCTGCCGACAGCTTGGGCTCTACCGCCCCCGGTACGGTTTTCAGTTCGGCCAGCGCCTTTTCGGCATAAGCGGTTACACTGTCGCGGTCAGAGCCTACCACCACCAGTTCGATAGGGGCCTGGTCGGCCGTACCGATAAAGCTCACAGGCGGGGTTTTTACTTTTGCCCCCACCAATATCTGCTGAAGCTCCTGTTTGGTTTTGGCCGCATATACATCGGTAGCGTCAGCCCGCTTTTCTTTGTCGACCAGCTTTACCATAATTTCGGCCTTGTATGCCGGGGCAAGCGTAGCCACCATACCGTCGCTCGACTGACCCACGGAAGTAATTATGGATACCACTTCCGGTTTTTTGGTCAGGTACTCTTCCGTCTGTTGCGTAAGGGCATTGGTTTGCTCTATCGAAGCATCTTTCGGAAGTTCGATCTGAACAAAGAACTCACCTCTGTCAGAGGCAGGGAAAAATTCGCCGTTGATGTATCCGGCCCCTACGAGGAAGAACGAGGAGATAAACATAACACCTACGATCAGTAAGGTGACCAGCTTATGATTCAGGCTCCACTCCAAAATCCCCGTGATCCACCGGGTGAAACGGTCAAGCTGCTTTTCAAACCAAAGGATAAAGCGGCTGAAGAAGTTGCTGCCCGAGATATGCTCCAGTTTCCCGAACCGGGAAGTAAGCAGCGGCACAATGGTAAACGAGGTCAGTAAAGACAGCAATACCGATATCACTACCACGAGACAGAACTCCCTCAGGATATCAGACACCATACCCGTAGAAAGGGCGATAGGCAGGAACACCACCACGATCACCAAAGTAATGGAAACCACTGTAAAGCCGATCTCCTTGGCTCCGTCAAAGGCAGCGCGTACCCGGTTTTTGCCCATTTCCATGTGGCGGTAGATGTTTTCGATCACCACGATGGCATCATCCACCAGGATACCCACCACAAGCGAAAGCCCGAGAAGCGACATCATGTTCAGCGAGAAGCCCATGAGGTTCATCCCGATAAACGTAGCGATCAGCGACACCGGAATGGCCACCATTACGATAAGGGAGTTCCGGATACTGTGCAGGAAGAACAGCATGATCACCGCCACCAGTATAATGGCCAGCACAAGGTCGAACACCACGGCATTGGCCGATTTTAGCGTATATTCGGAGGTATCATTGGCCACGCCGATTTTCAGTCCTTCCCGCTCGTATTGTTGTTCGAGTCTGGAGAGGATCTTTTGGGTCTCCTGGGAAACCTCCACGGCATTGGCATCCGACTGCTTCAGAACCTGTAAAGTAATGGCGCTTTTCCGGTTCACACGGGCTATTTTGTCCACGTCTTTTTGGGTATCCTGCACATCGGCTATATCCCGCAGACGAACCTGTGCTCCCGACTCACTTTCCGAGATCACCAGGTTTCTCAGCTCTTCAATATTCTTATACTTTCCGGCCAGACGTACCAGGATATCCTGGTTTTCAGACTTGATGCTACCTGTAGGGAAGTCGAGGTTAGACGAAAGTATCGCCTGCTGCACCTGGAGAATGGATAAGTTATACCCTTCTAATTTAGTGGCATCTATGTTTACCTGGATTTCTCTTTCCTGTCCCCCGATGAGGTTTACCTGGGCCACCCCCGGCACCCGGGAAAGGATAGGCTGCACCTGCTTATCGATCAGGTCATAAAAGGCGGCATCGTCGAGCTGGGCCGTGGCCGATAAGGTCACGATAGGCAGGTCATCAAACGAAAACTTGTTGAGTGACGGGGCTTCGGCATCGTCCGGAAGCTGCGAAAGCATGGCGTTTACCTTTCGCTGGGCATCGTTAAGCGCCAGGTCCACATTTGCCCCTGCCCGGAGCTCAATGATCACGAGCGACAGGCTTTCGTACGATGTGGCATCCAGCTTTTTGATGTTTTCTAGCGAGGCTACCGCATCTTCTATCTTCTTGGTCACGGTGTTTTCCACCTCACTGGGCGAAGCCCCCGGGTATACCGTAGCGATGGATACCACCCCCGGTGTAAACTTGGGGAGAAGCTCGTAGTTCAGGCTAAAGTAGCTCAAAATACCAAACAAGGTAAGAGCCGAGAAGACCACTATCACAATAGACGGCCTCCTTATAGATATATCAGCTATTTTCATTGTTTATTACTTCTGTATGGTGATTTCTGCTCCGTCCTGTAAGTTGATCTGTCCGGCGATCACCACGGTTTCACCCTCGTTCAGTCCGCCAAGAATTTCTACATAATCTCCGAAAATACTGCCCGGAGTTACCTTTTTGAGCTTTACGGTGTTGCCGCTCACGACATACACTTCGCCGTTTCTTACACTACCCACAAACGCCGTGCGTGGTACGGTAAGCACAGGCGCCGACTTCTGAAAATTGAACTGGGCCGAAGCATACATACCTGATTTTACCTCCGATGCCCCGGCAGTATTGAGCTTGATCTCAATAGGGAAATTCAGCGAGTTATCGGCTTTTACAGAGATAAACGACACGTATCCGCTGAAGGTTTTGTCAGGAAAAACCGGGATCTTGATGTCTACCTTATCGCCTTTTTTAAGCTGAACCACCTGTTTTTCATTGACGTTCACGCTTAATTTCAGGCTGGAAACATCCACGATGTCAAACAGCTTTACGCCGGGCGAGGCGTAAGAGCCCAGTTCGATGTGCTTTTTATTGATCACTCCCGAGATCGGGGCTTTGATGTGTACATCGCCAATTCTTTTTTGTAGCTGCTCGATACCGTTTTGGGCATTTTTTACGGCAAGGTTGATCTCATCTACCTGTGCCTGCGTTACGCCGCCGGTCTTAAGGGCATTTTCCAGGCGGGCTTTGTCCGTCAGAAGCTTCTGGTACTGTTCGTTGGCGTTCTGCATGTCGAGGCTGAGGTATTTGTCGTCTACAGTGGCCAGAATCTGCCCTTTAGCCACACGGTCGCCCTCTTTCACACGAATAGAAGTGATGCGTCCCATCACTTCGGAGGAAAACTCCAGGTCCTGGTTCGGCATGAAATTACCGTTAGCTGTAAAATCCAGGTCAATAGATTTGGTTTCGGCCTGAGCGGTTTTTACCAGGACCGCCCCGTCAACGGCGTTCACCACATCTACCTTAGCTTGGTTTTCCTGCTTGTTTTTGCTTAGTTTCCAGGCCACAGCCCCACCGAAAACGACTAAAACCAATAGTGTTATAATTGTACGTTTCATTTGTCTAAGTGATTGTTTATTGGGCAGCAAGCGTTCTGATCTCGCCTTTTGCTTTGATTAATTCTATTTCTGATACTTTAAACTGTAAAAGAGCGTCGTTGTACGCATTCTGGGTACTGGTCAGCTCCGATTCGGCATTCAGGAGGTCGGTAAGGTTTACCAAACCGAGTTGGAAGTTATTGTTGATATTATCATACACTTCTTTTGCAAGCTCGAGGTTGGCTTTTTGGTTCTGAATGGCCTCGAGGCTGTTTTGCATCTGTATCCGGGCATTTTCATACGCCATCCGGAGGGCTTTGGTAGTGGTACTGATCTCCTGTTGGTTTTTCAGCAGCTCTACCTTGGCCTGTTCCACCCGTGACTTTTTGGCTCCGCCGTCAAAAATCGGGATATTGACCGATAAGGCAATATTGGCCATGTTAAAATTCAGCGCATTTTTGGTATAGAGGTTAAAAGAACCGCTTTGCGTACTCTGAATGTATTGCCCGGCTATGGAGGCTGTAGGGTAAAACTCGGCACGTTTGGCGTCGCGGTTGAGGGTCAGCAGCTCGTCCTGTTTCCGCAGAACCCGCACGCCGATGATGCTCTCCACATCTACATTCGGTTCAATGATGAGGAGGGAGGTCAGCGCTTCCAGCTTCTGAATGTCTTCCTCCGGCAGTACGATATCTTCCGAAACCGGCATTCCCATGGAGTATTTCAACAGGTTTTTCTGCATGTCAATGGCATTGAGCAGCTGCATCTTCTGGGTTTCCAGGTTGACCTTGTTGACTTTGATCCTGTCCACGTCTATTTTTTTGCCGAGGCCGTTATCAAAAAGCCCCTGAAGTACCCCTTGCAGCTTGGTGAGGCGGTCGAGGTTGTCGTCCAACAAACCCACTTTGTGCTGGTTGACCAGCACCTGGTAGTAGTTTACGGCCACTTGCTGCATGACATTTTCTTCACTCACTTCTTTGAGCAGGTCGTAAAATTCAGAACTTCTCTGTGCGGCTTTCAGCCCGGTAAACAGCTGCTGATTGTACACTTGCTGGTTTACCTGGAGCGTAGTCATGGCGTTCCACGGCTGGCCGGCCTTGATAGCGATAAACGTGCCGGGTTCTCCGCCAAACGCTTCGCCGGGTAAAACGAACTGCTGCACCAAAGGGTTAAGCGTCACGCTGGATACCACATTCACCTGTGGCTTGGCACTGGCTCGGGTTTCTTTCACCACGTTCAGGCCGTTTTCAATATCTAACCGGGCCTTTTTAATGGTTTCACTGTTGGCCAGAGCGTATTTAATGGCGTCCGGTAAGGTGAGTGTTGTCTGTCCGTATGACCGGAGAGCGGAAATCAACAGGAACATTCCCGCAATTAAAATTCTAGATTTCATCCAATGAGTGTTTTGTTGAACTGTGAAAACAGTGTTAATCAGTTAAGTATAGCTTTACCTGTATTTCGGTGGGCAAAGTTCGGTAAGTTTTTTTTAGGTAAAAAAATAAATTCGTTTAAACGGACATTTTCGAGTATGAAATTCATAGGCATAAACAGGTTATTTTCAATTTTTTAACTATTCGAAGAATATTTAGCAATTATCTTAAGGTTCATTTTCTTGAATATTCAAAAATAACGGGGTCCGATGACAACCCTGTGTCAGCAGTCTGCGACAATTCCCGGAAACCCCGGCTATTTCCCTTCCAGCCAGTTCATCAGTGGCGTATGTTTTTCCTTGCTTACGGTAATGGTCTCGTCATGCGGAAGGGTCAATAGAAGTGCCAGTTTCCGGGCACCGTAGTTTTCTACGGATCTTATGGCGCTGCGGTTAACGAGGTACTGCCGGTTGGCGCGGAAGAAGCCCGAACCGAGCTTGGTTTCCAGGTCGTCCAGCGTCCGGGTGATAAAATAAGACTTCTCGTCAAAGGTTTTCAGCAGGGTGGTTTCGTTCCGGATACAGATCAGTGCGATATCTTTTTCAGAGACCGGAATGATCTGTTCCTTGTAATGCACCAGTACGGAAGTGATCCGGGGGCGCTGGTCCAGCACGCTTAGCAGGGCTTCCAGGTTATTGGAAGCGGGAGCCAGCATCTTCTTCAGGCTTTTGTATTTGTCCAGCGCATTTTTGATGGTATTGACCGAAAATGGCTTCAGAATATAGTCAATACCATTGGTTTTGAAGGCATTCAGGGCGTATTCATCGTAAGCCGTACAGAAAATAACGGGGATGCCCGACTTCCTTTCCCGGAAGATCTCAAAGCTGAGGCCGTCGCCCAGCTGGATGTCGGAGAAGATCAGGTCAGCTTCTACGGGGCCGTCAAAGTAATCGAGCGCTTCCTTTACCGAGCTCAGGGTGGCGACGATCTCCGCCGTCGGTTCCGAACGCTGGATGGCTTCTGCCAGGTCTTCAGCGGTAAGCTTTTCGTCTTCTATGATGATGATCTTCATACCCGTATACGGTTTCAGCAACTGGATTTAACAGGTTTAGCGGCCGGAGTTGAAAGGTTTTCGGAATACAAAATCCGGATCTTCACGATAAAATCTTCCTGGTTCTCAATGATCTGAACGGAGTCTCCCGACAGAATGCGGTAGCGCTCGGAAAGATTGCTCAGGCCGTTACCGGTCGATTCTGACAGCGACCTTTTCGGTTGCAGGTTATTTTTTACGCCTACCCACCCGGCTGTCTCCGAGATCACGATCTGGAGGGGTGATGCCGTGGTCAGTTCATTATGCTTGATGGCGTTTTCCAGCAGGGGCTGCAGAGAGAAAACAGGCAGGTGACCGTCTTCGGTTTCGGAGATGTCGACCTGGTAATGGAGGGCATTTCCGAAACGGATCTTCTGCATCTCCATGTAGTCACGGCAGATCTTCAGCTCTTCCGCCAGCGGTACCAGTATTTTCCTGTTCTGATTGACCGAGGCCCGGAGGAAATCGGATAAGCTGATCAGGTACTCCTCGGCCGTGTCGGGATATTTCCGGATAAGCGATTTCAGCACATTCAGCGCATTGAAAAGAAAGTGAGGCTGTATCTGCTGCCGGAGAAGCTGGTTCACCGTTTCGGCGTTTACGCTACGCAGCCGTGAGTTTTCCAGGTCTACCTTCACTTTCATATCCTGGAGAATGATAAAGTTGTGCAGGAAGTAGACCATAGCATAGAGGATAGTGTTGATCAAAAAAAAGAAAAAATACATCCAGTTTCCCAGTCTTGTCATTTCGCTCCGGACAAAAGCAGATGATATAAGGCCCTTGTCAATGAGATAAATATTCAGGAAATGAAACCCGAAAAAAATGACAGCGGTAGAAGATACCCCGCAGGCAAAATGCCGCTTGTCATTGATGGTGACGTAGCTGTCTCTGAGCGGCCCTTTCTTATAAAACCCTTTTAACAGGCAAAGGTTAAGCAGGCTGTAGCTATAGAAAAGCAGGAAAGTACTTACGATCCTGTAGATCACCGAAGACCAGCTTTCTTCGTGCATGAATGAGCCGAAAAAAGTGATTAGTGAAACCGTAAGCGCAAATACAAAGCTGTATCTCAGAATATTCCGGACAGGAATTTCATAATCTTTCATTCCGTAAAGTTACGGCAATGTCCTGATCCGTTAAAGAATATTGTCAGCAAAGCGGACAAAAGCGGTTGTGAGACAGTCGTTCAGCCTCAATTCTCTTAAAAAATTAGTTAGTATTGCGCTGTCTGTTAATTTATTAGTAAATTACGGGCTGTTTCCGGTATTCCACAAGGCCCGGCCGGATAGTTTTTAATAATCAAAATTCTAAAATGAAACGACAGATCTTTAACCTGGTGCTTATTTTATTCATAAGCTCCTGGACATTTGCACAGAAAATCAATCTATCCGATAAGCTGCCTATGGATCCTGCCGTAAAGGTGGGAAAGTTACCTAACGGGCTTACCTATTATATCCGGAAGAATGCAGAGCCTAAAAACCGGGCCGAACTCCGGCTGGTCATTAAAGCAGGGTCTATTCTGGAAACCGAAGAGCAGCGGGGACTGGCTCACTTTATGGAGCACATGAATTTTAATGGTACAAAAAACTTCCCGAAGAATGAGCTGGTGAATTTCCTCGAGAAGAGCGGGATCAAGTTCGGCGCGGATCTCAATGCCTATACCGGCTTTGACGAAACCGTGTATATGCTTCCGGTACCGACCGATACCCTGGAAAAATTTGAAAAGTACCTGTCGGTGCTGGCCGACTGGTCGGGGAATGCCACGCTGGAGCATTCCGAGATCGATAAAGAACGCGGGGTGGTACTGGAGGAGGCCCGCCTGAGAAAAGGTGCGAGCCAGCGGATCAATGAGAAGCTGTATCCCGTATTATTCAGGGGGTCACGCTATGCCGAAAGACTACCGATAGGACTGGAAAGTGTTATCCAGAATGCCCCTTACGAGGAGTTTAAGAAATTTAAGGAAGAGTGGTACCGGCCTAATCTGCAGGCCATCGTGGCGGTAGGTGATTTTGATCCGGCCGTGGTGGAGGAGATGATAAAGAAACTTTTCAGCAGCTTTAAAAACCCTGAGAATGCTCAATCCAGAGCCACTCATACCGTGCCGTTATCCGGCGGAACCGACGCTATAGTCATCACCGACAGGGAGCAGCCTTACAGTATGGTACAGCTGTTCTACCTGCAGCCCGAGCGTAAGGAGATCACAGGCGGGAATCGCCGTGAGGCCATGATCCGCTCTTTGTTTAATACCATGATCCACCGGAGAATCAGCGAGCTGCAGCAAAAGGCTGACCCGCCTTTTCAGTTCGGCAGGAGTGTTTACTCTTCTTTCCTGGCCGGTCTGGATGCCCTGAATGCCATAGCGGTAGCCAAAGGAAATGACGTGGAGAAAGCGCTGGTGGCCGTGCTCGATGAAAACCAGCGGGCAGCGCAGTTCGGGTTTACACAGGGCGAGCTCGACCGCGCAAAACTGTCGTACAGGTCAGGCCTGGATAAGCAGTTTGCCGAGAAAGACAAGACCAGCTCCGCCGCCTATGTCAACGAACTGGTTCAGTGTTTCCTGGAAGACGTGGTGATGACCGACATTTCCTATGATAAAACCTTTGCTGAACAGCACCTTGACGGCATCGGACTGGATGAAGTCAACACTTTTGTAAAGCAGATCATTACGAAGGAGAACCGGGTGGCGGTGCTGATCGGTCCTGAAGCGGCCAAAGATGCACTGCCTACAGCAGACCGCTTAAAGCAGCTGCTGGATAATACCGGTTCGACCATCTCGGCTTATGTAGACGAAGCCGTAGCGGCCTCATTGGTGGAGAAGATCCCGGCTCCGGGAAAGATACGTTCGGAAAAGCAGGTGCCCGAAGCCGGGGTGACAGAGATCATTTTTGAGAATGGTGTAAAGGTAAATCTTAAGCCTACGGACTTTAAAAATGACGAGATCGTCTTCCGTGGAAGCCGCTGGGGAGGAACTTCGCAGTATTCTGATCAGGAAGCTGATAACGCCGCTTATGCTTCTTTCGTAGCTTCCAATAGCGGAAACGGCAAACTGACACAGCCGCAGCTTACCCGGTTCATGTCGGGCAAGGTGGCGGGTGTCAGTGCGGGTTTGGGCAATATTTCAGAGATGATCCAGGGGATGTCGAACGTAAAAGATTTTGAGACCGCGCTCCAGATGATCTATAATAAGTTTACGAATAACCACCTCGACAAAGAGGTGGTGACCGGCGCTATCGGCAACCAGCGGGATCTCCTCGCCAATATGGAAACTACGCCTACACCGGAGAAGGTATACAATGATACGCTACAGTCAGTGGTATCCAACTATCATTACCGGAGCCGCCCGATGACCTCGGCCCGCCTGGCAGCGCTGAACCCGGAACGTTCCATGGAAATCTTTAAAGAACGCTTTGCCGATGCTTCGGGTTTTGAGTTTACGTTTGTGGGCAATTTTGAGGTGGAAAAGATCAAACCTCTGCTGGCCGCTTATCTGGGAAGCCTGCCTTCTACCGGTAAGAAGCCGGAATATAAAGATCCGGGCATTTATCCTCCGAAAGGAAAAGTATCGAAAACCGTGAAAAAGGGAAGCGAGGATAAAGCGAATGTAACTCTACTGCTTTCCGGGGAATACAAGCCGGACGATACAGATGAGCTGCTGCTTTCGGCCGTAGGGGAGATCATTCAGATCAAACTCACGGAGAAGCTCCGGGAAGAGGAAGGTGGCGTGTATTCGCCCTATGCCCGAATAAGTTATGGCCGTTTCCCGTCGCCCCGCTATCAGCTGATGGTAGGATTTGGCTGCGCCCCGGCCAATGTGGAGAAGCTGATCGCCCTCACGCTGGAAGAGATCGGGAAGATCCGTGAGAACGGCGGCACCCGGGAGGATATCGAAAAGTACGTGAACAATAAAAAGCTGAATTTTCAGACCAGCCTGAAAAACAATAATTACTGGCTGAGTGCCCTGTCTGACAAATACCAGAAGGGCGAGGATATAAAAACTATTCTTACGGGAGACAAAGCCCTGGAAAAAGTGACGGTGGAAAGTACGAAAGCCATCGCGCAAAAGTACCTCACCGGAGAGAACTTTATCCGCGTGGTGCTGCTTCCGGAGGATAAGTAGGAACGCTGATGACCGCGAAAATAATATAATTATGGCATTAACGGCTTCCAATATGATGAATTTAGGGACAATGGCACCGGACTTCCGGTTGCCGGATGCCCTCAGCGGGAAAGAGTTCACCCTGGATGAACTCCGGGGTGAAAAGGCCACCCTCATTATGTTTATCTGTAACCACTGCCCCTATGTGATTCATGTAATGCCGGAGATCATCAGGGTAGCGGCGGATTACGGGTCAAAGGGTATCGGATTCATAGCCATCAGTTCCAATGATGTAGTGGCCTATCCCCAGGATTCGCCGGAGAAAATGAAGGAATTTGCCGGCACATGGGAGCTCGGCTTTCCTTATCTTTATGATGAAACACAGGGCGTGGCCAGGGCTTACGATGCCGCCTGTACACCTGATTTTTATTTGTTTGATGGCAGGTTGAAGCTGGCATACCGGGGAAGGCTCGACGAGTCGCGGCCCCGGGAGGATAACCCGAAGCCTCTTAGCGGAAAAGACCTGAGAGGGGCGCTGAATGCGCTTTTATCCGGAGAGCCCCTGTCGGAGATCCAGTTCCCCAGCATGGGTTGCAATATCAAGTGGAAGGCTTGAGACCGGACGGGAAATACGCCCTTTACCCATGCAATATCAGGTGGTAGGTTGGAAGACCTCTTTTACAGCCTCCAGGAAGGTTCGCCCGAATTTTACGCAGGGTTCGAGATGGTTACCCTCCGCCCATTCGTTCCAGGAATTGATGAAGACGATCTGTTCTTCTTCCGGGAAATCTTTGACGTCGTTGACAGCATCGATCAGCGAGGCCCTGAAATCTTCTACGTTCTGATTGGCCAGAATGACGGCATTTTTCCCTTTGCGGGCGGTGTTGTCAAAACCCACGATAGGGCAGGGGAAACCTTTGTACCGGATCTTGTGCACCCGTGCCCTTTCCTTGTATTGTTTATAATCGTAGATCTTGAGTGTGGGGTCAAACACTCCCTGCATCAGGTTTCGTATCATCCGTTTCGGCGTGAAGCCGTCGATCCAGAATTCCGACAGCAGGTTATGCCGGGTTTGAAAATGGATGGCGCTGTCAAACCCGACATCCGCCGGGTTTTTGTCCGGGTCATGGGAGTTGCTGCCCACAAAATAGGGTTTCGGGATGCCGTTTTTCCTGCACACCTCTTCGAAGATAGTAATCATCCGTGAGGCATCCGGAAGGTCGAAGGGCTTGTAAACCAGGAACAGGGGGCGTCCGTTGATCTTAATATATCTTTCGTCCTTAAAGGAGCTCACCAGCCATTCGGCATGAGACCTGTGGTCTTCATCGCTGTATTTCTGTTCGATAAGCGTCACACTTTCCCGGTCTTTGCCTTCCCACCGCCGCGACCAGGTCTCGTTGGCCCAGAAATAACAGAAGGGAAAATCAGGTTTCCGGGAATCAAGGATCTCGTCAATGGGCTGATGGAGCAGCCTTTTCCCCGAAAACCAGTAATGGTAATAACAAAAGCCCCCGATACCATATTCCCGGGCCATTTGGGCGTGTGACTCCCGGGTTTCCGGTAGTCTCAGATCATAATAACCGTTATCAGCAGGAAGCTGAGGCTGGTAATGCCCTTTGAAAAGAGGCTTTGCCGCGGAAACATTGGTCCATTCCGTAAATCCTTTTCCCCACCAGGCATCGTTTTCAGGAACAGGATGGTATTGCGGCAAATAGATCGCTAAAGCTTTCGGCATTTATTTTTTCAAAAGATTGGTTACGAATGGAGGCAGGATCTGGCCTACAAACCAGTTAAGATTTTTCTTAACTTTTACTCCATCATAATTATCCCTGTTGAAGTGCGTGCCTTCCGGAATATCTTCTCCCGGGCGGGCTTTGAAGAGGGTGGATTTTTTGCCGGGGATAATTTCTCCCTCGGGTCTTCCTACTGTAAAGTAAAACAGACCTATCGATTTCCGGCTCATTCCTTCCGGGCAGCTGATGATCTCCGGAACGCCGTGGTAATTGTAATCCGTTACATCAAAGACCACGAGGCGGTTGAACAGCGGCGCTATCTTCACTTCACAACGGGTCATATCGGTGTCCCAAAGCTCCAGGTCACCGTTATATTCCGGTTTCCAGTCTTTGTTCAGGTATAATATGGCATTGATGCGCCTTGACAGGTGCGGAAGCTTTCCGTGCATATTAAAATCGGCATGTACACCCAGTTTTCCGCCCGGCTTCAGCTGGTGCAGTCCGCCTCCCACAAAGTAAGGGTCGGGCATCAGGTTTTTGATTCCGGTAAGGGTTTCCAGAAAATAGACAAAAGGCGCTGAGTTAAACTGGTATAGCAGCTGGGAAGTGAAGTCGGAGACTTTTTCTTCTCCCTGAGCCTCCAGCTTACCTTCAAAATAATTCTCATATTCCTTCCAGATTTTGACCTCCGGGCTGGGGAATTCTGCCAGAACCCGCTCCAGGGGCTCCGTGTCCATGAAGTTGTCGATAGCAATGTGCGGAAACGGTTTTGCGCTTTTATATTCTTTTGCTTTGGATCTGGCTAGTTTCTCTAACTCGCCTGTATTAAAATATAACTTCATTGAATAGTTCAGGTAAGCGGATACACTTCAAAAAGTATTTCCCCGGTTTTAAGAGGCAAATATACAATTTAAAAAGTGATTCCGGCCATTAAAAATAACTTAAATAATTGGATTTCCGTCTGAGCGTCAGGAGAAACCGCTGCTCTTTTATCTTCGAAAAATGCTTATTCATCCTCAGATTCCAGGGTTTTGGTGATCTTGTCAATGTTCAGGCTGTTAGCCATGGCCGTGAAGATCCCGTAGTAGGTTCCCTTCCTGTCGAAAAGCTCCTCGTGAACACCGCTTTCCACGGCCCGGCCCTGTTCCAGCACCACAATGTGGGTGGCATCAATGATCTGGGAGATGCTATGGGAAATGATAATGACCGTCCGGTTGGCTTTTATGGCATCCAGGCTTTTTTTGATCTGCTCCGTGGCGATGGCGTCGAGGCTGGCGGTGGGCTCATCCAAAAATATGATCGGCGGGTTTTTAAGAAACAACCTCGCTATGGCGATCCTTTGCTGTTGTCCGCCCGAAAGCGAGCGCGCATCCGATTGGTAGCCCTCGGGCAGCTGTACGACCTGATCGTGGATATACGCTTTTTTAGCTGCTTCTTCCACTTCGCTATCGGAGGCTTCCGGCTGGCCGTAACGGATATTTTCAGCTATGGTGCCTTTGAAAATATGGTTTTTCTGCAATACCAGCCCGATGTTCTTCCGCAGTTCCGTTGTGTCGTAATCGGCCAGGTCTATGCCGTCTATGAAAATCTCGCCCCGGGTGGGTTCATAGAACTTATCCAGGAGATTCACAACGGTGCTTTTTCCGGCCCCGCTGAGCCCTACCAGGGCTGTGGTCCGGTCGGGAGGTATGGTCATACTCACGTTGAAGAGCGCCTGGGTGCCGTTCGGATAAACGAAGTCCACATTTTTCAGTTCAATTTTACCTTTTACTTTTTCCGGAATATAGGTTCCGCTGTTTTCGATCTGGTGATCCGATTCCAGGATGTCGAAGAAGCCTTCGGAGTAGATCAGTGCATCGTTTACCTCATCGTAGATCCGGTGAAGCTGCCTGATCGGGGCCGAGATGTTCCCGAAGAGCATAATATGGAACATAATTGCGCCGATGGTCATTCTTCCGTCAAGCACAAACCAGGCCGTCAGGATAATGATGATCACCACACCCACCTGTTCGATCAGGCTTTTGACACTGTCGAAGATAAAAGCCGTTTTGCGAGTCTCCAGCTGGTTATTGGTCATGTCATGCTGAATGATCCGGTGCTTTTCCGCTTCCGAAGACTCCTGTACAAACGACTTGATCACCGTAATAGACTCGATCAGGCTGATGATGCTGTGGTTTTTGGTTTCCCGGAAATTTCGCATCTTCCGCCGGAAGCCGCTCAGCTTGCTGGCCTGATACTGGCTGATATAGAAGTAAATGGGTACAATGCAAAGGCTGACCATACCGATCCAGAAATTAGCCGCAAACATGGCGATCAGCGCCACAATGGCGTTGGCAAACAGGGGAAATATATCAATGAAAAAGTTCTGAACCAGTCGGGTGAGGCTGCTGATGCCGGTATCGATACGGGTTTGGAGCTTACCGCTCTCGTTTTCAATGGAACTGTAAAAGGCCAGACGATAGGTGAGGATCTTTTCCACGATCGCCTGGGAAAAGTCGCGGGCAATGAGGATCCGGAGCCTTTCACCATAATATTTCTGACCGAACTGCACCACGGAGTTCACCACTTCCTTTACCAGCAGGATGCTGCTGATCACCGTAAGCAGGGAAAATCCTTTGCTCAGCGGCTCTTTGGCGACCATCAGGTCAGAGATGGAATCTACCGTAAAACGAAGGATGTAAGCATTCACCTGTGCTGCAAATGAACCGACAACGGTTAATGTGAGCGTCAGGATCACCAAGGTATTATACGGCCTGACAAAGGGCCTGAGCTTTTTGTAAAGTACAGTTAAAGTCAAGTTTTCTCTCTGAATTTGATTCCAAACCTACACATAAATAAAGATTTTGAGGAATAAGACAGCATTTATGTAAACGTTTTAGGGAAATTTATAGTCCAATAGTGGTATCTTGTAGATCAATAAACTAACGCTAAAATGAAAAATCTGCTTCTTCTGACATTGATGATATGGAGTGTTTCGTGCACAAAGCCTACTTATAATCAGCACAATAGTATGAATTCCCTGGACTGGTCGGGGAGGTATGAAGGCACGCTGCCGGGTAAAGACGGTGTATCGCAGCCTGTCATACTGGTATTGAAAGAGGACCTGTCCTATGAAATGATACGCAGCGGGCAAAAGTCGGAAGGAGGATTTGGGTGGGCTCCGGACGGAGGAAAGATCGTTATCCCGGAAGAGTCGTTGTATTTCCTGGTGGGGGAAAATTTCCTGAAAGCGGTTACCCGGAAGGGGAAAGAGGTGGAAGAGGGTAAATTCCGGCTGGATAAGGCGGCTGACACCGGAATCAGGGAAAAATACTGGAAGCTCATTGAGCTGAACGGCAGGCCTGTAACGGTGCGGGAAGGAGGCCGGGAACCTCACCTGATCATAAAGCAGGACGAGGAGCGAGTGATAGGCAATGGTGGGTGCAATGGCTTTAGCGGGGCTTACGAGCTGAATGAAACCACAGGGCGGATCCGTTTTTCAAAAATTGCTGGTACACTAATGGCCTGTATCGATGAAAATGTTGAAGGAGAGTTTTTTAAGGTGTTGGAAGGGGTGGATAACTTCACCACTGACGGTAAATTTCTTAGCCTCAATAAGGCCCGGATGGCTCCGCTGGCCCGGTTTGAGGTCGTATATCTGAAATGAGGGTTAAAGTAAATGTGGGGTGTATAAGACCCGGAAACCCTCCCGGCTCTTATACGTCACACATTTTATTTTCATATTACTACAACTTTTTAGAACCTTCCACTATTTCCGCTACCACACCCGGATCCAGCAGGGTAGAAGTGTCGCCCAGGCTGTTATATTCCCCTTCGGCTATTTTCCGGAGGATGCGGCGCATGATCTTCCCGGATCGGGTCTTGGGAAGGCCGGAAACAAACTGGATCTTGTCGGGTTTGGCAATAGGCCCGATGATCCTGGAGACGGTCATCAGGATATCCCGCTTCATCATGGAGTCATGATCCTGCGGTTCTTCACAGATCACGAAAGCATGAACCCCCTGGCCCTTCACTTCGTGCGGATAGCCCACTACGGCCGATTCTACCACACCGGTATGGCTGTTGATGGCGTTTTCCACCTCCGCCGTGCCGATACGGTGTCCGGATACATTGATCACGTCATCTACCCGGCCGGTGATCCGGTAATACCCGTCTTCATCTCTCAGGCAGCCGTCTCCCGTAAAGTATTTTCCCGGATAGGTGGAGAAGTAAGTGCTTTTGCACCGTTCATGATCGCCCCAGGTGGTACGGATGATCGAAGGCCAGGGATAAGTGATGCACAGGTTTCCGCTTACCCCGTTTCCTTCAATGGTCTGCCCGTTCTCATCCACCAGCTCAAGCTGAACCCCCGGCAGGGGCAGCGTGGCGTAAGAAGGTTTGGTCTTTGTAATTCCTGCCAGGGGCGATATCATGATCCCGCCGGTTTCGGTCTGCCACCAGGTATCCACAATAGGGCATTTTCCCTTACCGATGTTATCGTTGTACCAGTGCCAGGCTTCTTCATTGATGGGTTCTCCTACAGAGCCCAGTACTTTGAGAGAGCCCAGGTCTTTTCCTTCGAGGTATTCAGGTCCGAAGCCCATCAGGGAGCGAATGGCGGTAGGAGCGGTATAGAGAATGTTTACCTTATGCCGGTCTACAATATCCCAGAGCCGTCCGGCATCGGGATAGGTAGGAACGCCCTCGAACATGACCGTAATGGCGCCGGCCAGCAGCGGGCCATACACCAGGTAGGAGTGGCCGGTGATCCAGCCCACATCGGCCGTACAGAAGAAGACATCCCCGGGATGATACTGAAATACATTTTCAAAAGTATACGAGGTGTACACCATGTAGCCCCCGCAGGTATGCACTACCCCTTTGGGCTTACCGGTAGACCCGGAAGTATAGAGAATGAACAGAGGGTCTTCAGAGTCCATTTCCTCGGCCGGGCATTCGGCTTCCACATGTTTGACCTCCGACTCCCACCAGTAATCTCTTCCCTTGATCATGGAAACCGGGGTACGGGTATGAGTGGCTACGATCACTTTCCTGACAGACGGACAGGCCACCAGTGCGTCATCCACTGTTTCTTTCATGGGGATATGCTTGGGGCCTCTGACGGATCCGTCGGTAGTAATGACCAGTTCGCATTGGGAGTCATTGATCCTGTCGGAGATAGACTGCGCCGAGAAACCGCCGAAAATTACCGAGTGAATAGCCCCTATCCGGGCACATGCCAGCACGGCTACGGCCAGCTCAGGGATCATGGGCATATAGATACAGACCCGGTCGCCTTTCTTTACCCCGTGTTTTTTCAATACGTTGGCAAAACGGCATACACGGTCGAGCAATACTTTATAAGTGATCACTTCCGGCTCGTCTTCCGGATCATTAGGTTCCCAGATGATGGCCGGGTGGTTTGGTTTGGCTTCTGCGTGCCGGTCAAGGCAGTTTTCGGTAATATTGAGCTTGCCATTCCGAAACCATTTTACACTATAGTCGTCAAAGCTCCAGTCCAGCACTTTTGTCCAGGGTTTTTTCCAGGTAAATTCCTGGGCAATAGCTGCCCAGAAAGTTTTAGGATCTTCTATACTATCCCTGTAAGCTTCGTGGTAGTCTTCAATAGTTCTGATTTTCATTTTTTCATTTAAGGTTAATCCAAAAAAGTAGGGTACTTTTTAAAGTCAGGGCAAATCTATGAAAGAAAAACAGATTCGGGGAACAAAAAACAGGTAAACTTCCTTTCAAAGCCTCCCGCACGGTACGACTTTGCAGGATATTTAAAAGAATATGCAGGAAAAGAAAATCCGGACAGAAAACGGTTTGCCCGAAAATGTACAGGGCGGAAACCGGAGTACTTTGAAAGAACCGGCCTGTTCCCGCATCATGAGCCCGTGCCCCTGGATCAAAGAAAATTGTCCACTTCTTTATAAGCCCGGATTAACGCCTTTTCCCCTTCCACTCCTTTTCCGAAATTTCCGTGTTCCATACCGAAGATAAATGACCGGCCGGATTCCCCGGCTTTCTGATAGATATGCTTAAAGACATTCCTGTAGTTGATCTCGCCGGTGGTGGGTTCCTTCCGGCCGGGTTCATCGCCGATCTGAAAATAAGCAATCTCATCCCAGGCCCAGTTGATGTGCTGAATCAGCCGGCCTTCATTTTTCTGCATGTGGTAGATGTCGAAAAGGATCTTACAGGCGGGGCTGTTCACCGCTTTGCAGATCATATAGCTCTGATCGGAATACCGGAGGAACAGGTCCGGGTTATCACTGAGGGGCTCCATGACCATCACCAGGCCGTGAGGTTCAAAGATTTCCGCCGCCCTTTGATAAGCCTCGATCACATTCCCGGTCTGTATGCCCAGGGGTAGCTCCCGTGCAAAATAGCCCGGCACCACGGTCATGTATTTTCCATTCACCCTTTTGGCCACTTCCACCGCATCTTTACAGCATTTTAAAAACGCGTCAAGGAATTCTTTTTTTCCGGTAGTGAGTGAGGTTTTCCAGTTGTTACCGGCATCAATGACGAACACACCCATATCCATATTGTGTTGGGTGAGGCGTTCTCCGATTTTCTTCTGGATGTCTACCGTTCTGCCCATCATGCCGTTATCTTCAAAGGAACGGAAGCCGTTGGCTGCCATAAAGTCCAGTTGCGCCAGGAGGTCAGCGCCGGCAGACTCTCTGAACATACCGAAATGCGGGGCATAGCTCAGGTTGAAGTTATATTTTTCAACTGTCCCTTCACGGGCCAGTGAAGAGAGGGGAAACCCGCTCAGTCCTAATAATGAGGAAGATGTAATCGTACTTTTCAGAAATGAACGTCTGGAATTCATATTTAATCGTTTGGGTTTTCTTGATACGAATGTGAAATAAGAAAAAAATATTGAAAATTTTAATTTTATTCTTGTTTTAGTTCTATCTTTGTGCCACTATTTAACCTTAAATGCCATAATGGAAAGTCTCCCGGGAAAAATTCCGGGAGGCTTTTCTCATTTTACGGCTATGACGGATATTTCCACGTTCACATCCCGGGGTAACCGGGCCACCTGTACGGTTTCCCGGGCCGGCGGATTTTCGGTAAAAAATTTCCCGTAAACTTCGTTCACCGTAGTAAAATCATCCATGCTTTTGAGAAAAATGCAGGATTTCACCACATGGGAATAATCCATTCCGGCTTCGACCAGAATATGTCCGATATTTTCCAGTATACGGGTGGTTTCTGCCGTAATATCATTCAGCGGAGCCAGATCCAGGGCAATTTGTCCGGAGATATAAAGGGTGTTTCCGGCCAGTATGGCCTGGGAATAAGGCCCTATGGCCGCCGGCGCTTTTTCGGTATAAATTACTTTTTTCATTACGTTTAAGATTGCTGCCGGTAAAAATAGCAGTCTTTGCCGGGGAAATGACAATTTAATTGTCTTAAAAATGAATAGTGCCTAACTTTACCGGGAAAAACCAACAAACAATATGCATAACGCAATATTTAATATTCCAGCACCCGTAAATGAGCCTGTTTTGAGCTATGCTCCGGGAAGTAAGGAAAAATCAGCCCTGGAAGCAGCCTTAAAGGAGGCCAGAAGCAAGCAGGTGGAAGTACCCATGTACATCGGCGGACGTACCGTCCATAGCGATAAAAAGATCCGGCTGTCATCGCCTCATGACCACGGGCATGTGTTGGGTTACGCTTCGGAGGGCAGCCGCGAGCATGTGCAGCAGGCCATTGATGCGGCTCTGGCAGCACGGGGTGCATGGGCCGCGTTGCCCTGGAGTGAACGGGCGGCCGTTTTTCTGAAAGCAGCAGATCTGCTGGCCGGCCCTTACCGTTGGAAAATGAATGCCGCTACCATGCTGGGCCAGTCCAAAAATGCATTTCAGGCGGAGATTGATTCGGCTTGTGAGCTGATCGACTTTCTGCGTTTCAACGCCGCTTTTTATGAAGAGATCATGCTGGAGCAGCCGGTATCTTCTCCGGGTGTGTGGAATAAAATGGAGTACCGTCCACTGGAAGGTTTTGTGTTTGCTCTGACCCCTTTTAACTTCACCGCTATTGCCGGAAACCTGCCGGCTTCTGCCGCCCTGATGGGCAACGTGGTGGTCTGGAAGCCCTCAAATACCCAGATCTATTCCGCAAACGTGATTATGGAGATCTTCCGGGAGGCGGGCCTTCCCGACGGGGTGATCAACCTTGTTTATGTAGACGGCCCTACGGCCGGGGAGGTGATCTTCCAACACCCTGATTTCGCTGGAATTCACTTTACGGGAAGTACCGGCGTATTCCAGAACATCTGGAAAACCATCGGGCAGAACATCCATCTGTACCGGTCATACCCCAGGATCGTGGGTGAGACCGGCGGAAAAGACTTTGTGGTGGCACATAAGTCGGCCGATGCCAGGGCAGTGGCAGTAGGACTGGTCAGGGGCGCTTTTGAGTACCAGGGGCAAAAGTGTTCAGCAGCCTCGAGAGCTTATATCCCTTCTAACCTGTGGGAAGAAGTGAAAACCTGTATGCTGCAGGATCTGGCGACCATCAAGGTAGGGCCTACGGAAGATTTCTCCAATTTTGTCAATGCCGTGATCGATGAGAAAGCCTTTGATAAGATCACGGGTTATATTACCCGGGCTCAGGCGCATGAAGACGCGGAGGTCATCGCCGGCGGTAAATTTGATAAGTCTAAGGGGTATTTTATTGACCCTACAGTGATACTCACTACAGACCCGCTGTATGAGAGTATGCAGGAAGAGATCTTCGGGCCGGTGCTCACGGTTTATGTATATGATGAGAACAAATGGGAAGAGACCCTTAAGCTGGTAGACAGCACTTCTCCCTATGCATTGACCGGCGCTGTATTTGCCAGAGACCGTTATGCCGTTCATCAGGCTACCCAGTTGCTGGAAAACTCAGCCGGTAATTTTTACGTGAATGATAAGCCTACGGGTGCTGTGGTAGGACAGCAGCCTTTCGGTGGGGCCCGGGCTTCCGGAACCAACGATAAGGCGGGCTCCAAGCTGAACCTTCTGCGATGGGTGAATGCCCGGACCATCAAGGAGACGTTTGTTTCGCCGGTGGATTACCGGTATCCGTTTTTGGGATGAGCGTGTTTTGGGGCTAACTAAACCGTGTCGGTAATGCCTCCAAATCATATTCTCATGCATCTCGGCTTCGCTCGAACTGACAAAGGGCAGTTGCCTCTTGTCAGTTCGAGCACAGGTGAGGGCGAGAGTCTGAAACTTGCCAGCGAAGCTGTCGGGAACCGCATTTGTTGGATATCCCCGGCAATGTTGTACCGTTACTTTATCCGTGCTGTCTGGCTGGTAAAAGTGCTTTCAAAAATTTTATCTGCATTTCCGGTTTCAAAACCTTCCCGGCGATGTTCACGTTGTATATCTTCCGGCGGCAGATGGGCAAATTCCGACAAAACCTTCCGCTCGGCAAATTCCACATAGCTTCCGGAAATGGTATGTATATCGCCGTCAGCAAAGCGGGCTTCTATCATTTCGGCTACCGTGGAGCTTTGCAACAGGCCGCCGTCAGGGCTGACCTTGATCACACCACCCGAGTTATTGAGCTTTATGCCCGTCTTTTCCAGGAAAGTGTTGAACTCCTGAATGGTATTGTATCCTGCTTTCAGGTTGTGTACAGAGATGGTGTAATGGTTGAGGTAATACCGGTTATAGATCACCCAGGCAGCATATTCACTTTCTTTAAGCAGGGTCTCATAATCGGTCCATGCCGGCGTTCTCCACAGCGGCTGATGCAGGAAACGGTCTATGGTTACGCCGTCGGTGAGGTCGAGGCTGTCAACCGGGTCGGCCGTGACTTCGTTGGTATATGACCGGATGATCTTTTGTGCCGTTTCGCTCAGGTCATTAACCCGCAGTTCGCTGACAAAGATCCGCGGATAGTGCGGCTCGGGCGGGGCAAACCAGTAGGCATCCAGCTTTTTCCCTTCAAAATAGAAATAGTCCTTTTTCTCATATCCCAGCGCCAGGAAGATCTTTTCGAAAGACCCGATACCCAGGTGCTCCACCCCCATAGTTCGGAAAGCCACATGGTCATTTTCAATCTCACTTGCATCGCCAATGATCCCTTCGGCGACCATGGCCCGGGTTATTTTTTTTACATCCGGAACCCGTTCGGAATAACGCCTCATCAGGCCTTCCAATACCACCTCCAGGGTAGACAGCTTATTTTTCATGCCGGTAGAATTTTCCGTTTTCAGTGTTCAAAAAGTCTTCAAAATTAATTTCTTCCTGCTTAATAAAGCCTTTTTGAGGAAGTTTTCCGTCGGCCACCATTTCAATGACTGCTGCAATGGAGGCAGCGGTGGTCCAGGAGATCGCCCGCCAGTGCTGTCCGTCGATCTCCACCGGGTAATAAGCCTCATAAAATTCTTCGCGGGCTATTTCGCCATCTTTCCAGCCTTCCACTACGGCATATACATATACCACATCTTCCTGTACGGGTGGTTTTGCTTCCGTGAGAATCTGTTCGATCAGCTCCCGTTTCTCCTTCAGAATCAGCTCATAGAGCAGAAATTTCATCAATTTGGCATGACCGGGGTAACGGATGGTCTTATAGTTGAGGGTATCCACTTTTCCGGCGTAGGTATCGCACATGGTTCCCAGTCCGCCGGAGGTGCTGAAGGCCTCGAACTCATTTCCTTCTATTTGTATGTATTCCAACCCGTCAAGAGACGGCACTATTTTTTTTACACCGTTATGGATCACCTCAGCATCGTTCAGGTATTCATTGATCACACCGGCCGGTGACCAGGTGAACGAGTAGCCGAGCAGACCGTTCGGATAGCGGGGAAGGGCGCCCACGCGCAACTCAATGTCGCGCAGACGGGTGAATCTTTTGGCCAGGTGGGCCCCGATGATCCCGATAAGCCCGGGCGCCAGGCCGCATTGCGGAGCCATTACAGCCCGGGAGGTCTTTGAAAGCTCCATGATAGCGTTGGTAGTAGGCACATCTTCGGTGAGATCAAAATAGTGTATCCCGTTCTTATGAGCTACTTTGGCGATATTCAGGTTCAGGTTGTAAGGCATGGCCGAAGCAACCGCATCAAAACCGGGGAGCACTTTTTCCAGGAATTTGAGGTCGGACACATCGCCCAGGACCACTTTGAAGGGCAGGTCAACGGCTGGTTTACGTTTATCCAGGCCGGTTACCTGAAAGCGTTTGGACAGTAAAGTGCCTACCAGGGAGCCCACCTTACCCATTCCTATGACAAGAACATTTTTCATCTGATCAGTTTTTTGACCTTACAGCTGTGGCCGACCAACCCACCTCCCTTTGAGGCGGGAGAACGGAAATCCTACACATCGTTTGGCCGTAGTGTTTAATAGTTTGAAATTAAATGCACATGCCAGCGCATGCACGAAAATAAATGAGAAAGACAGCGCCCGGAAAATGAGCGTATTTTAGCAAAGATCAGGAACAAACGAGCAGGCGCTACGCAGGTAGGCCAGTCGTGCAAGGAAATATTTAAGGTCTTTGAACAAAGCAGGATCGTATTATCCTTTCAAAGATAGGGAAGGGTAACATGAGGGGCAAATTTTAGGGTAAATTTTTTAAGCATATGGATCGCAGGGATGTGCACGGAACTTCAGGTCAAATTTCGTGCTCATACAGAGGGGTAGATCTTTCAGGTTAAATTTTTCAGGGCGGTGGCACCTAAGAGGGCCCGCCGGTAAATGCTCTCTCTTTTTTTTCCGCACTCCGGCGATGAATAGTCTTCATTCAGGATCTTGGAGGCGTGCTCCGTGAAGTTATTCTGCAGTTCGGGGTTATTCAGCAATTGGTGGGTGGCAATAATAAAATCACCTGCACTGTCGGCTATCTTGCAGTTCACTTCATTGACCATGGGGAGGCCCTCGGCCCCTACGGAAGTGCTCACTACCGGTACATGATAGGATACTCCTTCCAGGATCTTCATGCGCATCCCGCTGCCTATCCGTAGGGGAACGATCATTACCGACCCCTTCATGACCGTTTCCAGGTCAGGAACAAAGCCTTCAAAGGTGACATTATCGTATTCTTCAAACCACTTCTTTTTCTCGGATGACCAGCGGCCTACGATGCTCAGTTGTACCCCCGGATTGAGCCGCTGGATCTCGCTCCAGCAATTGCTCAGGAACCAGTCTATCCCGTCAAGGTTGGGATAATGCTGATCCGGCCCCAGAAATATCAGGCGGTTCGCTGAAACAAAGGGCTTATTGATCTCATGCTCAAACATCACCATAGGGAGCGGCGACACTTCCAGCTTATCTTTGTTTACACCGTCTTCCAGGAGGATCTGCTTATCAGTTTCTGTCAGGCAAACTACTTTATCAAACCGGTTGATCAGCCCGATCTCCAGGATTTTGGTATTCTGGATCTTCCAGTCGTCAGCAGCCCGGTGATCCGGTAGTGTGGCCTTTTCGAGCATCATTCGTTTATAACGGATCTCGTGATGCACAAAAATTTTAGGGATCTCCCGCGGTATAAAATGAACCAGCGGGGCAATATCGATGAAGTCGATCTGTACCAGGTCAAAGATACCTAACAGGATCTCGCTTTGAAATACATTCAGCAGATCTTCAAAATAATAGTTGACCAGGTTGGAAGTGTTCAGTTGCATTTCCTGCTCCATGACCTGCTCCTGAGTGAGTTTTCGTTTTCTGCCGCTGACCTTTTTCAGGAAGTTGACCATTATGCCGTCTTTCGGCACTCCCGGTGACTGGCGGAAAGTTTTGATATTCACGTCCGGCCAGAGTTTTTTCAGCTCGCTGAGGTGGGTTTCCGTGCTCTCCGGAACGATGAGGGTAACCGAGTGGTTTTCCCGTAGGGAGTCTGCCATCCTGAAGGTGCCGCTTTTGCCACCGTCATTGATGGGGTAGGGAAATACTAATGTGGCCAGCAGGATGTTCATGACTTTTTAAACCGGTAATTTTTCAAAGAAATTATAAATCCTGAAAGTAACTCCCGTCAAGACTTTTTTCAGTGCACTTTTCGAAGGTGCGGAGGGTGCCGGTTTCAGATAAAAGCAACGTATCGTCTTAAAATAGTCGTTATCATTTACTTTCAGTTTGCTTCGGTAACTTTTGAAGAGTTCTGCGAGGTCCGGCCGGTTGTTCAGGTCGAACCGGTCCTGCCACCTCGAAATATTGAGCGGATCGCTGATGTTGATGCCGCTGTAATGATAAAATACCAGCGGTACACCGTTAGCCCTGTATTTCCCGTCTTCAAAGCTGAGGCTTCTTTCATGCAGGTTCCAATAGGAAATGTTATAGCCCGGATACTTATCTATCTTCACGCCTTCATAGTAAAGCGGAACCATATTACAGTACAGCTGGTCCACAAACATCCCGTTCTGAATGTCCATATAGCATTCCGTTCTCAACTTTATCATCCACCAATTTAGGAATTTAAAAGTTTCCTCTGACCGTTTAACGGCTAAAAAGCCCAAATTATATATACCGTTAACGAACATTTGTTGCTCCGTACGGGTTTTTTTGTCGAAAATCGGGGTGTAAAAATGGGGTGTCAGGATGATGTTATGGGTGCCCAGCCCTTCTTCTATCCCGGTTAGCCGGTCGAAGATCTCAATATCGGGGTCGAAATAAATGATCCGTTCAATGTCGGGCCGGGAATTAAAAAAATAATTGAAATAAAACGGTTTTACTGCGGTGTTCAGCTCGGTAATGTCGTACCGTTCGGTCATTTCATCAAATCCGTCGATCCCGATCGCGTGAACCTCCAGCAGGTTTAACCCCGCCAGTTTGCTTTTGTCTACCCCGCTTCCTTCAATTTTATCGCACAGACCTATCACAAACTCGTAGTCGGGGTTGGTTTGCCGGATGGAGTCTGCCAGGATCTTCGCCTGGGCCAGGTAATTGATGGAACAGATGGTAAATGCGAACTTTTGAGCCATACACTGAGATAAAGATGACAAAAATACAATCCGAATTCTGAATAAGCAATTCTCTCATTTTTTAATCAGGATTCAGTGCTTTTTTATCCAGGGTTCAGCAGTTTTTAGGAAATATCCCTGAACTTTGTCCTGTCAAAGCCGGCCGGCCGATTGCGAGATTTTCCTTCCTCAAAGAAAAAAAGGAAAGTGCCTGTTATCCACACAGGAGAAGGCACAAACGGACGAAACGAAACCGCTCAAGTCCATTCTAACGGAGCACAAACAACTTTAACAATGAAAAGATTAATTTTCTCCCTGGCGTTAATGCTTGCGGCCACTTTTAGTTTTGCGAACAGCAATGAAACCCATCCTTTTTCCGAAGATTCAATATGGGATGTAACCTCAGAACATGCCCCCGCCGGTTTCTCTGAATGGCGGGGCTCCCCCGATCCCGGAGCAACCTTTGTTTTTGACTGTACGATCAAAGGCACCATCACCATCATTTTTAATGACGGTACGAAGATGACACTGAAAGACGCCAACATCACTTTTGTCGGCGTTTCCTGCATCCAATTGCTGAAAGATCTCATGTCGGCATCCTGATTGATCCATGCCTAAAATTATGTAAGGATGAGAAAACAAGTAATTGTAGTATTGATAAGCCTGTTCGGGTATATCGCCGGGGCGCAGGCGTGGGAAGGGGGGCGAAAGGAGCTGAGTCAAATACCGTCAACAGAGAAGATTCTGCTCCCGGATAGCCGCCAGGCTGTCGATTGTACCATACATGTCAGTTTCACCACTGATGACGGAACACACATAGAGGGTGAGCTGACCTTTGTGGGCATTCCCTGGTGGGAATGTGTGGCGATAAAAGTCGGTAACTTTTTAAGCAAAATCTTTTAAGGGCACCGCCTCTTCTGCTCCTGTCGGACAAGAAATGAAATCCGGCAGGAGCAAAACTTTAAAACCTGTGAGACCACAGGGGTATTCGCAAATAAAAACGGTTATATCGAATGAAACGATTTATCTTCACACTATTGCTCATCTCAGGCCTTAGCCTGGGCGCATCAGCCCAGATGAAGGGGGAGGTGGTTTATGAACGGATCCTCACTTTTGGCGAGGCATCCAAATCTACATTTAGCCTGTTCTTTGGCCCGGAGAGATCCGCCTTTATCGAACAGAATCCGCCCGCTGCGGCTCAGCGGGTACAGCATTCAGGCTCCGAGGAGGGAGAGGTGCTTGATTTCAATATCAGGCTTGGGTCCGGTCAGCCCTATGCCGTATTTACAGACTTTTCAATGGATGAAATCATCAGCAGAACAACAGGGACAGGCAACCAGACCATTCTTGTCCGGGAAAAAATTAATGGGATCAGCTGGGAGATAGGCGATGAGCGTAAAATCATAGGCGCTTTCTCCTGCCGGAAAGCCAGAGGTGATTTTCGCGGGCGAAGCTACACGGCCTGGTTTACCGCGGAAGTGCCTGTAAAGAACGGCCCCTGGAAGTTTAGCGGCCTGCCGGGTCTTATCCTGGAAATTTACGATGATAAAGGAGAGGTTTATTTCGGTGCGCGATCGGTAAAGGTCCCTGCTGATTTTCAGGGGAACGTCCTTTCTCCAAAAAGGGAAGGCTTGAAAATCCTGTCCTTAAAAGAATATGTCAAAGAAAGGGAGAGTCAGGTAGACGAGGTGGTGAATGCCTTACGGTCTAAACTGCCCCGCGGGGCTTCTGTTGACTTCTCGCAGCAAAGTTTAAATGCCATCGAAACGGAGTTTGATTTTGAAAAAGATTAAACAGTTTCTATGGGCTATACTGCTTTTTTGTGGTTCTGTAGGTATGGGTCAGGGAAGCATTTCTGGGACTATAAAGGATCAGGGCTCTGCCAGGATTATGAATGCAGGTGTGATTCTTATGGCATTGGAGAAGGAGGAGCTGGTTCGGTATGCGTATTCCGACAAGGAAGGGTATTTCCGTTTTGTCGGGCTTCCTTACGGTAAATATAGCTTAGAAGTGTCTTGCCTGGGTTATAAAAAGCAGTTGATCGGGGTGGAATGCGTAGAAGATCACAAAATATCAGTGGTTCTGGAAAGAAAAACGGTTGAACTGAATGAAGTGATCATCCGGCGGGAGAAGCCTGTATCCGTTTCAAAAGATACCGTCACCATTTTAACCGGATACTTTACCAATGGCACCGAGCAAAATGTGGAAGATCTCCTGCGGAAAATTCCGGGTTTAACGATTGACGATGACGGAACCATAAAAGTAGGAAATCAGGAAGTGGAGAAGGTGATGGTGGAAGGAGATGACTTCTTTGAAAAAGGGTATAAAATATTAACCAAAAATATGGCGGCTTATCCGGTAGACAAGGTGGAAATCTACCGTAACTATTCCCACAACAAGCACCTGAAAGGCATTGAAAATAGTTCAAAAGTGGCCCTGAATCTGAGCCTTCGTGAGGAGGTTAAGAGGGTATGGTTCGGGAATGGACTGGCAGGGTACGGTGGGAACCGGTATCAGGCCCGGGGAAACCTCATGAACTTTGGTAAGAAAAGCAAATACTATTTTCTGACTCACGTGAATAATACGGGGTCAGACCTGACAGGTGATCTGGATCACCTCATCCGTCCTGCAGGCCCGGATGAGCAGGGAGTAACGGGAGATCCGCTCCCTACCCGGCTTATCCCGTCTCCCGTAATGGAATTACACGAATTGAAAAAGCAACGGATCACGTTTAATAAAGCCGGACTACTTTCGCTCAATAGTATTTTTACCTTTTCCCATAAAGTTAAGCTCAAGACCCTGGGTTTCATACACGCAGACAGGACCAGCTTTTACAGGAATTCGCTTCAGTCTGTAGCCACGGGAGCGCTGTTTTTTGAGAATTCGGAAGAATTTAAAGGCCGGAGAATCTGGCATACCGGTTTCGGGAAGGCTGAACTGACCTATGATATTTCCCAAAGAAGCACCCTACGTTATACAGCTAAGCTCGGTAATACCAGCGAGGTGAGTGCAGGTGAGCTCCGTTTTAATGCAGAGCCCCTGAATGAGCAGCTTCAGGGATCGAGCCGTATCCTGGATCATAACCTGCACTTTACCTGGAAAATCAGGGAGGGCAGGGTACTATTAATGAGCGGAAGATATTGGCAGGAGAAAATACCTCAAAGGTATTCGGCAGATAAGTATATTTATGAAGACCTGTTTCCGGATAGAGGTGACCGGACGCATCAGACGGTGACGGCTTCCATGCAGCTGGCAAAAGCAGAATCCTGCCTGATAGACAGGAAAAAGAACGGTAATCTTTTGGAAGTTCGCATGGGGGGACAATTGTGGAAGGAGATCCTGCAAAGCCGTTTTTCCACAGAACGTGAAGAAGGCGAAACGTATGAGCCGGAACAATTTCGAAATGATATGGTCCGCTTTTCCCATGACCTCTACCTTTCCGCTAAATACCTGATCTCACTCCGCCGGCTCCAGTTGATAACGCAGGGTGATCTGCATCATGTATTTAACAGGATCCGGGATAAAACATCGGGATTCTTTGCGGTTCCTAAAATAGGGATAGACTATAAGATCAGCAGCCAACACAAGATTATGACCTCGTATACCTATAATATTACCTCTCCTGAGGTTTCCGATCTGTATCCGCAATACATCCAAACGGGCTTTCGGACGTTTTCGAAAGGAGCAGGGGAATTCACCCTGCTGAATGCTTCCACAGCCGTTATTAATTATAGTGCAGGGAATTGGGGTGACCGGTTTTTTGTAAATTCCTTCCTGGTTTACGCTAAAAGCCATCGTTTTTTCAGTACTCATACCATACTTGCCCCAAACTATTCGCTCAGTGAAAAGATCCTTGCTGAAGGTCGGGAGACAGTTTCCCTGATATCGTCTGCTGACCGGTATTTTAAATCCCTGAGATCCAATCTGAAGATCAGTTTCAGCGGCTCGAAGGCAGATTTCAAAAACAGGGTAAACGGGTCAGCACTGAGAGAGGTGAATACTGTGCATCGGGTGTATGGTTGGGAGAACCGGTCGGCTTTCCGTTCCTTTTTTAACTATCATGTGGGTTCTAAATGGATACAAAATCGTATCCGGGCAGAAACGGTAAATTCTTTCACGGATCGTACCTCATTTCTCGATCTGGAATTTAAGGTAAACCGGCAATTGAACATTCGGACACAGGCAGAACGATACTATTTTGGAAGATCCTCCGATGTTTACCACTTTATCGATCTCGAAGCCCGCTATGATATCAATAAGCATAAATTAATGCTGTACCTTTCCGGAAATAACCTGTTCAATACCAAAACTTTCCGGAATTATACGGTTTCGGACATTAGCGTAAGCCGTACGGAGTATCGCCTGCAGCCCCGGTTATTGCTTCTGAAAGCGGAATACCGGTTCTGATATTGTGGCCTGATAACCTCACTGTCCTGTTATACGGACATTACCGTTTTTTATTCCTGTTTATATCGTTTGATCACTTCCTCCAGTCGCTCATCCGGCGTAAAATTCAGCGTTTCTATCAATTTTACCTTTTTGTAGTCTGTATGTAGTGTATTGATGACCACGTTTTGATTTTCCGGTACCACGGCCGATGGAACCCTGAGGCAGAGGTGTTCTGTACGGTCAAACCAGGCATCACCTATGTGTTGACAGCCTTCATAGTTTCTGAAGTTTCTCCAGTCCGGGGGCAGTTGGGATGAAACAATATCGAGGAATGTGGCATTCGCAGGCAGATAAATGATCATGATCCGGAAATCGTCGTTAAAGCCCAGGCCCCTTCGGTGATGCAGGGTTTCCAGGTAGGCCAGTGATACACTCCCTGCCGTATAAAGCACCTTCTTCCCCTCGCTGTTCCAGCGGCCTTCCAACCCACCGGCAAAAAGTGAGTCAGCATATCTTTTGTGCACTATCCTGTAAACCAGCATTATAAAAATTACTTATGTGGATACTTATGTGTCTCATAGGGTTCAAATCATTTACGAAGTAAACCCGCATTACACAGGATAGCCCTGCGCCAATTTCTCTATCTCTTCATAAACCAGATCAACGCCCCCCGGAGTAGTGATCAGATCAATAGGCCTTTCATCCGAATGAAAGAAAGGGCGGTTTAGCCAAAGCGAAAACTCTTCAAAAGAACCAAAGATCTCTTCCCCCAGGTCATACAGATTAATGAGCTTGAGCAGGTGCTCACTGTAGTTGGGATCTAAGAATTTCTTCTGCTCCCGGTAATTACTGATCGTACGGGGCGACAGGTTAATGACCGAAGCCAACGTTTTTTCCGGCATTTTAATGGCATCGGCCAGGGAATAGAACACCTCTGTTTTTAGCCCCTCCCGGGCCTTTTTTATTAGACGGTATTCATCTTTAATGGCATAGTTCCTGAAAACAGGCCTGCCATACATTACCGTAGCTTCAGCAACTTCGGAGGGAGATTCTTTCGGAATTTTATATTTAGCCATTATTCTTTTTTTTACAAATGTAGTAATTTTTCAATTGTAAAAAAGAATTTTTTCGCTTTTTATTCTTCCAGCTTCATCCGGATCCGCCATTCGGTAGGCAGGTAGTTATTTACCCGGTGGCCGATGATCTTCACCCAGCCCAGCGACAAGTCCTGGTAAGTGATCAATGCCCAGCCGTTTTGGTGTTCAGGCAGCTCAAAGACTTCCTTTTTCAGGTAAAGGAGGGCGTCTCTTTCTGATAGGTTTATGCGCTGAATATTTTCGGAAACCATTCCGGACAAGGCCAATGCGTGTGACGGAATGAAATCATTGCCTTTAAAGTGACCCAGCTCCAGGCCGGAGGAGCGTTTCTGCAGAGCCCGGAGCACAGAGCCGGTTTCGTTCAGGAGACTTTGCCTTATCGCTACTATGATGCCGTCGTTCTTGAGAAAATAGTCAAAACGTTCATATACTTCAGGCCGGATCCATTGAGCCAGCTGTTCTGCCTGCTTCCGGGGTAGCCGGGGAATGTTGGGCTTCCCTTTGATATATCGTTCGTCGCGGCTCCTGTTTCTGAAAGCGGCTACATAAAAACCTTCCCCTTTAATTTTGTGCGGAAAAAACTGCAACCCGGGGTTTCCCTGTACGATCCCCCAATCTTCGGGCGCGTCTGTTTCTACCGGCTCGAAATCCAGTGTCCGGGTAAGCCACTGTGCGTTTTCCTGATTTTCGGGAGCATTATAGGTACAGGTGGAATAGATCAGAAGCCCATCGGGAGCAACCAACATAGCTGCAGCGCTCAGAATTCGTTTCTGACGGGCCGAGCAGATCATCACGTTTTCTTCCGACCATTCGTTTACAGCGTCGGGAGTTTTGCGGAACATTCCTTCGCCCGAACAGGGGGCATCTACCAGTACGATATCAAAAAAACCTTCCAGGTCAGCAAAAGTTTCCGGATCCTGATTAACGGTGATCACGTTCGGGAAACCCCATTTCATCAGGTTTTCTTTCAGAATACCTACCCGGCCTTTGATGACCTCATTGGCTACCAGCAGGTCGTCTGCCGATAAAAGGGAGGCCAGATGCGTGGTTTTGCCTCCGGGAGCTGCGCACAGGTCGAGCACCTTCAGCGGGCTTCCGGCGGGGGCATGGTTTTTCACAATATGTTCTATGATCATGGAGGAGGCCTCCTGCACATAGTAGGCTCCGGCATGAAAGGCGGGATCCAGTGTAAATACCGGCCGGCTGTTCAGGTAATAGCCCTTCGATGCCCACGGAACCGGCTCACTGAAAGTAAAAGACGGTTTGAACGGTTTCGCAGGGTTTAAGCGGATGCTTACCGGCGACTCCGTCTGAAGCGTTTTTTCAAATTCTTCGTAAGTATCCCCTAAAATATTTTTCAGATTTACTGAAAACTTCTCCGGTAGGTTCATGTTGCTTATTGGGTTTGGTGGTGGCTCTCGGTCTGAATGATTTTCATCGATCGCTCATGAGCACAATGGGCCGCTGAAGCGCCAGGTTATTCGGATAAGAAATGATCAGCCCTTCATCGGTTTCGATATGGATATTAAAAAAAGTGATGTCGTGCACTTTGCCTTCTACCGAATCGTCCTTGTCCATGATCCGGATCCTTGAACCTATTTTAAACGGAGAGTTAAAAAACAAAATAATCGATGCGGTAACATTACTGATGATGGACCACTGGGCAAATAATGCTACCCCAACCACCGCAAAAACCGAAGCAAAATACACCGAAAGGCCTTTTACTGAGATGTCCCACACGATCCCCAGAATGATAAACAGCAGAATGGCTAATGTAAAATTGAAAAACTTGTTGGCGTAAATCCGTTGCGATTCATCCAGCTGATGCTTTTTGGCGTGATTCCGGATGATGAGGCGGGAAATTTCCCTGACGGCGAAAAGAACAACAAAGGCAGCTAAGCTGAGGCCTATCTTCATGTACAATTCTTCGGTTTTTAGCATACGTCAATTTTTCTGCAAAAATATTCAATTCTTCGCCATAAATTGACTTTTCCGTCCTTAGTTCAGGATATCCACCGGTAAAATTCCGGAATTCCTTTTGGCCAGTTCCTCTTAATGCATCTTCAGCCTACCCGTAATGCCTCCTTTTGAGGGATCAGATGGGTGAACAGGGGATTGTGATGAATCATGTACAATTTGGCACAGGCCTTTGCATCCGACAGGGCATTATGATGGCGCAGGTCAATGCCGTACAGCTTGGAGCAGGCCGCCAGGTTGACCTTCGGAAGTCCTTTTCTGCGATAGATATTGACGGTACAGTCCCATTTTTTGGGGAGTTGAAGCTCTTCGAAATTCAATCCTGCACTTAACATGCTGTAATACAGGATTTCACGGTCAAAGGAAGCATTGTGCGCTACCATCTTTTTCCCTTGGAGAACAGACTTCAATTTGGGATAGATCTCGCTGAAAGAGGGCGCATTTACCGTATCTCTCGCCCGGATACCGTGCACACGGGAGTTATAAAAATTATACTCGTTATTGGGGGGCTGTATGAGGGTATAATATTCCTCTACAATATCCAGATCCTTTACCCAAACCACCCCAACCGCACACGCACTGTCTTTCTGCGCTGTGGCGGTCTCAAAATCTATTGCTACAAATTCCACCTTATCTCAGTTTTCTTTCCCAGTGGTCGGCTTCCTTCCGGCGGCTTATTTCGCCGGATCGGAGAGAGGCTGCCAGTTTCGGATGCATATCCCCTTGAGAGGTCAGATGCCATAATCCGCAATCTTCACAAAGGTACACCGTTACCGATGAATTCATTTCAAACCGGCTGCGAACCTCCAGCAAAGCCGTTACCGCTAATTCTTCCGAAAGATATGAACGTTTGGGACAACTCATTTATTTTTTTAAATCCGTTTTTAAAGGATATAGTTCGGAAGAAAGTGATTTTTTAGTCTCAACGTCCGGATTCAGGTCGGAGATTTTCTCCGAATACAAAAAAGTAAAAACCTGACGTTAGTATATAAATTATTTAAAATGAACTATATACCCGAAACTAAACGGTTGCAATCGAATACAAACGATTATTAACCGGTTTGTTTTCAGGACACCTCACATTTTTGCAATTGTCGACACAACCCAAATATTTTTAACAATTTAAACAGAGACCATCATGGCAGCGTTAAACAAAGTATTGTTAATTGGCAATTTAGGAGCGGACCCCGAAGTAAAAACGCTCCCGAGCGGAGATAAAGTGGCGAGCATTCGTCTGGCCACCACGGAAATCTACAAAAATAAAAACGGCGAACGCATAGAAGATACCGAGTGGCACCGCGTCGAATTCTGGGGCGGGCTGGCCGGTATCGTCGAGCAATATGTTAAGAAGGGAGACAGCCTCTATGTGGAAGGAAGGATCCGGACCGAGAAATATACGGATTCGAACCAGGTGGAACGGTATTCCACCAGGATCAGGGCAACAAACATGCAGATGCTAAACCGCAGATCTCAGGGTGGGACAGAAGGTCTTCCGGAGACTTCGTCAGAGGTTTCAGACGACGGACTTCCGTTTTAAGGACAAGGTCCGGACATAAAAGCATTATCGTAGGAAACCTGATAATTCAGACGATAAACTTCCGTTCTGACAGGGTCCGGACATGTAAGCACTACAGTAGGAAGTCTGGTCATTCAAACGACAGACTTCCACTCTGACGATCTCTTTTACATTTCCCCCGAGATACTTCTCTGCGGTGGCGTTTTTACCTCTTTCTTACCCCATCTGTAAGAGATACTTACCCGGAAAAAACGGTAAATGTTCCGGGTCTGTGTTTCCTGAGAAAAAGAGGATGTGCGTGTCCTTTCCGCGATATACTGATACCGGGTGAATGCGTTGTCGATCCGGATCGCTGTATTCAGCCTGCCGTCAGGGAAATTTTTGCTGAGGATGATATTGTACCATTGTACTCCCGAGCTGTATCCCTGAAGGCTGATGGCGTTGGTATTGAAGCTGGTGTAGCTGGTGAGGGTGTACCCTTTGTTCAGCTTGTAGGAAAAATATCCGCCGTTGGAGAAAATCAGGCCTCTTTTGGAAGGAAGGGTATTGCCTTTGGAGAGAAAGGCATCGTTAGCAGAGAGAAGGGTGCTGTTTGTGGAAGGAAAGGTATTGCTTGTATCAGGAAGAAGACTATTGCCTGTATTAAAATGTACCGATTGCAGGGTATTGTTTAAACGGAAGGAAATCCGTTTTCCCTGGTAGGAGAAATTCAGTGAAGCGCCATAGGCCGTATTGGAAGAAATGTTAAGCCAGGTGCTTTCGGTCACCCCACCGGGCCGTAAAGTCCGGACATATTCGATATTATCCGTGGAATGATTGATAAAAACCGAGGAATTCAGTGTAATTCTACGTTTAGTATACGTGTGGGTCAAAAGAAAATGATGGAGAGTAACGGTTTTCAGCTCCGGGTTGCCATATTCAATATTCAGGGAATCTATATAATTGCTGACCACCGGACTCAGATACACCATGTAAGGGCGCTGGATCCGCCGGGCATAGCTTGCGCTCAGGGTTTGGGTCTGAAAAAGCGATCTGCTGATAAGCAGGTTAGGTAACAGATTGCCATATCTTGGGATAACTACCCCGGTATGATTCGCCACAAGACGCATATAAGTGTGCTCATACCTCAGGCCGGTTCGGATCTTGTAAGGCCGGAGGTCAAAAGCATAGTTCATATATAAAGCGGAGATCGAGCTCCTGAAGCGGAATAAAGCGGAGCGCAGTTCATCATTCACATAAACGCCTGAGCCGAAGTCATAGGTGTCAAAACCCGATTCACTATTGAGGTTTCGGTAATTATAACGGCCTCCCAACTCTATTTTATGCTTGTTTTGCAGTTCTTTTGAGAAGTCGGCCTGAATCGTAAATTCATGGATAAGAGAATTGTTCTGATTGAGCTCGCGGTAGATTTCACTTTGCTCTGAGTATTGGACAAGGCGGTAGCTGTCATTGGCAGGGCGGTAAAAGCTGGCTGTTAAGATGCTGAATTCGGTTTTCCTGTCTGCTGACTTTTTGGTAAAGCCGGCATTGGTGCTGTGCATCCACCGTCGCAGGGGGTTGTCGGCTACCCTTACTGCGACATCGCCCGATGGCATCCGGTTGATATAGTGATGGTACAGATCATCGTGATACCTGGCAATGCGATATCCTGTATAAAAGGTGGTCAGGGAATCGGCCAGGAACGTAAACGTTATCCCTCCGAATTCATTGTTACGGTGTACGGTGGAGTAACGTTCCTGACGGATCAGCAGGTTGGTGCCTTCCCGGTAGTTTTTTGAGGTTACATCCAGGCCCAGGCGGTTAAGCCCGGCGTCGATACCGGTGATCCACCTGCCCCTTCTCAGCAGGAGGTTACTGTTGAGATGGAGGGTTCTGTTGGCGACGGTACTATTCAGTGCACCGGAGGTAGCATTTTGGGAAGGTTGCCGGGTAGTGATCTCAATGACTCCCGTGACGCCCTCGGCTTCGTACCGGGCGGAGGGGTGGCTGATGACTTTTACGACGACTATATTTTCAGAAGGTATCTGGTTCAGGGCATCGGCCACGGAATTGGCAAAAAGTTCAGAGGGCTTACCATCAATAAATACTTTTATCCGGCTGCTGCTGTTGATCACCGGGTTACCGTCCGGACTGATCATAACTCCGGGAAGCTTGCGCAAAACATCAACCGCCTTTTCGCCGGCCACGGGAATATCGTTTTTAGCATCATAGCTATAACCGTCAGGATGGGAGGTGATGGGGTTTCGCGTGCCTCTGATCATTACGGTTTCCAACTGATGAGAAAGGGGAAGCAGGTAAATGTCCGAAAAGATGACCGTAGTATCTCTTATAGTAAAACCAGGTGATTGAAACAGGACATAAGCTGTATGACGGATTTGCAGGTGAAAGGATCTGTCATTAACTCCGGGCAACAGGTAGGTGCCGGTACTGTCGGAGATGCCGGAGCAGATCACGTTCCCTTTTTGGCTTATCAACAGGATAGTAGCCTGTGATACGGGTTCCCGGCTTACCGAATCCAACACCCTGCCCCGGATACCGGTGTTTTGAGCAGAGGAAACAAAAACCGGAAACAGTAGTAAAGAGAGAATAAAAAGGGTTTTCATACATTTACGCCTTTGATTTACCCTGTAAATCTTGTACGGACCGTCGAAACCGGGAAAAATAGTAGATCAACCGATAAAATAATAGATGAAAGTTATAGGGACGGTCTAAAAGGTATTGGGTTGTTTATCTATTATTGAAGCAGTTCCTCTATTAAAATTGCAGCGTTATTTTAACATCATTTATTTCACAGAGAATTTAAATTACAGATTATGAAAAAGTATTGGATTCTTTCTGCGATTCTGTTTATTGCTATACCCGCATGCACTCAGAGCGACAACAAAGCCCGGTCGGAAAGCGAATTACAGGTGGGCGGGCCTTGCGAAGGCTGTGAGGCCGTTTTCGAATGCCCTGTTCCGTTTAAAACATTGTCTGAATTTGCATGGTTACCGGACTGGAATGAAAGCTCATCCCTTAAAATCGCCATCAACGGTATAGTCTACCAGGCAGATGGTAAGATCCCGGCGCCGAATGTGGTGATCTACTTGTACCATACTGACCAAAAAGGTATTTACCCTCTGAAGGGCGACGAAAAAGGCTGGGCGAAAAGGCACGGCTACTTACGTGCCTGGATAAAAACCAATGAAAAAGGGGAATATAAGTTCTGGACACTTCGTCCCGAGGCCTATCCCGGAGGAAATACCCCGGCCCATATTCATGCGATCATCAGGGAACCGGGCAAAACGCCTTACTGGATAGACGACTTTTTGTTCGATAATGATCCGTTGCTTACCGGCGCCGAAAGAAAGAAGCTGCAAAACCGGGGTGGAAACGGAATACTTAAATTCTATGACGCTTCTTCCGGAAAAAGTCCTTATAAAAGCGAAAGACATATATATTTGGGTAAGAATATACCGGGATATCCCCGGTGAATTCAAACCTGTGCGGGAAGCCTGCCTTCCACGCTGTTGGTCAGTATTACTGGTATTAAGTAAAATTCAGTAGCTATGTGGAAAGCTCTTTCCCTGAAAAGTCGTAAAGACTGGGTTTATCTGGGCTTCTGGATCCTGGTGACCATCGTATTCCTCTGGGACCGGAAATACCTGATTCAAAAACTGGGCCTGCCCAACTTTTTTCTTTGTTCTGTCATAAGAGTGGCTTTACTGATCGGCCTGGCCTGGCTGAATATTAAGTGGCTGATCCCCAAATACCTTACGAAGCATAAGTACACCGCTTATTTTTTGCTGACCTTAGGGCTTGTCATCCTCTGCCTGGTCTTACAGGGTATTTTTGATTATCTGATGTTCGGTTTCCTGATCGGATTACGGGGTAACAGTTCCTTATATGTTTCAGTGGCGTATAATTTCAGCCATACTTTCTTTTACCTGGTATTGATGGTAGCTCTTAAATTCAGTATCGACTGGTATGAGCAAAGAAAGCTGTTGCAGGATATGCGGGTAGAAAAGCTGCAGGCCGAAGTCAATTACCTTCGTTCTCAGGTCAATCCGCACTTTCTGTTCAATGCCCTGAACAACCTTTATGCCCTGACCCTGAAAAAATCGGACATTGCCCCGGATGTGGTGCTGAAGCTGTCGGCCATGATGGAATATATGCTGTATGAAAGTGATGAGGTCCGGGTTCCTTTGGAAAAGGAGATCCGGTATCTGGAAAATTACCTCGAACTGGAAAAGCTTCGGCATGGGGATCAGGCCGATATAAAAATGAATGTCAGCGGGGTTACGGACAGTTGCACTCTTCCGCCTTTCCTGCTATTGCCCCTTGTAGAAAATGCGTTTAAACACGGCATCAGCAGAGCTATTCATGATGCATATCTGCATATGAATATCCGGGTAGGGACGGGGATTGAAGTTCTTGTGGTCAACAATAAAATGAACGGGCAGCAGGACCGTCCGGCAGGAGGGATCGGGCTGGTTAACCTGAGAAACCGGCTGGACCTGCTCTACCCCGGAGAATATGATCTGCAGACCGAATACCGGCCCGATAAATACCGGGTCTCCTTAAAAATCAACAGGCTATGTTAATCTGTATTATTATGGAAGCGGACACAGGACCCGAACATGTGACCTTTTTAAAATCAACCGACCATGTTAAGTTGTATCATTATCGATGATGAGCCGTTGGCCCGGGATGTGCTGGCTGATTTTGTTAGCCGGAGCAGCGACATGAGCCTCCTGGGCCGATTCAGCAATGCTTATGAAGCCAGGACATTTTTATCATTAAAACCGGTAGATGCCGTTTTCATGGATATTGAAATGCCCGAAATGAGCGGTATCGACCTGCTGAAGTCATTGACCCATCCGCCCGTGACGGTATTCACTACGGCTTTCCGCGATTATGCGCTTGAAGGTTTTGAGCTTGGAGTAATCGATTTTTTATTGAAGCCGTTTTCTTATGAACGTTTTAAGCTGGCCACAGACCGGGTGAAAGAGTTCCTGTCTCTCCGGTCAGACGAAGCTTCTCTGGACGAGAAAGAGACCCACCCCGAGTATATTTTTGTAAAGAGTGGCGTTAACCGCATCCGTCTTGCGCTGGTGGAGGTGACGCACATTCAGGGGCTGAAAGATTATGCCATCATTCATACTCCTGAAAGAAAGGTGGTGATCAAAGGTTCGGTCAAATCGGTGCATCTGCTGTTCCCCCAGGAAAAATTCATTCGCACCCATAAGTCGTTTATTGTGGCAAAAGACAAAGTACGACGGATAGAAAGAAACAAGATCATTATCGGGCAGAACGAGATCCCCATCGGCCGGAATTACAAAACAGAAGTAGAAGAGAAGATTACACAAAGAAGGTAGTTGGAATCCTTTTAGAGAGAAAAGCCGGAATTACCGGGCAGAAGCAGAAGCAGAAGAGAAGATCATACGGACTCGAAATACCCGTTTTTGAGGTTAATGATACAGAACGGAGGGCCGACATAGCTTCCCGCTCAAAGCTTGAAATGTCTATTTTCGAAGCTATTGATCCTTCCTGGCCCGGTGAAAATGAGAAAATGCCGTCAGTTTTGGAATAAACCGGGGAATATGATTTAATTTTGAAGGGATTTATACCCTGTAACATGAAGATTATTCAGGACGGCCTGATTTATATCACCTGTCTTCTTATGCTTTTGACTACCTGGAGAGGATTCCGGGGAGCTTCCCGGATCCGGATATTTGAGCAAAGGCAATGGCGAATGCTGAGATTGATCAGCTTTCTTACTTACGTTAATCTTGGCTGGGCTTTGGCGGAGGTCATTCAGGATGTATTCCGCGATGCAGATCCCGGTCAGTTTCTTACTACAGAAATTCTTGCGCTGTTTTTTGTAGTGGTTTGGATCAGCCTCGGGATGGGAAAGATCCGAAGCACATTGATCCACGGCAAGAAGTACGCCGCCGTATTCCTGTATTTTGGTATCGCGTTGATCGTTATGCTCCTGTTGCTGGGTTACAAAAAGTTCTGGAATTATGCCGGTATTATTTTTTGACGGGGAATGTGTACTGTGCAATACGGTACCACAACATTACGTTTCCGAAAACCTTTATGCCCTTAATTTGGGTTAAAAGATGTAGATTTGTGCTGCTTATCGCATACGATATTATGTTTAGAGTCGGGCTTATAATTGTGCTTCTGGGAGCGGGAATTTCCTGTAAAAAGAATTCAGAAAACCGGTTTGACCGCTTCCCGGAGGGAAAGAAGAAAGAATTTATCACCATTGAAGGGATAAATGTACCCGATAATGACCTGGAAGCCGGCCTGTTTGCCTCAGAACCGGACGTATTTAACCCTACCAATATGGATATCGACCATAAAGGAAGGGTGTGGCTTTGTGAGGCATATAACTACCGGAATGACGTCAATCACGTACCTTATGAGAAAAAAGGGGATAAAATTCTTATCCTGGAAGATACGGATGGTGACGGGAAAGCAGATAAGACCAAAGTATTCTACCAGGGAGAAGATGTAAATGCTGCGTTGGGGATATGTGTTCTGGGCAATAAGGTGATCGTTTCTGCCAGCCCGAATGTATTTGTTTTCACCGATGAGGACGGGGACGATGTGCCCGATAAAAAGGAGATTCTTTTTAAAACCGCGGGAGGTCTGCAAAGCGATCACGGTGTTCATGCCATGATTTTCGGCCCTGATGGCAAGCTCTATTTTAATTTCGGTAACCACGGTACGGGCCTGACCGACCGGGAAGGTAAGCCCTTGAAGGATATCCACGGACGTGAAATAGGCCAGACCCTGCAGCCCTTCCAGGACGGAATGGCCCTCCGCTGTGATATCGATGCGAAAAATTTTGAAGTGATAGGCTGGAATTTCAGGAATAATTATGAGCTCTGCCTCGACTCTTTCGGGCGTATATGGCAGAGTGATAATGATGATGACGGTGTCAGAAGTAACCGGATCAATTATGTTCTTCCTTATGGAAATTACGGTTATAAAGATGAGATGACGGGCGCCGACTGGAGGGCCTACCGTACTAACAAGGAAGATTCTGTATGGAAGCAGCACTGGCATCAGAATGACCCCGGCGTAGTGCCCAATCTCCGGGTCATCGGGGCAGGGTCACCCACCGGGATATTTGTTTATGAAGGCGACCTTCTCCCGGAGAAATATCGCGGAGCCCTTTTTCTGGGGGATGCCGTAAATAACGATATTATTGCTTACCGGATCCATAAGCAGAATGCAGGGTATGCATTAAGCACCCAGACGGTACTCAATGCTTCAGAGAAAGACCAATGGTTCCGGCCTTCGGATGTGGCGGCAGGTCCTGACGGATCCGTTTTTGTGGCTGACTGGTATGATGTGAGTGTTGGCGGCCACTTTATCGGTGACCTTGAAAAGGGCAGGATCTACCGGGTATACCCCAAAGGGAAAGGAGGCTACAAAGTTCCGGCTTATGATTATAACGATGTGGCCTCCTGTATGGAGGCATTAAAGAATCCGTCCAATTCTGTTCGTTATATGGCCTGGACCGGTCTGAAGCGTAAAGGAAAGGCTGTGGAAAAAGAATTGTATGCGCTGGCCAAAGCTGACCAACCCGTATTTACGGCCCGGGCTTTATGGTTGCTGAAGGACCTGAATCCGGCTTATCTTGAAGAATTCTCCCTTCACCCGGATGAAGATATCCGTGCGGCTACGGTACGGATGGCACCACAGGAGAATAATTCTTCATTTTTTACCCGGATGTCCCTCGATCCTTCCTACCAGGTGAAGCAGGCGGTGGCTACCCGGATCTACCTGACAGATAACGCGGAAGCCTGGCTGAACCTGGCGAATACCTATAAGACGGGAGACCGCTGGCTGCTGGAGGCTTTGGGAATAGGCGCTACAGGCCACTGGGATGTTTACCTCGAAAAATACCTGGCCGGGAAGTCCTCGCTTAACAGCCCCGAAGCCCGTGATATCATCTGGAGAAGCCGGAGTAAAAATACGCCGGAATACCTGGCGGAGATCATCCGGAATACGCCTTTTGAAAGCACGATGCGCTATTTCAGAGCCTTTGATTTCCAGGAGACCGACGTCCGGAACAAGGCGCTGCTTACCTTGCTGAAGGACTCGCGGACAGAGGAACTGAAGCTACTTATTTTCAAGCATTTTGATACAAAATCCATTTTGCAGAACCAGGATTTTCAAAAGATGATACCTGCCGTGCTCGCCGGGATCAGGAGTGATCGGGACTTCCTGGATATTGCACTGAAATACCATATTTCAGGTGAACGAACGCGCGTTTTAAGTATTTTGGACAAAAGTGAAGACCCTGTGCTTTACCGGCAGGCTGCCGATGTGGCCAACGCCCTGTTTGGTATAGGGATCCTGAAGGAAGCTCTTAACCGGAAACCCCTCGATAAGAATTTTGCGGTCAGGAGGATAGAGCGAATGGGCCTGGTGGATCATGAAGTGGTGACCAAACAGCTGATCCAGGTATTTACGAACCGGAAATACCCGTTTGAGCTCAGGGAAGCGGCCGTTCTGGCCATGGAAGGCTACCTGAGCGATGTCCGCCTCTGGGACCTGATGAAAGTAAACAAAGTAAGTAAGGAGCTAATCCCTGCCGCGAAAGAAGTGCTGCGCAAAACGTTTCATAACGACATAAAAGTGGAGTTCGAGCATGTTTATGGTAGTCCGGAGGCTGCTCAGGCTTTCCCTATACCTGACTTCAGTTCCGGGATCGGGAATGTGGCTAACGGGAAGAAAGCTTTTCAGAACATGTGTTCGGTGTGCCACAGTGACGGAACCTCGGGAAGTGATTTCGGCCCTTCACTGGCATCAATCGGTAAAAAGCTGACCCGGGAAGGGCTTTACAACGCCATTGTTTACCCTAACCAGGGGATCAACCTGGGGTATGAGACCAGCCTGATCACCTTTACCGATGGGAGTACGATGAAGGCTATCGTTACCAGTAAAACTTCGGATGCCTACCTGGTGAAAGTGTTGGGTGAACTGGAGCAGCGAAGATACCCTCATAGCCAGATAAAATCGGTTCAGGCGCTGGATAAGGAATCTTTTATGCCCCCCTTTCCGCTGCCCGAGCAGGATATGCTGGATCTCATTTCCTATCTTTCAGCTCTGAAAAAGGGCTAAACTTTTGAGATCTGTCAGATTCTCCTGTCTTCCCGGCCTGACAAATGGCTTATAAAATGCTTTTAAGATCTTTCAGTTCCCGGATCACTCCATGCGAAGAGGCGCTGCCGGCGGGATCAAAATGGATGAAGGGCAAGCCGGCATTTTCTGACCCGGTTTTATCGGCGATCTCATCATCTCCGATGTAAACGGAACGATCCTGAGTAGTTCCGGCCGATCTTAAAGCATAATCGAAGATCTTTATATCTGGCTTTTTTGCTCCTGAAATGTCGCTGGTAATGATCTGGTCGAAATAAGAAAGTATACCGCTTTCCGTCATTTTCCGGGTCTGAATATCCAGGAAGCCGTTGCTGATGATGTGCAGCTGATATTTGGGATGCAAATATTCCAGAACTTCCAGGGCGCCATCGATCAGGTGCTTCTGAACCGGAAGCAATCGCATGAACTCATCGTTCATGGCCAGTGACTCTTCCTCGGTACAGGGTATGTCTAAAGCCAGGAGGGTATTCCTGAACCGGGTTCTGCGCAGTTCATCATGGGTAAGGGTATAGGCTTCCAACTGTCGCCAAAGCCCTCTGTTGATCACCCTGAAAGTGCCGACAAAGGCTTCGTAGGGGACCTTCCCGGCGATCTGGTGGGTATGGATTGCTTTGAGGCAGGTTTCCGAGTTTCGTTCAAAATCCCACAGGGTATGGTCGAGGTCAAAGAAAACATGCTCGATCATTCTTCCGGCAGGATGAGGCGTTCCACCGGCTTATTGTTCAGGATATGGCTTTCGAAGATCTCGTCCACATCTTCCGGGGTTACATGACCATAAAAAATACCTTCGGGATAAACTACCATGCCCGGACCGAACGCACAAACATCCAGGCATCCGGTCTTTTGAGCCCGCATGGTCCTGTTCAAGCCGTTTTCTTTGAGCTTTTCCTTGAAGAGGTCTACCAGCACCATCCCGCGATCACTCCCGCAGCACTTTTTTGGGGCGGGCTTATCATTGGTACAGATAAAGATATGTTTTTCGTATTTCATATGTTTGATAGTTTTGAGTTCTGTGAGGGTGTCTAAAAAGTGTCAACTGTTTATGGCCCGGGAAGATGTTTAAAAAGTGCGCAAAATGCAAGGCGTTGAGGATGAGGCCGAAGGAGCATACTAAAGGTATGTGACAGAGGTCGAATTCTGAAACAACGCAGCAGTTTGTGTACTTTTTAAACATCTTCGGAATTCCAGATCTCCCATGACTTTTCTGCCTGGTAAACCAGCATTGGATAACCGTTAATGTTTTTTGCGCCCTTTGCTTTTCCTTTTTTCATGTAAAGGGTTTCTTCCGGGTTATACACCAGGTCGTAAAGAAAATGGGCATTGCTCATCAGCTCATAATTCAATTCCGGGGCCGTATCGGTTTTGGGAAAAGTACCCAGCGGCGTACAATTGATGATCAGGGTATGATCTACCAGCAGGGTATTGGCCTTCTCATAGGAGATCCGGTCGTCACCGGCTGACCGCGACACCAGCTTATGCGGGATAGCCATATCTTCCAGGGCCACCCGTATGGCGCGTGCAGCGCCGCCGTTTCCCAGCACCAGGGCATTTTCGGGGGTATTCCCGTCCAGGAATTCTTCCAGCGAACGCCGGAAACCGTAATAATCGCTGTTATAGCCTTTAAGGCACTTATCGTTTTCTACTTTTATCACATTGACGGCACCTATACGCTCCGCCGCCGGATCGATCCAGGAAAGATAAGGGAGCACATTCAATTTATGCGGGATGGTCACATTCAACCCTCTCAGGCCTTCGGTCTCCGAAATGATGCCGGGCAAAGCACGGATGTCCTCTATTTCAAAGAGATCATAGCGATGGCTTTCCGAAAGGCCTTGCTCTTCAAACTTCTCTGTGAAATACCGTTTGGAAAAAGAGTGAGAGAGGGGAAATCCGATCAACCCGAATCTGTATTTGGCGCTTTGCATTTCCAAATGTTTAAACTGCAGAGACACAAAATTTTGCGTCTCTATTTTTTGCCGAACTTCATTTTGATAAACCCTATGATCATGGGAAGCACAGAGATAAAGATAATACCTAAAACCACTTTTTCAAAATTGGCCTTCACCCATTCGTTGGCTCCCAGGAAATATCCCAGCAGGGTAATGCTGGTCACCCAGATCACGGCACCAATAATGCAGAAGAGAATATACCTCGGGTACCGCATGCTGCCGGCACCGGCCACAAAGGGCGCTACGGTACGGATGATAGGCATAAAGCGGGCCAGGATCACCGCCACCCCACCGTGTTTTGCATAGAATTCTTCGGTTTGCTCAATGTACTCCCGCTTCAGAAACAGGATCTTTTCCCGGGATTTGATATAATGGCCGAAACGGCTTCCTACAAAATAATTAACATTATCGCCCAGTAGGGCGGCACTGATCAGCAAGGGGATCACCACCGTCACATCCAGCTGCCCGGTAGAGGCGGCCAGCAGCCCCACGGCAAAAAGCAGGGAATCTCCGGGCAGGAGCGGCATAATGATAAAGCCGGTTTCCACAAATATCACCAGGAAAAGCAACGCATACGTAAGTTTATCGTACTCGGCCAGGAATTGTTGCAGAACAGTCAGCGGATCTTTTAAAAAGTCAATGATGAAGTAAATCAGTTCCATTATCAGTTATCTTGTTTTAATCGTTCGTCCTGGAAGTACTTGCCCAGCTTGTATTTTTGTTTGATGTCTTCCGGTAAAAACGATGCAAAAGTGTCGCTTCGCAGTCCCAGCCGGGTGGTTTCAAGGGCAATTGCTTCTTCAGGAGCAATATTGCCCAGGTTTACATTGGGGCCGATCAGCTTCACAAAATATACCTGCTGGGGTCTTTGCGGGGCTTCCCAGATGATATTTTCAGCGGAGATTGCATTGATGATCTCGTCTACCAGTCCCTGGCGTACCTCTCCCGAACTCCGGTAAAGGCCTATATTGCCGCTTTCCCGGGCTTCACCGATCACCTTCCAGGAACCCGCCTGCAGCTCACTCCGCATAAGATCGATCCATTTGTAAGGAGCAAATATCTTTTCAGCATCTTTAGAACCTACCTCCGAGAGTACTTTCCCGCGGGTAGCCAGGCGGGCGATATAATTGCATTTTTCTTCATGGGGTAAGGTAATGGATCCGTCAGACACTTCCGCATATTCCAGTCCGAATTTGTCCAGCACCCGCAGGTAATCTTCAAACTGGTTCCGGACTACAAAGGCCTCGAAAAGGGTGCCGCCAAAATACACCGGGATATGGTGTGCATGGTACAGGTCGATTTTCTCTTTAAGATTCTCCGTGATGTAGGAAGTAGCCCAGCCTAATTTGACAATATCCACAAATCGGGAAGCTTTGGAGAGAAAATTCTCCGCTTCTCCGAGGCTGAGGCCTTTGTCCATGACCATGGTCAGGCCGTTATTACGTGGCTGGGAGGTTCGCTCCGGTATATGCGATAAAGAATAATTCATTCAATAATGATTGAAGGCGCAAAACTACGAAATACTGCGAGTTTTCAGTTAAGAATGACTAAAAAATAAGGACCGGTTTCCGGGTCCGGTTCGATGATTTCCGGTATTATTGAGATATATTTGCAACTATTTGCAAAATTTTAAGTTTGAGATTACCCGGTTTCTTAATAGTGGCCCTGTGGTTTGTGGGGGGGAATGTCGCGGCCTTTGAAAATTCCATTTACCAGGTGCGGAGCATCCGGACAGAAGGGAACAAGGTAACGAAAACGTCGATCATTGAGAGGGAAGTGGTATTTAAGGAGGGCGACTTCATTTCGGCGGATAAGCTGCAGGAAAAGCTGGAACTCACCCGGTCGAATATCACCAATACCAATCTTTTCCTGGAGATCGTGATAGGCCATACGGTCGATTCCCTGCTAAAGCTGGATGTGACCATTTACGTAAAGGAACGCTGGTACTGGTCGGTATTGCCCTACCTGGCCCTGGGCGACCGCAGCTTTAACGAGTGGTGGTATGAGCGGGGCAGGGATCTTCGGAGGCTGACCTACGGGGTCAACATGACCCAATACAATTTTACGGGCAATGCGGATATCCTTTATGCCGGCGTGCAGTTGGGTTTTACACCCCATTATCAGTTGGGCTATTCACGGCCTTATATTGATAAGGAAAAGCGGTTCGGGGTATCGGGCCGCGTGTTTTATACTTCGCGCCGGAACCTGGCCTACCGGACCTGGAATGATAAACTGTCTTTTATCGGCTCCGATAGCCTGAACTTCAGTCGTTTCGGAGCCTATGCCGACTTCAGGTACCGCCGGGATTACAATTACTTTCATACCTGGTTCTTCGGATTTTCGAGGAGCAGGATATCCGATACAGTGGTCATGGCCAACCCGGAGTATTTCGGTGAAGGGAAGGACCACCAGACCCTGGTGAATATAGGCTATGAATACCGGGCAGATTTCAGGAATGTAAGACAATATCCGGTCAAAGGTAACTTTTTTGCCGGAAGCATCAATCATTTTTTTGCCCTGTACGGAAAAGACCAGACCAACCTGATGCTGACTTATAACCACTATTTTTCCCTGGCCGAAAAATGGTTCCTTGAACTAGGTCTGCGGGGTAAGGCCTCGCTCCCCCGGAAGCAGAATTATTTCCTGGTCAGCGGATTGGGTTACGGCGGGAATATAGCCCGGGGCTATGAGCTTTACGTGATTGACGGTCAGTATTTCGCGCTAAACCGGAATACGCTGAAATTTAAGGCTTTTGATCGTAAATTCAATGTGGGATGGATCATCAAAAAGAAGGAATTTTCCATTGTTCCTGTCACCGTTTACCCGAATGTGTACCTGGATTACGCCTATGTGAAAAACTTTAATCCCGAAAGAAGCAATTCGAGGCTTAGTAATGATCACCTGGTCGGAGGCGGAGTGGGTATGGATATTGTGACTTTCTACAACATCAACCTTCGCACCTATTACTCGGTCAATCAGATGGGCGAAAGGAAATTGTTTTTCACCATCGGACGGGAGTTCTGACCATTCACCCTGCTATTTTTCCGTTTGATCATTTCCCGGAAACAGGTTATACAGGATATATTACTTTTGTGAAGAATTTTTAAATGGATTATAATGCTTCAGTTTTTTAAATATGTGCTGGCCACAATCATAGGTCTGTTCTTATTCATGGTCATCTCTTTCTTTGTCATGGTGGGGATAGGCTCGATGTTTTCGCGAAGTGACTCCGTTATCACCGTCAGGGAAAAGTCGGTGCTGAAATTAAATTTTGACAGCCGGTTTACGGAATTATCCCTTCCGGAAGATCCTTTTTCGGAAATGTTCGGTGACGGTATTCCAAATATCGGGTTGAACGATTTCAAAAGCGCCGTAGCCAATGCTGCCCTGGATCCCAATATCAAAGGCATCAGCATCACCCTGAATAACCCCATGTTGGGCTTCGCTGAACTGGAAGAAGTAAGGATTGCTTTAAAAGACTTCAAAAAGACCGGTAAATTTGTTTATACTTACAGCGATTACCTCTCGGAGAAGGCGGTTCTGATAGCAGCAGTAGCCGACAGCTCATTTTTACACCCCATGGGCGGAGTTGAATTTAACGGGCTGTCAAGTGAAGTAACCTTTATCAAAGGAATGCTGGATAAGCTGGGCCTGGAGCCGTTGGTGTTCCGGGTAGGGGAGTTCAAAAGTGCGGTAGAGCCTTTTATACGAGCTGACATGAGTGCGGAAAGCAAGGAGCAGGTGAGCCACTATATCGGCTCCATTGCCACGAACATTTACGCTGACTTTGCTGCTGATAAGAAGATGACTAAAGAAGAGGTTGACCGCATCCTGAACAAGGCCTCCATGCTTTCGGCCGACGAAAGTCTTAGTCACGGAATCGTATCTTCCAAAGCCTACATGGACCAGTATGACGATGCTATCCGCAAGAAACTGGGGATCAAGGCAGACGCGAAAATATCTTATATGGGTCTGAAGCCCTATGGCAAAGCGAAGAAATATGTAAAAGCGGGCAGTGCTGAAAGCAGGATAGCGGTCATTGTATCGGAGGGAGAGATCATACAGGGGCAGAGCAATACGGAGGTGATCGGTTCGGACGACTTCGTAAAGGAGATCCGGAAAGCGCGTAAAGATAAAAAAATAAAGGCTATCGTACTGCGGATCAACTCGCCGGGCGGGAGCGCCATGGCCTCCGATATCATGTGGCGCGAGATCCAGCTGGTCCGGAAAGAAAAACCGGTGATCGCTTCTATGGGCGATTTGGCCGCTTCCGGCGGTTACTATATGGCCATGGGATGTGACACCATTGTGGCACACCCTACCACCATCACGGGTTCTATAGGTATCTTTGGCCTCTTGTTGAACTCCCAAAAGCTGATGAATGACAAGCTGGGGATCACTTTTGACGGAGTGAAGACCCACGAATTTGCCGATTCTCCCTCCCTGACCCGGAAAATGTCGGATGCCGAGAAGCAAACCATTCAGAATATGGTGAATGACGGTTATGAGACCTTTACTTCTAAAGCCGCACAGGGAAGGAAAATGAGCATTGAAAAGCTGAAGTCTGTGGCCGGTGGCAGGGTTTGGACCGGTGAGCAGGCCAAAGCACACGGCCTGGTGGATGTGTTAGGCGGGCTGGATGAGGCCGTGGCGATCGCCGCCCGGAAAGCGAACCTGGGTGAAGGCGACTTCCAGGTAAAATACTATCCTTACCCCAAGTCGGAGCTCGACCGTTTCATCGAACGTCTCAGCAGGAAACAGGAAGATACCCGTATAACAGCCTACCTGGGAGAATTCGCACCGGTTTATCAGCAACTGCGTTCTATAAAGAATATGGACAGGATACAGGCGAGGTTAATGTTTGTGCCGGAATTCCGTTAAGGGTATCGTTATTGAGCAGGGGGAGTGTAGAGGCATTGTATGTGACGCCCTGCAGAGATTGTATTTGAGAATCCTGTCGTTTTATACGGCAGGATTTTTTGTGTCTTTGTAATTGTAAACTTAAAAAATTAAGGCCTTACCCTTTTAAAAAACCGCTCTTCACATCCCCCGACCACTTGTGTACTTTGTATTGCATAGTACCATGTGACCTGTTAATTTTGATACATAAAACAAAGCAAATTATGAAAAAGCTATTTAGAATAAAAGGTAAAGAATCCATGTTAGGCGGTGTTTGTGCAGGTCTTGCCGAGTATTTTGATATCGACGTGACCCTAGTAAGGCTCCTGTTCGTGATCGCTCTGATCACGCCGGTTCCGGCCCTCATTCCTTACATCATCATGTGGATCATCATGCCGGTAAGAAACACCTTTCCTACGCTTACTACGTAAAGGTTAAACACAGATGACGCGGATTTGGCAGACAGGTGCAGATATTCTTTTATCTGCGGATAATCTGCTCCATTCGCGTCTCTGTGTTCTATATAACCCGCATTCATTTGATAGATCTGTATCATCGATTTTCTCTGCAACCTGAGTTCATCCGCCTCCCTCCGCGCTATTTGCGTTCCATAAATCTATGTTCATCTGCTAAATCTGAGTCATTTACGCTCTATTTGAACAGATACGCTCCGTTTTTTGTTAACATTTCAATATTACCCCAATATTATCGTTTCTTTAATATTCTGTTATCCGGCAGGTTTTAGTTTAGAATGAAAAAGATATTACTTTTTGTGTGGATCCCTTTCCTTACGTTTGGAAGGATTCCCGGGACCATTGACCTGAAAACACCCCCCAAACGAATCATCAGAACTTGCTGTTCCTTCGGAGTAGATGTGAAGGTCTCCGTGCTGTCTTTCCTGAAAGTTACCGATATCACATCGGTGAATGCTTTGGGTGGTCATACCTTTTTGGGCAGTAAGCAGGAAAATAACGGAATCATTTATACCGGGAAGGGGGGATTCATCGATATGGGTCACCTGAGAGATATTGCAGACTATACCGCTTACCTGTATGCGCTTATTCGCGAAAACAGGGAACGGGGGCTGATTGATTTTCGCCTGGGCAAAGAAGGGGGGCTTAAAAAGCTTTCGGTGGAGATTCCGGAGAGCTTTAATGACGAAGATATAGCCCGGCTGGCCGGAAAGATCGCTTACGATCTTTCGGTGTGGCATGAGATCTCTACCTGGTACGGGTCTTCGTATATTCCCCTGGTTCCGGAAAGGTATTCCAGCTTTTCGGTAGAAGATGCATATTCTAACCTGCTCGGGGTGCATTTGGGAATTAAATCGATACTCAGTGATGAGGATTATGAAAAGGAAATGACCCGGAATATCCGTGAAACCCTGGATAGGCTCGGGGCCGTGTCTTCTGTGGAAGAAACCCGCCAGGCGATGAACGATGTGAAAGATATCTGGTGGTCAGGCACAGCGAAATTACCCAGCCGGAAGGTACTGATCAAAAGACAGTTTGAGATCCTCGGGCGGGTTTCTCCACTTGTGGTAGACAATGACCTCAGAGGAGAAAGTGAATATGACCTGCTGGTACCGGAAAAGGCTACTGACGGCAGAGATTTTACGGAATTCTATGACCTGGAGATCAGGGCGAGCTTTAAAATTCCGGTGAAACGGGTCTTTGGTTATGGTTTCCGCGACAGGCTGATCAATCAAAACGACTTTCCCGCGCTTATTCATTTTGCGGAGTACCTGGCTACGATGCCGGATGCCCCCGAAATTCATGCCGTATCCTCGGCCCGGTAGTATTTTATCTTCCTTTCTGACGGGAAGGACGGCTTTATCCTTATTATTTACATCGTATCCCCGGTGCGGTAATATTTTATACCGTGCTGGTCAAGGAAATTCATAATCGCCTGAACATGGGCGCACCAGCCCAGGTTAATAAATTGGTTTTCTACCACGGTCACCCCGTCTTTTTTGATGGAGGGGGAAAAACCCAGCGGGAGGTGTCGTGTCATAGACTGTATGCCCCAGACACGGCCGGCGGTATCAAAGACCGGGCCGCCGCTTTGCCCGCGGAGGCCCGGTGAGCTGGTTTCGATCCACAATATCTCTTGTGACGAATGAGATTGCGCCTGGCCGGCCCTTGCTACTTCGGCTGCGGGCAGACGAGACCCTGCCGGACCCGCTCCCGGGTGCCCGGTCACCCGATGGTCGGCCCCGGGTAGGCCTGCCGCGGGTAGGCCCGCCCCACCCGAAATGATCCGGGTGAGCATCCCTTCATACGGAAAGCGGGGAATGGGAAACAGGCCGGGGTCATAACGGAAGGTATTCTCCGTAAAAACAGCCTGTATATCATAAAAAGGGAAGCCCAGCTTGCAGAGTGAACGGCCGCTCTTCACCGCATCGGGGGAGATGAATACGGGATATTCCCTGACCAGACCGGGGTTAAAATGTTCGATTTTTGCGATAGCCAGATCATTTTCCGGCCATATATGAAATGTATGAACCCGGTGATGGTCTGCTCCGAACCACAGGGAGTGATTCAGGATCCATTTCGGATTCAGAACGGTTCCTTCCCCCTGAATATATTCCTGGTATTCCTTCAGGTGCATCTGGTGGAGCGAGGTGTCCTGAATAGTGTGGGCTGCGGTCAGGAGCCATCCTTCCTCATTGAGAATGATAAAGCTTGCCAGGCTGCTACTGACGCTTCCGTCCTGGTATTGGTTGGAAATGATCAGCGGAAAGGTGAAAGCGGAGGCTTTTTCTATAGCTTCAACAAACATATCCTAAAAGTTTGGAGCAAAGATATCCGGTTCACCGTGTTGACAATGTGGGATAATCAAAATTTTGAATGTAAATTTACCATGCTCTAAACAAAACAGGCAATGAAAAAGAAATTATTCAGGACCAAAGGGCAGGAAGCCATGCTCCTTGGTGTGTGCGGAGGGCTGGCCAAATACCTGGAGGTAGATCCTACCCTTATCCGGATATTAACGGCCTTATTGACCGTATTCAGCTTTGGCGGGCTGGTTTTGGCCTATTTTATTATGGCGATAATCATGCCGCAGGAACCAGATGTTTAAAAAGTATGCTAACTGCTGCGTTGTTTTCGGAGTTCGGTCTCAGTCACATACCTTTAGTATGCTCCTTCGGCCTCATCCTCAACGCCTTGCATTTAACATACTTTTTTAAACATCTGCGATAGATAGTCTAAACCGATTGTGCAGGCATCATCTTAAAAGATGGAAAATTTTTTACCGGGTATATCGCAGTGTATCGTGTAGATCAGGTAACTCAGTGTTACTGAAAGGTGAAAGTATTTGTCGTTCTGCCGGATATTGGGATAACGAAAAAAATCATCTTTCCGGGCATCTGTTATTAAATCATAGTAGGCATTGGGGGCTAAAGGATCTCTACCGTCTAATCCGTCAAACAAGCTTCCATTGCGTTTATTGAGGAATACCCGGGTAGAGAACTCTGCACTCAGGTTAAGTCGGGGGCCCAGTATTTTTTTGATTCCTATACCGAACGGGATGATGTCATTCCCGCCACTTTGATTTGTACGTATACTTTTAAGCGATCCTACCGAATATACTTTTTTCAGATTCATACTTTTGCCGTAACCGCCAAACAGGTAGGGGGTCCAGTCGTATTCATACCGGCTGTCGTGGGTACGGAAATTCAGGAAATTATACTCCACCTGCACGTGGTAATCCAGTACCGTATTCCGGAAAGAAAAGTTACGTTCCCGCTGAAAGGGGTCACCTGACCGGCGGTCATCTCCCCCAACAATGCCATACATTGCATTGATTTTAGCAGATACCACCCTGTTAAAGTTATACCGGAGCATGAGGTTGCCCGCCACTCCCGGATTAAAGGGACGAAACCGGGGGTGCAGATCGCCCTTGTAGAAGGTAGGTCCGCCGCCGCCGCCAAACTCCACCTTTTGCGCATACGCGGCGGCCGGCATAAGCACCCACAAAAGTAGCCCGTAAACCGTTTTCATTGCGTTATTGGGGGGCACTTTACCCGGCTGGTGATAATATAATTGAGAGTGATCTGGGTGAGAATGTAATTGTCTTTCAGTCTGCCTCTGCTCCCTCTCGGTCCCGTAGGATCAATCACCGAACGCGCATAAACCGAAGGGTATATGTCAGCAGCGGTAGGGTTTCCGGTGGCCTTTTTAAAATCTGCTGCACGTGGCTTTCCGCTAATAGCATAGTAATCCTCAGCCGCGCGGTAAGAGAACTCCCCGCCCGTGTAGTTACCATTACCAACGTCATCCAGGTAGTCAGAGAAAGTAAGCCGGAGGCTTCCCTCCAGCGAAAGGGTCCAGTTGGGGTTTAGCTTCGTTTTGATCCCCAGAGACAGGGGAACTACGGGAACTATAGAAGAATATACTTTGGTCTGGCCTTCATTCATCTCACTTCTCATGGATTGCCAGGGTCGGGTGTACACGTTCCCGTCCCCATCGTACCGGATATTGCCATTGGCGTCCTGAATACTCCCCCGTGCTTTCGGGTCATTGCTGGCAAGGCCTATCCCGATGCCGATGTAGGGACTCCACTGAAGCGGTGAATTCTTTGCTTTTTTTTCATCCATGGGAATAAGGGTGAACAGCCCCATGGCCGTGAACTCCATCAGGTCGTTCCGGAAGTGGAGATTGCGCATCCGGGCCATTTTGACCTTGTCATCGGCAAATGACCACCCATAGGTGGCGTCATTTCCGAAAATACGGACATACGAAAATGCTGCACGGGTAGAAAACCGGGGGTTAAAATGGATCTGATAGTTGATAGTACCATTCCAACGTACATTGGAATAAATCGCATAGTAAAATGTGCGATGAGGCGAAAGGTCCCCGAAATAATGGGAAGAACCGCCCCCTATCCCTACCGTAGAATAACTGTTAGCGTCCTTTTTGAATAGATCACTTAGTTGTCCGAAAGCAGAATGAGTTTGTAGGAAAGCAATAGCTATTGTAATAAAGTAAATTTTATTCTTTAGCATTTTTCAGTCATTAAATTAAAAAAGCCTCTTCCTATCTAAACGAGGAGTGAAGTGCTTTTATTTATTTTGTTAAATTCTATTTCTCACATCTTCACCCCATTTTAATTTGTTTCTAAGGGTAGAAAGAAAGCTCGTACCGTCAATTTTCAAAAGTTTGGCTTTAAAGTTTTCCAGGCTTACGGTGATCTCTCCCATCTCATCGTCCACGATTCGCGCCCTTGAATCCATGGAAACGAGGTAGTTGTTACTTCGGCTTTCCACTTTGAGGGTGATTTTGCTTTTACCTGATACAATGATCGGCCGCACGAAAAGATTATGCGGACAGATGGGTGTAATGATGACGTCATTGGAGATGGGCATCACCAGCGGTCCGCCGCAGCTCAGGTTATAGCCGGTAGAGCCGGTAGGTGTGGCCACCATCAGGCCGTCAGCCCAGTAGCTGTTCAGAAATTCACCATCAATATAGGTATGAATCACGATCATAGATGAGGTATCGGTTTTGGAAATCGCTATTTCGTTGAGCGCAAAATCCATGCCGGTTGCAAAGATCGGCTGGCGGGCATCGGCCCGTAGCATGATCCGTTCATCTACGGTATATTCTTTTTTAAGGATCTTGGACAGGGTATCCCGGATATTTTTCGGTGCAATGTCGGTCAGGAAACCCAGCCGGCCGAAGTTAATGCCCAGCACCGGGGTTTCGTTGTGCGCCACCATTCCCAGTGTTTCCAGAAATGCCCCGTCACCGCCCAGGCTGAGGGCTACATCGATATCGCACAACTCCTCTTTTTCGCTGAATATCTGACTCTTATCATAGCGGATATTACTTTCCGTAAGCAGGTCAGAGAAGGTGCCGGATATCTGGTAGAAGATCCCGTTGGCGTCCAGTTCCCGGAAGATGTCCTGGATGTCCAGCACCGACTCCTGTTTAAAAGGTCTGCCGTGAATAGCAAATTTCATAAAAAAGCAACGTTTAAATGCTGAGGTATTTCATCAGCAGTTCGAACCGGTCTTTCTCCAGGTTATTTACAGGCTCGGAGCTATGATAGGAGACCACCTCATAGCCAAACCGGCCCAGGGAACTGATGACGGCGCTGATAAGGGTAATGTCCAGCTTAATAGAGAGGATCATGTCGTTATTCCCGTCACGTGTAATAAAAAGACTGATGATTTTTCCCGATTCGTTTTCTATAATTCTTGATATTTCTGTCAATGAGTAGTCTTTCCCTTTCAGGTTGATTTCCAGTAATCCGCCGGCCTGATGCAACGCAAGCTGACCAATAAAACGCTCATAGAGCTCCGCTTTTTCCACGATCCCTGTAAACTGCCCGTCGGCGTTGAATACCGGCAGCAGCATGATCTCCGAGCCGGCGGTTTTCCTGACCGCCTCTGTAAGCAGGTCATTTTCCAGGAGAAAATGCTCAGCCGGAAGGGGTTGGATATCGGCTAGCAGGTCATCAATATCATAATTCAGCAGGAGATCCTCTGAAAAAAAGCCTTCAAAAGACCCGTCGATGACGTAAGGTAAATGATTTAGTTTAAGGTCACTGAAAAGCACAAGCGCGTCATCCACCGTATCGGATGGTCTTAACACCGGGATATTTGGGTTAATGTATGATTTCATCCTGAATAACGGGGCCGCACACTAATAACGTCCGGCGGAAACGGAAAATTGTTTTGTAAATATGCATCAAATAATAAGAAAATCATAGTACTCAGACAGGATTTTGACTTAAAAAACCGGCGATCCGGCTTTCACAGATTTTGACCACCTCTTCTGGGGCTATGCCGGCGGGCTCCATCGGGGCCAGCGCGGTCCAAGACATAGCCGTGAAGCTGGTCAGGGGGAAAAACCCTTTCGGGTTGAACCTGCCGGTTTTACGGATAGCGATGGGTACTACCAGGGCCTCCGGGCATTTTTTCAGTAATGTGGCTACTCCACCCACGGCAAAAGGCTTAAGCCTGCCTGTTCTTGACCGTGTACCCTCGGGGAAGATAACGGCGGAAAAACGATTTTCATAAATGTGTTTTGCAAAACGAAGAAGCTCGGAAATGGCCTGTTTCGGGTCATTCCGGTCAATAAGCGCGGCCTGACCCACCCGCAGGTTATAGGAGATGCCTGGAATACCCCGGGCCAGCTCTTTTTTGGAAACAAACTTCGGGGTGTATTTTCTCAGAAACCAGATGATGCCCGGAATGTCAAACATACTTTGGTGGTTGGAGATGAAGATGACGGTTCTGCCGGTGGGGATGTCGGTCTGCTGCGAAAATGAGGCGGTCGAACCGGTCACATACCAGCCTGCAATAATACAGAGGTTAAAGATCTCTACTGACTTTTGGTGGGCGCGGGGGCCGAAAACATGATAGGCGATCACCTGTACACCGTGAAAGATCACCATCAGGAAACCGAAATACAGTAAATATATACTGCCCAGGATATAATCGAGGACTTTCTTCAAGAGATTGATTTTTTTACAAAGTTATGTCATTCGGGGAATACTTTTGGAATAGTTTTTTCAGGGTTTTATGATTTTACTACCGGAATAATGTATATTTCAGTAATTTTGCACCAAAAAAAGTCTTACGTATACATGGAGCCGTCGAGAATAGAAGTAATGAAACACTTTGGAAAGGAAATGGATGAACTTTCTATGGAATTCCTGAATCCTATTGAATCGAACTGGCAACCTTCCGACTTTTTACCCGACTCTACCCGGGAAGATTTCCTGGATGAATTGAAGGAGCTCCAGGAAGCCTGCCGCGAACTGCCGTACGATTACCTGGCGGTGCTGGTAGGCGATTGTATCACGGAGGAGGCTTTGCCCACTTACACCTCCTGGCTCATGACCGTGGAAGGGATCAAACAGGTGGAGGAGCCGGATTCCGGCTGGGTGAAATGGGTACGGTGGTGGACGGCGGAAGAGAACCGCCACGGCGACCTGCTGAATAAATACCTTTATCTTTCCGGAAGGATCAATATGCGGGAGATGGAAACTTCTACCCAGTGGCTGATCGCCGACGGTTTTGACATCGGTACGGACGGTGACCCTTACCGGAACTTTATCTATACCTCCTTCCAGGAGCTGGCCACCAATATTTCACACCGGAGAACCGCCACCTTGGCCAAGAAATTCGGTAACAACCACCTGTCGAAGATCTGCGGTAAAATCGCTTCCGACGAGATGCGGCACGCAAGAGCTTATAAAACTTTTATTTCCAAGTTTTTTGAAGTAGATGCTTCGGGGGTGATGCTGGCCTTTGAAGATATGATGCGTAAGAAAATAGTGATGCCTGCCCACTTCCTGAGAGAGACCGGTGAAAAGATCGGTGAGGTGTTCTCCCACTTTTCAGATTCGGCCCAACGGCTGGGTGTGTATACAACTATTGATTATATAGAGATCCTCGAAGGTCTGCTGAAAGACTGGAAAATTGATAAGATAACCGACCTTAACTCTTCTGCGGAAAGGGCGCGGGATTACCTGCTGGCCCTTCCGGCACGTTTGAGAAGGATCGCAGACAGAACCAAGATCCCTGAACTGGAATACGAATTCCGATGGATTTCAAGGTAATTAATTTACATGGGTCGGAAGACGCAGATTTAGCAGATTAACAGTGATTTTGTTCAAATGGATTTTCCGGTAATGGTCCGACATTGGCTCCTTAAACCATACCCGGCTATTACAGCCACCGTATGCGTTTGTGTGTTGCTGTTTGCCCCATCCACTGACCTTCCCGCCGATACACCCGTGTGGATCAACGATAAGGTGGCTCATGGGATCGTTTTTGCAGGCTTAAGCTTTCTTTGGATGCAATGTCTCCGGAAAGAGGGCCGGGTGTTTTTCATACTGCTCGTTTTTGCATTTTCTACGGAGATCGTGCAGTATCTCCTTCCCGCCTCCTTTCTAAGGTCTTTTGATCTGAAAGATATTGTGGCAGATGTGACGGGTGTGCTGCTGGGGCTGGTGGTGAGCCGGGTATTTGACCGGCTCCTTCCTTAATCGGAGAAAGTGTCTGAAAAATGGGTATGACAAGTTCGGTTCCGGAGAACCGAACTTGTCAATAACAGCATAGTCGGGAACCGCGTAAACAAGACCCTGCCCAAACAAGAAACCCTCTACCGCACCTGTATATTCAGCTCCTTCAGCTGCTCCTCATGCAAAGTAGAAGGTGAATCGATCATCACATCGCGGCCGCTGTTATTCTTGGGGAAGGCAATGAAGTCACGGATAGAGTCGGCTCCTCCGAAAAGAGAACAAAGGCGATCAAATCCGAAGGCCAGGCCGGCATGCGGTGGTGCTCCGTACTCAAATGCCTCCATCAGGAAACCAAACTGTTTTTTGGCCTCCTCCGGCGGGAATCCTAATATTTCAAACATTTTACTTTGAAGCTCCTTTTGGAAGATCCTGACAGACCCGCCGCCGACCTCGGTGCCGTTGATGACCATATCATAGGCATTGGCCCTTACACCGCCGGGATCGCTCTCCAGGAGGGGAAGATCTTCGGGCTTGGGTGCTGTAAACGGATGGTGCATGGCGAACCAGCGTTGTTCCTCCTCGCCGTATTCCAGGAGTGGGAAATCGAGTACCCATAATACCCGGAAGTCATCGGGTTTTCTAAGCCCCAGCCGGCTGCCCATTTCCAGGCGGAGCTCGTTCAGCTGCTTTCGGGCCTTGTCTTTCGGGCCGGAAATGATCAGGATCATGTCGCCTGCTTTTGCTCCGAAACGATCAGCGATGGCTTGCAGGTCACTTTCGGAATAGAACTTGTCAACAGACGATTTAATAGTGCCGTCAGCATTCAGCCGGATATATACCAGTCCTTTGGCGCCGATCTGCGGTCTTTTGACCCAGTCGGTCAGCTCATCTAACTGCTTACGGGTGTAATCAGCACAGCCTTCAGCGTTAATACCTACTATGAGTTCGGCTTCATCAAATACCTGGAACCCTTTGTTTTTTACGAGGTCATTCAGTTCCGAGAATTGCATCCCGAAGCGGGTGTCGGGTTTGTCCGAACCATAATATTTCATGGCATCGGCCCAGGTCATACGCGGAACTTCCGCCAGGTCTATTCCTTTTACGGTTTTGAACAGGTGGCGAACCAGGCCTTCAAACATGTTCAACACGTCTTCCTGCTCCACAAACGACATCTCGCAGTCGATCTGCGTGAATTCGGGCTGTCGGTCGGCGCGCAGGTCTTCATCCCGGAAACACTTCACGATCTGGTAGTAGCGGTCAAAACCCGATACCATCAGCAGTTGCTTGAAGGTCTGAGGCGACTGAGGCAGGGCATAAAACTCTCCGGGATTCATCCGGCTGGGCACCACAAAATCGCGGGCACCCTCGGGGGTGGATTTGATCAGAACCGGCGTTTCCACTTCTATAAAATCTTTGGAATCGAGGTAAAGGCGGGTCTGCTGCGCTACTTTATGACGTAATACCAGGTTTTGACGCACTGAATTTCTTCTCAGGTCGAGGTAGCGGAACCTCATCCGGAGCTCATCGCCGCCGTCGGTCTCATCTTCGATCAGGAAAGGCGGCAGCCTGGCGGGGTTCAGCACCTCCAGGTGTTCTACGTTGATCTCGATGTCGCCGGTTTCTATTTTATCATTTTTGGAAAGCCTTTCCTGGACGGTCCCGGTGGCGGAGATCACATACTCCCGGCCTAAAGAACGTATGGTGGAAATAACCTCAGGGGCCGTTTTCCCTTCTTCAAAGATAAGCTGTGTAATGCCGTAACGGTCACGCAGGTCGATCCAGATCATGCCGCCCTTGTCACGTACTTTCTGGACCCAGCCGCAGAGGGTTACGGGATGGCTTACATCTGACAGCCGGAGCTGTCCGCAGGTATGAGTTCTTAACATTCGGGATAATTGATAAATAAGCCGCAAATTTAAGGAATTCTTCTTTATCCCGGTCTTTTTAAAATGGCCGGCCGGCTTAAAAAACATTAAAATACCTGGTCGACAATGTATTATTTGAGGTTGGCCTTTTTATTAGTTGTGTAATTTTATATTTTTGCAATCCCTTTTTCACCTAAACATTTGGAAGAGATCAGTCTGAACAATTTACCGAAGCATATTGCCGTTATAATGGACGGTAACGGAAGATGGGCAAAGAGCAGAGGTGCTTTGCGTATTTTCGGACATCAGAACGGCATTACTGCGGTCCGCGAAACGGTGGAAACCTGTGCCGAACTGGGAGTAGCATACTTAACATTATATACTTTTTCTACGGAAAACTGGGAGCGGCCCAAGGTGGAAGTAGATGGGATTATGGACCTTTTAGTAAAAACCATTGGTGACGAAGTGCCCCGGCTTCATAAGAATAACGTGCAGTTAAAGTGTATCGGTGATATGGATGCGCTTCCTGAAACGGCCCGGAGAAATATGGAGAGGGGTGTGGAGACCACAAAGAACAATACCGGTCTGGTGTTGAATATCGCTTTAAGCTACAGCGGTAAGTGGGATATCATTCAGGCCGCAAAACGAATGGCCTCCCATATAAGATCGGGGGCACTGACCTTAGAAGATATTGACGAAAAACAGTTCAACCGGTATCTTTCCACCTACCCGGCCCCGGATGTAGACCTGCTGATCCGTACAGGAGGCGATCACCGGATCAGCAATTACCTCCTATGGCAGTCTGCTTATGCCGAACTTTTATTTTTAGATGTGCTGTGGCCCGATTTCAGGAAAAGTCATTTGCTGGATGCAGTAAAAACCTTTCAAACCAGAGACAGGCGTTTCGGTAAAACCCATGATTAATTTTCAGATGACCCGTTATTCAAGACTTTTCTTTTCTCTTCTGTTGGTAGGGTTTACCCTTACGGTGCGTGCTCAGCGAATCGGTGTGGGTCGCCAGGCCACGCCTGCCGAAGCTCCGAAGCTGGTAGATTATGCGAATCCCAAAGAATACATTATCGGTGGCATAACCGTTACCGGTGTGAAATACCTCGACCAGAACACCCTGATATCGGTTTCGGGTCTGAATGTGAACGATAAGATCGAGATCCCCGGCGAGCGGATCTCTACTGCTATCAAACGGCTCATGCAGCAGGGTATCCTGGAAGATGTGGCCGTGAATATCACGAAGGTCGAAGACAATAAGGTCTTCCTCGAACTGGAACTGAGGGAGAGGCCGCGTTTGAATAAGATCGTGCTGAACGGCATAAAGAGCGGACAACGCGAAACTCTGGAAGAGAAGATCAATACCAATAAGGGCAAGGTGATCACGGAGGCTATGGTCAAGAATATGCAGAACATCATCAGGCGGCATTTCCTGGACAAGGGCTACCTTCATACCACCGTACAGGCGCAGCAGATCAATGATACCATCCGGGCCAGTTCGGCTCAGCTGATCTTCAACATCGACCGGGGCAGGAAAACCAAGATCGACGAAATTCAGCTGACCGGCCTCCATGAAATTCCGAAGTGGCGGGCGCTTTCCAAGATGAAGGGGACCAAAGAGCGTGCCCCTTTGCGCATATTTACGCCTTCTAAGTTCCGGGAGAAGAAATATAAGGAAGATAAGGAGAAGCTGATCGCTTTTCTGAACAAGAACGGCTACCGGAACGCCAGCATTGATAAGGATTCGGTTTATACCAGGCCGAACGGTAATGTGGGCATTGTGATGGAAGTAACCGAAGGGCAGCGTTTTTATTACCGTAATATCACCTGGTCAGGAAACTATGTCCGGAATACAGATACCCTCAACCTGATCCTGGGCATTGAAAAAGGGGACGTTTATGATCCGGAAGATCTTCAGAAACGGTTGAGCGGGAAGCCTACCGGCGGTGATGTGAGTTCGTATTACCAGGATGACGGTTACCTGTATTTTCAGGTGGAGCCGGTGGAGACGGCGGTAGTCGGTGATTCGATAGACATTGAACTGCGTATCCGGGAAGGGAAGCAGGCCACCATCTCCAAGATCATTCTTAACGGGAACACCAAAACCAGTGACCATGTGGTATTCCGGGAGATCCTGACCAAGCCCGGGCAGAAATTCAGCCGGGCCGACCTGGTGGAGACCGTACAGGGGCTCTCGAGACTGGGGTATTTTGACCCGCAAAAGATAGACCCGAGGCCTGTTCCTCAGAATGACGGTACCGTGAATATTGAATACACCGTGGAGGAGAAATCGAACGATA